>CAVVWM010000002.1:0-845779 GCA_963751955.1 uncultured Acidimicrobiales bacterium | reverse complement strand
ATCGTCGGCGCCGGGGCGCCTCCTCCGGTCGCTCCGGACTCGCTCCGCTCAAACAATCGGCTCTCGCCCAGGCAGCTGCTCCGTCCCTCCGCAGCCACACACGCCCGATCTCGCATCGTCGGCGCCGGGGCGCCTCCTCCGGTCGCTCCGGACTCGCTCCGCTCAAACAATCGGCTCTCGCCCAGGCAGCTGCTCCGTCCCTCCGCAGCCACACACGCCCGATCTCGCATCGTCGGCGCCGGGGCGCCTCCTCCGGTCGCTCCGGACTCGCTCCGCTCAAACAATCGGCTCTCGCCCAGGCAGCTGCTCCGTCCCTCCGCAGCCACACACGCCCGATCTCGCATCGTCGCTATGCCCATCGCAAAACACCCTTTCGCCATGCGTAGGCCAAGCCGAGGGTCAAGATGAAGATGAAGATGGTCATTTCCACCAGACCAAACCAGCCAAAGGCCTCAAGACGGACCGCCCAGGGAAAGATGAACACAGCTTCCACATCGAACATCACGAAGAGTAGAGCGAAAATGTAATACCGGATCTGCGATTGGCCCCAGTGAGAACCTACCGGATCGACACCGGACTCGTAGTTCTCGACCTTGCCCCGCGGTGGGACGAGAGGGCCGAAAGATAGACGCAAGGCCAATAAAGGTGGCTACGAGGCCGAAGGCGGTAGCACCAAAACGGCGACCAGAAGGTACTGTCGCAAGAACTCTGACACGGGCGTAGATCGTAGCTTGCGGCGGAGCTTCTCCCCAAGCTATCCAGCTTTACATTCTGAGGTCTCACATTGCGCATAGTGAGCTGATCGGGCTTCCGGGTGAGGATCAACTGAGGAGCCACTTCCGACTCCTCACCGGAGGAGAGAGATCCACCCCGAATCTGATGGCTGAGCATCTACACCAGCACCGGGACGAGGAAGAAGCCGACCGCAGCCGACGACGTGACACCCACAACGATTACTCGGCCTGGTTTGGTATCGAGGTATGCGTTCATCCGAACAGGCCGCTCGAGTATTCGAGCGCTCACCGCCGCCAGGAGCGTCGACACAAGCGCCGTGTATCCCAGCTTGGCCCACGGGTTCATACCACCGGTGGCGTAGTCGGTAATCACGCCAATCGGGACGTGGAAGAGATAGACCGCATACGACAGGCCACCCAGGTACACCATCGATCCTGTCGAGAGCAAGGCTGAGCCCCACGAATTGCCCTGCATGATTCCCAGAAGAACCACGAAAACGAGCCCCGTGGTGAGAACACCACGAAGTGACGGACTAATGGCAGGGGCCACATCGAGGCTGAGGAGTATTGCGAATGCCAGGGCGAACGCGGGAGTCGCACACGGCAGACGAGGCGCGAATCTTGGCTGCTGTCTGAGCAGGGAGGCGAGAGACGCTCCCGCCAACATCTGGTAAATGCGCAGGTGTGTGAAGTAGTAAGCGGCGCTCGGGTCGTACTGGTTCACGGCGATCTGAAAGCCTGCCCCCAGGGCCGCACCGGCGGCCAGCACAATCCACATGGCGCTCGGCCAACGTCGTTGTGCAAGCAAAAGGCCGAACACGACCAATGGAAACACCACGTAGTACTGCTCCTCTATTGACAGGGACCAGAAGTGGAGCAAGGGACTGGGATTGTCGAGTCCAGTTCTGATTCGGTCGACAGCATTGAAGTTGGCAAACCACAGTGCAGCCGACTTCGCATCGGACTGGACTCCGACTCGTTCGCTCGAGTCCGTGACGAACTGCAACGCGATGAGCGTGGCCACGATCGTCACCAATCCGGCTGGCAGCAGACGCCTGACCCTCCTAGCGAAGAAGCGACGAAAGCGGAGCTCGCCGCGCTCGCTCAGCTCGTTCACCAGGACGTTTGTTACGAGGAAGCCGGAGAGAACGAAGAAGACATCAACGCCCAGATAGCCGTTCGCAAAGAACGAGACTCCGCTGTGGTAGGCAACAACCAAATACACGGCGATCGTGCGCAACCCATCCAGTTCGGGCATGTACCCAAACGACCTCACCGGTATCCTCCAACCCACAGGGATGCCTACGCTTGGCGCACCCAAACGGTTTCAAGCGCAGTTCACCTCCAGAGGCCGGACCATTCGGTGGCAATCTGCACAGGAACACATGACCCCATCGCCAACCGAAGCAGCCGTGGGCGGGCCACCTGAAGCATGCGCGATGTCGTGGGTGCCTAACCGCTCGACTGCCCCGATGGCTGCAGCTGAGTCGTGACGACCGACGATCAGGGACAACTCGTGAAGCTACGGGGCAACCCCGATCACCCCTCACGAACGGAGGCCTGTGCAAAAAGGTCAATCCGTGGCTCGAGTTCGCCGTCGACCCGTCCCGCCTCTTGTTTCCACTGAAACGAGTCGGCGCCAAAGGGGAAGGGCGATTCGAACAGGTCTCATGAGAGCCGCGGCAGACTGAGGAGATGCGAGACGTCGTGGGAGCGTGCCCACTCGATTGTCCAGACGGATGCAGTTGGATCGTCACGGTCGACGATCAAGATTGTGCCGTGAAGCTGCGGGGCAACCCCGATCACCCGTTCACGAACGGAGGCCTGTGCAAAAAGGTCAATCCGTGGCTCGAGTTCGCCGTCGACCCGTCCCGCCTTTTGTTCCCACTGAAACGAGTCGGCGCCAAAGGGGAAGGACGATTCGAACAGGTCTCATGGGAGCACGCCTTGTCCGACATCGCCGGCAGGCTGATCGAGATCCGCGATCGTGCCGGTGGAGCAGCCATCTGGCCCTACACCGGAACCGGCAACGTCGGGGCAATACAAGGTGCAGGGCTTCCCGCCGGCGCGAGGGTGATGAACGCGCTGGGGGCCTCCAACCACAAGGGCACCATCTGCTCGATCAGCGGTCATGTAGGCCTGATGTACTCCCAAGGTTTCGCCAACGGAATGGACCCAGAAGACGTGGTTCATGCGGGGACCGTCTTCCTGTGGGGAGCAAACACCTTGGTCACGAGCCAACACTTCTGGCCTTTCGTACAGAGCGCCCGAGAGAACGGCGCGAAGGTGATAGTGGTTGATCCCGTCGGAACCAGGACCGCACAGCGGGCTGATGAACACGTTGCACTGCGACCAGGGACTGACGGCGCCCTGGCCTTGACCTTGTGCCACGTGGTGAGGGAACTCGATGGTGTCGATCATCAATGGATCACCGCCCACGGTGAGGGCTTTGAGCATTTCGATCGGTTGCTGGATCAATGGGCAGCACCACGGGGGGCCAAGGTATGTGGCATTCCGGAGGACCAGATTCATCGTCTGGCACGGCAAATCGCCGATTCTGGTCCAGTGGCAATCAAGCTGGGACAGGGGATGCAACGCCACGCCCACGGTGCGCAAGCGGCCAGGACGGTGAGTTGCCTGCCTGCCCTTACCGGAGCGTTCGGCCAGCTCGGCGGTGGACTCGTCTACAGCACCGGTCCCGCCTACGCGTTCAACTCTCATGCCGCCCGAATGCCCGAGCTCCGCTCTACCCCAGCCCGGGATCGGGTGATGACGCGGCTGGTTGATGAACTCGAAGACCCGACCGATCCCGTCGAGGCGCTTGTAATCAGCGGTGCAAATCCGGTCGTGTCCAATCCGGACAGCAACGAGGTCAAACGGGCCCTGGCGCGGGATGGTTTGTTCACTGTCGCCATCGATATCTTTCCCACGCCGACCACCGACTTCGCCGACTATGTGTTGCCCTCGACGATGCAGCACGAACAGATCGAGATGAACGACAGCTTCACCCACTACTACCTCAACTGGAACGAAGCGGCTACACCTCCGGCGGGCGAGTGCCTGTCCCATACCGATATCTACCGACGGCTGGCAGGGGCCTTGGCCGTACACGACCCTTCATTCCGAAACCCCGTGTTTGATGCTGACGAAGATGACTACGCACGTGCCCTACTGGACACAGACCGGTTTCGCCGGTCAGGTATCACGCTCGAGTCACTCCGAGCGAACGGTTTCATGCGCCTGCCGGAAACACCGCCAGTCGAACGTTTCCACTTCACCCACCCCCAGGCCGAACTAGACGGTCTGGGGTATCTGCCGGAATGGCGCGGCATCAAGGAGCCAGCGGAGGGTTCGGGCTACAACCTGATCGCCATCGGCAGCGACTGGCACATCAACACTGTTTTCTCCCAGACCGCCAAGACGTTGGCCCGAACCGATGCACCACCCGTCGTGGTGTGCAGCGCCGACGCGGAACGCGACGGCTTGGTCCCGGGCAGCTCGGTAACTGTGGCCAACAACAGAGGCTCGTTCGAGGCGACGCTCGAAATCGATGACCGAGCGACCCGACCGGGCGTCGCATCGATCAGCAAAGGGTGGGCCACCCAGTTGGTAAACGCCACTGTCCGGGAAGAAGATTCAGATGGTGGGCAGGGTGCGGTTTACCACGACAACCGGGTCACTATTCGACTGAGCTGATCTCGTCCTGGGAATCTAGTAGTCGCCATAGGGGTGACTGTTCGTGAACTCGACGTCGTTGGCAATCCAACGGACGACGCCACCGCGATCCAATTGGCCACTGTTGAGCAGGCCAAGCCAGTAGTCGAAACCAGCTTGATCGGCCTCACGACCGAGCACGTTTTCATACAGGATTCGCAAGTACTGCTCGTTTCCAACGTTTCCGTAGGTGTTGACGAATTCAGTGCTGATGGCGAACTCGGAGCTGATGCGGTCGATCGACACGCCGGAGGAACTGACTCCGAGCCAGTAGTTCGCACCGGCGATGTCCGCCTGCCGATTGAAGAACGCCAGATACAGCCGAAGGATGTCGGCATCGGTCTTGCTGAAGCTCTCGCTGCTGACGAGGGCTTCCAAGGAATCGGCTGGAGTGAACCCGGTGAGCGGGTCGTTGACGGGCACCGGCTCGCTGTCATTGCAGCGGTAGTCGTTGTCGGTGAAGAAGCTGGCCGGGATGGTCTGCTCGGCGGCATAGTTCTGTGAGACGTAGCCTTGGTCGGTTCCAATCCAGGACACGGCCCAAGACGTGTTGCCGATGCAGAACACTCCCACGTAGGCGTAGTCAGCATTGGCGGCAAGCATGATCCGGCGGTGCCCGTCGGACTCGTTCCACTGCTTCACCAGGGTGTTGGTGCTCCCGCCGGCGCCGCTGCTGTAACGAGCAGCCAGGATTTCCGCCTCCACGAATCCCTGACCACAGGACTCTGGGTAGTGCTCGAGGTCAGCCTGCGCCGCGTTCTGTGCGACCACGCAATCGAGGTAACCCTCGTACTCTCCCCACTCGCGGGAGCGCAACGCGTCAAGGCCGTACTCGGCCCTGGTCCGGTTGATGGTGTCCAGCATTTCGGCCTCTGCGTCATAGGCACGCTCAACCGATCCCTGGAAGAACCCGCCATCGGCTCCCGCAGGTGACACTCCGACGACCGCCGTGCCGAGAATCACAAACACTGCACATGCGGCTAGAAGCAGTTTGTCGAGTGGTCCCATGGACCGATCATCGGCAGGTCCGGTGACCTCTCCGTATAGGGCAAATTACCCAGGCGTCTGAATCAACTGCCGTAGACGGCCGGAACGAAGGTCTGGTCGGTTATCGGCGGTCGCACGTATCCGTCGGTATTCGGGATCTCGGGTAGAACGATGTCGGGGGACGGGACCTCCCGGTAGGGAATCTGGGTCAGAAGGTGGCTGATGCAGTTGAGTCGGGCGATTTTCTTGACGTCCGATTCCACCACGAACCATGGTGCCTGTTTGATATCAGTGGCGGCGAACATCGCATCTTTGGCTCTGCTGTACTCGGCCCATCGGCTGCGTGATTCAAGATCCATCGGAGAGAACTTCCACCGTTTGGTCGGATCGGTGAGCCGCCGCTTGAACCGTCGTTCTTGTTCAGCGTCGCTCACCGAGAACCAGTACTTGACGAGAATGATCCCGCTGCGGACCAGCATCCGTTCGAACTCAGGGCAGGACCGCAGGAACTCGCGGTATTCATCATCGGTACAGAAGCCCATCACCTTCTCAACGCCCGCACGGTTGTACCAACTGCGATCGAAGAGCACCATCTCCCCTGCCGCTGGCAGATGAGCTACATAACGCTGGAAGTACCACTGGGACTTCTCCCGTTCGGTCGGCGCAGGAAGAGCAGCGATCCGAACCACCCGGGGGTTCAGGGGCTCGGCAATCCGCTTTATCGTGCCACCCTTGCCGGCGGCATCGCGTCCTTCGAAGACAACAACGGCCTTCAAACCCTCCTCACGAACCCACTCGTGCATCTTCACCAACTCGAACTGAAGTCGCTCCAGTTCCTTCTCATAGAGCTTCTTCGCGATCTTCGGCCGGGTTGACATGACCCCAGAGTGCCGTAGAACGTGCTCTGCATTCAAGCTGCTAGGGAATATCAACTCCCGTGCCCGGAGCGAGTGCCAACACGCTGAGGGGCGGAATATCGATCACAAGACTGTGTGGCTGACCATGGGCGCCGTGACCGTCGGCCAGCACAAGACTGCTGATTTCAGCAGCGGATCCGCCGTAGGCCGCATCGTCGCTGTTCGCCAGCAGTTCCCACTCGCCACCTACCGGGACGCCGAGTCGGTAGCCCGGGCGCGGTACGGGAGTGAGGTTGAATAGGCATAGCACCGGTCGGTGCCCGTCGGTGCTTCGGAGCCACGCCAGAACGCTGTTCTCGCCATCGTCGAGCACGACCCACGAGAAGCCGGACGGGCGATTGTCTCCTTCGTGAAGTGCGGGCTCGCCAGCGTAAAGGGCGTTCAGGGCGGCGACCCACGCCATCATGCCGGCATGGTTCGGTAGCTCGAGTTGGCTCCACGCAGCGGGGTAGTCATGATTCCACTCCGGCCCCTGGCCAAACTCCTGGCCCATGAAAAGCAGCTTCTTGCCCGGGCTGAACCACTGGTTTCCAAACAGTACGCGGAGATTGGCGAACTGCTGCCATTCGTCGCCGGGCATCTTGGCCAGCAGTGAGCCTTTGCCGTGGGTCACCTCGTCGTGAGAAAGGCACAGCATGTAGTGTTCACTGAAGGCGTAGACGGCGCGAAACGTGATCTCCCCTTGATGAAAGCGGCGGTGGATGGGATCGCGCTCCAGGTACTGGATGGTGTCATGCATCCAGCCCATGTCCCACTTGTAGTGAAATCCGAGCCCGCCTTGGGAGACCGGTCTGGTGACGCCCGGGAAGGCAGTGCTTTCCTCGGCGATGGTTAGCGCGTCGGGGAATCTTTCCCCAACGGTTTGGTTCAAGTGTTGGAGGAAGGAGATGGCCTCGAGGTTCTCGCGGCCACCGTGGACGTTGGGGATCCACTCTCCCTCTTCCCGTGAGTAGTCCCGGTACAGCATCGAGGCGACGGCATCCACCCTTATTCCGTCGATGTGGTATCGGTCGAGCCACATATGAGCGCTCGACGTGAGGAACGAACGGACTTCGTGTCGACCGTAGTTGAACACGTAGCTCTTCCAATCCGGGTGCCAGCCCTCCATTGGGTTCTCGTGCTCGTACAGGGCTGATCCGTCGAAACGACCGAGGGCGAAATCATCGGAGGGGAAATGGCTCGGAACCCAGTCGAGCACGACGCCTATGCCCCGCTGATGGAGTGCGTCGACGAAACCCATGAACTCGGTCGGCAGCCCGTACCGCGCAGTCGGAGCGTAGAAGCCAGTGGTCTGGTAGCCCCAACTCCCATAGAAAGGATGCTCCATCACAGGCAGGAGCTCAACATGGGTGAACCCGGTTTCCTCGAGGTGGTCGGCGAGGGGTTCGGCCAATTCGTTCCAAGTAAGGCTTCGATACGCCTCGGCGTGGCGCCAAGAGCCAACGTGCATCTCATACATCGAGATCGGTTTATTGTCCGACTGGGTCTTTGGCCGGGCCGATAGCCACTCCGCATCGTTCCACTCGTAGGTGAGATCGGTGACCACAGAGGCGGTGTGGGGCGGTAGTTCGGCCGCAAACGCCAGCGGGTCAGCCCGCTCCACCACGTGGCCAGCAGCCGTGACGATTCGAAACTTGTACCGATCGCCGACCTTGGCGTCGGGGACAACACCCGCCCAGATTCCACTCGATCCGTTCGGTTCGAGGTACTGAGCAGGACCCCACTGATTGAAGTCTCCGATCACCCCCACGGAGGAAGCGTTGGGGGCCCACACCGCGAAACGGCGACCGGGATCGGTCCAGCCTGTTAGCGGCTGGCATCCAAGTGTTTCGTACAGGCGGGTATGGGTTCCCTCGTTGAGCATCCATTGGTCAGATTCAGGAATCAGCGTCACACCAGTTCACGATACGCGTTGACACGCCCATCTGCAGAAGTTGAAACGCTCCATCTGCAAAAGGGGGATCTGGAACCGTGTCAGCGGACTCAAGCACGCCAGGGCAGAGCCCGAAGAGAATTGTATGGATTCGTTGTCGCGCTGCGCCCGTATCTGGATAGCCCTCCTGGCGGCGGCCGGGCTGACGTTGTCAGCCTGCGACTCGGGCGGTGACGTTTCCAAAGAACCCGAGCAAGACTTGGCTTTGTCGGCTGAGGACACCACAACTGCCCAGTCGCCGACCGTTGCGACCTCCCTGTCCGAGGCGGAGCGGGTCGAGGCCTACTGCAATTTGGCCGTGACACTCGACGAGCTGGAGGACGAGATCGACATCTCCAACGACTTCAGCCCAGAGAACGCAAAGCGGATCGCTGACGCATGGGCTGAATTCATCGCCGACGCTGACGACGTCATTCCGGGAGCGCTTGCGGGGGACTACGAACTCAGCAAAACAGCAGTCGAAGCGTTCGCCGAAGCGTTGGAAACCAACGACTACGACTACTTCCAGGCGTTCAGCGCCATGGATCCCGAGATCGTGAACAACGAATCGATCGAGGCAGCCAGCGATCGCATGGAGGCATACGAGGAGCAAGTGTGCGGGATCGTCCCAGAAGAAGCCGACGGGAATGAGGTCGTTGGTGGTTCTGATCCTGATTCGGGCGGGACCACGGCGATGTCGGACGCAGACGTCGAACTAATCGCCGGGCTACTCGAGACCGAAATCGGCCGCCAGCTCTTCATCGACGGCTTGATGGAAGACAGCAACCTTTCGACCGAGCAAGCGACCTGTTTTGTCGACACGGCTGATCTCACCACCCTGCTCAGCTTCTCGCAGGGAAGCCCGTCGGAGAACGCCGCACTGGTAGATCTATTCTCCACGCTGTCGGACTGCAACATCGACATCGAGGACTTCAACGGCCAGCACCGGGAGAAGTCCGGGGTCTGACCCCTTAGGGGCAACCGGGGGAAGCGGATCGGGATTGCGTATCAGCAAAGCGATCGCTGAAGCTCATGGGGGATCCCTGGTGGCGGATAGCGCGCTTGGCATCGGTTCACGTTTCATCGTGTCGATCCCGATCAGCGCTCAACAAGTGTCGCAGATCTGCCGATAGACCCGTTGATGGATTCCCCGCAGGACATCTACACCGCTGTGATAGCGGTCTCAGAACCAGGGGCCCGCGTTGCGGCGCGCTACTTGGTCCAGACCCACGATCGCTTCGAAATCGTGCGTGAGGTCACCAACGCCGTGATGTCTATCGATGCATGCAGGATCCTCAAGCCGGCTCTGCTGTTGCTCGCCGACGATTCCCCGGGCCTGAGAGGCACCGAGGTGCTGGAAGAGATCCGCCATCTGAGTCCTGGTACCGAGGTCATCCTGGTTGCCACCTACGACGCCAGTTACCTTCGAGACAGCGAACACGCCTTTGTGTCGGCGACGATTTCCATACCGGAATCGATCACGCAAGCGCTGACGGCCGTTGCGGACGTTCTCGATGATCCGGACTCAGCCGGGGAGCCCGAACGCAGGCGCACCGACCGCCGGCTCATGCAAGACTGGAAAAAGGTCTTTGCGGAGCGACGTGCGTCGAGTCGACGCGACGCCGAAGAGGTTCGCTAAATTCTGGCCCGGTGGCCGCCATCGGCCACCGAAACGATGGTCCAACCGAATCCGAGCGGTCTAGGGTCTGACGGATGACCCAAGGATTCACCGCCGACGACCTCACCGATCAGTCAGGTCGCACCTTCCTCGTCACCGGCGCAAATGCCGGCCTCGGGTTCGAGACCACCAAAGCGTTGGCTTCCAAGGGAGGCCGGGTTCTGATGGGTTGTCGCTCATCGCGCCGTGCCATGGAGGCCATCGATCAGATTCACACAGCGATCCCCAAGGCGGATCTGGACGTAATCCAGCTCGACCAAGCCGATCTAGCCAGCGTCAGGGCTGCAGCGGAGCGGGTCGCCCAGGAGCCACAACTCGACGTTCTCATCAACAACGCCGGAATCATGGTCCCACCACTGGAACACACCGCAGATGGCTTCGAGTCACAGTTCGGCGTGAACCACCTCGGGACCTTTGCGCTAACCGCACTGCTATTGCCCAAGCTGGGCCAGACCGAGAACAGTCGCGTGGTCCTCACCAGCAGCCTCGCCCACAAGGGCGCCAAAATGTATTTCGATGACATCGACGCACACGACGGCTACGACGCACGGGCCCGGTACGGACAAAGCAAACTGAGCAATCTGCTGTTCATGTACGAACTCGATCGACGCCTCAGAGATCAGAACTCGCCCACCATTGCCGTCGGATGCCATCCCGGCATTGCAGAAACCGAACTGTTTCGCACAATGCCGTCGTGGATGAAGTTGGTCGTTCCCTTGGTTCGACCAATCTTCAACTCCGCCGCAGCGGGTGCGTGGCCGACCCTTCTGGCGGCCACCGGGCCCGCGGCACGGGGTGGCGACTACTTCGGACCGAGCAAGCGAGGCGAGACGGCCGGGCCGGCAACACAGGTGAAGTCGACATCAACCGCCCGCAACCCTGAACTGGCCAATCGCCTATGGGATCTCTCAATTGCAATGACTGGGATCGACCCCGGAATCTGATAGCGGTCGCTACCGTCGTCCTACCAAAGAGATGAACACCGCCTCTATGCTGGTTTGCTGTCATGTCGACCCGACTGTTCTCCGAGGGCAATATCCCCAAGGTGGTACTGGCCCCGATGGCCGGGGTTACGAACGCGCCGTTCCGACGCCTGTGCCGCCGCTACGGCGGGGGTCTGTACGTCAGCGAGATGATCTCCGCGAAGGCTGTCGTCGAGGGCAACGAAAAGACGATGAAGCTTGCGCAGTTCGCAGAGGATGAGTTCCCCCGGAGCCTTCAACTTGCGGCCGTTGATCCGGTCATCGTTGGTGAAGCGATCAGGAAGCTGCTCGACACCGAGGGCATCGATCATTTTGACCTGAACCTTGGCTGCCCGGTTCGAAAGGTCACCCGAAACGGCGGTGGATCGGCTCTGCCGTACAAGCGAAATCTCCTGCGCAACTTGCTTCGATCCGCCGTTGACGCAGCGGGCGATGTACCGGTGACAATCAAGTTCAGAGTTGGCATCGACGACGATCATCATCACGTACCTTGACACCGGTCAGATCGCCAGCGAGGTTGGTATTGCAGCGGTTGCGCTGCACGGACGAACCGCAGCCCAGCTCTACAGCGGCAGGGCAGATTGGTCAACGATCTCGGCATTGCGACAGGCCCTTCCAGCCGAGATACCGGTGTACGGCAACGGCGACATCTGGGAAGCCTCCGACGCAATGGCAATGGTTGAGCAGACCGGATGTGATGGCGTTGTCATCGGTCGGGGCTGCCTGGGACGCCCGTGGTTGTTCTCACATCTCGATGCCGCCTTCGCCGGAGAGCCGCTGCCGGAGGTCCCTCGAACATCTGAGGTCACACTGCTGATGGCCGAACACGCCAAGGAATTGGTGGCCTGGTTCGGCGAATACAAGGGACTACGAGAGTTCCGCAAACACACTGCGTGGTATCTGAAGGGTTACCCGATCGGTGGCGAAATCCGCCGTCAGCTCGGCCAAATCGATTCGCTCGATGAACTCGCTGTTCTCCTCGCTCAAGTCCCACACGTTTCGCTACCAGAAGAAAATCGTCGGGTTGCACGAGGACACACCCGAGGCCCACAGGTTGTATCTCTTCCAGAACACTGGCTCGACGATCCATACGACGATCTGGTCGCCGGTCCCGAGGGCGACTCCGCTGTTTCGGGCGGATGAGTCACCGCGTCGTTAGGCGGGAGACACCTCGACGGGTACACCGTTGAATGCGATGTTGCCAGTGATCGGGTCTCGTAAGTACTCATCGGTGAGCACGTTGGTGTTGACGCCGCGATACTCCGACGCCACTCGAAGCTGCACTCCCTCGACACCCTGACCGAATCCGTGGGGGATGCTCACTACGCCGGGTCGGACAATGTCGGTTCTCTCACAGTCGATGACCACTTCGCCGACTCGACTGACAACCTTGGCGGCTGCGCCATCCTCCAGTCCTAGGCGATCCGCATCGTCGGGGTGGATCTGAAGGGTGCAACGATTACGCCCCTTGGTCAGCACGCGGACGTTGTGCATCCACGAGTTGTTGGATCTGATATGTCGTCGACCGACAAGAATCATCGCCGGTGGCTCCTCAGCGACGGTGCCGGCCAAACGCTGGATTTCACTGAGGATCGCTTCATTCAGCAATTCGATTGTTCCGGATTGGGTCCGCAAGAGATCTGGAATGCGATGCTCGTCAAGCGGTCCGAGATCCACGCCATGAGGATTCGCTTCCATCACGTCCATCGAGATGCCGCTCGGAGTTGATCCGAAGCCATCGCCAAAGGGTCCCGTTCGTAGCGTGAGATCCAATAGGCGCTCCGGCCCGGTTCGGCCCGTTTGGGCGATCAGATCGTCTGCATCTCGTCCGGCCGCGCTACTGAAGTCGTCCTTTGTGGCGGAGGTTGCGATCGCCGTGGCCGTCATGTGATCGATGTTGTCGGCCACGGCTTCGGCTACAGGACCGCTCGCCGCCTCCCCCGAAAAGACTGCGGTGAGACGTAGGAGAATTCGGCCCTCGTCCATTTGGCCCTCCTCCAAAGGAAGCACAGCGGGGCTGTAGTTGGCGATATTGCGCACACCAAACTGGAGGAGTGCGAGGTCGTAGTGGGATTTCTGCAGTGGTGACGGAGGCGGGAGAATCACGTCGGCGTGCCTCGTGGTTTCGTTGATGTATGGATCAACCGACACCATGAAATCAAGCGAAGCAAAGGCGGCGTCCACCCTGCCCACGTTGGGGTTGGAACTCACTGGGTTTCCTCCGACCGTCACCATGGCGCGAACCCTTCCGGATCCCTCGGTTTCGATCTCCTCGGCCATCACCGTGACCGGAAACTCGCCGAATGTCGACGCTGTGCCGCTCACACGACTCTTCTTTCCCCCCACCCGGAACCCTCTTCCGATCCCGGGCTTGCCCTTGGTTGAGGGCTGACCCGCAGCATGGGTCGTGAACATTGCACCGCCGACGCTGTCGAGGTTTCCTGACAGAAGGTTGACAACATCCACCAACCAGCTGGTGAGCGTCCCGAACTCTTGGCACGTTGTTCCGATCCGGCCATAAACCGCAGCGGTTGGAGCGGACGTCAGCTCAAAAGCCAGTGCACGAATCACCTCGGCGCCGAGCCCGACCCGCTCCGCGACCGCTTCTGGTGCAAAGGGGGCGAAGAGCGCTGGCAATTGGTCCAGCCCTGATGTGTACCTGCCCAGTCGCCCGGGCACAGCCAAGCCGTCAGCCAACATCACGTTCACCAAGGCGGCCAGCAGGTATGAATCACCGTTGGGTCGGATCGCAAGGTGCAGGTCGGCCATTTCGGCGGTCTCGCTACGACGGGGGTCGACAACGACCACCTTGCCACCGCGCTCCTGAATGCGCTTCAGCCGGCCGGGGAAATCGGGGGCGGTACACAACGATCCATTGCTAGCAAGCGGATTGGCGCCCAACATCAGCAAGTAGTCGGTTCGATCGAGGTCTGGAACCGGCACGGCGACAGAGCCGAATAACATCGCAGTCGAGACCTCCTTCGGCCGTTGATCGACGGTGGAGGCGCTGAACACGTTGTGGGAACCGATGCTCTTGATGAGCCCGCGGTTGTAGAACATGGGGGCGAGGTTGTGAGCATTCGGATTTCCGAGATAGATGCCCACTGCATGGCGGTCACCTGCTGCCAGAATCGGCGCCAGACCCGCCGCAACTGTCTCGAACGCTTCGTCCCAGGAGACCGGTTCGAACTGCCCATTCCGCTTCACGTGAGGCTGGCGCAGCCAATCGGGATCCTCATGGAGGTGCTTCAGCGTCGATCCTTTCGGGCAGATGAATCCCGCGCTGAAAACGTCGTTCTGATCGCCTCGAATCCGCCTTACTTCCTCACTCCCGTCCGGCTTGGTTGTCAGTTCGATTTCCAAACCACACCCAGCCTCACACAGTGGGCAGGTACGAAATGCGGTGCGATCAGCCATTAGACGAGCGTACGTCGGCTGGTCGTCGCTCTCACAAACCAATGCGATCGCGGCCCAGCCGGGCGAATACGGTGTTCATCATGTCGGAGCTGTGTGAACTTTCTGCCCACGACCAGCTTCAACTACTGCGGTCAGGAAAGACGTCAGCCACCGAACTACTCGAGGCTCACCTTGGCCGGATCAACAAAGTGAATCCTTCGGTGAATGCTCTCGTTGCGTTGGACCCCGACGTAGGGCGAGCACGAGCCAAAGCAGTGGACGCCAAGATCGCAGCGGGCCAGGATCCCGGTCGCCTGGCGGGCTTGGTCACCGCTCACAAGGACCTCACCGAAACAAAGGACTTCCCCACGACCTACGGCTCGCCCATCTGGGCCGAGAATCGCCCCCTGGCAGACAGCCTGCTCGTGCAGCGCATGACCGACGCGGGAGCGGTTGCTGTCGGCAAGACAAATACGCCCGAACTCGGTGCTGGTTCACACACGTTCAATCCGGTGTATGGAACCACCGTGAATCCCTTCGACCACTCAAAGGTCGCCGGAGGCTCGTCGGGAGGGGCTGCGGTGGGATTACAGACCGGGATGCTGGCCATCGCCGACGGAAGCGACCTGGGCGGCTCGTTGCGAAATCCGGCTGCCTGGAACAACATCGTTGGCTTCAGAACCTCGATGGGGGTAATCCCCCACCCTGCAGCTGAAGACCCCTACAACAACTACGGGATCACCGGGGCAATGGGTCGATCGGTCGACGACGTGGCACTGTTGTTGTCGGTCCTGGCCACACCGGATCACCGCGACCCCACCAACCGAGGGCTCGAGGTGCCGGTCAGGATTTCACCTGCGGATCGTCCGCTAAGAGTGGCGTGGAGTGAGACATTGGGAGGCCTCCCAGTCGAGCCCGAAATCACATCAATTCTCGCCCGGTTGCGCCTCACATGTGAAGCGCTCGGTTGGCAGGTGACCGAAGCCGAACCGGACTTCGAAGGCGCTGACTATGCGTTCGAAACGCTCCGATCCTGGGGTATGGCCCACAGCCCGAGGGGCCGACGCACCGACAGATTGTCGGAGATGAAGGAGACCGTCCAAGACGAGATCCGCCGAGGTCTCGCACTTTCGGGAATCGAGGTGGCACAGGCCGTCCAGGCGACCAAGACATTGTGGGACCGGGCCTGCCAGTTCTTCTCCGACTTCGATCTGATGATCGGACCCGTCACCCAGTTGAGCCCATTTTCGATAGAGAACGAGTACCCGACCCAAATCAATGGTGTCCCAATGGAGCGGTACATCACCTGGATGCGAGCCGTTTCCAGAATTACGCAGATGGGTCTGCCGGCACTCTCGCTACCCGCTGGATTCACCGAGGCCGGACTGCCGGTCGGCGCTCAGCTGATCGGTTCACCCCGAGGTGATCTTGCCTTGCTTGGTGCTGCCAAGGCCCTAGAAACTGCCACTCAGACATAAGCTCGCCAAACATTCTCCCAGGGCCGGTTCGTCGACCGAAGGTTTCGCGCAGACCGAACAAAACCGAGTGAGAAGGCGAGCGGAGGCCAACAAGCAACCGGCGACGCAGGAGGCCCCCGGAGGGAATCGGGAAGTTACCGGATGAATGTGCTTGCCGCAGAGCGCAGGAGATCGCCTCCGAGGTCGGGGAGCACACCCCATAACAGTGTCGCAACCACCGCAGCCACGATTGCCACAACCGCAGCTGGCGCAAGCACGATCGAACTACCCGAGTTCACGACAACGCCCTCATCGGTTGTTTCGGCTGAGGTCAGGAACATGCTTACGATGATCTTCAGATAGAGGTAGGCACCCACCACCGCAGCCACCATGGCGGCACCGGCTAGTACATAGCTCTCGCCTCGCACAGCAGCCTCGATCACACCGAACTTGGCCCAAAAACCACTGGTGAACGGAATGCCGGCCTGAGCGAAAAGCAGCACAACGAGCAATGCCGCAAGGAGCGGCTTGCGGGCGGAGAGCCCTGCGTAGTCGGTGAGACTGTGGGCTCCGTCACCGCGTTGTCCGACCAGGGTGGCCACGCCGAAGCTGCCGCCGACCATCACCGTGTAGGCAAACAGGTAGAACAGCAACGAGCGCGAGCCGAGGACGGCTACTGCGTTGTCGGTCGACCCAGCTGCGTAGAGCCCGATGAGAATGAAGCCGGCGTGGCTGATAGAGGAATAGGCCAACATACGTTTCACGTTGTCCTGGCGGATGGCAAGGAATGAACCTACGACGATCGAAAGCAAGGCCATGGCGCCAACGACCGGCCGCCAGTCAGCACCCACTTGACCAAATGCGGACAGGAATACGCGGGCGAAGCCAGCAACTCCCGCCACTTTCACTGTTGAGGCCATGAATCCGACAATTGGAGTCGGTGCGCCCTGATAGACATCAGGGGTCCAGAAGTGGAAGGGTGCTGCGGAGATCTTGAAGCCGAAACCAACCAGCAGAAGGGCCATGCCGGCAAGCAACAGCGACGAGTCTTCTACAGGGGTCAGACCCCGATCGTTGGTGAGCGTAAGCACCGCACCGATCTCGGAAAGCCTCGTTGACCCGGTTGCGCCGTAGATCATTGCGATGCCGTATAGGAAGAACGCTGACGACAATGCTCCCAACACGAAGTACTTGAAGCCGGCTTCTTGGCTCTCGGATCGGCGCAGGTGAAGTGCGGCGAGAACATATACGGCGATGGACAGAATCTCGAGGCCGAGAAACGTGACGATGAGATCCTCGGCGGCAGCCATCATCAGGCCACCCGAGGCTGACAGAAGCACCAGAACATACCATTCGGGCCCATCCAGCCCTTCTCTTCGGAGGTAGTCATCCAGGAACAGGGCGGTGAAAAACACCGACACCGAGATGATGGCTGCAATGAAAAGTGTGAAGTAGTCAATGCTCAGGGCACCGTCGAGGACAACGATCCGGCCGCCGGCATCGGTCACGCGATTCCAGATCCAATAGAGAGACACACCCGAACCAACCGCCATTGCTGCGGTGTAGAAGGCCGGGAAACTACGTTCCCGAACCTCGGGGATCAGCGAGCTGATAGTCACGAGGATCACCGCACCCACTGCGGTGAGCAGGAATGGCCACAGCAGGGACCAGGGAACCTCGGGCGTCTGGACAGCCTGGGCCAACATCATTCTTCGACCTCCCCGCCCTCGGACTCAGCTTCTTCCTCTGCCTCGTGAAGTGCTTCCACCAGCAGATCTCGTTGATCGTGCTCGGTGGGAGCCTCTGGCTCGTCCTCGGTGAAGCCGTTCACGTTGGCTTCGATGTGTTCGATCAGTTCGTCTACTGCGGGCTCGATCCGCTCGAGCACCGGCTTGGGGTAGACGCCCATGAAAACGATCAGGCCCAGCAGAGGAGCGATGCTCAAGAACTCCGACAAGCTGAGATCTCGCATTGAAGCGTTCTCCCCATCGGGTTCACCATGGAAGACCCGCTGGTAGGCCCAAAGCAAGTAGAGAGCTGCAAGTATCACTCCAACCGTCGCCACCACAGCCCACCATCTCGCACGATCGTTGAAGGCGCCGAGAAGAATTAGGAATTCGCCCACAAAGCCATTCAGACCGGGGAGTCCAACGCTGGACAACATCACCACGGTGAAGACACCGGCAAACAGCGGTGCAGACTTCTGAAGTCCTGACAGCGCTGCGATCTCTCGGGTGCGGCGGCGCTCATAGATCCAACCAACGAGTATGAACAACGCCCCGGTGCTGATGCCGTGGTTCACCATTTGGAGAACGCCGCCCTGGATGCCCTGAGAGTTGAGAGCGAAGAGCCCGAGAATGATGAAGCCGAGGTGGGCGATCGAGGAGTAGGCAATCAGTCGCTTCAGATCCTTCTGCACCGTGGCCACGATGGCGCCGTAGATGATTCCAATGACGCCGAGGGTCAGGAAGATCGGGGCCAGGTCATAGGAGGCTTCGGGAAACAGGTACAAGCCAAACCTCAGGAAGCCGTAGGTGCCAAGTTTGAGCAGGACCCCGGCAAGAATCACTGAACCGATTGTTGGGGCCTCGGTGTGGGCATCGGGGAGCCAAGTGTGCAGCGGGAACAACGGCACCTTCACGGCAAAGGCAAGGGCGAAGGTGGCCAGCACGGCCCGGGCTTGATTGGTTGAGAGAGCTTGAGCTTGGGCCAAGTCGCGGATGTCGAAGCTGATATCACCGGTACTGCGTGCCGTGAGGAACACGACAGCGAGGATTCCAACCAGCATCAACGCCGATCCGGCCATGGTGTACAGGAAGAACTTCAACGCTGCATGCACCCGGTTGCCATGACCCCATTTGCCGATGAGGAAGTACATCGGGACAAGCACGATCTCGAAGAACATGAAGAACAAGAGGATGTCGAGCGACAGGAAGACGCCCATTGAGCCAGCCATCAGAATCATGACCCAAATGTGGTATGCCTTGGAATCGTGGTGCGCACTGGTTGCCAACAACCCGAGCGGAAAGAGGACTCCTGTCATCACAACAAGAAACAGCGAGATCCCGTCGACACCCAGTGCGAAGCTGATCCCCAGATCACTTATCCAGTCACGCTCTACTACGAACTGGAAGCCCCCGTCCTCGGCGACGAACTCGGCCAACATATAGATCGAAATCGCTCCGGTGATAGCAGACCCGACCAGCGCGGTGATTCGGGTGTATTCATCGCGATTTGACGGCAGCAGTCCGAGGACGATCGCCGTGAGCAGCGGCACGATGATCAGTGCGGGGAGAATCTGGAAGGACGCGGCCTCAGCGGCCTCTGCTGCAAACATCATGACTGCCACAACCGGGAGAGGAACCAAATCAGAACGCCGGCCGAGCCTATGACGATGCCAAGGGCTGAGTTTCGTACGTAGCCGGTTTGTAGGCCGCGCATGGCCTGCCCGGCGCTTCGAACACCGGTCGCGATCCCGTTGACAAAACCGTCGATGACTGATCGATCGAACAACGCAGCCAGATCAAAGCCTTTGTGGCCGGGCCCGCCGGCGATTCGAGCGTAGGTCTCGTCGACATACCAGGCTCGGGCAAAGGCCGTCTTCTCGATCGACCTTGGATCTACCTTGCCCCGCAGGTACACGGTGAACGCTGCGTAGATGGCTGCGAGCGCGCAAACTATCGCTACCACCGCAAGACCCCACTTGGTGGATGTCCCTACCGCCAGTTTGGCTTCGTTTCCGAACAGACTGGTCTCCAACCAGTGCTCCAGGAAGTGAAGATCCTTGGCAAAAGGCAGGTTGAGCCCACCGGCAACGGTGGCTGCGCCCGCCAGCGCCACCAGCGGAAGGGTCATGGTCCACGGCGACTCGTGCGGGTGGTACTCCTGCCTGTCGCGGTAGGAGTCTGGCATGTCAGCTGCAAGCTCACCCAGCTCTGGTGACACCGAGGCAGCTGTCACATGCGTATCGGGCCGTGGCAACGCTGAGCGCGTAGCTGCCAAGGCGCGATATGAGGCCTTCGCTTCTGCCAACTGTTCAGATGCGGAATCGACCGACGCGTTTGCGTCAGCCACGCTTGTCTGCGCCTTGGCCAGGTTTTCGCCGGCCTTCGGCACGCCCTTCTCTGCCTTTTCCAGTGCCTTGGCAAGCTTGGTGTGGGCATCATCTTCGGCGCTGACGAGGGTGAACGCCTCCTTGGCGTCGCTCAACTTCGCAGCTGCAACTTCAACCGCAGCGGTCCGTTTCTCCAAGTCTCCAACAGCTTTGTCGACTGATGCATGGGCAGCAATCAGCACGCCTTCTGCTTCATTGGATGCTTCGTCGGCCAGCGACAACCCAATCTCGAAGGCTGCTTCGATCTCTTCGGTTGTTGGGTCGTAGAAACGCGTACGGCCAAAGAAAGTGAGGATCACCTGACGAGTCATGTAGAACGCTGTGAGCAGGGCGGTTATCAGCCCGATTGCCCAAAGCAGCTTGTTCTGATTCCATGCATAGAGCAGGATCTCGTCCTTGCTCCAGAACCCGGCAAAGGGAGGTACACCGGCGATTGCCAACCAGCCAATGATGAACGTGATCGACGTGATCGGCATGAAGCGGGCAAGGCCGCCCATGCGCCGCATGTCCTGCTCGTCGTGCAGACCATGAATCACTGAACCCGACCCGAGGAAGAGCAGCGCCTTGAAGAACGCATGCGTGACCATATGGAAAATGGCTGGCACGTACGCACCAACTCCCACGGCCAAGAAGAGGTAACCCAACTGAGAGACAGTCGAATATGCGAGTACCTTCTTGATGTCGTTCTGGGCGACGGCGACAGTAGCCGCGAAGAGAGCGGTAAGCGCTCCGACCCACGCGACGGTATCGACCGCCCACCCATCGGCTGCCGCCAGCACCGGATTCATCCGTGTAAGCAAGTAGACGCCTGATGTGACCATCGTTGCGGCGTGAATCAGCGCAGAGACTGGGGTCGGCCCGGCCATCGCGTCGGGGAGCCATACATAAAGAGGCAGTTGTGCCGACTTCCCAGCCGCAGCAACCAGTAACAGGAGCACGATCGCCGTCGCCGTTCCGGAACCAAATCCGGGCGCCTCGGAAAGAATGTTGGCGTAGTCGATCGACCCGATCGTGGCGAACACGAGGAACATAGCGAGCATGAACCCAAAGTCACCGACACGGTTGGTGACAAAAGCCTTTTGCCAGCCGAGGCATTCGCTGGATTCGTGAACCAGAACGAAATGAGCAAGTACGAGCACGCACCCACACCCTCCCAACCGAGGAAGGTCATGAGCATGTTGTCGCCGAGGACCAACACCAACATCGCGGCCGCGAACAGGTTCATGTAGAGAAAGAACTTGGAGTAATCCGGATCTCCATGCATATATCCGATGGAGTACAGATGGATCAGAGCACCGACACCGGTGATGAAGAGGCACATCGTGATCGACAGCGGATCGACCAACAGGCCGGCGTTGACGCTGAGATTGCCCGCCGGAACCCATTCGAACAGGGTCTGTACGAAGAATCGTTCGCTATGGTCCTCGGCTACGAGGCCAACGAAGACTGTTGCCGTTGCGAGGAAACTTACTCCCATCGCACCGAATCCAAGCCAACCGGCGAGGGGTTCACCTAGTAGGCGACCGAAAACGAGAATGAGGGCGAAGCCGATGAGTGGGGCGGCCGGTATGAGCCATGCGAGTTCCAGCACGGCTATCCCCTGAGCACTGCGATGTCGTCGGCATCAGCCGAGGGATTGCGACGCAGAACCGCAACCACGATTGACAGACCGATCACAACTTCGGCTGCGGCGACTACAAGCACGAAGAACACCGCCGTCTGACCTGAGAGGTCGTTCAGGCTGTTCGAAAAGGTGACGAAGGTGATGTTCACAGCGTTGAGCATCAATTCGATACACATGAACATGACCAATGGATTCCTACGGATCAAGATACCGGTAGCGCCGATAGAGAACAGCAGCGCGCTCAGGACCAGATACCAGCTCTCTGTGAGTTCCACTAGCCTTCTCCCCTACGGCACACGACGATCATGGTCTACTCGACTGCCAATCCTGGCTCGTCGACCACAAGATCCTCGCCACCCTTGTTGCGGACCAGCACGACGGCCCCCACGGTGGCGATCGTGAGTAGCAGCGCGGTTGCCTGGAACGCCAGAATGTTACGGGTGAAGAGATCCTCTCCCAACTGTTCGATCTGACTTCGATCATCGATCGGCTGAACCAACGACTGCTGGCCAGTGAGGGCAACGGCACCTTGGTCCCCGCCGGGTCCGGAGAGGAAGAGTCCCCCGAGAGTGAGGGCGAGCAAGATAGCGCCGAACAACAGACCCAGCGGTCGTTGGCCGACCAGCGGTTCGGTTCGAAGATCCGATGCCGTGTCGACACCCAGCAACATGATCACGAACAAGAAGAGCACCACGATGGCGCCTGCGTAGACCACAACCTGTACCAACGCCAGGAAGTGGGCCTCTTGAATGATGAAGACGACGGCCACGCCGAAGAACGATGCAATCAGGCTGAGTGCAGCGTGCACGGGATTGGAGAATCCGACAACGCCAAGGGCGCCGCCGATCACGATCGCGCCGGCGACCAGGAACGAGATCACATCAACCATCAGTGATGACCTCCATCGTCGTCGTGGTCCTGGTGTCCTTCGGCAGCTTCAGAAACCGAGCTTGCGTCTTTTTCTTCCTGGGGTAGGTCGCCGTGACGAACGCCGTAACCCAGCTCACCACTCCAGCCGGTTCCCAGATAACTGGCTTTGCCCGACGGAGAGGTGGCGCGCATCCAACCCGAAGTCTGGAGGTCTTCCCCAGGGCGCCAGTCTTCCCAGGGAAGCTTCTGGGGCATCCCTTCGTCGTCGACGAGCAATTCGTCCTTGGTGTAGATGGCGTCGGAACGATTTGTGAAGGAGAACTCGAACAGTTTGGATTCCGTAATCGCCTCGGTCGGGCACGCTTCGACGCACAGGTCGCAGTGGATGCAGCGGAGGTAGTTGATCTCGTAGACGTAGCCGAAACGTTCGCCCGGGCTCTTGGGATCCTCTGGCGAATTGTCCTTGCCCCGCACGTAGATGCAGTTCGCGGGGCACACCCCAGCACAAAGCTCACAACCAATACACTTCTCCATGCCGTCTTCGTAACGGTTCAGCACGTGGCGACCGTGGGCACGTTCGGGCTTGGGTGCCTTCTGATCCTTTTTGGAGATCTCGCCCTTGCGGTTCTTTCGCCCGCCCCGGTACTCCTTGGTGGTCACACCTTCGCCCCATTTGGCCAAGGTGACGGCGAAGCCTTCGAAGTATCCCATCAGCGCACCTCACTCGGATCGAGGCCCGCGGCGACCAGACGTTCCCTGCGGGCGTTGTTGAGGGCGCCGCGAAGCACAGCCATCCCCAGAACAAGGATGCCAAACGCAACGACGATGACCAGGATCGTGTCGGCTTGAGCGGTGTCGAGAATGTCGAGATCTCCGTTGCGTGCCACGCGGATTCCCGCCAACACCAACAGCCAGCCAAGCGAAAGCGGGATCAGGAACTTCCACCCCAGATCCATCAATTGGTCGTACCGGAAGCGGGGCAAGGTGGCTCGGAACCAGACGAAGACGAAGAGGAAAACCAGCAGCTTTGCGAAGAACCAAATGAAGCCGGTGAACCAACCGAGTGTCTCGCCCAAGAAGGCCGGCCCGGCGGGGCCGCCCAGGAAGAGCGTGACGATGATGGCCGCCATTGTGACCGTATTCATGAATTCACTGAGGAAGAACAGGGCGAACCGGATCCCGGAGTACTCGGTGTGGAACCCGCCCACTAGTTCTTGTTCGGCCTCGACCAGATCGAAAGGTGGACGATTGAGCTCAGCGGTTCCGGCGATGAGGAACACCGCGAATGGGATGAAACCGGTGACGATGATGTTGAAGTTGGGGATGATTCCCCCAAAGCCAGCCCCGGCTTGGGTCTGAACGATCTGATTCATGCTGAGCCCGCCGGTTACGAGGATCACCGACGCCAACGCCAGACCGAGCGCAGCTTCGTAGCTGATTGCCTGAGCCGATGCCCGCACCGAACCGAGAAGCGGGTACTTCGAACCCGAGGACCATCCGGCGAGCATGATCCCGTAGATACCCAACGAGCTCATCGCCAGGAAGAACAACACCCCAACTGGCACGTCGGCCACCTGGAGGAAGGTCTCGCGACCAAAGATTGTCACCGCTCCGTTCTTACCGTCGTTGAAATCGCCGCCGATCGGAATGAGGGTGAAGGTGAGGAACGCCGGCAGCAGGGAAAGATACGGTGCAAGGCGAAACACGAACTTGTCGGCGTTCTCGGGGATGTTGTCTTCTTTGAAGAAGGCCTTTATTCCATCGGCCAGGGTCTGGAGAAGTCCGAACGGGCCGGCCACGTTGGGGCCGATCCGGTTCTGGAGACGGCTCACAACCTTGCGCTCGAACCACACCATCAGCATGGTCGCTACGAGGCAAACCACGAGGGCGAGAACAGCCTTGGTGACCGCAAGCACGATGTCGCCCGTATCGACGCCGTCGTCGAGATAGGGCTGTCCAACCGATGTGGCGGCATTCTGGAAGGAGATCAGACTCACGGCTGAACTCTCACATCGATTACGGGCTCGCCGGCCGTGAGAAGTTCCTGAGCCTGGAATCCATTCAACCCGTACGGCAGATGGGCCACACCGCTTCGAATACGGGCGTCGCCATTGGCAACGACCGTGTGGGTGGCTCCGCCAGGCGTTGAAAGCTGCACTTCCTGACCTGACGCTGCACCAAGTCGGGCCAGATCAGAAGGAGCGAGGGTGAGAACCGCATCGTCAACAAGGCCGCTCAGCGATGCTGAGGACGCTGTCATCGTGCCGTTGTCCCAGAGCTTGCGGTCAACCACCAACCGCAGACCGTAGTCGTCGGCGGGCGGAATCGGTGCGGTTTCGCTGAGGGTCGGTTGCCACGAGCGCTCCGAAACGATGATCGGTCCGTCGGCTGCGACGCCATCGGTCGACCAGTCGACCGACTCGAAGCCCGGAACCGTCGCCGAGATGTCGGTCTGAAGCTCTGCGAGGCGGGTGAATCCCAGATCGCCCCCGGCTGCCTGGGCAACTTCGGCAGCGATCATCCAGTCAGGTCGGGACTGACCAGGCGGAGTGACCTTGGCTCGAACGGGTGAAATTCGCGCCTCGAGGTTCATGAATGTTCCATCAACCTCGCCGAACATTGCCGCAGGCAAGATGACATCGGCTCGCTGCGTGCTGGGGGTCATGAACGTATCCACCGACACGACCGTGCGAATCCGCTCGAATGCTGCGGTAGCCAGGGCGGCGTCGGGGAAGTCTCGCAGCGGATCTGCACCCAGCAGAAGCAGAGTGTGGATCGAGCCGTTGGCAGCCGCTTTCAAAATGCCCTCGGCATCGAGCCCGGTCGTTGACGGTGCCATATCCCACCCCGGAAGCTCGGCGCTGAGGTCCTGCCCTCCCGGCAAATAGCCCGGTGTGAGCCCCATCTCGAGCGCGCCGTGCACGTTGCCTCGTCGCAATGCTGTGAGAAATTTCGAGGCTGGCACCAGGCGACGAAGGGCGGCGATCGCAGACACCACAGAATCGGCCGACTCGGCAAGATTGCCGCGACCCACGATCACGGTTATCGGACGACCCGACGTGAGCAGAGTGTGGGCGGCCGAGAGTTGATCGGAAGAGATTCCTCCGATGCTGGTGCCGATCATGCCGTCAGCAAGCGCAGAGGCAATCTGCCCCGCAGCACCTGGCAAGGGATTGAGGCGGGCTGCTACCGAATCACCGAAAGCGGTCTGGCGGGGCGACATCTCGATCAGCGACACACCATCGAACTGGACTGCATGTCGTAGCCGGAGATACAGCGTCGGCAGCTCCTCCTTGGGATCCCCGGCCAGCAATACCACCACCCCGCCCGGTGCACAGGCGAAGTCGATGGTGGCCTTGGGCAGACCCATCACCAGATCAGCGGGAAGCCCATCTCCCAGCTGAGAATCGATGTTGTCGATGGCTCCGAGACCTTTGAGGAGCTTGGCCCACGCGTACTGGCTTTCCAGGGTGAGGCGAGCGCCACCGATGACGCCAATCTTGCGCGGATCCGACGCCCCCGTGAGTGCCTGAACGGTCTGTTGGATCGCTGTGGTCCAACGGGTCTTGACCTGTTCACCGTTGTTGTCTCGAACCATTGGTTCTGTGACCCGATGGACTGAGTCGGTGGCTTCGTAGATGAAGCGTTCTTTGTCGCTCAGCCAGCCCCAGTTGGTGGCGTCGGAGTCCACGCCCTGGATCCGGACAAGCCGATTCTGACTGCTGTGAAGCGCGACGCGAGCACCGGTGGTGTCGACCATCGACGTGGATTCGATTTCCGACAAATCCCACGGCCGAGCAGCGAATCGGTAGGGCTGTGCTGTGAGAGCTCCGACGGGACATATTTGGACTGTGTTGCCGCTGAAGTAGCTGGAGAATTCGTGCTCTGGGAAGGTGTTGACCTGTGTCTGGGCACCTCGGTCGATGAAATGAATGAGTGGATCGCCGGCTACTTCGTCTGCGAAGCGGGTGCATCGATCACAGAGTATGCAGCGCTCACGATCCAAGTAGACGAGATCACTGATCGGTATCGGTTTTTCGAAGTGGCGTTTTTCTTCAACAAAACGAGACTCGCCCGGGCCGAACGTGTAGGCGTTGTCCTGTAGTGGACACTCCCCTCCTTTGTCACAGACCGGACAGTCCAGAGGGTGATTGATGAGCAGGAGCTCCAGCACGCCGTCCTGTGCCTTGGTTGTCGGTTCCGACTCGGTGTTCACACTCATGTCGGGCGTGACCGGAAGCATGCACGCCGGCTGCAGTGAGGGGCCACGGCCTGAATCAACCTCCACCAAACACATCCGACACATGCCGACCGACGACATCCGGGGGTGGTAGCAGAAGTGAGGGATGTGAACGCCGTGGCGTTCGGCAGCGGCGATCAAGAGCTCGCCGGTGTTGGCGCGGAGTTCCGTGCCGTTGAGCCTGAACGGGACGCCCGCGTCTACTTCGGTGCTTTCGCTCTCGGCGTTTTCGGTTGCGGTCATGCTGGGCTCCCAGTAGCGACAGTGAAGCCTGCGCCAGCGGCGATCTTCGCCTCAAACTCGGGTCGGAACCGACGGATTGCGCTGGTGATCGGCGCTACCGAACTCGGTCCAAGCGGGCAGATGGTCGTCTGCTTGGGCGGGAACGGTACCGCTTCGAGCCCAGCATCAGGATGAGCGGCGACTGGATAGTCACCGGGGCTGATGTTCGATCCGATCTCCAGTAGGAGGTCGATGTCTTCAGGCCGCCCGTGGCCGTCGACAATGCGTTGGAGAACCTTTTCCTCCCAAGAGGTGCCTTCACGACACGGTGTACATTTTCCACAACTCTCCCGAGCGTAGAAACGAACCACCCGCAAGCAGGCCCGCACGGCGTCGGTGGTTTCGTCCATCACGACGATCGCCCCGGATCCGAGCATCGACCCGGCAGGACCGACCTCACTCGCTTCAAGTGGTAGGTCGAGCTGTTCTTCGAAGAACCATGGTGCGGACCCGCCGCCGGGGATGAACGCTTTCAGATCATTACCGTCTTTGATTCCCCCGCAGTAGTTGTCGCCGTAGAACAGCTCCCGAAACGTGACGACACCTTGTTCCACCTCGTACACACCGGGCCGTTTCACATGGCCGCTGATCGCCAGCAAGCGGGTACCGGGCGATTTGTCCGAGCCGTACTTCTTGTAGGCCTCCGCACCGTTGTTCAAGAGCCAGGGCAGGTTGGCGAGCGTCTCCACATTGTTGACGATCGTGGGCTTGAGATAGAGGCCTTTCGCTG
This sequence comes from uncultured Acidimicrobiales bacterium, assembly GCA_963751955.1. Lineage (GTDB taxonomy): Bacteria > Actinomycetota > Acidimicrobiia > Acidimicrobiales > SZUA-35 > JABDIY01. The sequence continues at coordinate 818,141 of CAVVWM010000002.1, read as the reverse complement.
CTGGGAAGAACGGCGGCTTGAGTCTGGGCATTCCACGGTTGCCCTCAAGGCTTTCTATCAGTGCAGTTTCTTCACCAACGATGTAGGCACCGGCACCCCAGTGGAGAACTACGTCGACGCTGACGTCTGTGCCGTCGATGTTCTTGCCGACGAGCCCAGCGGCGTAGGCCTCGTTCAGCGCCTGCGCAGCCCGCTCTTGTGCCACCGGCATCTCGCCTCGGATGTACAGATAACACGTGTTCAACCCGAGGGCGTAGCAGGCGATGATGCAGCCTTCGATCAGCTGGTGGGGATCGTTCTCCATCAACAGCCGGTCCTTATAGGTGCCGGGCTCGGATTCGTCACCGTTGACCACGAGATAGCGGGGCCACACCGGAGGCATAAAACCCCATTTGATGCCGGCGGGGAATCCGGCTCCGCCCCGTCCGAGCAGCACAGCATCTTTGACCAGAGCAGCAACCTCACCAGGGGCCATCCGAAGGGCCTTCTTCATCCCCTGGTACCCACCGGTGGCGAGTGATCGCTCGAGCGTGTAGCTGTCCTCGAGTGGGAAACGGCTCGATACGATCTTTACGCCCTCATTGTCGACGTATCCGGCCGCGTGAGGAATGTACGCATTTGTAGCCATGGCGATGCTTTCGAAGAAGGGTTAGCTGGCTGGCGCCGTACGCGACGCATACCAGGCCGGCGTTCCGGCGGTTTCAGGAGACTCGATTCCTGCGAGTCGATCGGCGGGAATGTGCTGACGGACCTTTCCGAGAGTTCCGTGATCCGGTATCTCGGGTCGTTTCCCTGTGCGAAGGTCGTCGATGAGGGTGTCGAAATCGGTTGTGCTGAGGCGATATTCGTGCCGGTAGTTGACTTGGAGGCAAGGCGCCTCGGTGCAGGCCGCCATGCACTCGACGTCTTCGAGGGTGAACAGACCGTCCTCTGTGGTACCTCCTGGGCGGATACCGAGTGTCTTCTCCGCATGATGAAGTAGTTCTTCGCCGCCGAGCAACTGGCAGGAGATGTTGGTGCAGATGTTCACCATGTACTTGCCTTGGGGCTCGAATTTGAACATCTCATAGAAACTTGCGGTTCCGAGTACCTCAGCCGGGGTCACGCCAACCAATTCAGCCAGATGCTCCATCGCCTCGGTGGTCACATGGCCGTCTTGTTCCTGAGCCACGTGCAGCAGCGGGATGAGCGCGTTTTCCTTCGTGGGTAGCGTGCGATGATCTCGTTCGCTAGCTCGACGTTCTCTTGATTCAGTCGCGACATGCGGCACTAAGGATAGGCGGTTCCACCGCTAGAAATGATATCCAAAACCACATCGCCGAACTAGCGCCGCTGGTTGAGAATGGCTCACGGGTTGGGGGTCTCTTATGCTCACCGCAGGGGGTATGTGATGAACGACACCGAGCGTCGCACCAACGAGACCGTCGAGCTGCTCCAGCAGATGATCAAGAACGCCTGCGTGAACGAGGGAACGCCCGAATCCGGGCAGGAGGTGCGCAACGCCGACCTGATCCTCGGAGCGCTGGAAGACTCCGGAGTCCAAGCTCAGCTCTATGAGTCGCTGCCGGGAAGGACCTCCCTGGTGGCGCGCCATCCTGGCACCGATCCGGACGCCCCAGCGCTGTGTCTGATGGCCCATACCGACGTGGTCCCGGTCTCGCCCGAGGGCTGGCGGGAGGATCCATTCGGTGGTGAGGTGATCACCAACTCCCAAGGTGTCACCGAGGTATGGGGTCGTGGTGCGGTCGACATGTTGAATGTCACCGCCGCAATGACGGTTGCGTTCGGTGACGTGGTGAAGTCAGGGAAGCGTTATCCCGGTGACATCGTGCTTCTGATGGTCGCCGACGAAGAGTTCGGTGGCACGTACGGAGCGCAGCATCTGATCAACAACCACTGGGACGATGTCAAGTGCGACTACGTGCTCACCGAGTACGGCGGGACGCCGACCCCGGATGGTTCCGCTGTGCTGCTGACCGCTGGAGAGAAGACCGGGGCCTTTCGCAAGATCATCGTGCACGGAACTCCCGGGCACGGTTCGATGCCCTATGCCACAGACAACGCGCTTTACAAGGCGGCCGAGATCGTGCGGCGAATCGGTGAGTACAGCCCGGTCCCCCGTCTCGATCGGGTCTTCGCCGATCGGTTGGCCGCCCTCGGTCTTCCCGAGGACACCCAGAAGAGGCTGATGGACCCCGCCCGAGTAGCGGATGAGCTTGCGGCGTTGCCGGTGGACCTGGCCCGAAATCTGCACGCCTGCTGCCATATCACGATGTCGCCGAACATCATGTCCGCCGGAGACAAAGTGAACACCATCGCCAACCGAGCCGAAATCCAGGTGGACGTGAGGGTTCTGCCCGGCGACACTCAGGACGGAGTTGACCAAGTCTTCCGCGACATCATCGGCCCTGATCTTCTGCCCTCATGTGAGATCGAACAGATCCTCCCCGAGCGAGAGGACGGAGCCGCGTTCAGCTCAACAGACACCCCGCTGTGGAGTGCGCTCACCGACTCGATTCAAATGGCCTACCCGAACGCCGCAGTGGTTCCCAGCCTGGTCAGCGGCGGCACCGACGCCCGCTTCTTCCGCAAAATGGGGATCCCGGCCTACGGCGCTGGTCTGCTGAGCAAGGATCTCCAGCTCGCCGAGTTCCTGAACCGATTCCACGGCCACAACGAACGCATTGATGTCAAGTCATTGGAACTCACGACCCAGCTCTGGCTCGACGTCCTCGACCGTCTTTGGGTCTGACATCAACTCCCAAATTCCGTTCAAACACCACATTCGGCTGTTTTTCTGTTCCGACACCACATCTGGTGTGGCCTCCGAACGGCAGAACGGCGAGATGTGCTCCCTGAACGGAATTTGGCTTCTCGCGCCGTGCACTGCCGAGGTGCTCGGGCAGCCCAGGACGGTAGTCTCGACACGCTAGGGCCCATAGGCCACTCGCAGTGTCCGCCACTGCCATCGGTTGGAACAACGTCAGCGAGTGCGCCATGGAAAACGACATCGACACCCGAACCCTCGACGTCTTTCGAGAACAGGCCGGCGTGATAACGCGGGCCCAAGCGGTCGCCTTGGGGATGAGCGCAAGACAGATCGGTCACCGACTTGGGAAACATCGATGGCTCACAATACGACGGGGTGTCTACCGCCACGCCCTGTTCGATATCAGCCCCGAAATGGAAGTGTGGGCGCTCACGCTGTCGGGACGTGGCTATGTGAGTCACCGCTACGCCGCACGACTTCACGGCCTCGAGCCCGAACTGCGAGCGGATCCCGAGGTAACAGTGAAAGCGGGGCTTCACCTTCACGTCACTGGCGTGCGCGTCCACGAATCAATGCAAACCCGTACCGCCGAGATCTGCCACATTCAAGGCCTTCCGGTTTCTGGGGTTGAGCGCACGATCATGGACGTGGCTGCCCTCGAGTACCGACAATGGTGGATCCTCGCTCTCATCGATTCGGCCAGGCGCCTCAATCTCACCGACGATGCGCGCCTCAACGCCTGCTTGAAGCGGCACGCTCGACGCGGCCGCGACGGCACCGTGAATTTCCGCCGAGCTCTGGAAGTCAGCGGACTGTCGAAGACTTCTGCGATAGGTCATCTCAGTCGCGAAACCGCACAACTCCTTGCGGCTGAAGGCCTTCCATACCCGTTCTTCGAGGAGAGGATCCACGACGAGCAGGGATTTGTCGCCCAGGTTGATCTCTCCTATGTATTGCCTGTCGTTGGTTTTCTGGACGGCTTCGGCCCGCACAAGAGTCGGACGCAGATGAACCGAGACCGCGCTCAACGCCAGCGATTGCGGAACATGGGTCTGTGCGTGTTCGAATTCACAGCCGATCAGGTGAAGAGATCCCCCGGCTATGTGAAACGGTCCACAGTGAGCACCTTCGGAGAGGCCGAACGGCTCGTCCGAGAGTCGCCCAGCAGATACTTGTGGTGGACCGAGCGCCGCCTTCCACGACCGCTGCCAGCCTGAAACTCCGTTCCCCAAGCACATTTCAAGCTTTTTCCGTTCGAACACCACATCTGATGTGGCCTCGGAACGGGAGAAGGGTGAGATGTGCTCCCTGAACGGAATTTGAGGAAGGGCTAGCGGTCGACTTCGCCCATGATCGGGTCGACGCTGGAGATGCTCGCCACGGCATCGGCCATCATGCCGTTGGCCATCTTGTGGGGCAGACACTGCAGGTTCACCAGACTGGGCGCACGGATGTGCATGCGGTATGGCGTTGGCGAACCGTCGCTCACCAGGTAGCAACCCAGCTCACCGCGAGGCGACTCGACCGCAACGTAGACCTCACCTTCTGGCACCTTGAACCCTTCGGTGAAGATCTTGAAGTGGTGGATCAGCGCTTCCATCGACTGATCGATCCGAGCCCGCGGGGGCGGCGTGACCTTGGTGTCCTGAACCCGGTAGTCACCTTTTGGCATCTGATCCAGTACCTGGTGGACGATCCGGATCGACTCCCGCATCTCATTCAAACGGATTGCATAACAGTCATAGGAGTCACCATAGGTACCCACCAGGACGTCGAAATCGACCTGGTCGTAAGCGAGGTAAGGCTCATCCTTGCGGAGGTCGCGGGCGATACCGGTGGATCTGAGAACCGGCCCGGTGACCGACAGCGCCAGGGCTTCTTCGGGGCTCAATATGCCGACACCCTGGAGCCGGTCACGCCAGATTGGCTGACCGGTCATCAGGACGTCGTACTCCTCCAACCGTGGAGGAAGCATGTCCAAGAGATAGAGCACGTCGTCGCGCCAGCCATCAGGCAGATCCGCAGCGACACCGCCGGGGCGGATGTAGTTGTGGTTCATCCGCAGGCCGGTGACTTTTTCGAAGAAGCGGAGCACCTGCTCGCGCTCCCTCCAGCCGTAGATCATCATGGAAACCGCACCGAGGTCCATTCCGTTGGTGGCCATGAACAACAGATGGGATGCGATCCGGTTCATCTCGCTCATGAGCATCCGGATCCACGTGGCCCTCTCGGGAATCTCAACGTCGAGCAACTTCTCCGTTGCCAACGAAAAAACCAGCTCGTTGAACAGCGGCGCGGCGTAGTCCATGCGAGTGACGTTGGTTCCGCCCTGCATGAATGTGAGTGACTCACCTGTCTTCTCCATCCCGGTGTGCAGGTAGCCGATGATGGGTTTGGATCGCCGTACGGTCTCACCGTCCATCTCCAGCATCAGACGAAGAACACCATGGGTACTGGGGTGGGATGGGCCCATGTTGACCAACATGGTCTGGTCGTTTTCGTCATAGAGCGGCTCATCAGCCTGCTCCGCGGCTTGTACTTCGCTCATCCGAAGTACCGCATGACGTCGCGGCAACCGGTCGAGCTGTCCGCCCTCGGGGTCGGGCGTGCGGCTGGCGGTGTGGTGGTCGGTCGGGGCGGGTTCCTCAACGACCAGCGGTTCGTCAAACTCGATGTGTTCGGGTGAAAGAGTCATCTGTCGCCACGCTCGGCCTGAGGAGCCTTGAACTGGACGGGGATCTCGCCCTGGGCAAAGTCTTTGCGCAGCGGATACCCAACCCACTCCTCGGGCATCAGAATTCGGCTGAGGTCGGGATGACCGTCGAACGTGATCCCGAACATGTCGAAAGTTTCCCGCTCCTGATAGTCGCTGCCCGGGTATATCGCATACAGAGAATCAAGGTTTGGATCATCCTCGGGTACCTGGGTGCGCATCCGAATTCGGTCACCGTTGTCGAACCGAACCAGCGATGCGACAACCTCGAATCGTTCCGGTGTCACTCCCACGGGCAAGTGTCGAGCTGGAACGTAGCTGAGGAAATCAACCGCGGTCAGGTCGACCAACATCGTCCAGTTGTCGGCAAATAGCGCTTCGGCAGTGGCGCGCCACTGATCCCGGGAAACGTGGATGACGGTCTGGCCCCTGCTGTATGTCACTGGGTGCCCATAGAGCATTTCCTGGCTGAGGGTTTCGCTCTCCATGGCCTCGGTGGTGCTTGTTTCGCTCATCTCAGCGACGCCCAATGGTGAGAAGTTTGGGCTGACCTTGCCCATCGAGCTGTTCAATCGTGATCCCGCCGGTGCCGGCGTTGCGACGCTTCATCAGTTCGCCGTTTTCGATCTGTTCGTGCAGCGTGTTGATCGCATGCAGCAGAGTTTCTGGTCCGGGCGGGCAGCCGGGTGCGTAAACATCAACCGGAACGATCTGATCGACCCCTTGAACGATCGCATAATTGTTGAACATCCCGCCGCTGGAAGCGCAGACGCCCATGGAGATGACCCATTTCGGCTCGGCCATCTGGTCATAGATCTGGCGGAGAACCGGCGCCATCTTCTGAGACACCCGACCGGCCACGATCATCACGTCGGCCTGGCGGGGGGACGCGCGGAACACCTCCATCCCCAGGCGGGCAAGATCATAATGAGATCCACCGGTCGCCATCATCTCGATGGCACAACAGGCCAGGCCGAACGTGGCAGGCCACGACGATCGTGCCCGGCTCCAGTTGACCAACTTCTCCAACGGCGCCGTCAGGACGTTGTGATCCATCCCCTCGATGCCGTGCTTCTGAACGTCAGTGACCAGACCCATCAATCTTCCCCTGCACCGGCCATCGCAGGCTCGAGGTCTGCCAGCGTCGGTTTGGAAAGAGACCTCGCGGCCAACACTGGGGCACGGCCCTCGGTTCCCACACGGCGGACTGTGCTGCGGGCGGTACGAGAGGGATCCACTGCGGTCTCCGCCGCTGAGGTGAGGATTGGAGAATCGACTTGGAGTGGACCCCAGTCGATGGCGCCCTTGGAGATCAGGTAAACGAAGCTCTCGAACACCAAAGCTGAGAAGATCAGGATTGCGATCAGGCCGAACCGGCCCAACGCCTCATGTGCTACGGCGTATGGGTAGAGGAAGATGATTTCGATATCGAAGATCACGAACATCATCGCCACGAGGTAGAAGCGCACCGGGAACCGTTGCGGCGGCTCGCGACCCGGGATGATGCCGCACTCGTATGGCGCAAGCTTCTCTCGGGTACTTCGACGTGGAGCGAGCAGGCGAGATGCCACGAAGCTACCGAAGGCGAACAGTATCCCAAGAACCAGGAGCGCCAGAACAGGTAGGTACTGACTCATATGTTTTGCCTCCTCATCATCGGGTAACCGCTAGATTGCAGCAGCGCGAACGGCCATCTCCCGGCGATCACGAATATGCATAAGGTATGCCACGATCGCGAACAAGATGCCATTGAAGATCGTAAACGCTGCGGGAACGAAGCGGGTGCCACTGATCAGCCACGGAACGGGACCGCCACGATCACGCTCCACGATCACGGTGACAACATCAGCTGACTCGTCGGCGATCGGGATCGGTGGCGCCTGCCCAGGCAACGTGGGCTGGGGCAGGACTTCCTGAACCTGGATGGCAACCAACTCCGAGCTATGAATTGGGTTGAGGATCGACTGAGCCTTCTTCCGGAACCGAGTCACGAGGCTGTCGCCTTCTTCACCGCCCGGCTTTCCGCCAAGAGCAAAGCCCCCGAACTGGAGCGGGAGATAGTCGTTGGGACTATCGAAGATGCCCTCCTCGATGAGGAACTCTTCGGCTGCTGACTGGGCATCACCGCGACGAGAGTTGGACGCCACCAGATACTCCCAGTCGTTCAGCAAATCCTCGTTGTCCTGGGCGAAAGCCAGAGCGTTTCTCTGACGGGTATCAGCATCTTCACCAGACACCGAGCGGAATAGGTCGTTGGATCGGCCTAGTGCCAACCCAAGTTCGGAAACCTCCACATTCTCGGCCAACTCCAGATCGCCGGTTGAAACCTCCTTCAGATCCCAACTCTGTGCTTCGCCTACCCAGCCGATTCCGTACACCGTCCACACGATGCCCATGAGAAACATCCAGCCGAACAGTCCACCGAATGCGATCAGCCCGCCGGTCCGGGATCCAGTGTTGGTTGCGATGATGAGGTAGGTGCCGCCGATGAGCACGACGACCCCGACAAGGACCGAGAGCAGGCCTCGGAAGAATATGTCGAACTCAAGACCGCCGACGAAGGCTGTGATATTCAGCGTTGCTGGGCTAGAAATCATCGCTGCTCGATCTCCTCACGCTCGTAGTCAACCACAGCCTGGATCAGATCAACGGGTAGATCCTTTCCAAAGCCCGGCATCATGCCGGCACCACTCTGGCCACCTCGGCCATAGCCGACACCGGCGTTGGCACCGTTGACGATGAAGTTGTAGTGCGAGTTGCTCGTTCGTTCGGGCATGTCCACGACGGTGCACCCGCCAGCGACACGTCGATCGGCCAAAGTGAGGACTTCACCGGGGAATTCTCTGGCCACATCTGCCTCGGTGAGAAGGGGCGGATCCACGAAGTCGCCGGTGACTCCCTCTCCAGCTTCGTCGGCCACAACCAGAGGTATACGAGGATCGAACGGGTAGGCGTCAGCGGGGATTCCGGCTGGCTCCCACAAGTCGCTGTAGTAGAGGCAGTCGGCGAGATCACCGCTCTCGAGTGCGGTGTATTCAATCGGCTCGCCCTCGTCGTCGGTCCGACCAGTGGACGGGTTGCCTTTGTCGTCGAGGGGGACACGCGACATATCGATGGCGAGGACATAGTCGACGCCGGCGCCGGGAGTTTCGGGATCGGTACTGTCGAGCCACCCGCCCCGTGGATCCTTCCACGTGTCGTCGGGGAAGCGCTCCTTGATCCCACCACACAAGCTGAAGCCGATGCCGGAGGGATTGCCACCACCGCAGGCCGCTATTCCGGGTTCCAGGATGTTGGGTACAACGTCAGGACCTAGCGACCACCCGGCTGTGTGGCAGCGAGCACAGCTCAGCGAGCCGGCCTGATAACCGCTGTACAAGCCAAGGTTGAACACCGCTTCGCCCACAGAATCGAATTCACCGCTGTCAATGGAACGCTGGACCTCACTGCGAATGTCAGCTGCCAGTTCATTGGCAGCTTCTTGGGCAGCGACTGAGCCCTCATCGAAGAAATCGAGCTCATCCTCACCGGCCGCTTGGATGTCGAGAGGATCGAGGCTCTGCACCTGGAAGGTCCCGATGTAGTCAATCAAATACTCAAGCTGCTGTGAGGTGAGCGGGCCGCCGCCCGGTGTTCCCCAGGCGGCCATCGGGGAGCCGGGACGTCCGAAGTTGAGCACGTATGTGACCTCCTCCTCGCTGTACCGATGAAGCACGTTGTTGAGAGCCGGTGCCACCCACGATGCGTTGCCGAGGAACTGACCATCGGCGTCTTGATAGACATAGGCCGCTACGCCGCCAACGCCGCCGCCTCCGTGGCAGTTCACACACTGGGCGCCATTCTGATAGAGGTTGGTGCCTCGCCGGATGAAGGTCTCATCGAGGACCTCGATCGCCCCTTCTTGGCGCCCCGGTTCGCCGAGCCAGTAGAACGGCAAAATCACGGCGGTGATGGTGAGGATTCCAAGAGCGAAGGTGAGGGAGCGATCGAGCTTGGTGGTTTCAAGTTCTTCATCGGACAAGTACTCAGCCCGGTTGGCTGCCAGTTCGATCTCCGAACCCAGTTCGTCCTTGGCGGTGAAGACGTTCCGCACGAACAGTGCAATGAAACCGATGAAAACAACAGCACCAGTGATCAGACCGATCGCCCTGAAATCTGCAGCGACGATCATTTCAGCTCCGAAAAACGCTGGCATTAGTGCTCCTCAGCTCCACTGATGCAGTTGGGACCTTCGGCTTCCTGGCCGGTGGTATTGGTTCCGATCGGTGGACCCTGAATGACTGTACCGGTGTCGACGATGAGCTCATTGGCTGCGTTGACCTCCATCGGGAACCGGTCCATCCCGCGCGGTGCAGGACCGCCCTTCTTCTCACCAACTCGGTTGTACTGCGATCCGTGACAGGGGCATTCGAACCACTGGGAGGTTGAGCATTCGGGCACGCGACATCCCAGGTGTGGACACGTCTGATACAGCGCAGTAACGCCGGCTTGAAGACCCTGTTCCACCTGTCCGTAGAAACCGTACTGACTTGAAGCCTTCTCAAGTGCAGCTGCTGGATACTCCGTCACCCACATGCGGCCCTCGGGAACGTAGAAGAACCCGTTGCCTGCAATGATGGCAGCCTGAACGTCGGGTAAGCGGCCAACGGTGACCTTGGAACCAAAGCCGCTGACCCCCTGGGGCCACAAGAAACCGATCGAGGCAGCCCCGAAGCTGGTGATTCCCAGACCGAACATTGCCAGGATGCCGCGGTTGAGGAACTGGCGTCGAGCGACGCCAATGGTTTCGGGGTCTGGCGGAACATAGGCCACCGGCGGTGCGGTCTCAGCGGCGACCAAGGCGGCACGACCGCGGGCCGATCCCAGAGCCTCGATCTGCTTTCCCGGGGCAACCAACACTTTTTCATCGGGCTCGGGAACTTCGACCTTCTGATCCCGCTTGATGGTTTCACCCGAAAGTTGGCCGATGGCGGTGCTGGTGTCACGGTTTCGTAGCGCAAGGCCCAGTGCTGCCACTGCCAGGACTGCGAGAACAATTGCACCGATGATGATGGGATCCATAACAAGCTCCTTTCTAGAGCTCGAAGAACAGGCCAGAGGCCCAGGGGAAGATGAAATTGAAGCCGGGGCCTCGGAAGAAGGAGCCGATAATTACCAACACTGCCCAGAACATCAGGAAGACGGTGAAAAGGGCGATGGCAAACTTTCTATCCTCGGGTCGGTTCGAGACGTTCTTGTCGATGTAAGGGGCCAGAACCAGCACGATCAGGCCGATCCCGGGAACGGTGACGCCAGCGACCATCGGGTGGAAAAGCGTCAGCATCTCCTGGAGACCCATGAAGTACCACGGCGCCTTTGACGGGTTCGGCGTCTGGTTCACGTTGGCCAGTTCCAGCAAAGGAGCGTTGACGAAGATCGAAAATATCGTGAGGAATGCCGTGCAGAACAGAGCGGCACCGAATTCGACGACGATGAGATGGGGCCACGTGTGGACCTTGTCCTGCGGCTTCATCTTGATGTCCTGGATCGAGCCGCTCTTGACGACCGTGAGCAAACGCTGCGTATGTCCCTGTGGGCCCGACATCACCGGCACACTTCCCGCTGCTGAGGCAGCCGCAACAGCAGCTCCACTAGCCACCGCTGGAGCCACCGCTGCCCCGGCGTCCTTGGTCTTCGCGCTCTTGGACCGCTCGAGAAGGTGAGCCGGGATCTTGGACTCAGCGGCCGTACCTGCCGAATCGGGCGCGGTAGCGCCGGCATCGGCTGTGGACTCAGCCTTCTTCTTGGCCTCGCTCGCTCGTTTGCGAAGATGCTCTGGGATCTCAGTCATTGATCAGATCTTTCAGGTCTACAGCGGTCCAGAGATGCCACCATCTTTGCGCACCCTCCAGAAGTGGATGGCGAGGAAGATGACGGTGACGAAGGGCAATAACAACACATGGAGGACGTACCAACGAAGCAAGGTTTCTCGGCCGATCACCGAACCGCCGAGAAGCACGAAACGAACCTCGTTTCCGAACACGGGCGTATAGCCCATCATGTTGGTTCCCACGGTGACAGCCCACAGTGCGAGCTGATCCCACGGAAGCAGGTAACCGGTGAAGGAGAGGAGCAGCGTGAACTGGAGCAACATCACACCGATTACCCAGTTGAACTCTCGGGGTGGTTTGTACGCACCGTGGTAAAAAACCCGGGCCATGTGCAGGAACACCGAGAGCACCATCAGGTGGGCGCCCCAGCGGTGCATGTTGCGGACGAGCAGGCCGAAGGTCACGCCGGTCTGGAGGGTGGCGATGTCTTCCCAGGCAGCAGCCGCTGTGGGCCGATAGAAGAACATCAAGAATATGCCGGTGATCGTGAGAAGAATGAACAGGAAGAAGCTCAGCCCGCCGAGGCAAAGGGTGTAACTCACCTTCACGGCATGGCGCTTCACCTTCACCGGGTGCAAGTGGTAGAGCACACTATTCATGATCACGTAGCTGCGGTTCCGGGGGCTGTCGGTGTAACCCTTCCGGAACACCGATCCGGGGCGGAAAATGGAGTTCCACGCCTGGCTGCCTTGCACTGAGTCCGCGGTCTGCTGGGCGACGTCGCCCGCCCGCTCGGACAGTGTTGGCTTGTCTTGGATTGATTTCGCCATGGATCTATGACCTTTTCGTACTTCGTGGATTCAGACCGCTAGGCGAGGCGCATGCCATAGCCATAGCCGTGGGAGTTGGTTCGCTGGTTGTAGTCACCCAAGGGTGACGCTTGATCGATCTTGCCAAGGATGATGACACCTGTGGGACAACGATCAACACACAAGGCACAGCGAGTGCAGACGTCGTCGTCGATCGTGAAGATGAACGCATCGTTTGGATCATCACCGGGTTTGACGGTGCCAAACGCCTCGGACACTGCTTCGGTGGGCTGCATGTGAATGCACTTCCACGGGCAGATGTCGACACACCCCTCACAGGCGATGCACTCGGACTGGTCGATGTGAATGAACTGTTTGGGCCTGACCGCCCGGGCGAGATAGTCGGCGTCGACCTCGACGAGTACATAGTCATCTCTGAACTCCGGGAGTGGAGGATTGGCGTCCTGATAGCCCACATCAGCCCCGCTTCACCAGCGGTCGACCATAGGTGGATGTGGACACGATGTCAGAACCCTTCTTGGTCTCGCCCCGCCCCTGCCAGTCGATGAACATCTTGATCATGATTCCCAGGGCGATGATGTAGATGACGGCTGCGATCGTGTCCGACACCGCTCTGAGGGTGATATCGAACGGAAACCAGCCACCGTCACTCTGAGGTGTGATCAGACCCCATGCGGTGAACTTGCGGTCGGCCCGGAAGCTCCACTCGTTCTCAGCGACGGTGAGCCACTGGTGAGGCACCACTCCGAAGACCATGAACGTGAGAAAGAAGGCGTATACGGCACCGACCATCGCTTCACCCCATGTGACGGGAGTTCCAGCCGCACGGCGGTTTGCGTACAAGTACACAATCCCAGCAAGAGCGGCTGTGATGAAGATGGAGAGAATCAGAGCAACCATGGAAGTTCCTTGTTCACAAATTCAGTCTTCTAGGTGTATTGGGGGACTTTGTGAATTCTTGCACAATCTATCGGCTAGGTACAGGGGAGGGCGAAATCAGAGCGTTACTCCGATGCGACTTCTTCAGCATCAGCGGAATGGGGGCCGGGGCATGCTTCGGGATCTTCGGGGTTGCCGGTGGCGCCGGGGGTGTACTCCGGATCGGCGCAGCTTAGGAACAACTCAACATCGACGGCATGGTCGGGCAGGATCCCCTCGGCTACCTCACGCATGTGTTCCATCCACTCCTGATAGGCCTCACCGCTGGTGTCCTCGCCACCGAGCGTTGCTCGTTCGTGGAACACGATCAGCTCGAGCTCGTTCTGAGTGATGGCGCCAGTGTTGTAGTTGGGCATGACGCCGCGGGCACCGGAGACTCGAACACCTCCGGTACGTCCTGGATCGCCATAGTCCTCGCCAGCGATGGCGGCCGAACCCCGGGCTATGTGGACGATCTGGTCGATCGGTTCAGGAAACGTCGCATAGATCTCGCCATCGGAGAACTGGTAGCCGATGCCACCGCCACCACCAGCGCCATGGCAACCAGCACATCCCTGAGAGCTGTAGAGGGCGGCCGATTCGATGAACAACGGATCCTCGACCTCAGGTTGTTGCATGGTGCCGGCGAATGAGTACGCCCACAGCAGAGCAAGAAACGGAATCGCCATAGCCCACATCGGCATTTTCTTGCGAGCAAGCGAGGCCTGCACAAACGCGGGCAGCGGCTTTGCCCGTTCGGGCTCGGGGTCGTGTGGAATTGCCGCGGCTGCTTGCACAATTGCTGGTGGCTCGGCAGGGCCGGAACTAGCTGTGGCTTCAACCGCTTTGGAGGCCGACTGATCGGCGGCTGCACCGTCGCCTCCGGTGGCCGTTCCTCGGCGCGCTGCGGAACGCTTGAGCAAGTGCTCGGGGATCTCAGTCACGGCCGAGAGTGTAGAGGCACTCGCGCCGCGTCAACCACTTCAAATCGTTTCGATCACATGTAAGTGCTACGCAGCCCCCGACTGAACGGCTCGATGTGCCCGTCTGCGCTAGGGAGCGGTCCCAGTGATGACTACGAACGCGGCCGACTGGGTGAGCTCGACGAGAAGCCGGTCGAAAGACTCCCCGTCGGCCAGTCGGGTCAGTAGTCGGGCCACAGCTCTCTCAGTTTCTCCAACTGAACTTGCGATCGCTTCAAGTAGTTCGCGCTCGTCTGTGGTGCCCCAAAGCACGCCGAATTCGGGTGTGCGGCGAAGTTTGCCCGCTATCGATGCGAGACCGCTGAGGTCAACCGACGCTTGACCCCGCCGCAAAGCGGCCAGCTGGGTTGGAGTCGGTGCTCTATGAAGCAGTGCTATGTGCATGCGCTCCACGGCGCCGTCCGCAGAGGACTGCGGGGCGGCTGTGCTAGTGGTACGAATGAACTCCGGGCTTTCGCTGAAGGCAAGAACAACCGAGCCTCGTGATGAGCCCCCCTTCAACATCCCGAGCCAATAGTCATAACCATCCGGATCAGGTGACCGCTCGAGAACGATCTGGTACAGACGTTCCACGAACTGTGTGTCGGAGAGATCGCCGTAGGTCATTCTGAACTCTCTTGACCGACCGAACGATTCGGCGACTGCTTCGAGCGAGGTTCCATTGGCTCGGACGTTTCGCCAGTATTCCATGCCTCGCGCATCAGCTCGTCGGCCCAGATACGCAGCATAGAGTCGGCCGAGTTGTCCATCCAAAGGCATCGGCCTCACCGGACCTGCACTCAATCCTATGAGCCCCGACTCAGTCCACAGCCCGCCACCGGTCCGATTCACCCCTCGTACCCGGAACCAATACCTGCCCGTGCGTAGGGACCCCGTCCATTCGGTGCTGGTTGTGGTCTCGGTGACCCACTCGATGTCGGACGCGTTTCGATACTGCACCTCGTAACCAGTCACCGGCTCTCCCGTGGCGACGGGAGGGCGCCAGGTCAAGGTCACACCGCCGATCGGCCCGTTGACGAGGTCTTTTACTGGATTTGGGTTTGAGGGTAGAAGGACCGAGGTTCGGGCCGATGACCCTGCGGAATGGTTCGGCCGCTTGCCCGTGATGGCGATGCCGTAGGCCGTGCCGTTTTGCAGTCCTTGCAGACTGATCGAACCGGTGCGTCCGGCTTCGACCAGCCGGAGAATGGGGGGCGGACTCGCTTCGGACGAAGCTCGAGGGGAGACGCTGATCTCATAGCTCATCGACAAAGCAGAACGCTGCGACCAGTCCTCGGACCACACCATTTCGAGTGCGCCGGAGTGGGCCTCGACCTCGGCAATCGTGGGCTGCATCAACGGTGTATCGAGATCCCACCCAACTTGGTCAAGGACTCCAAGGACAGCTGCATCGATGTGGCGCTGCACTTCGCCGTTCTTCAACGCCGGCGTCATCATGGCACCTGCTTCGCTCTCAGGAATGCTTTCATCGAAGTGGCTGTAGGAGGACCCGTTGACGAACCTACTGGGGGCCGACAGCGGCATCAAACGTCCGAACCCAATGTCGAACCTCAGGGAGCGGGACGTTAGAGCAGCCACTGCTGATGCATTGTCGAGATCGACGAGGCGTTGGCCATCAGCGTTCAGAACGAAGTCGTCGTAGATGGATGGCGGCGAATGGTCGACTCGAACCGTGCCGGTGCGAGTTGCGGTGGCCGAGCCGAGGAACCCGAGTCCGTGGGCGATCTCGTGCAAAACCACCGAGTAGAGGTCGATCTGGCCAAAAGCAGGAGTGCCATCTGTGCCGATGTACCAGTCATCGCCGAGACCACTGTTGAGCTCGATCAAGATCTCGGGGGTTTGAGCGCCGTTGACGTCGAAGTTGGCGAGCTGGTTGGCGAGAGCGGCCGGGTACCACCGGTCTGTGGGAAACTGTTCGCGGTCCCGATACTCGCCTTCAGTCCCCGCCTGACCGAGCAGACGGGGGCCGAGATCGCTCCAGAGCACTGAGATTTCCAGTGGCGCCGAGGGCGAGAGCGTCAGCGACTCATCCCAGGAGGCAACAGCAGCATCAACGACACCTCGTACGTTCGACGGGGTAGGTGCTTCATATGTCGTCGTCATCGTTCCATCGATCCGACGCCCCAGGCTTGGACCCGTGATTCGAGCAAGATCCTGGGCACCAGCGGCGAGCGACCGAGCCGGGCGGTGGAGCGGTCGGACAGGTTTGGTTGGCGGTACACCATCCACGGTCTCGATCACTCCGGGCACCGAGCGACGCTCGAGTACCGGGGCCCCGTTCTCAGAATCGGCTGCTGCCGTAGTCACTAGTCCGGCCAAAACAACAACGACAACCAGGATCGACGCTCCCATGATTCGCTGACCGGTCCCAGCCCTGGTCAGACTGCGCCGACGTGTCTGCACGTGGCGCAGGGGACTTGGGGACACACCTGAAGCGTAGGCTCCTCCCCATGGAACTGTCGTCAGCTCTCGGACCATTACATGAACCGGTAACAGTGACGCTGGATTCTCTGGATTCGGTCGATGCGGTGCAAAGAATCTGGGACGGTGACTACACACTGTGGTCAGCCGACCCGACCGAGATTTCGGACCGTCTCGGATGGCTGCATGTACTTCCTGAGATGGACGCGTCCGTGTCGGAAATGGAGATGTTCGCAGCCGGGGTCAGGGCTGACGGACTCACCAAGGTGGTGGTGTGCGGAATGGGGGGATCGTCCCTATTTCCCGAAGTGCTGGCCCGAACGTTTCACTCGGCTGAAGGCCTCCCACTGTCGGTTATCGACACCACTGACCCTGCGGCCTTGGATCGGATCCTCCACGACCGCGAGATCACCGACACGCTTTTCGTAGGTGCGTCCAAGAGCGGAACCACGATCGAGACCCAGAGTCAGTTGGAGACATTCTGGAGCCGACTCCAACGAGGCTCACAGTTCACGGTGATCACCGATCCCGGATCCGAGTTCATCACCGTCGCTGACAGGAATGGGTATCGGCGGGTGTTTCTGAATCGCAGTGACATCGGCGGTCGTTTCTCGGCCTTGTCATACTTCGGGCTGCTCCCGGGAGCGTTGGTGGGAGCACCCATCGCTGAGCTGCTGCGGACAGCAGGCCAAATGGTTCCAGCATTGCGCCGACCTGCCCAGGACAATGCCGGCGTGATCCTAGGGGCGTGCCTGGCCGTGGCCGCCCAGCACGGGCGGGACAAGGCCACACTGCTTCTTGATCCGCGGATACGTCCTCTTGGTGTTTGGCTCGAACAACTCTTGGCTGAGTCAACCGGAAAGGGTGGGCAGGGCATCGTGCCGATCATTGATGAGCCACCCTCGGTTGAGGTGTATGGCGATGACCGCGTCTTTGTAATCATCGGGTCCCCTCCGGGAGTCGAGTGCATCCCTCAAGGTGCTCCCACAATCCGAATCTCGCTTTCTGACGTGGTCGACATCGGTGCTCTTGTGATGTTGTGGGAGTTCGCGACTGCCGTCGCCGGTGTCGTGCTCGGAGTCAACCCGTTTGACCAACCCAATGTGGCGTCAACGAAGGACGCAACAAAGGACCTTCTCCGCTCCGGTGTTCCGGCCATACAGCTGACTCCGGTCCCGGACCTGTTTGCTCAAGTCAAACCAGGCGACGTCCTCAACCTCTCTGCCTATGTCGATGGAGCCTCGAGTACCGCAGACCGGCTGAAGCGCAAGCTCTGCGAGCTCGGAGTGAGACTCGCTGTGCCCACCACTTTCGGGATTGGCCCCCGCTACCTTCACTCCACTGGGCAGCTTCACAAGGGCAAGCCGAAACGCTTCGTCACCGCTCAGGTGGTTTCCGAAGACCGCACTGACGTTGACATTCCGGGCGCACAGTTCACATTCGGCCAGTTGAAGGCGGCCCAGGCTGCCGGGGATTACCGAGCGCTCCAGAACCTCGGAGCTCGGGTCGGAAGGGTAGCTATGACAGAGTTTCTCGACGCGTAGGATCTGCTACTGGAGGCGATCGTGCAAGGAGTCTTCGCGGTCGGTACCTGCCATGAACCAACCAAGTCCTTTGGCGAGAACCGAAGCAGCAGGCCGGACCAGGAGCTGGTCGGAAAAGGGCACGACCGGCAGCCGGAGCATTCGCTGAGCGTACGCCGGTAGCGAAGCTGATGCGGACGCGAACAGCACTCCGTAGGGGGCGCGACCAACGAAATGCAGATGTGGTGGGAATGCCAGGAATCTCACCGCAGCCCGCGCCTCAGGGGTCGATTCGAGTTCGCTTCGATAGTCATGTAAGCACCCCCTGAGTCTCGCTACGGTTTCGGGAAGGTGCGTGGCGCCCAGACCTCGACCGACAATCGCTGACTCCAGCACATACTGGTCTTGCTCAGCATCGCTGAGGCGACACGATCCGTGGCGGCGGAAAGCCTCAAGGAAACTGTCGACCTGAACCACGTGCACCCACCGGAGTAGATGCGGATCACTGGCGGCGTAGGGTCGATTGTGACGATCAAGCCCCTCGACCGAGGAGTGGATTGATCGCACAACCTCCATCTGATGTCGAGCTGTTGCGGTGGAACCAAAGGTAGTTGCCGCAACGAAACGGCCAGTCCGATTGAGGCGCCCCCACGGGTCCTCTCGGTAGTCACTGTGTTGGTCGACCCCCGCCATCGCAAGCGGGTGCAGCGACTGAAGAAGCAGACTTCGAATCCCACCGACCAATGCCGAGGAATCGCCATTCACTCGCCACATCATCGAGGCAGGACCGAACAGTCCAGGGTCTGAGGCGCTGGCGAGCTCACCGGCCGAGAGACGCTCATCGCCCGCAATGAGGTCCATCATTGCTTTCCCACCGATGCGTTGAGCCGCACCGATCGCTTCACCAATGAGGGTCACGCCTCAGACGGTAACGTGCCAACGCCCTAAGCGGTAGGTCAGGGATCCCAAAGACGGCCTCAGTATGGGTGGGCTGCGACGAACTCGCGTGACGTGGCGATCCAACGCACGACCGACCCGCGATCTAGGCGCCCTGACGAAAGCAGTCCTAACCAGTACGCGAAACCCGCTCCATCAGATATCCGACCAAGCACGTTGAGATAGATGGCTTGCATGTAGCGCTCGTTACCGAGGGCTCCATAACGGCCACCGAATTCGCCCGAGCTGGCAAATGCCCCTGCGATACGGTCGATCGAGATGCCGGATTGATGCAGCCCAACCCAGTACTTCGCGCCGGCGATATCGGGCTCCCTGTTGAAAAACGCCCAATACAGGCGGAGCACGTCTCCGTATTCCGGCCGATAGTCGTCGGCTGCCACGAGTTCCTTCAGCGTGGTCGCAGACCTCATCAAAGGCCGTGGGATCGCGAGCCGCGCAATCGAAGCCGAACCCGTCGCAGCCACGGTACGGATTTCGGCAGTGTCGGGTTTCGCGCCACCGGGGAGCACGTAGCGCTCGACCGCACCGGGCAGATCGGTTGTTCCGATAACGGCGCCGCTCCGAAAGAGCACGACCTGGATTGTTTCTGGTGGTGGAGCACTTGCGGAAAGGTCAACCCTCCACCGAAGTGCTGCTCCGTCCGAAACAACGTCCTGTGGAGCTTGAGGCGGCGCCGCCGTGGCAAAGCCGAGCCGAGCTAGCGTCCCGATAACAGGTCCGTCGAGTTCATGCCGAACACCTTTGATCAAGCCGGCATACATCAACGCCCCAGGCTCTGTGTCAGTTGACGAGATCGCGTTCGCGAAATGTGATCGCGCACTCAGCCCGTCCGCCTTGAGCGGGAACAATCTTCCACCACCGATATCGAGCCACACGTCATCGTCAGCAAACGCTGCTGATTGTTCGGCGGGATCCAACTCGACAAGACGACGGCCACCCGAGTACAGACTGCGATCAAATTGCTCGGTACGCCCGGTCAGAACCGTGAGGCCCTCGCGATCTACCTCGGTTTCCACGGTGAAGCCGAGAGCGTGTACGAACTCATGGGTAAAAGCGGACCGGAAATCGTACAAATTCTCCGGAACACTGGCGCTCGCCCCGAAGTGCCAGGGTTGCGTGGATCCCATAGATACAAAGCCGTCGACCGGGCCGCTCGCATGTTGACCACCAAAACGTGCATCGGCAACCGTGGCAGGATAGTACCGACCTCCACGGCTGACGATCACCGGACCGCCGACGCCCAGCGAAGATTGGGGCTTCCAGCCGACTGCGATTTGTACGGTGTTCGCCGGTAGGACCAAGACCGATTGGAACTCATCGAGGACTGAGTCGATGACAGTTCGTGCCTCAGCTGGCACTGCTTCCTCGTACGAAACATGTATGCCGTCATCCTGCGACGGTGGCAATTGCAGGCCGTTCTCGGCGGCAAGCTTCGCCAACTCCCGCAGAACATCGCCGTAATCGCCCGTAACCGCATCACCGCCAACTGCGTCCGTCGAGGTCGCATGTACTGGCGTCGCCCCGATGAGGCCGATAACGACAGCGATCACAAACGCGACCGTAAGTCGTCGTAGCGGCATGAATCGATCGGGCCAAACCCAGTTGGAGAGCGGAATTTGCATGTGCGGTTTCAGAGCGGCGGGCGGAATACTCCGTGTTGGCATTGCAGCAGCAGATCATCGCCAACCGAAGGGGCAGTAGTGCCTACCGCCGGGCGCGAGGCCGCGTCTCGTATTTCCGTGCCTCGCCAACCGCAAAGGTCATGAGAGATGCCGGCGCTCCAACTGACACTCGCTTGACCGTGGTCAACTGCCAGCCAGCAGACCGGAGAAAGGCCGGGATGTCGCGGTGAAACGAAAGCCCGAGGCGGCGTGTGAACAGGGGCCGAGCCATTCTCTGGACGATCGATGAGATCCCGACGGCGAGGGTTGGTTCGACAAATACGAACCTTGTGCCGACAGGCGCAACCTCTCCCAGCGCAGCAACCACAGGCATCGACGCAGTTCGTCGCCACAACGACAGATACGAGATGATCATCACTGGTCCATCTTGAGATTGGATCCACTCGGGCAGGTCTTGTAGTCGATCTGCAGTGACCGCTGATGCGCTCTCCGAGTTTGCTTTGAGAACGCGATCGACGTGGGCATTGAGGGGCTTCACCGGGCGTGATGACACGATGCACGTGGGAACCGCAGCGTCGGCTATGACTTCTGCAAGATGTTCGATCAACTCATGATCGGAAACGCCCGCGGATGCAGTGAGGTCGATACCTGTCGGGGTGATGTCAGGTATCCAGTCCGAACGCGCGGTGCAGGAACTGAACCGATTCCTCGGCCCGATCCGCAGCCACCACACAGCTGATGCGAATCGCACTTGTCGAGATCATTTCGATGTTGATGCCGTTTTTGGCAAACGTCTCGAACATGGTGGCAGCGACCCCGGGGTTCGACTTCATGCCTGCCCCCACGACGGACACGCGACCAATCGCTTCGTCGGTGCTGACTCGGTCTGCGCCGATTTTCCTGAGCACGTCACTTTCGAGAAGCGCACGTGTGCGGTCGACGTCGTCGCTGGGAACCGTAAAAGAGATGTCGGTCCGACCTCTTTCGCTGACGTTTTGCACGATCATGTCTACGTTTACCTCAGCCTCGGCTAGCGCTCGAAACAGTTCGGCAGACACGCCGGGCTCATCGGGAACATTTACCACTGTTACCTTCGCCTCGGATAGATCGTGGGTGACGGCGCGGATGATGGGGCGCTCCATGGCGGCCTCCTCGTTTGTGTAGTCGCGAACAACAAGCGTGCCCGGCTCCCAGGTGAAGGCAGACCGGATGTGAAGCGGGACTCCGTAGTTGTGGGCCACCTCGACCGAGCGCATGGCCGGCTTTGGACAGCCAGTGGCCGTCATTTCGAGAAGCTCATCGAAGGTGATCCGGCTCATCTTTTGGGCGGTGTTCACCACCCGAGGGTCGGCGGAGAAGACGCCAGAGACGTCGGTATAGAGCTCGCACATCTCGGCACCCAAGACCTGAGCCAAGGCCACCGCTGTGGTGTCAGAGCCGCCGCGTCCCAGGAACGTAACGTCCCGATCAGACGAAACGCCTTGGCTTCCGGCAACGACGGGCACGATGCCCTTGGAGAGCGCTTCTTCAATACGTATCGGCGTGATTTCCAGGATCTTTGCATTCTCGTGATTTCGATCGGTGTTGAATCCGGCTTGGCTGCCAGTGAACGACGACGCCTCGACGTCCAGATCCGCCAAGGCCATACAAATCAGGGCACAGGCTTTGCGTTCCCCCGCAGTGATCAACATGTCCATTTCTCTTCCGGGTCTCACCTTGGAAACGTCGTGGGCCATGCGGAGCAACTCATCGGTCTCCTTTCCCATGGCAGAAACGACAAGGATCACCTCCATCCCCCGTCGCTGACAGCGGGCTACGTGATCAGCAACCGCTCGAATCCGATCGGGATCGGCTACGGAGGTTCCGCCGAACTTCTGGACGACACGCACCATGTAATCGTATTGCCTCGGTTTGCAGTCCCACCGTGGGGTTGACGTACTTCACTCTGATCGCATGAGGCCGAAATCACCGGCCCGAAACAGCGCCGCGGGCGTATCATCTTCCTCATGAAACTAGGAATCGTCGGAGCGACCGGTCAGGTCGGTCGAGTGATGCTCGACATCCTCCAAACCAACATCCTCCCTATCGATCAACTGCGACTGTTCGCGAGCTCTCGGAGTGCGGGGTCCACGATCGACTTCGACGGAACACCACTGACCGTGGAAGACGCCGCCACCGCCGATTACTCCGGCCTTGACGCAGCCCTTTTTTCCGCCGGAGGTTCCACCTCACTTGCGCTGGCACCCAAAGTTGCCGCCCAAGGTGTGGTGGTCATCGACAACTCCTCGGCCTTCCGCATGGATCCCGAGGTTCCCCTGGTGGTTGCCGGAGTCAATGACGATGACATTGGCAATCGCCCCAAGGGCATCATCGCGAACCCGAACTGTACGACCATGACCGCAATGCCGGTGATTAAACCTCTGCACGATGAGGCTGGGCTCCTCACGATGGTGGCGAGCACGTATCAGGCGGTGAGCGGGGCCGGGGTGAAGGGCTCTGACGAACTTGCCGGCCAGGTCGCCAAAGGAGGCGACGCGCGATCACTCACAACCGACGGCCGATCGGTGGATCTCGGACCTGCCGAGGCCTTCGTTGAGACGATCGCCTACAACGTGCTGCCGTTTGCCGGCGATCTCGTAGACGATGGCTCATTCGAGACCAACGAAGAGCAGAAGCTGCGCGACGAGAGCCGCAAGATTCTGCACCTGCCGAATCTAGGAGTGAGCGGTACCTGTGTCCGGGTGCCGGTCTTCACCGGTCACTCGCTGTCGATCAACGCATCATTCGAGCGACCGATCACAGTGGAACGGGCGTACGAGATTCTCTCCGAGGCACCCCAGGTGATCATCGATGACGTGCCGACCCCTCTCAAGGCAGCGGGAATCGATCCCACGATCGTCGGCAGGATTCGCCGCGACCAGACAGTTGCCCACGGGTTGGCATTGTTTTGCTCGGGCGACAACCTGCGCAAGGGTGCCGCTCTCAACACGATCCAGATCGCAGCGTTGCTTTAATATTGCCTCCGCTCGCCGGCGCTCGTTCCTCGCTCTGGGTCGCTCCGGACTCGCTCCGCTCAAACAAATCCCCGGGCGTTCGATGCTGCTGCGTCCCTGTCGTTCGGCGGCGCTGAGCGCCTTCTCACTTACCGCCTTTCGGCGCTGAGCGCCGAAACGCTTCTTCTTGGCGGTGTCCAAACCGCAAAGCGCGTGCCGCTCAAACAAACCCTCAAAGCCGCTACGTACCTGTCGTTCGGCGGCGCTGAGCGCCTTCTCACTTACCGCCTTTCGGCGCTGAACGCCGAAACGCTTCTTCTGGCGGTGTCAAAACCGCAAAGCGCGTGCCGCTCAAACAAATCCCCGGGCGTTTGATGCTGCTGCGTCCCTGTCGTTCGGCGGCGCTGAGCGCCTTCTCACTTACCGCCTTTCGGCGCTGAACGCCGAAACGCTTCTTCTTGGCGGTGTCAAAACCGCAAAGCGCGTGCCGCTCAAACAAACCCTCAAAGCCGCTTCGTCCCTGTCGTTCGGCGGCGCTGAGCGCAGAAACGCTTCTGCTTGGCGTTGTCCTTCCCACTCGGCGCCTTCGCCGCTAGACACTGCCCGCACGATCGCCGGAGCATGGCTCTGGCACTGTTACCTAGGCCATTGCGCCTTAGTGCGATGATTGACCAGTAATCTTTGCGCCGTGGGTACTGAGAAGCGCGAACGTCAGAAGGCCAACCGCCAAGCTCGCTTGACCGAACTCGAGCGCAGTAAGAAGACTGAGAAGCGGCGTAGTCAGCTGGGTCTGTTCGCGATCCTTGGCGCTTTCGCCCTTAGCCTTGTGCTCCTCGTGCGATTTGCCGGAGGCGGGGACGAGACCGTGATCGAAGATCCAGGTATCGATCCAGACGCAGTCACCACCACCGTCGCCGACATCGAACCCGTGATCATCACCGTTCCCGAACC
This sequence comes from uncultured Acidimicrobiales bacterium, assembly GCA_963751955.1. Classification (GTDB taxonomy): domain Bacteria; phylum Actinomycetota; class Acidimicrobiia; order Acidimicrobiales; family SZUA-35; genus JABDIY01. The sequence continues at coordinate 793,650 of CAVVWM010000002.1, read as the reverse complement.
AGGCTCGGAGATCACAGGTGAGACGCCCTGCCCAGCCGAAGACGGGTCATCTGAGCGCGTCACATCGTTCGAGTCAGCGCCACCGTTGTGCATCGACCCAACAAAGAGCTACACCGCCGAGATTTCCACCACCGAAGGTGACTACACGATCCAACTCGACGCGGAATCCGCACCGAATACGGTGAACAACTTCGTTGTGCTGGCGCGGTATCACTATTACGACGGAGTGCCCTTCCACCGCATCATCCCCGGCTTCGTGGTCCAGGGGGGCGACGCCGTTGGACCGACCCCGGGGATAGGCAATCCCGGCTATCAGTTCGACGACGAGCTCCCCACACCAGATTCCGAGACCGACCGAGCGTACGAGAACGGGTCGGTTGCAATGGCCAACAGCGGTGTCAACACCAACGGCTCACAGTTCTTCGTAGTCAGTGGCGAGAACGGTGAGAACCTTCCGCCCCTCTACTCGAAATTCGGGCAGGTGACCGCCGGCATGGACGTTGTCATGGAGATTGACGCTCTTGGGTCCCCAGATGGGGCCCCAACCCAAGAAGTTGTAGTTACTTCAGTCACGATCACTGAAAGTTAGAGAATCGATCGATCGGTTCACCGAGTCTGAGCAGATCGTGTTCTCTTTGGGACCTCAGTCCCTTTCACCCCAGCCGGTTCCTAAGCTACCGTTCGGTAATGAAGTCGAATTTGACCACCGTGGCAATCGTCGGATCCGGAATTATGGCGGGCGGAATCGCCGACGTCGCCGCCAGTGCCGGACACGACGTAATCATCAAAGCTCGCTCCCAGGCCAGCGCAGACTCGGCGATTTCTGTCGTTGCCAAGTCGCTGGCCCGGCGTGTGAAGAAGGAACGCCTGACCCAGGAAGAGGCCGATGAGATCGGCAGCCGAATCGGCTCCACGCTCAGCTACGACGATTTGGCCAGCGCCGATCTCGTTATCGAAACAGTGGCCGAGGACATCGATATCAAACGCGAGGTATTCGGCGAACTCGACCGGGTTTGCAAGCCCGGTGCGATCCTAGCCACCAATACTTCTACCCTTCCGGTGACTGAGTTGGCGATCACAACCAGCAGACCAGCCTCGGTTTGCGGAGTCCATTTCTTCAATCCTGCCAATGTGATGGAGCTCGTTGAAGTCATCGTCCCCGATGTCTGCGACGAGGCGACAGTGGAAACCGTGATGCAGTTCGTGACCGACTGTGAAAAGTCTCCGGTTCGGGTTCTTGACCGTGCCGGGTTTGTGGTGAACGCTCTCTTGTTTCCGTACCTCAACAATGCCGCCCGGATGGCCGAAGCGGGCACCGCCAGTCGCGAAGACATCGACGTCGCGATGAAAGGTGGCTGCAACTTCCCTATGGGACCGCTTGCGCTACTCGATCTGGTCGGGCTCGATACCTCCGTATCGATCTTGGAGACACTTGCCGAGGCGTTCAAGGATTCCAACTACGAGCCCGTACCTCTACTCTGTGAACTCGTGGAGCAAGGTCACCTCGGACGCAAGAGCGGTCAGGGATTCTTCACATACGACTGAGCAATCAACGAGTAAAGGACGTCTCTCATCCGTCAGCGGTCCGAAGCCCAGCATTGGCGATTTCCGCCGATCACCGAGCTTCCGGCTCCGGTGGAGATGATCCGCGTTCCGGCCGACCTGTCGGTCGACTCACTGATTGCCGCCTATCGGGCCGGCTACTTCCCAATGCCCGTACGTCGGCGGATCGCGTGGTTCTCCCCAAATCCCCGAGGGATCTTCCTGCCGGGCCATCTGAGAGTCACCAAGTCACTTGCGCGATCCAGGAGCCGATTCGAGATCCGCGTCAACTCCGCGTTCCCTGAGGTCATCAGCGCATGCGGGGATCCGGCCCGTCCGATGGGGTGGATAAACCGGGCGATCATCGAATTCTTTCACCGCACTCCACCATGCGGGCCACGCCCACAGCGTCGAAGCCTGGGACGCCGACGGTTTGGCCGGCGGGCTCTACGGCGTCTCGATCGGAGGCTTCTTCGCAGGCGAATCCATGTTCCATCGTCGGGCCGATGCATCCAAGGTGGCGTTGGTAGCCCTCGACGAAATGATGCAGACCGTTCCCGGCGCCGTGATCGATACCCAATGGACCACCGATCATCTGGTTTCACTCGGCGCTTTCGACCTCACCCGCGGTGACTATGCGAGCCTGCTGGCTACTGCGCTGGACCAGCCCGCGCCACGTCAGTTCAATGCCCCACCTGACCGATCTACCCCACCTCATCTCAATCCCTGAAAGAAGACCTATGACTTCCCGTCCCTGGATGATGCGCACCTACAGCGGCCACTCCACCGCAGCGGCTTCGAATCAGCTCTATCGAACCAACCTCTCGAAGGGGCAGACCGGTCTCTCGGTTGCGTTCGACCTTCCAACTCAGACCGGTTACGACCCCGATCACATCCTCGCACGTGGCGAAGTCGGCAAGGTCGGAGTGCCGATTGCCCACCGGGGAAACATGGCCGCACTGTTCGATCAAATACCGCTGGTCGAGATGAATACGTCGATGACGATAAACGCACCGGCCCCATGGCTGCTCGCTCTCTATCTGGTGGCTGCGGAGGAACAAGGGAGTCAGTGGAGCGGCCTCCGAGGAACAACACAAAACGACATCGTCAAGGAGTACCTGAGTCGAGGAACCTTCATTTTCGGGCCCGAACACAGTCGCCGCCTGACCGTCGATCTTTTCGCCTTCTGCGCTGAACATGTCCCCCTGTGGAACCCAATGAACGTGTGTAGCTACCACCTTCAGGAGGCTGGAGCGACGCCGGTTCAAGAGCTCGCATACTCGCTGGCGACCGCAATCGACATTCTCGACGCCGTGAGAGCTTCGGATCAGGTCGACGACGACCGCTTCGAGCAGATCGTGGGAAGTGTCAGCTTCTTCGTGAACAGCGGGATTCGTTTCATCGAGGAGGTGTGCAAAATGCGGGCCTTCACCAAACTCTGGGACCGGTTGCTCACCGAGCGCTACGGGATCACGGATCCCAAGGCCAAACGTTTCCGGTACGGCGTTCAGGTGAACAGCCTCGGACTCACCGAGGCGCAGCCCGAGAACAACGTCCAACGGATCGTGCTGGAGATGTTGGGAGTGACCCTCTCGGCCGACGCACGAGCCCGGTCGCTGCAGCTGCCGGCCTGGAACGAGGCATTGGGCTTACCGCGGCCTTGGGATCAGCAGTGGTCGCTGCGGATGCAACAGGTTCTGGCCCACGAAACAGACCTGCTCGAATATGACGATATTTTCAACGGTTCGCACGTAATCGAGGCCAAGACGAAGCAGCTCATGGATTCCACGCTTGCGGAGTTCGAAAACGTACAGGAAATGGGCGGCGCCTTCCAAGCGATCGGGGAACTCAAGGCCCGCTTGGTCCACAGCCATGCGGCCCGAATTCGGCGAATTGAGTCAGGCGATCAGACGGTTGTGGGTTTGAACAGCTTCACCGAATCGGAAGAATCTCCGTTGGGTAAGGGCGACAACATTCTGATCGTCGATCCGGCGGTCGAGGCGGAGATGGTCGCCGACGTCGAAGCCTGGCGTGCCAGCCGAGACAACGACGCTGTCAAGGCGGCGCTCGCCGATTTGGCGGCTGCGGCCGCAGGCAGCGACAACATCATGCCTGCCACTGTCCAGCTTGCTCGGGCGGGTGGTACCACCGGCGAGTGGGCTCAGTGTTTGCGTGAAGTCTTTGGTGAATACCGAGCTCCGACAGGGGTGAGCGGAACGGGCAGTCCGCCGACCAGTGGCACGCTTCGGGACCTCTCGGAACGGATCAAGGCAGACCCACTGGGCCCGCCGCGATTGCTCGTCGGCAAACCAGGTCTCGACGGTCACAGCAACGGCGCCGAGCAAATTGCGATCGCCGCCCGAGACGCCGGGATGGAAGTCATCTATCAGGGCATCCGCCTCACACCGGCACAGATCGCAACTGCGGCCCGCGACGAGGATGTTGACGCCATCGGCCTCAGCATCCTTTCTGGCAGCCACCTCGAGCTCGTGCCCGCCACCGTGCAAGCCATCCGGGCCGAGGGCGTCGACGCACCGATCGTGGTCGGCGGAATCTTGCCGCCCGAAGATCACGACCCGCTCCGAGCCGCCGGCGTTGCAGCTATCTTCACGCCCAAGGACTACGACATAGGCGCAATTATCGAACAGCTCTACGAACTGATTCGGACCAACCGCAGCTAATTGTCCCTCCGGGGGCCCTCCACGCTCGCCTTCGAGCCTCTTCGGTCCATGTTCTCACTCGGGCCTGGCGGCCCTCGCTTCATGGACACGGCCCTACGGGTCGCCCGGGGACGGTGATCCCTCCGGGGGCCCTCCACGCTCGCCTTCGAGCCTCTTCGGTCCATGTTCTCACTCGGGCCTGGCGGCCCTCGCTTCATGGACACGGCCCTACGGGTCGCCCGGGGACGGTGATCCCTCCGGGGGCCCTCCACGCTCGCCTGGGCCTTTGAGTCGCCCGGGGACGGGAGTTTCTGCTCGTAGGTCGCAGACCTTTCTACAGTTCAAATCGGGTTACGGCCGGTCCCCAACCTGGCTCGGAGGGAAAGGAGCAACACTGCGAGCTTCCTCTCTACTACCCTTCAGTTCTGTGCTCAGACGCCGATGGATAGACCGATGAGTGGTCGATCCGCGCTACCCGGTCTGATGACCGGAATCTTGTCACTTCTGACGGGCCTGATCGCGGTCGCGTTCGAACAGCAAGTCTTTGCTGGCGTGGCCGGATTACTCGGACTTGCCGCCGGTGTTGCCGGGGTCAGACTGGCTCAACAGCTCGATGAACAGGCGGCAATTCAGCGGCTCGTTGAAGACGAGCTCAGGGCGGTTCGATCCGAGAGCCAGGAAATCGAGGAACGCCTGCGCTCCGAACTCGACGCCGTGGCGTTTGGCGATGTTGATGGATCCGGCGCCGGTGCAGATGCGCTCACCGATGCCTCAACCGGACTGTTCTCGGAGAGCTTTTTCAACGTTCGCGATTGAAAGTCGAATCGCGGCTGCTCGGCGGCACCTCCGCCCGGTTGCGGTGGTTCTGCTCGAGGTTGTCGAGGGTCTTCCAGATACCGATCCCTTTGAAGCCGACGCAGAACTCGTCGCTGAGGCTGTCAGGATCACTCTGCGGGAAGCCGACACCGCGTGTCGACTCCGCAATGGCTACTTTGCACTTCTTCTCGAAGACACGCCCGAGAACGGCGCTATCTGGACCGTCGAACGGATCCGTCGGCAGATTCTCACCACACGCACCGGCTTCACGTTGTGGGCCGGCGTTGCCTGCTACCCGGCCCATGCCTTCGGGGTGAATGAGATCATGGACGCTGCGGAAACGGCGCTGGAATCTGCTCGTGAATGGCGACAGGACCGAATCGAAGTGGCGGTCGCCGCCCACGACTGACGAGTCCTCACGCGGGTGCGCACCGGCGCTGCAACTCGTCTAGGTTCGGATTGAGGTAGCGACATTGGCTCGGAATCTTGAAGCGATTGTGTTTGGGTCCCTCGGGACCATCAGCGAGACGAGCGATCTTCACCGTCTTGCATTCAATCAGGCCTTCAAAGAACTCGGTCTTGAGTGGGAGTGGTCCGAGGACACCTACATCAGCCTGCTCGAAACCGTAGGCGGTAAGGAGCGCATTCTCGCCTTCGCTCGCTCGTACGGCGACGACTCAATCACCGAGTCGACCGCAGCCGATCTCTACGCCTTCAAAGCCAAGCTCTACGCCGCGCTGGTGCGCGATTCGATGACGGTGCTGAGGCCTGGAGTTGCCCGCGTCGTGAATGAGGCTCGCTCCGCAGACGTACGTGTCGGTCTGGCGACATCCACCTCGTTGGACAACATCCGCTCGAATTTCGAGGCCTTCGGCGGTCGCCTCAAGCTGGACGACTTCGACATAGTGACCAGTATCCACGACCTCGACCGAGGAAAACCCACGCCGGACGCTCACGTGGTCTGTATGTCCCGGCTTGATGTCCGACCCTCGAGAACCATCGCCATCGAAGACAGCGAGGCCAGCATCGCCTCAGCGTTCATCGCCGGAGCGACAGTTGTGGCGACGCCGGGAGCCTATGCGGGTGACCAAAACCTGTCGAGCGCAGCGGTCGCTGTCAGCAGTCTCGGTGATCCAGAGACACAGGCTTTTCTGATCGGCGACGGCCCTCGACTGGATGACGGGATGGTCACTCTCGATTGGCTGGAGCGCCTGTCCGACGTGGTTGGTTAGGGCTGCCCTATCGAGTTGTGCGAGCTCCGAATCGCTGGGACGCCCAGCGCCGGCCGCTGAATCGCCAAGTTGTGTTGGGCGCCGGGATTTCTTCGGACTGCCCCCCGCTGTTGAACACGACGGTCAACGCGGCCGTGATCGCCACAGCCTCGTCATCGGTAGGAACCGGCTCAACAATCATTCCGCACAGCACCGCCCAGCAAGAAGCGTTTCGGCGTTCAGCGCCGAAAGGCGGTAAGTGAGAAGGCGCTCAGCGCCGCCGAACGACAGGTACGTAGCGGCTTTGAGGGTTTGTTTGAGCGGCACGCGCTTTGCGGTTTTGACACCGCCAAGAAGAAGCGTTTCGGCGCTCAGCGCCGAAAGGCGGTAAGTGAGAAGGCGCTCAGCGCCGCCGAACGACAGGTACGTAGCGGCTTTGAGGGTTTGTTTGAGCGGCACGCGCTTTGCGGTTTTGACACCGCCAAGAAGAAGCGTTTCGGCGCTCAGCGCCGAAAGGCGGTAAGTGAGAAGGCGCTCAGCGCCGCCGAACGACAGGGACGCAGCAGCATCGAGCGCCCGGGGATTTGTTTGAGCGGAGCGAGTCCGGAGCGACCCAGAGCGAGGAACGAGCGCCGGCGAGCGAAGGCAGAATAACGAACATCTCACAGCGGAACGTTTCCGTGCTTTCTCGGGGGAAGCTCTTCTTTCTTGGTTCTGAGCATTTCAAACCCGGCGATCAGCTTGCGACGGGTGTCGCGGGGAGCGATCACGTCATCGACGTACCCTCGCTCGGCGGCGATCCACGGATTGGCGTAGTCGGCCTTGTACTGGGCGATCAGTTCAGAACGCCGGGCGGCCGGATCGGCTGCCGATTGGATTTCTCGGCGGTACACGATGTCAGTAGCACCTTCGGGTCCCATGACAGCCAACTCCGCCGACGGCCAGGCATAGCTGAGGTCAGAGCCAATCGCCTTGGAATCCATCACCACATACGCTCCGCCATAGGCCTTGCGGATGACGACCTGAATTCTTGGCACCGTCGCTTCACAGTAGGAGTACAGCAGCTTGGCCCCGTGGCGGATGATGCCGCCGTACTCCTGATCGACGCCGGGCAGGAACCCGGGTACGTCGACGAAGGTCACAAGCGGGATGTTGAAAGCGTCGCACGTGCGAACGAATCGGGCTGCTTTGGAGGACGACTCGATGTCGAGAACACCAGCGAGCACCATTGGTTGGTTCGCCACAACACCAACAGCATGACCGTCGAGGCGACCGAAGCCGCACACGATGCTGGGTGCCCAGTTCGCGTGGTATTCGCAGAAATCTCCGTCGTCCAGAACCGAGCGGACAATGGCCTTCATGTCGTAGGGATGATTGGACGTCTCCGGAAGCACCGAATCGAGCTCCTCACACTCGCGTTGAGGGTCATCGGTCGAAGGCTCGAATGGGGCCGGCTCAAGGTTGTTGCTGGGAAGGAAACTCAGCACGTAGCGCACATCGTCGAGCACGGACTTCTCGTCGGCAGCAGTGAATGTGGCTACGCCACTCTTGGTGCTGTGGCTTCCTGCTCCGCCGAGTTCTTCGAGCGTGACTTCTTCACCGGTCACGGTCTTCACCACGTCGGGTCCCGTGATGAACATGTGGCTGGTCTCGCGGACCATGAAGATGAAGTCGGTCATCGCCGGGCTGTACACGGCGCCGCCGGCGCAGGGCCCCATGATTACGCTGAGCTGGGGCACGACGCCCGAGGCCTGCACATTGCGGTAGAAGATGCCCCCATACCCGTCGAGGCTGACTACACCTTCGGGGATACGAGCACCGGCGCCGTCGTTAAGGCCGATGACCGGAGCGCCAACGCTGAGAGCAAGATCCATCAGTTTGTGCATCTTGTCCGCAAAGGTCTCCCCCAGGGATCCACCCATGATGGTGAAGTCCTGGCTCGAGACGAAGACCTTACGGCCCTCGATCGTCCCCCAGCCGGTGATGACGCCGTCGGTGTAAGGCCGTTCTTTCGAGCTGGAATTCTTGCTGCGGGCCAGCAGATCCAGCTCATTGAACGAACCGTCGTCCAACAAGTACTCGATTCGCTCGTGTGCCAGCATCTTGCCTTTGTCGTACTGCCGCTGGATCGCTCGTTCGGAGCCACCCCGTAGCGCCTCCGCTTTCTTTGCGGAAAGATCGGCGAGCTTGGTCTGTAGGGAAGAATCAACCACGATCGCAGAGGTTAGTGGTGTCGGGGGGTCAACTCGAACTGGAGACGGTGTTTGTGTGCGTGCCTGAGGAAACCAGGGCCTCTCCAGACTCGCCACGCGCACTTTGCGAAGGCTTGAATCGTTGCCGCCGCGTCCTCCATTCGACGTGGGTCTGGTGCACAATGGTCGGCGCATGAACGTTGAATCGGTATCGCTCTTTTCGCGCTCCTCAGCTTGTTGGTCGTGGCGGGCATCGTCGCGCTCGCCATAGATTCCTTGAGCTCGGCGGACCTGGGCGTAGTTCGGTTCCTAAAACCCTTGTCGTTGGAGATCGGTGCGGCGATCGCTACCACCAGCATGCTGGGGTCCCTGTACATGTCGGAGATTGCCAACTTCGACCCGTGCCGCCTGTGCTGGGTTCAACGATTCTTCATGTACCCGGCGGCCTTTCTCCTGATCGCTGCGGTGTTCACCAAGAACAGCGCCCTGAAATGGATCGCATTCGCACTGTCGACCGTGGGACTCGGAGTCGCCGTCTACCACCGGTACGAACAATTCGCCTACGACCCATTAGCCGGCCACGAGGGTGGGTTCTGCGACCCGCTCAACCCCTGTGGCCTGCCGTGGGTTGAAACCTTCGGCTTCATAACCATCCCGACCATGGCTGCAGTCGGTTTTGCCGGCGTCATGACCATGGTCTTCCTCAACACACGAAAGGCTGCCTGATGGCATCCGACGACAAACCCAAGAACCGTCAAGGATTCAACACAAACGTGACCGCCAAGAAGGGGGCCGCGGCGCCGACGATCAGCGCCAACGACAGCTCGAACCGTGGCTTCACCATCGCCATCTTGGCCCTGGTTGTGATCGGCCTCGGTGGTGTCGCCTATCTCGCCAGCAATCGCGACAGCGACATCTCAGACGCCCCACAGACTTCAGAAGTCACCATCGAAGGGCCCGCAGTAATCGAGTTTCCACGAGACGTGGCGGTGACCAGCGCTTCGAACGACGCCGCCGTGGGGCAAAAGGCGCCAACGCTGGTCGGCACCAGTTTCGACGGAACCGAGGTTCGGATCGAAGGCGACGGCACCCCCAAAGCGGTGTATTTCCTGGCTCACCACTGCCCCTTCTGCCAGGAGGAAGTTCCCGTTCTGCAGAACCTCATCGATAGCGGACAGAAGCCTGACAACGTCAGCGTCATCGCCGTGTCGACATCGGTAATCGACGCGCCGAACCGGAACTACCCGCCCGAGACCTGGCTCAAGCGTGACGGATGGACGTCACCGATACTTCGAGATGACGAGTTCAGCCGTGCCTTCAATGCATACGGAGGAGCCAGCTTCCCATACGCCGTCTACCTGGACGGCCAGAACAACATCATGGCACGATCAGCAGGTCAGCTCGACGAGAACATCACGCTCACGCTGTGGCAGAGCCTCGCCACCGGTGATTTGATCGACAGCGTCGGCGCCGACGGAGACCGCCAAAGCGATGCCGACGCCGAACCAGTCGACACTCCTGAGTCCGAGACCGAACCCAGCGAATAGCGACCTTAGACAACCACTTCTTCGTCGTCATCCCTTCTACGGCCGGCGAAGAAGAGCATTCCTCGGCCACTGAAGACGAAGAATCCACCGACAGCCAACAACAGAGCGGTTGCAGCTCCAGTGACGGGAAGCGGCGGCACGGGGATGATGGGTGGGGCTGCAACGCTTGCAACAGCTTCGTCGGTGTTGTTGGGCTGGACTGCGTCGGTGATACCCACGTCGAGAATCGCAATTGTGGCCAGCAGTCGAACCGATCCGGGTGTCGGCCGCGCAAGCGTCACCGTAATCGCCGGCGCCGACTGATCGAGAGTTAGGTCACCATCGAACTGAGCCGTCAGGACGGTTCCCGACTGCGTGATCGTCCAGCTATCGCCGGCTGCGGAAATGAGGTTCGTGCCCGCAGGTAGGGGGATAGTTATCACAACCCCACCGCTCAGGACGACGTTGCTGTTGTTGGTGGCCGTCAGCGTGAAGGGGATCTGGTCATTCGGTTTGTAATCATCGTCCTCGACCGTGACGTTCACGGCTACGTCGTGGACGATCGGGGTGATACCCGCATCAAGATCTGTCAGGTTCTGTCCCGGACTCACGTCGGCGATGGCGGTCCCGGTGATCCGGTCGAAGTCAGAATCGATGAGATCGTCAGCGCCGACGTCGGCCGGGCTGAATGTGGAGCCGACCGGCGGCGACATAACGACCGTGTATTCGTCGGCGGGGAGGCCATCGAAGCGGTAGGTTCCGTCGGCTGCGCTCAGGGCGGTGGTAACCGTGGCGCCGGAGCTGTCGAGGAGGGTCACGTTCACATTCTCGATAGCGAAGTCGCCTGAACTAATGCCGTCGTTCTCGTCGTCGGCAAACACGGCGCCACTGATCGAACCAGGGGTTTCGCCGAAGTCGAGGCCGGAACGTCCTGTGTTTGTAAGGGTGAAGCTGATCTCGTTGGGGGTGGAGCTGCCCCACTCCGGGGGCTGAATCTGCTGAACCGTGTAGTCACCGACGCTCAGCTCGGTGAATTGATAGCTGCCGTCTGCGGCGGTCGAGGCGGCGGCTACCTGAACACCGCTGGAGTCGAGTAGGACGACCACGATGCCGCCCAGCGGGGAGTCGGCTCCATCCTCGACCCCGTTTGAGTCCCGGTCGAGGAAGATACGGCCCGAGATCTCAATACCGGATTCGCCGAAGTCATAGCCGGTGCCAGACTCGCCAGCTTGGACCGGGATAGCAGCAATGACGTCGTTCGTGGATCCGTCGCCGCCGAGAGAACCGACCGAATCGACAGCGTCGGCATAGGTGGTCGGATGAGTCTCAGTGATCTCGTACGTTCCCGGCAGAAGGCCATCAAAGCTGTACGTGCCATCGGCCGCCGAGGTGGTCGTCATCAACACCGAACCATTTGAGTCCGTGCCAGTGAGAGTGAGTTCGACTCCGCCGATACCTACATCACCGGGGCTGAGATCGCCGCTGTTGTCCCGATCGTTGTACACGGTGCCGTCAAGCGAACCGGTGGTCTCAGTGAAGATGTAGCCGGTAGCCGATGTCGCAGGCACAATCGCAATGTCGGAGATCTCATTCAGTGCAGCGGTGCCGCCGGCACTTCCAGCCGATTCACCACCTTCGCCGTACTCGGCCGGCTGGGTTTGAGTCACGATGTAGGTTCCCGGTCTGAGATCGTCGAACTCGAACGAGCCGTCGGCCGCGGTCACCGCTACCTCGGCAACGGCATTACCACGATCGTCGGTTCCGGTCAGGGCGACGGTCACATCAGGAATCGGGTTGCCCTCCACAGTCTGAACCAGACCGATGAGGCTGGAAGGAGTGATCTCACCGAAGTCGTAGCCGAATCCGTTTCCGTTGACCGGAAGGTTGATTCCGCTGGCCACGTCGTTCACCGATCCGTCGCCTCCAGCCGAACCGATTGAGTCCAGTCCGTCGAAGAAGCTGATCGGCTGGCTCTCGGTGATCGTATAGGTGCCACCGTCCAGGTTGATGAAGCTGTACTCGCCCCCAGCGCTCGTGGTCGTCGAAAGATTCACCGGACTACCGTTTACATCGGAGCCTGTGAGGACGATGGTCACACCCGAAATGCCCGGTTCGGCCCCGTCGCGGACGCCATCGTTGTTGAGGTCCGAGTACACCGTTCCGCTGATCACGCCGTTGCCATCGAGGCCAAAGTCGGCGTCCAGGTCTGATCCGCCCGGAGCAATGGTTATCTGCACCGGGTCGTTTCCGGTGGTGACGTTGGATCCGACGGGCTCGAGGATCTCCACCGAGTAGCGGCCACCGGGCAGTCCGGAGATGAGGTATCCACCGCCGGCGATCGTCGTTTCGGTGAAGACCTGATCATCACCTGTGGCGAATACTCCATCCGGGCCGGCCCACGTCGCCACAATGTCGATGCTGGCGAGACCAACCTCGCCACCATCCTGAACGGCGTTGCCGTTGGGATCGGCGAAGACGAGGTCGCCGATGGAACCGGGAGTGAAATAGCCAGCGTCGAGATCAGTAACCGAGTCACCTGTTCCTAGGGGAACGGTGGGAGTGAAGCCCGTGCCGGGATTGACGTCGGAGTCAACGGTGTCGTCGCCGCCGAGGTCAGGGAAGGTCGGCTGCAGACCGCTCGGTGTCGGGTATTCCACTTGATATACGCCTGCCGGTAGTCCATCGACCAACCAGGTGCCGTCCGAGGCTGTGGGGGTGGTCGCCACGACGGTGTCGGGAATACCGTTGCCCGTGGTGTCTTGCCATATTGAAACCGTCACAGCGCCGATGCCGGGTTCGGCGTTGTCTACTCCGTCGGCGTTGTCGTCGGTGAAGGTACGTCCCGAGAGAGTCGATGGGGGCGCATAACCCGTGTCGGTCGCTCGGGTCTCGGTGTTGGCAGCCACTGAAGCCGACTGCGGATCGTTGGCAGTCGTCAACAGCCTCCCGGCCGGGATGTTGGGGTCGTTGCCGAAGACGTCGACGGTGTAGTCGCCAACGGGGACATCAACGAAGCGATACTCACCCGATCCATCTGTGAGAACCGTTGCCACAACGCTGCCGCCATCGTCGACCAGATCGACCGGAACGCCACCAAGAAGTACATCAGCGTTGTTGAATAGTCCATCGGCCTCCCTGTCGAGGAATACCAAGCCGGTGATCAGGCCGATCTGGGTCACGTCGACGTCGGCACCGTCGGAGTCGGTCACGGCGCTTCCGCCCGGATCGGTGCCTGCGACATCAGCCACGTTGGTGAATGTGGCCAAGGCGGCGGCTACGCACGTGTAGCTGACGCTGTCGCCGACGTCGAGATTGCCGATCGTCAGGTCACATGTTGGGGTCGCAGCATCGGTAACTGTGACAGAGGTCAGATCGGAATCACCGGTGTTCGTGACCGTGATAGTGAATGTTGCATCCGAACCGGCCAAGACATTCTGTTGGTCAGGTGTCTTCTCGATATCGATGGCAGGCGAGATCACGTCCACGATGGCGGAGTCCTCGTCCGTTACCGGCTGACCCAGCGGGTCATCGCCATTGCCGGAGGCAATGTTGATGAAGTCGGCGGCCACAGCTGCTGCGACACAGCTGTAGGTATTGGTCTGGCCAACCCCAAGCGCTCCAATGGTGTTGTCACAGGTCGGCGAGAGCGGGTCCGAAACCGACACGTTGGCCAACGGTGTTTGACCGGAGTTGGTGACCGTGATGGTGAAGGTGGCGTCGTCGCCGACGTGCACGATCTGGAGTGCCGGGTTCTTGGAGACATCGAGGCCCGGGGTGAGAACCGTCACGTCGGCGGTGTCATCGTCGGTGTAGGTGTTTCCGAGTTCATCGTCACCGGTCACCGAGGCAGTGTTAGTGAAGTTGGCAGGAACCGGTGACAACGCACAGCTGTAGGAGGTTGAGGATCCTGCAGCGAGCGCACCGATCACCGAGTCGCACGTCGGGGCCGCCGGATCGTTGACGGTCACATTGACGAGGTCGGAGTTCCCGGAGTTGGCTACGGTGATGGTGAAGTTAGCAGTCCCGCCGACGACCACCGCCTGTGCATCCGGCGTCTTGTCGATGGTGATCCCTGGGTTGATCACCCGCACAGCAGCATCATCGCTGCCCGACACCACGTTGCCTAGGACGTCTGTGCCCTCGACTGAGGCAATATTGACAAGATCCGCAGTCAGCGCAGCCGACTCGCAGGAGTAGCTGACCGAAGCTCCGATCGCGATAGGACCGGTCGACGCGTTGTCGCAATTCAGAGCCAGGGGGTCTGTCACGATGGCGTCAACGATGTCCTGGTCACCGTTGTTCGTGATCGTGATGGTGAAGGTGGCGACCTCGCCGCTGAGGATCGTCTGGTTGTCGGGAGTCTTCTCAATGTCGATACCGGGATTCACGACATCGACGACGGCATCATCGCTGTCGGTCACTGTGTCTCCCAATGGGTCCGTGGCCTCCACCGTGGCGACATTCGTGAAGTCTGTGGTGACATTGGTCAGGGTGCACGTGAAGTTGGTTGTACTCCCGGGTGGCAGGTCGGCAAGGGGTTGGCTGCAGTCGGGGGTCAGCGGATCGGTGACCGAAACCCCGGTCAGCGACACGTCGCCCGGGTTTGTGACAGTGATCGTGAAAGTCGCCGTTTCGCCCGTCAGTAGCTGCTGAAGATCGGGTGTCTTGTCGATCTCGATCGCGGGCTCGATAACAGTGATCGGGGCGGTGTCGGTATCGTTCACCGTGTTGCCGACCGCATCGTCACCCGTCACCGATGCGCTGTTCACGAAATCGGCGGTAACTGCCGTGAGCGTGCATGAATATGACACGACCACTCCGAGTGCAAGGTCACCAATTATGTTGTCACAGCCCGGGGCAAACGCATCTGTGACAGTGACACCGCTGAGATCGGTCTGACCCGAGTTGCTCACGATGATGTCGAATACGGCATCCGATCCAGATCGAATCACCGAATCGACCGCCGTCTTGGTTATGCCGATGCCGGGCGTGAGGATAGTCACGTTTGCGGTGTCAGTTGACTGCACCGCCCCGCTCACCGGATGGGTGCCAGTTGCGGTGGCTGTATTGGTGAAATCGGCAGTCACGCTGTTGAGCGAGCAGCTGTATGTGGCCGACGATGAAGCCACCAGGTTTCCGAGGGTCCTGTCACAATTGGGTGCGAGCGGATCGGAGATGGTCACGTCGGTGAGCGGTACGTCGCCGACGTTCGTGACTGTGATCGAGAACGTAGCGGTCCCGTTCACGATGACGGTTTGATCGTTCGGTGTCTTCGAGATGAGGATCTCGGGCGAGATCACGTCCACCGGTTGGGTGTCGGAGTCGGTGTGTTCGGTCCCGCTCGAGTCATCTGCTGTGACCGTCGCTCGGTTCGTGATGTCGCCCAACAAACCGGCCAGCGTGCAGCTGTAGCTGTTGGACTCTCCAGCGATGAGCGATCCGATGATCGTGTCGCAATTCGGTGCCAGCGGGTCTGCCACCTCGACGTTGGTCAGTGGTGCCGTTCCCGTGTTGGTGACCGTGATGTCGAAGCTGGCGGTACCGCCGAGAACCACCTGAGGTGTCGACGTTGTTTTCACGATGGTGATGCCTGGCACGAGGACCGAGACATCGGCATCGTCGGAGTCGGACACAGTGCCGGCGATTGGATCGGTGCCGACGACGCCAATCGTGTTCGTGAAGTCCGCAGTCACGTTTGCGAGCGAGCAGGTGTAGCTGACCGATACCCCAACCCCAAGGGCGCCGATCGGGTTGTCACATGCGGGCACCGGGCCGTCGGTGACCGTGACGCCGGTGAGGGTCACATCGCCTGTGTTCGCAACGGTGATGTTGAACGTGGCTGCAGAACCAGTCAGGATCGACTGGTTGGACGGGTCCTTCACGATCGATATTCCGGGATTGATCACGTCGACATTGGCGCTGTCGGAGTCAGTGACCGGTCCACCCTGGGGATCGTCGCCGTCCACCGTGGCGGTATTGGTGAAGTCTGCTGCCACGTTGCCGAGGACACAGGTGTACGTGACGGCGGCGCCAACCGGCAGGTCGCCCAGGATGTTGTCACAGCCCGACGCTTGTGGGTCCGAAACAACCACGTTGCCGAGGTTTGCATCGCCGGTGTTGGTCACCGTGATCGAGAAGCTGGCATCCTCGCCGAGGAGCACCTGCTGGTCAGAGGGGTTCTTGGTGATTTCGATCGACGGGGTCAAGACGGTAACCCGGGCGATGTCGTCATCGCTGACGGTTCCGCCGATCGGGTCCTCGCCAGTCACCGAGGCAACATTCACGAAACTGCTGGTGACGTTGGTGATGTCGCAGCTGTAGGTGGTCGAACCGCCGGCTGCAAGATTGCCGATGAACTGGTTGCAGCCCGGGGCCAGAGGATCCGCGACTGCCACATTGACCAAATCGGCGTCGCCGGTGTTGGAGACGGTGATCGAGAAAGAAGCGGTGTTTCCGGCCACGATCGACTGGTTGGCCGGGTCCTTGATGATCTCGATCGACGGTGCGATCACATCAACATCGGCGCTGTCGGCAGCGCTCAACGGGTTGCCACCAGGGTCCTCGGCATTCACAGCCGCTGTGTTGGTGAAGTCGCCGATGACGCTGGCGAGTACACAGCTGTAGGTCGATGACGCACCGATGGCCAAGGTTCCGATTGAGATATCGCAGGCTGGAGCCAGCGGGTCGGACACGGTGACGTTGGAGATCGGAGCGTCACCATTGTTGGTGACCGTGATCGTGAAACTCGCGTCTGAACCGGTGATGATGGTCTGGTTCGCTGGGTTCTTGACGATCCCCACCGACGGCGCAAGAAGTAGGACCTCAGCGTCGTCATCGTCGGTGACCGTGGATCCGGTCGGATCCTCGCCAACGACTGTGGCGGTGTTGATGAACCCTGAGGTCACGCCGGTAAGCGAGCAGTTGATTGTTTGGGTCTGACCAACCGCCAGCGATCCGATCGTCGAGTCGCAGTCAGGGGTCAGCGGGTCCGAGACCACGACGTTGGTAAGCGGTGCATCGCCTGTGTTGGTCACCGCGACGGTGAACAACGCTGTCCCGTTTGGTACGACGTTCTGGGTCGCCGGACTCTTGACCAACTGAACCGCCGGAGAGATCACATCTACGTCGGCGCTGTCACTGGCTGAGACCGTATTCCCGATCGGGTCGTCACCAACCACCGAGGCGGTGTTGGTGAAGTCGACAGCTACAGGACTCAGATCACAGGAGTAGCTGACGGTCTCTCCGATGGCCATGGCCCCGATGGGGTTGTCACAAAGCGGGGCAGCCGGATCTGAAACGGTCACGTTGGTGAGGTCGGTTTCACCGGTGTTGGTGACCCTGATCGTGAAGGTCGCCGTCCCTCCGACCACGACCGTCTGGTCGGCCGGGTTCTTCGTGATGGTGATCCCGGGCAGCTCGACGGTGACGTCTGCGGAGTCGCTGTCAGTGAGCGGGATTGCACCCGGTCCCTCCGCCGTAACCGAGGCGGTGTTGGTGAAGCCGGCTGTGACCCCGGCGAGTGAGCAGTTGTAGCTGGTGCTGGCACCGGCCGCAATGGTGCCGATGACCTGATCGCAATCGGGGGCGAGTGGATCGGCAACTGTGACGTTCGTGATTGTTGATGCACCGGTGTTTGTCACGGTGATCGTGAAGGTTGCGCTGCCACCTGTCACAACGGCCTGGGTGCCGGGAGACTTCGCGATCTCAACAGAACCGGTGGGTTCATAGCCGAAGTCAGCATCGATGTAGGTCTGTCCTGACACAACGGTGACCACCAACGGATCGACTGTGGTGAGTACGTAGCCGGCGGATACCGACGAGTCGACGACGTCTACTCGATAGGTGCCGGGTGCGAGGCCGGTGAAGTTGTATTGTCCGCCAGCCGCAGTGACCGAACTTGCGACGATCGTTCCTGAGCCATCAATGAGATTGATAGTGACCCCATCGAGTCCGGTGTCACCGGCGTCCTCGACTCCATCTCCATCGAAGTCCTGGAAAACTGTGTCGCCGACGGATGCCGGCGCCACCATGCCCGCGTCGAGTGTGAAGTTAGACCCCGATCCCGTGAGGGTGACCGTTCCAGTGCGGCCGGTAGCGACGTCGGCGTCACTATCGACGGAGTCGTCTCCGCCCTGGTTCACCGGCGAGAACGCTCCGCCAGCCGGGGTCACGAACTCGAGCTCATAGGTTCCCGGAGGCACTGCGAAGCCGAAGCTGCCGTCTGCCGCGGTCGAGGTTGAGGCGATCACGACACCACCGCTATCGAGGAGGTTCACGCTCACACCTAGGATTCCAGGCTCACCCGCATCCTGCACGCCGTCGCCGTTGAGGTCATCCCATACGTAGTCGCCGATAGTTGCCGGCTCGACACCGGCATCGACAGTGGTGTTGGATTCGCCGGACCCAAGGCTGATCGTGGGTGTCACTCCTGTGGCTGGGATCACGTCGGAATCGACGGTGTCGTCGGCACCAACATTGGCACTCACGAAGGAGAATCCTGGTGCTACAACCTCGACGGTGTAGTCGCCCGGCACGACGCCGGTGAACTGGTAGGCGCCCGATGCATCGGTGGTGTCGGTGGCCACGATCGCGCCGCCGGCGTCGATCAGGTTGACATCTAGTCCGGCCGCACCCGGTTCAACCGGATTCTGGACTCCGTCGCTGTTGAGGTCCACCCATACCCGGTCACCCAGGCGGGCTTCCTCGAACATGCCGGCGTCTACCGAGGTGTAATCGACGTTTCCGGCCAGTGCGAAGACGGCTGTCCGACCGATAACGTCGGCGTCGGAGTCGAGGGCGTCATCGGACCCAACGTCCTGGGGGCTGAGGTCGTAGCCCAGGGGTGCCACGAAGCGGACCTGATAGTCACCGGGCAGCAAGAGACCGAACGCATACGATCCGTCAGAAGCCGTCGTCGTGGTGGCGATCACAGAACCCGAACTGTTGAGCAACTCGACCGTGACACCGCCCATGGCGGGCTCGCCAGGGTCCTGCACGCCGTCGGCATCGGTGTCGGTCCATACGAAGTCACCGATGCTGGATGGCAGCACGCCGGCATCGAGCGAGGTGACTGTCTGACCCGATGTGATCGTCACACGATCGCTCACACCCGATCCGTCGACGTCGGAGTCAAGTCCGTCATCGGCACCGGCGTTCTGGGTGGTGAACACCAGGTCGCTATCCGGCAGGCGCACGGAGTACGTTCCCGGCACAAGTCCAGTGAATTGGTAACCACCATCGACCGCAGTTGTGGTGTTTGCAACAACTGTGCCGCTGACGTCGAGGAGTTGCACTGTCAGCCCCGGGGCGCCGGGTTCACCTGCATCTTGTAGTCCGTTGCCGTCGATATCGATCCACACCCGGTCACCGATCGATGCACCGTTGAGGACACCGGCGTCGATGGTGTTGTTCACCTCGCCGGATTCAACGGTGAAGGGAGCCGTCTCACCGGTGGATTGGTTGGCGTCGGAGTCGAGCGCGTCGTTCGAACCTGCGTCGAGAGGGGCGAAGTCATAGGACCCCGGCGGGGTGAACCGGACGCGGTACGTGCCGGGCGCAACACCGACAAAGCTGTATGAGCCGTCAGCTGCGGTGGAGGTAGATCCCAGCACGGTTCCATCGCTCGCAAGCAGCTCGACCGTGGCACCGCCGACGCTGGGCTCCCCGGAATCTTGAACACCGTCACCGTCGAGGTCGTCCCACACGAAGTTGCCGATCGTGGCCGGCGTTACGAAACCGGCATCGATCGTGTCGTTGTCTTCGTTGGAGCTGAGCGTCACAGTAACAAGGCCCGTGGCGTCGACATCGGAGTCGGCGCTGTCATCGGGCCCCGTATCGAGGATCGTCGTTGTGTAGCCAGCGGGTGCCACGACGGTGATCACATAGTCACCGGGCACCAGCGAGCCGAAGGAGTAGGACCCATCCGGCGCAGTGGTGGCGATGTTCACAAGGACGCCACCTGCGGTTCGGAGCTCGACGGTCACGCCTGCGAGGCCGGGCTCGCCCGAATCCTGATCACCGTCGGCATTCAGGTCGTCCCACACGAAATCGCCGATCGAGCCGAGCTCGAACAAGCCGGCGTCAACGGCAAGGGTTCCGACCGTCGGAGTCACCACGATCGATCCGGTCACTCCCGAGGCGTCGGCGTCGGAATCGACTGCGTCGTCGCTGCCGACGTCCTGCGTCGTGAACACATGATCAGCCGGGGCGTTGAAACGTACCGTGTATGTTCCTGGCACAACAGCCTCGAACAGGTAGGAGCCGTCAGCTGCCGTCGTCGTGGTCCCGACAACCGATCCACCGCTATCGAGCAGCTCAATTGTCACACCGCCAAGTCCAGGTTCACCTGCATCCTGTACACCGTCGCCATCACTGTCGGTCCACACGAAGTCGCCGACCGCCGGAGGCAACACGCCTGCATCGACGCTGTCATCGTTCTCGCCGCTCACCAGGTTGACCACGCCAGACGTTCCTGAAGCATCGACGTCAGAGTCGACCGAATCGTCGCCGCCGCTGCCCTGGGCGGTGAATGTCAGGGTCGGATCGACCACTACCACGTAGTCGCCGGGTTCGAGACCGGAGAAGTTGTAGACACCGCTCGCATCGGTGAAGGTGCCGGTGATGACCGCCCCGCCGACCGTTGTGAGGTTGACTGCAATTCCGGCAGCACCGGGTTCGCCGGCATCCTGGATGCCGTCTGCATCGAGGTCGTACCACACGAGGTCACCGATGGATGCCGGAGTGATCAGGCCGGCGTCAAGGCTTGTCAACACCTGTCCAGAGACCAGAGTGAAGGACGCTGATTCACCAGTACCGGGGTTCACATCGGAGTCGAGGCCATCGTCGGTTCCAGCATCGATGGATGAGAAGCCCGAACCGGCCGGGGCGGTGACACGAATCTGGTACTGACCGGGTGCAACACCGGTGAAGTTGTACGACCCGTCGGCTGCTGAGGTAGTAGTGGCGATGACAGCGCCCACGTCATCGAGCAGTTCAATTGCTACGGAACCGACGCCGGGTTCTCCGACGTCCTGCACGCCATCACCGTCGAGGTCGTCCCAGATGAAGTTGCCGATCGTCGCCGGCGTTACGAAGCCGGCGTCAATCGAGTCATCGTCCTCGCCGGTGGTGATCGATACCGAGACCACCCCGGAGCCGTCGACATCGGAATCAACCAAGTCATTACCACCGGAATCGGTCGCCGTCGGGGCAGCCCCGGAAGGAGAGGTAAACGTGACCGTGTACTCGCCGGGATCGAGACTTGGGAAGCCGTAGCTGCCGTCGCCCGCAGTCGTGGTTGTACCAACCACGGTGCCGGTTCCATCGCGGAGCTCAACAGCAACACCGGCGATGCCGGGCTCGCCGGAATCCTGCACCCCGTTGGCATCAAGGTCGTCCCAGACGAAATCGCCGATAGATCCAAGCTGGAACAGACCCGCGTCGACAGTTGCCCGGTCAGTATTGCCGGGCAGTGAGATCGTCGAGGTAAGACCCGTCGCCGAGGCATCGGAGTCGATCGTGTTATCGGCTCCAGCGTTCTGCGAGGTGAACTCATAACCAGCGAGCGCGGTGAAGCGAACCTGATAAGTCACCGGGAAGAAGAAGTTCGAAGCCGTAGGTCCCGTCGGCTGCGGTTGTCGTTGTGGAGACAACTGTTCCACCGGCGTTCAGCAGCTCGACGGTCACACCCGCCAAGCCCGGCTCTCCACCATCCTGGACACCGTTGCCGTTGCTGTCCACGAACACGAGGTCGCCGAGGCTGGAAGGCAGAAGCCCAGCATCAACCGACGTCTCACCTTCGCCGGAAATGAGATTTGTAGTATCGCTCCGGCCGGCAGCGCCCACGTCAGAGTCGATCGCATCGTCGGCGCCGATGTTCTGACCGGTGAAGACGAATCCGACTCCAACCACCTGAACCGAGTAGTCGCCCGGGGCGAGATCGGTGAAGCTGTAGGAACCGTCGGCTGCGGTGGTCGCGGTAGCGACCACGGAACCGCCGGCGTCGATGAGCTCGATCGAGACACCGGGTACGCCCGGCTCTCCTGCGTCCTGAATTCCGTCGGCGTCGCTATCGAACCAGACCCGATCCCCTAGCGACGCTGGAGCAACCAGGCCGGCATCGATGCTGTCTTGATTCTGACCCGACACAACAGTGAACTGCGCTGTCTCCCCGGTGATCTGGTCGGCGTCGGAGTCGAAGAGGTCGTTTCCGGTCTGGTCCTGACCGGTGAGTTCATAGCTGCCGATCGTTCCGAACCGAACCGAGTAGGTACCGGGAGCGACGCTGGTGAATGTGTAGGAGCCATCGACTGCCGAACTGGTGGTAGCAACCACGGTTCCGGACCCGTCGAGCAGTTCGACCGAAACACCGTCAACACCGGGCTCGAACAGATCCTGCACACCGTCACCGTCCAGGTCGTCCCAGACGAAGTCACCGATCGTTGCCGGCGTCACGAAACCGGCATCGAAGGTCATGTCGTTCGCACCGGAGGCGAGGTTTACCGACAGTAGACCGGAGGCGTCGATGTCGGAGTCGAGCCCGTCGTCGGATCCGGCATTTGCCGTGGTTGGGACCGAACCTGGGAGTCCAACGAAGGTGAGGGAGTAGTCACCCGGTACGAGGTTCGCAAACGAGTAGAAGCCAATAGTCGTCGTGCTGGTCGCTATGAGCGCCCCAACGCCGTTTCTCAGTTCGACAACTACACCGTCGATACCGGGCTCCCCGGCATCTTGCACACCATCGCCGTCGAGGTCGTCCCAGACGAAGTTGCCGACGGCTACCGGCTGATACATACCGGCATCGAAGGTGTCGTTGTCGGTGTTTCCAGGCAGTGCGAACCCAGATGTGACGCCCAGACCGTCAACGTCGGAGTCAACCGAATCGTCACCGCCGGCATTGGCGGCCACGAACGAGTACCCGGCCGGGGTGGTGAACCGGACGACGTAGTTGCCGGGCAGAAGCAGATCGAAGCGGTAGGCCCCTCCTGCGGTGGTGGTACTGGTGGAGAGCACCGTCCCGCCGCTGTCAAGCAACTCGACCGTTACGCCTGCTATTCCCGGTTCAGAGGTGTCCTGAACCGCGTTGCCGTTGGTGTCCTCCCAGACGAAATCTCCGATTGAGGAGGGCAGGATGCCGGCATCGAGATCCGTGATTATGAGACCCGAGGTGAGAGTGATCGAAGCACTCGACCCAGCGGCATCCACATCGGAATCGAGTGTTGTGTCTCCGCCCGAACCCTGGGCCGTGAAGACGTACCCCGCACCGGGAATCCGAATCGAATAGTTACCCGGCGCAAGGCCACCGAACGAATACGAGCCATCGGCCAGCGTCACCGTGGAGCCCACGACGATGCCGGCATTGTTGAGCAGTTCCACGGTCACGGCCGGCACTCCGGGCTCGGTGCCATCCTGGACACCGTCCCCATCGACATCGAACCAGAGGAAGTCGCCGATCGAGGCGCCGGCAACGAGCCCGGCATCGACAGAGTTGATCGTGTCGCCGGAAATCACGGTGAACAGCGCGGTCTCACCGGTTGCGGCGTTCGCATCGGAATCGACGTTGTCGTTGGCTCCCTGGTCGGTAGCGGTCAACCCGTAGATGCCGCTGGGCGTGAACCGCACCCGGTAGTCACCGGGAGCGACATTGGAGAATGAATAGGAACCATCGCCCGCAGTGGTTGTGCTGGCCACGACGGCGCCGGCACCGTCGAGCAAGTCGACCGGTACGCCGCCAAACCCCGGTTCTGATCCGTCCTGAATGCCATCGCCGTCCAGGTCGTCCCATACGAAGTCGCCAACGGTCGCCGGTGCCACGAACCCGGCGTCGATCGACGTGTCGTTTTGGTTCGATGTGAGGCTGATGGCGATCGAGCCCGTGCCGTCGATGTCGGAGTCTGCGGTGTCATCACCACCGGCATCAGCACCGGTCGGGATTGAGGTTCCCGGTGCAACGAAGGTGACCGTGTACAAGCCGGGTGTGAGGCCGGTGAAGTTGTAAGCGCCGCCGCTCGCCGTTGTGGTGCTGGCGATCAGTGTCCCGCCGTTGTCGCGGAGTTCGACAGTGACACCATCGATGCCTGGTTCGCCGGAATCCTGCACCCCATTGCCGTCGAGGTCGTCCCAGACGAAGTCACCAACCGATGCTGTTTGGTACAGGCCGGCATCAACAGTGGTGTTGTCGGTGCCACCGGGGAGAGTGATCAGCCCGGTGACCCCGGAGCTGTCAGCGTCGGAATCAACCGCATCACCGGCGGCGTCCTGGGCGGCGAAGTCATAACCGGCCGGAGCCGTGAACCGCACCCGATAGTCAGCGGGGAGGAGATACTCGAACACATAGGAACCGTCAGCAGCGGTTGTCGTCGTCGCAATCACGACACCGAGGTCGTCCAGGAGTTCGACCGCCACGCCGCCGAGACCCGGATCACCCGGTTCGGCCTGACCGTCTCCGTCGAGGTCAACAAACACCCGATCGCCAAGGCTGGACGGGATGACTCCGGCGTCGACTGAGTCGTTCACTTCAGCGGAGATCAACGTGACGGCAGAAGAGAGGCCGGAAGCATCGACATCGGAGTCGACGTTGTCGTCGCCGCCGCTGTCCTGCCCGGTGAAGACCAGACCGGCGCCCACAACCCGGATCGAGTAGTCACCAGGTGCCAGCCCAGCGAATCCGTAGGTTCCGTTGGAATCAGTTGTGTCGGTCGCCACGACGGCGTTGGTGCCATCGAGGAGTTCGACCACGAGTCCGGGTGCGCCCGGTTCGCCCACATCCTGGATTCCGTCGAAGTCAGCGTCGAACCAAACCGTGTCCCCCAACGATGCGGGTGCAACGAGACCGGCGTCGAGAGTGGGGTTGCTCTCGCCGGAGGTCACCGTGAACAGGGCGGTTTCTCCCGATACGGGATCGGGATCGGAGTCGACGGTGTCGTCGCCACCCTGGTCCTGATCAGTCAGTTCGTAGGTCCCCACGGTGCCGAACCGAACCCGATAGGTCCCCGGGGCTATACCGGTGAAGGCGTAGGACCCGTCGACCGCTGAAGAGGTGGACGATATGACCGCACCGGATCCATCCAGAAGATCGATTGGTACTGCGCCGAGACCCGGTTCACCGATATCACGAACCCCATCGCCGTCGAGGTCGTCCCATACCGAATCGCCAATGGAGGCCGGCGTTACGAAACCAGCATCGATCGAATCGTCGATCTCGTTCGAAACAAGCGAGGTGGACACCGTTCCGACCGCGCTGATGTCGGAGTCGACTGCGTCATCGCCTCCGGCGTTGGGGCTGGTAGCCGATGCGCCGGCGGGTGAAACGAAGGTGACCGTGTAGTCGTCGGGCGTCAGGTTGGTAAAGCTGTAGAAGCCCCCGGCGGCGGAGGTTGTCGTTCCCACCAGAGTTCCACTGCCGTCGCGGAGCTCGACATCTACGCCGTCGATCCCCGGTTCACCGACATCTTGTACTCCGTTTGCGTCGAGGTCGTCCCAGACAAGATTCCCGATCGATGCGGGTAGGAAGAATCCGGCATCAATTGTGTTGATGTCCGCCGGTCCGCTCACGTTGATGGATGCGGTGGTGCCCGTTGTCTGATCGGGATCGGAATCTACTGCATCATCTCCGCCCTGATCTTGGGCGGTGATTTGATAACCGCCGGGTGCGGTGAATCTCACCTCATATGTTCCCGGGGCCACGGGGAAGCTGTAAGAGCCGTCCCCTGCGGTTGCGGTGGTCTGAACAACAGACCCGCCCACAAGAAGATCTACGACAACGCCACCGAGCCCAGGTTCGCCGGCATCTTGCACGCCGTCGCCATCGGTATCGACGAACGCAAAGTCACCAAGAAGAATCGGCTCGACTCCGGCGTCGACCGACGTGATCGAGTCGCCGCTTGAAACCGTGATCGACGCGGTGGTTCCGGTGGGGCCCGGATCAGAATCGACCGTGTCGTCACCACCGCTGTCCTGTGCGGTGAAGGAGTATCCGGGCGCAACGAACTGCACCGTGTAGGCGGCCGGAGTTAGACCGCTCACCAGGTAGGAGCCATCGGCTGCTGTGACCGTGGTACCCACGACCGCGTTGACAGCATCGAGAACATTCACGGTGACGCCCGCTAGGCCAGGCTCACCCACATCCTGGATGCCGTCGCTGTCAATGTCCACCCAGACCCGATCGCCGATCGAGCCCAACCGATTCATACCGGCATCAACCGAAGAGTCGTCGACGGCACTGACCAGCGAGACCGTAGCGGTGACACCGGTACCGGTCGAGGGGTCGGAATCGACCGTGTCATCTCCACCGCTGTTGGCGGGGCTGAACTGATAACCGGCCGGAGTTGTGAACGCGACTGAGTAGTCGCCGGGCACAAGATCGTTGAACGAGTAGACGCCGGCGCCGTTCGTGGTCGCGGTGGCGATCACCGAGCCCGAGCCGTCGCGGAGCTGGACGGTGACCCCGGCAATCCCGGCTTCGCCTGGGTCTTGGACACCGTCGGCATCAAGGTCTTCCCAGACCCGGTTTCCGAGGTCGACAGGGGTGTACAGGCCAGCGTCGATGGTGAGGTCGCCGGTGTCGTCGACGACGACTATGGAGCCGGAACGCCCGGTTGCGGGATTGGCATTGGAGTCAGAACTTGGAGTCCCCGAACCCGGGGCGATGAAGGACATCCCCGCCGGAGCGACGAACTCGATCTCGAACGTGCCGGGCCCGACACCGAAGGAGTAGGACCCATCGGATGCGGTCGCCGTGGTGGCGAGAACCGATCCGGTGCCGTCGAGCAGATTGACGGTGACGCCGCCAATTCCTGGTTCACCAGCATCCTGAACACCGTCGCCGTCGAGGTCGTCCCACACGAAGTCCCCGAGCACGGCCGGCAGAATGCCTGCGTCGATCGTGTCATCGTCCCCACCGCTGGACAGGATCACGGTGGCCCGGCCGTTGAAGGTGCTGACATCGGAGTCGAGGGTGTCATCGGCCCCTTGATCTCGCGACGTGAAGCTGAATCCGGGTGCCAGAACTTCAACTCGGTAGAGGGCCGGATCGAGATCGGCGAAACCATAAGTGCCATCGGTCGCGGTGGTAGTCGTTGCGATCACCGTGTTGGAGCCATCCAACAAGTTCACAGTGAGACCCGCGGCTCCAAGTTCGGTCGGATCCTGAACACCGTCGCTGTCGGCGTCGACGAACACCAAGTCACCAAGCCGGATGGGCAGGTAAAAGCCGGCGTCTATAGAGACATCGTTGGTGCCGGACACCACGGTGATCGTCCCTGTTTCCCCACTGACCGGGTTGGGGTCGGAGTCGAGGGCGTCGTTCCCGCCAGTGTTGGCCGGACTGAGTCGATAGCCGACCGTGGTAGTGAACCGGACCGAGTAGTCCCCCGGCTCGATGTCGGTGAAGGTGTAGTCCCCGGCTCCGCCGGTGGTGGTCGAATCGATCGCGGTTCCGACGCTGTCGAGAAGTTCCACCGTCACACCCGGAATACCGGTCTCACCAGAATCTTGAATTCCGTTGCCGTTGAGGTCGCCAAAGACGAAGTCTCCGATCGAGCCCCGGGTGTAGATACCGAGGTCGAGGTCACCGTAGGTTTCGCCGCTGATGACGGTGATCCCCGCGGTCTCGCCGGTGCCGGGATCGGCGTCAGAGTCGGTGGCGTCGTTGCCGCCCTGATCCACGGGTGACCCGATTCCGTCGGCCGGGTAGGTAACGCGCACCGAGTAGGTACTGGGTACCACTGAGAACGAATACGATCCGTCCGCGGCTGAGGTGGTGGTGTTGACCACGACCCCACCGGTGTCGAGGAGTTCCACGGTGACGCCCCCGAGACCAGGTTCGCCGGCGTTCTGAATGCCGTCGGCATTCAGGTCGTCCCAAACCAGGTCGCCAATGGTGGCCAGCCGATACATGCCGGCGTCTACCGTCTTCAGTTTCTGGCCGGCGGCGAGCGCGATCGCCGCGGTCACGCCGGTTGAGAGGGTGGCATCAGAATCCGCAGCGTCGCTGCCTCCGGCGTCACGCGGGCTGAAGAGGTACCCGGCTGGAGCGGTGAAGCGAACTTGGTAGTTCCCGGACGAGAGCCACGCCAAACGGTAGCTCCCATCAGATCCTGTGGTGGTCGTTCTGGTCGCCACACCGCCTTCGAGCAGCTCAACGGTCACGCCACTGATACCGGGTTCGCCGGCGTCCTGAATGCCGTCGGCATCGAGGTCGTCCCAAACGAAGTCTGCGATGGAGCCCACAGTGAGCGGGTCGATACGCGTTGCGATGTCCGGAGCCGACTGGTTCGACGAAGCCGACACCGTGTTCACAACACGCGTCGCCGGCGCTGGATCGTCAACCGTGATCGAGTATGTGACCGTCATGGTGCCGCCGGGCGGAATGATCGCGCCGTCAGCGATCGTCACCAGATCGGCCGGCACACCCTCGGCCAGCGGAACGGGAGCGCCTGTGGCGTTCGACTTGGTGACCGCAGTGAGTACCTCACCGGTGATGGTGATGTTGTCGAAGTAGACCCGTTCGCCGCCGCCATTGGTAGGACCGGACCTGAATCGGATCAGTGTGTCGGTGCCCATGTATGGGGTGAGATCGAGCGAAGCAGGCTGGAAACCGGAGTCGTTGGCCGGACCGCTGTGGCGGTTGATCTCTACAAAGGGGCTTCCGTCGGTCGAGACCAACACCATGATGTAGTCGTCGGAGTCGTTCAGGTCGCGGTCGAAGTCGTAGGACAGGGTGGCAGAAGCCCAACCGGAGAGGTTGGCGGAACGTTCGACTCCTTCGCCGCCGTTGTCGTTGTCCTGGATCTGGAGGGCGGTACTGCCGTTGACGTCGCGAAGCCGAACGTCACCACCGCCCGAACCGCCCGTTTCCCCAACCTCGGTCCATCGGTCGGTGACCCACCCGGAACCTCCCACCCAGGCGTCGGTCGTCGACTGCCAGTTCTCGCTGATGGTGGGAGCCGTACTCGGCTCGAACCATGAGCCGACGGTCGATCCCGACACGTAGGTTGTGCCAACCGGTAGCGGATCGGTGACGATGACGCCCGTCTGGGTGGTCGTACCGGGATTAGTGACTGTGATCGTGTAATCGATGCGATCGCCTGGCTGGGTGGCGGCTGTGGCGTTACTGGTCTTTGCCACATCCAGCGAAGACGGCAGCGTGTACCCAAAGTTGTTGTTCGGGTCGGCCAACCCGAAGCTGGCACCGAAATCGGCATCTTCGTAATTGTCAGTAGTCAGCGTTGCGCCAGCCGGCAGGCTCGAAGTGTCGATATCGACCAGGAATTCCCCCGCTGCGGCGGTCGTGAACAGGTAACCGCCGCCGCTCGAGGTCGTTTGCTGTCCGGCCAGGGTGTCGCCTACGTCGATCGTTCCGTTGTTATTGGTGTCTCGCCACACCCGCACCGTCACGTCATCGGTGCCGCTGTCGCTGCCATCGAACACCCCGTTGGCGTCCTTGTCGAGGTAGACGGTTCCGCTGAGCGTGTTGAAGCCGTTGGTGTCGCAGTCGACCGACTCGTAGTCGCCGTAGGCCAAGTTGATTCGGGTACCAGGGACCTCCTGGCCGGTTGTCTTGTCCAGCTCCATCAGCAAAGCGGAGGACCCGGTCGTTGCGAACAGGCGGCCCTGATTGTCGAAACTCAACCCTTCGATATCGGAGACGGGTGCTGTCGGGCCGACCGACGTGACAGCACCGGTGAATCGGTCAACAATCACCAAATAGTCCGCGCTTCCGCCGGCATTTGCGATCGCATACAGGGTGTTGTCGACCGGGTCGATGGCGAAGTCGTCGACATCGTCGACTCCCGCCGCAGACTGGGTATCCATGACGAGCCTGTCGCTTCCCCCGAAGGCGCCGGCGACGATGGTTCCGGTCAGCGGGTCGATTTCGAGCAGCTCGTCGTTCCCGGCGAGGCGGTCAGAAGCGTAGAGCCGCAGCGTTACGAGATCGAAGGCCATGCCGTCGATGTCGCCCAATCCACCGGGTCCGATGGGCGTGAAGACGCCGGTGGCCGTGTCGATCGAACCGAACTGGCCTGCGTTTGCGGCGTAAAGGATCTCGGTCACCGGCTGGAAGGCGATCGATTCAATTGCGCCGGTTCCGGTTCCGGTGCCCACCTCGGTTTCACCGCTGCTGTTGAACAGGGTGAGGAGATCCCCCCCACCCGTGAACGGCGCTCCGTTGTCCGCCACGAGCCAACAGACCGTGAAGCCCCCTCCTACGGAAATATCGACCAGTGCGTAGTCGTCCTCGGTCGTGTTTGAGTTGGCGGGAGTGCTGTCGGGATCGATCTGATCGGCAGCGGTCAGTTCGGCGACGTTGTAGACGCCAGAGGAGCCGATAACGGTGGCATCAATGCTCAACGTCTCGCTGGTGCCGCCCGCAACAGCCCCGACGATCCACAGGCCGCTCCCCGGGGCGTACGAACCGGCAGAGGCTGAGTGGCTCTGATAGCTGAGTCCGATCGGGAGGAGGTCGGTCACCTCGACGCCGGTAGCTGGATCACCGGCCTGATGGGTGACGGTCACTGTGAATGTAACGGTGTCGCCAACAGACGGGACCGCCGAACTCACCGTCTTGAACACGGCCAGATCGGTACCTGAGATTGCGTCGATGTCGGACGCAGCGATCGCCGGATAAGTGTTGCCGAGTGTGTCTTGCCAGACCACCTCGGCGTTGTTGGTGATACTCGAACCGGTGGGCGATACGACATCAGCAACGATGGAAACCGAACCGGTCCCTCCGGCCGCGATGCCCTGATCCAGAACCGCAGTTACCAACCCGGATGACTCCGTACAGGATCCTGTGAGCCCTGCGCCGAACGAGCAAGATTGGAACACCACACCAGCGGGCAGGGTGTCGAAGAGAACAACCGACGCAGCCGATCCGGGCGTCGTTGTCGCGTTGGAGGGGTTGGCAAAGTCGAGTTGGTAGGTGATCGTGTCACCGATCTCGACACTCGTCGTCCCATTGTCCTTGGTCAGTGTCAGCGAGGGAGCCGGCGGTGCCTCCTCGAGGTAGACGGGCTCACCGTCCACGCCTTCGAAGATGTACTGATTGCCCGTTGCAATACAGAGGTTGGTGCGCCACCAACCGATGCGGGCCGAAGAAACGGGAACAACGTCACCAACCCGAACCGAGCTGGCGGAGTTGTTCCATACCTGGTTGCCCGAGACCGTGCCGGTGACGGTCGAGCCATCGGGAGGGAAGTAGGTGACTGATCCACTGCCGTCCATGTCGAAGTTGTGAAGAGTGACGCTCGAGCTGGCGCCATCAACGAAGAAGAAGAAGTCGTTGCATACCGTTGCGCCTCCAAAGTGCTCGAAACTGGCTCGCTGAATACCGAGCAACAACTCGTCACCGGTTCCCGGTACGCCGTCGGGATCGTCGACTTCGTCTCCATCATCGAGCTCGGCCGGGCTACACCCCGACGCACAATCGGGATCGTTCGAAACCCGAACACGCCATGAATTCTGGTCGTCGTCAGAGGTGGCGCTGAAGAGCTGGTAGACGCCCGAAGAGGCAGGGGTGAACGTGACGAGCTCGGTCCACTGGCCGTTGGTGCCCCCGCTAGGGGTGTAGGTCTGGGTGGCGATGGTGGCCCCGAGTGGATCCACAAGGATGAAGGTTGCGGTGTCGGCTGTGTTCAGAATCTGGTCCACCGCCAGAGGTGCGGCCGGGTCCGGGGTCGCCAGCTCTGGGTCGTAGAGCGCGACGGTAACCGGCAGTCCGGGCCAGTCCAAGGGCACGGTTATCTCGATCAGGTGATCCTGTCCGCCTCCGGCGGTGGCGGTATACCAGTCGCCATTAGCGAGTACGACGTTGGGCCCCGACGTTTGAACAACGAGGTCATTGACCGCTATCGGAGGGAGGTCCACCGCTTCGGCTGGCGAGGGCGCGAACGCCGTTTGAAGCGGCGCAACCGCAGTGCCGGCGAACAGGAACAGCGCCAGCAACGGCAGGGCCAGAGCACGACAAAGCCGTGCTCTGCCTCGGCGCTCGCCCAGCGCGGCTGCGGGCGCGAGAATATTGCGCAGCCACTGGATTATCTTCTTTTGCCCGATTCTTCGCACCACACCGCTCTTTCTTGGTGACAAACCACTCACTAGTTGTTCGACCAATACGGGCAGCGGTTGAGCTTCACGACCGGTGAAGTTGCGTATTCATCGAGCGAACCACCTAATAGAGATTCCTCTCTGAAAGTCGCTCGGGAACGACTCGCGTTTATGGAGACTGCTCTCCATAAGGGTGGTGATACCCGACAGCGAACTAAAGCGATCTCTCTAATTCGCCGGTCTCCGATCGACTTCTCACCTCATCTCGACATCGATCCGGTTAGTGGGCAAGATGGGGCGGTGACATCCACGTCTGGTCGGGTCGACGATGAACTCGTGAGGTCACTGTTCATCGACATGTTGGGGGCGCGGCTCTTCAGCCAGCGGGTCTTCAATCTGCAACGGCAGGGACGGGCCGGGACGAACGCCCCGATAGACGGCAGCGAGGCGGTCGTGGTCGGATCGGCATTCGCTCTGGACCCCGATAAGGACTGGATCCTCCCTCAGTATCGCGAGCTCGTGGGACTCGAACGGTTCGGACCCGATGTGCTCGACCGCTACGTGCTCTACTGCATTGGCCATCCCGACGGTGGCCACATTCCCGAGCCAACTCGGGTATGGCCTCCCCAGATCAGCCTCGCTACCCAGGTACCCCATGCTGTCGGCCTTGCCTGGGGAATGAAGCGGTCCGGCGAGGAAGGATGCGCACTTGTATTCCTGGGCGATGGTTCGACCAGTGAAGGCGACTTCTACGAGGCATGCAACTTCGCCGGCGTACTGGACGCACCTGTGATCGTGGTCGTTGTGAACAACGGATGGGCGATCTCGACCCCGGTCGCATCACAAACACGAGCGAAGAACTTCGCTGAGAAATCTCACGCATTCGGAATCCCCGGCGTAACAGTCGACGGCACCGACGCACTAGCCGTCTATGAGGCTGTGGCCGATGCACGGTCGCGAGCCACAGCCGGCGCGGGACCCACATTGATCGAGGCGGTCACCTATCGACTCGGTCCCCACACCACCGCCGATGACCCCACCCGGTATGTTCCCAGCGAAGAACTCAGCGCAGCAAAACAGCGAGACCCAATCGTGGTGATGAGAAACGAGATGCAGCGGCGAGGGCTCTGGTCCCAAGGGTGGGAGGACGAGGTACTGACCGAGGCCGATGCGCGGATGGAACGGGCCGTGGTCGCAGCCGAGGCGGCGCCGCTCGACCCGAGCGAACTGTTCAACCACGTCTACAGCGAGGCCACCCCTCGCCTGACACGTCAGCGGGCGGGGTTCGACAAATGACCGATGCCGTGACGATGAACATGTTGGAGGCCATCAACCACACGCTGCATGCCGAGATGGCCAGGGACGAACGGGTGATGGTGTTTGGTGAAGACGTCGCTCAGAACGGCGGCGTGTTCCGGGCGACCGAAGGTCTGCTCGCCGAGTTCGGAGCCGGAAGGGTCGTCGACACGCCGTTGGCCGAGGCCGTAATTGCCGGGACAGCGGTGGGACTGGCGGCCGCCGGCATGGTGCCAGTCCCCGAGATCCAGTTCCTCGGCTTCTCCTATCAAGCGTTCCATCAGATCGCAGGGCAGATCGCTCGCCTCCGCTATCGAACCAGAAGTAGGTTCGAAGTGCCCATCACCATTCGCTCGCCATTCGGTGGCGGCGTGCGGACTCCGGAACTCCACAGCGAGTCGCTCGAAGCACAGTACGCCAACATCCCCGGCCTCAAGATCGTGCTCCCATCAAGTGCCGCCGATGCCAAAGGGCTGCTGGCCACGGCGATACGCGACCCCAATCCAGTGTTGTTTCTGGAGCCGCTTCGGGGTTATCGGATGATCAAGGATCCAGTGCCAACCGAGGAACACCTGGTGCCATTTGGTGAGGCTCGCACGGTGAGCCAGGGCGACGATGTTGTGATCATCACCTGGTCCTTCCAAGTCGAGCTCAGCCGCCGGGTTGCAGTTCAGCTGGCCGAAGAAGGGATCGCGGTTCGAGTCCTCGATCTCCGAACCCTCGTGCCGCTGGACACCGAATCGATCGTGCAGGCGGTGGAGGCCTGTGGCCGCGTGGTTGTGGTGCAGGAGGCACCCGAGACCAACGGGTTTGCCAGCGAGGTCATCGCCACCATCAACGACGAGGCGTTCTACTCGCTCGAGGCCCCGGTTCAACGGGTCTCGGGCTACGACACGCCCTACCCCGTAGGCATGCTCGAGGACCACTTCGTTCCCGATGTTGATCGAATCGCAGCCGCTGTTCGCCGTGTTGTCGGGATGGAGGCATAGATGACCGAATTCCGTCTGCCCGATGTCGGAGAGGGCCTCGAGAGTGCCGAGATAATTGAATGGTTGGTTGCCGAAGGTCAACAGGTCGAGCGGGATCAGCCGCTGGTCGAGATCCTCACCGACAAGAGCCAGACCCAGCTCCCGTCACCACAGAGCGGTGTGATCCGCCGCCTCGGATTCGCCGAAGGTGATATCGCAGAAGTCGGTCAGGTAATCGTGGAGTTCGACGGCAGCCCACCCCGAGGTCAGACCCAAAACCCGCACCGGAGTCAGACCCCGAACAAGCACAAAGGTCGGTCCCCCGAAGGGCCCCGGATGCTGCCCGTCCCAAAGCGGCGCCAGTTGTGCGGCGTCGTGCCATGGAGGCTGGAATCGACCTCAGCGAACTAACCGGAACCGGGCCCGGTGGGCGCATCACCAATGGCGACCTTGACGCCCATCTCGAACCACGCGCCGCGCCTGCGGCTCAAGTCGCCACCGACACCTCCACCGCTCTGGTCTCGGCGCCGCCAATTCAGAATGCTCCCGTGAAATCCAGTCAGCTAGGTTGGCTGGAGAAGGGAACCCACCCGCTGCGGGGCATCCGACGAGTAACAGCCGAGGCGATGGCCCGAAGCTGGCAGATCCCCCACATCCATGGAAACGACGAAGCCGACGCCACCGAGTTGCTCGAAGCGCGCCGTCGAATGCGGGAACGAGATCCTGACGGAGCCGTCGCTCTCACTCCCCTGGCGTTCTTCGTTCTCGCCGTCGCCAATGGGCTCCGCCGCTATCCATTGCTGAACGCATCGATCGATCCCGACGCAGGAACGATCACCGTTCACCAGCAGATCAATATCGGCATTGCGGTGGCATCAGCTGAGGGGCTGTCGG
Organism: uncultured Acidimicrobiales bacterium; assembly: GCA_963751955.1. Taxonomy (GTDB): domain Bacteria; phylum Actinomycetota; class Acidimicrobiia; order Acidimicrobiales; family SZUA-35; genus JABDIY01. The sequence continues at coordinate 758,504 of CAVVWM010000002.1, read as the reverse complement.
TTCCGGTGATCCGAGACGCTGATCAACGTTCACTATTCAACCTCGCAGGGGAGATCTCACGGCTATCCGAGGCTGTGCGGAATAGGACCATCACTGCCGCCGAACTTCAAGGGGGCACGGCAACGATCACCAACTACGGTTCGCTCGGGGGACGTTTCGCAACTCCGATCATCAAGGCACCAGAAGTGCTGATCGTTGGCTTCGGATCGATCAAGCCCCGCCCATTTGTCGTGGATGGTGGAATCGTTGCCCGACCTACCCTGCCGATCTCGATTGCGGTGGACCATCGCCTGATCGACGGCGACGTGATGACCTCATTCCAGGAGTATGTGATCGAGCAATTGTCCGATCCGGTCTCGCTACTGGCCCGCTGATGGTCGTCGGAGAGGTGGCTGACCGCACCGACGTCGTGGTGATCGGAGGCGGACCGGGGGGTTATGAGGCCGCCCTCCGACTGGCCGAGCACGGCAAGCGCGTGATCTTGGTGGAACGCGACGCAGTCGGTGGGGTATGTCTGAACACCGGTTGTATCCCCAGCAAAGCGTTGATTCATCAAGCCGAGATCGCCCACACGCCACAGTCGGAGAGCGGGAGCGGAGTTCATGTCTCGGTCGAACTCGACCCGGCGGCAATGGTCGATCATCGGCGCAACATTGTTGCCACACTCACCGACGGGGTGAGGGGTCTGTTGGCCACCGCCGGGGTGGAGGTGTGGCAGGGGTCCGCTCGTTTCGCTCGTTCTGACCGATTGGTGATCGAACAGGGTGACAACGTGAAGCACCTCGAGTTCGACTTCTGCGTTCTCGCCGTTGGTAGCCGGCCGATCGTGCTCGAGGGACTGGAACCAGGCCTGCACGACTCGGTGGAAGTTCTTGATTCAACCGGCGCCCTGGCCCTGGACCGAATCCCAACTTCCATCGTGGTGATCGGTGGTGGCTACATCGGGGTCGAACTGGGAACCGCATTTGCCAAGCTCGGATCTTCTGTGACGATCGTTGAAATGGGCGACCGGCTACTACCCGGCATGGAACCCGCACTGGGACGGGTGGTGCAGCGACGGCTCGATCAACTGGGTGTGCGTTCGCTCCTGGACAGCCGAGCTCAGAGAATCGCCTCTGACGAGCTCTTCGTTTCGGGGCCCGACGGCGAGACATCGCTGACAGCCGACATTGTGGTTGTAGCCGTTGGCCGTATCCCGAACACCGACCTCGTCAACCTCGCAGCAGCCGGTCTCGCAACCGGTGAACGCGGGTTGATCGACGTGGACCCAAATCGCCGGGCCCACAAAGGGATCTACGCCATCGGCGACATCACTGCTGGACCCGCGCTCGCCCACAAGGCAACCGCCGAAGCGCTCGTGGCTGCCGACGCGATTGCGGGTCTGCGGACCGAATTTGATCCTGCCGCGGTTCCCGAGGTTGTGTTCAGTGACCCCGAAGTGGCTTCGGTAGGGCTCACACCGGCGACGGCAAAATCGCAGGATCCGGGGGCCCGGAGTAGCCGAGTCCCGTTTGTCGCAAACGGAAGAGCCCAGACTCTGGGAGACTCGGTGGGATTCGTACAGCTGGTTTCCGATAGCGAGGGCACCATCGTTGGGGCCCAGCTGGCTGGCTATGGCGTGAGCGAGCTGATCGGCGAACTGGGTTTCGCTATCGAAATGGCAGCAACGATCCCTGATCTCGCTGCCACCATTCACCCTCACCCCACAATGAGTGAGGCGATCATGGAAGCGGCAAAAGCACTGCTGAATCCCTAGATCTCGCCCAAATCCCGTTGGGCCACCACATCCCGCTCTTCTCCCGTTCCCAGACAACATCTCCTGTGGTGGTCGAACGTTAGAACAAGAAGATGTGCTGGCAGAACGGGAGAACGAACCGCTAGCCCTCGGGGATCAGGACGTTGGCGTACAGCTGCCAGGCGAGCACGCTCTTGGCGACGAAGCTGAGGATGATGTAGGTCCTCTCCCCCACCAGGTAGTCCTTCCACTTTCCAACTTCGGCGTACTGGAGCCATTGGTTGATGGCAAAAGTGTTGAAGAAGAAGAAGATGGAGAAGATGATCCCGTACACGAATGTGGGAGGCTCGCCATCGCCAGTGAAGAGGTAGGCGAGAATTGCCAACCAGGGGCCAATGCCGGCGATGCAGCCGAACCAGAACGGGGTCCACCAGACCTTGTCGCCCCGACGATTGACCATCTCCATGATCCAGCCGAACAGGATCATCGAGATGTTGGCAAAGGCCACCGCAATCAGCGCAGCGAGATCGGTGATGGTCGTGATCAGGCCGATCGTGATGATCATCAACGTCGATGAGAGCGAGTACTCGACCCAACGGAAACGGTTGCGGCCGTGCCGAAGTTCATCGCCGTACTTGGTGAAGCCAACTGTTGAGATGAGTAAGTGGAACAGGGCCGAGAGGAAGAGGAAGCCGTAGGTGAGCGGGGCTAGCTGAATGTCATACAGCGTGCTCAAGACTCCTTGTTCGACGGGAGTCCCGGGCGGCCCATTCAGGTTGAACGTGGTAATGGGAAGCGTGAAGTCAGCTGCGATGAGAAGCATCACGGTGGCCGACACGAAGTGGAAAATGCCCGCCCCGATATTCAGCTTGCGCAAACTGGCCAATGTGGCCTCCGGAACGTCAACCGATTCGGGGTCACCGTCAGCCTTGGGATTACTGATGAATGGGGTCCTAGTCACTCCGCATGTGTATCCGACAACCATCTGAACAAAACGGTGCGAGACTGGATTTTCATGATTCAACGTCTTTCGATCACCGGTTCGGTACCTCCTGACCCGGTGGGCATTGCAGTGGCCGAATTCGTGGGCGAACTACTCTCGCTGGCAACAATCAAGCTCCACTATCGACCGATTGGATGGGAACCGACCCAGGCCGAGGCGCCGCACAGCTCGGGCGAGCCGGTGGCGGCGGAAAGTCGACAGATTCTCGACGGATGGGTAACCACACTCATCGTGGATTTCGAGGATCGAATTCCCGCCTCGATCGCAGAGGCCCAGTCAGAGCTGGGACAGACACTCGAATCGCTTCCTGCGGCCGCTCTGAACGCGGCGGTGCGATTTCAGACGGTGAACAGCGGGCCCAACCCCGCCTCCCTGTCGCCGTCGCTACTAAGGGCGCTGCGCGACACCATCATTGTGGAGTTCCTCGCGCAACACCCGATCTGGAACGGAAACGACACCGATCACCGGCGGCTCCTGGCCGAGACGATCGAGTACCTCATCGAACTGAGTGGCACACGGGTGGAGTCTCAGAACCTCACGCACGGGGTGGTGATCACCAACGCGCTGACCGACGAACCCCGGCTCAACGTGTCCTATCCTTCGGGTCTTCGCTCAGCCAAGCGCAGTCCATTGCTGTTCGACGGTCGTCGGTCGGTGTTGGTGGTCGATGAGATGGGTAGGGCCAGAACTGAGCTGCAGGCTCACCGGATCGATCAGCTGATCCCGGATGCGCCTGTCCTTACTCCTGAACGAAGGCCCTTCTCTGACAGTGGGTCGATAGTCGCCCACGCCACGGAGAAGCTCGGCGGGATCGGCTTCTATCTCCGCGCCGATCGGAGCATATGGGCCTTTGTTGACGGCCGTCCGCTGGTGGTCCGACGGAGCGAACACTGGAAGGCCTTCCCGATTTGGCTCACGCGCGCCCTCCAGGAAACGGTCGGTATCGGGTCCGCAGTTGAATTGGTCGTTCAGGCGGCACTGATCGTATCGATGCAGGAAGAGGGAGCGATTTTCGGCATCGTAGGATCAACCGAAGCGCTCGATTCCACCGTGGCTCGGAAGGATCGCTACGACCTCAGGAACGACCTCGATCCCCAGGCCATGCGTGCGGAGACTCGGCTCCATCACCTCATCGAGACTACGGACATGGACGCCCAAACGCTGGCTCGACTGGCCGGACTCGATGGTGCAACGATCGTCGACTTCCAAGGCAATCTCTTGGCCTACGGTGCCATCCTCACCAGCAAGGACAGCCAACACGAAGGTGCCCGAACAGCCGCCGCCAAGACGTTGTCGCTGATCGCAAAGACTGTGTTGAAGGTCAGCCAGGACGGCGAGATTACCGTCTTCCAGGACGGTCGCGTCATCACGACCCTCCTCTGAATCAGTCAGATTGTCTCGGCTTGAATCAGTTCGCCGTACCAATTCTGGAGCTGTTCAGTGATCGGACCCCGTCCCCCAGATGGTTCGGATCCACGCATCGCAGCTCGAACACCACCCATCGCCCGGCCATCGACTTCGGCAACCGGTGCAACGCCGGCGAAGGTTCCGGTGACGAACGCCTCGGCGGCGGCATACACGTCAGTGAGTGAGAAGTTCTTCTGGCGAACGACGATGCCCTTCTCTTCGCACAACCTGATGATGTTGGATCGAGTGATGCCCGGCATGCAGTAGTCACCGGTAGAGGTCCATACCTCTTGGGGTCCGTTGAATCCGTGCCCCTCGGTGACGATGAAGAAGTGGGTGGAGTTGCAAGTTGATACGAACCCGTGGGGGTCGAGCATGAGCGCCTCGTCGGCACCTGCCTTGTCGGCTTGGATACAGGCGGAAATGCAATTGAGCTTGCTGTGGCTGTTCCATTTCGGGTCCTGCACATCGGGGCGTCCGCGGCGGGTGGAGACGGTGTAGAGCTTCAGCCCTCGCGTCAACACTTCGGGCTTGGGCGCCTTGAACTCAGGCAAGATGACGACGGTGGCGTCGCTGATCACAACCGAGGGACTCTGGTACGGCGTGGAGCGAAGGCCACGAGTCACCATCAGGCGTATGTGCACTGCGTCGTTTTCATCGGGATCGGCCTGATCGTTGGCGGCCAACGTCGAGTAGATCGCCTCTGTCAGCTCGGACGCCGTGAGCCCGACGTCCATATCGATCGCGGCCGCGCCTTCGTACAGTCGTCGGAGATGCTGATCGATGAAGGCCAGCTTCCCGTTGTGGATCCGGATGCCCTCCCATACGCCGTCGCCCAGCATGAATCCGGAATCGAGAACACTCACTGTCGCTTTGGCACGCGGGACGAGCAGGCCGTTGAGCCAGACCTTGATCGTCTCGTTCCGCGGATCTGGGATGTACTCGTGGGTCGATGCCATCGAGATCAACCCTAGCGATGGTCGATCGATTGCGAAGCGCCGCGCCGGCAGCGATGCTGGTGGTGTGGATGCCGGACCGTTTTCGATCAGCCTTACCGTCAAGAGCCTCAAGGCGGCGCGAGCGTTTTATGAAACCCTCGGCTTCGAAGTGATCGATGGCGACGGTACGTCGTGGGCCATGCTCCAACGTGGCTCATCAAAAATCGGCCTGTTCGAGGGCATGTTCGAGGACAACTTGATCACGTTCAACCCATCTGACGCGCGGGCGGTCGCCTCGGCCCTGGTGGCCAACGGCTACGAGATCGAATCAGGGTCGGGCGAATCCGACGACGCCGTGCACTTCATGGTGACCGACCCCGACGGAAACAAGATCTTGTTCGACCAGATCTAACTATTGCGACGCCTCGTTGGCGGCTTCGAATTCTGTGAGCGAGGCCCACTCCAGCGAGCGTGCGTGAGTGGCTTCCAGGTCAACCGCCGGTGCCATCCCGGCGTCTCGAGCCTCGGCCCAGCGACTGGCACACAAACACCAGCGATCGCCCGGCTTGAGACCGGCGAATCCATACACCGGCATCGGTGTGGAGAGGTCGTTCCCTTGAGCCTTGGAAAACTCGAGGAATTCGGCGGTCACGATGGCACACACAGTGTGGACACCCATGTCGTCGGCACCAGTGTTGCAGCAGCCATCCCGATAGAAGCCGGTCATCGGATCCGTTCCACAGGTCGCCAGTTCAGTACCGAGCACGTTCTTCGCCATGGGCAGAAGCATGCCACGATTGCCCCTGCCTCAGCCCAATTCAGGTTGTTTGTCAAGGTTACTTGTCATATAGTAAAGCACCCGCGACACATCGGGACGGAGAACGCGATGTTGAGAGACCCAGCCTGTCTACCCGAATCGGACCGTCGAAATGGGCAGCGACTCCTCGTGTGGAGTATTGGCTGGGCGGTCGTGTTCGTCGCTGCAACGTGGCTCCTGTCATCGGACACGATTGGCGAAGGGCTCTTGGCATGGACCCTTGCGCTGGGAACCACCGCACTGGGGGTCGGTGGGCTGTTGGCCTACCGACGCTACATCTCAGAGGCGGATGAACTGACCCGACGAATTCAGCTGGAGGGTGTGGCATTCGGTTTCAGCGTTGGACTTCTGGTGACGATGTCCTATCGGTTGTTCGATTTGCTGGTTCGCCCGAGCTAGACACCACTGATACAGGAACCATCATGTTGCTGGCCTACATCGGCGGTGTGTTGATGGCCACACGTCGATACCGGTGAAGAACAAACTTCGAGTGCTGCGGGCCGAACACGATCTGACCCAGGGTGAACTGGCCCAACGCCTCGGTGTCTCCCGTCAGACCGTAAACGCAGTAGAGGTCGGGAAGTACGACCCGAGTCTTCCGTTGGCCTTCAAGATTGCGTCGGTGTTCAAGCGGCGGATCGAGGACGTCTTCGATCCTGCACATGAGAGGCCTTAGGACCACGAAGCGAGGGCCGCCAGGCCCGAGTGAGAACGTGGCCCCCGAGGCCTGCAGGCGAGCGGAGGCCAGAAAGCAACAGGCGAGCGAGGAGGGCCCCCGGAGGGACTACCTAGGGAGCCATGTCGTCGGTGGGGCGGCCGCCTGGCTCGTCGAAGTCGGAGCTACTCACTCTCATCACCGGCTCTACCGACATGGTGCCGGCGGTGAGGATCTGACACGACAATCGGACCTGCCCGAGCAGGTCACGCTTTTCGAGTACGTCCCGTTCGGGATCCCGCATATCCTCGGGCTCTCCTTCGGTGAAGTGCACCCGGCAGGTAGTGCACGCGGCATTCCCGCCGCAGCGATGGAGAACGTCCACACCGTTGTCCTCGAGTGCGAGTACGAGCCGAATGCCATCCGCAACGTCGAAGGACCGATCACCAACATTTATCTGTGCCATAGCTTGCGAAGTACCCTGAACAGCCATGGAAGATAAGCGGATCCCCGATTCTTCTCTTGATGCCCGTCAACAGTGGCAAGAAGCCTTCGATGCCACCGCCACCCGGGACGCGCAATTCGAGACGATGAGTGGCGTTGCGGTCGATCCCATCTACGGCGATGCTCCCTACCCCGGTCAGTTCCCGTATACACGGGGCATCCATCACGGCATGTACCGGGGGCGGCTTTGGACCATGCGTATGTTTGCCGGGTTTGGCACAGCCGAAGACACCAACGCACGCTTCAAGGACATTCTGCGCAATGGCGGCGGTGGGCTCTCGACCGCCTTCGACATGCCAACCCTGATGGGTTACGACTCCGACAGCGAATGGGCTGAGGGTGAAGTGGGTCGGGCCGGCGTCGCGATCGACACGCTGGCGGACATGGAGGATCTTTTCGCTGACATCGATCTCGGCGAGGTGTCGACCAGCATGACCATCAATGGTCCCGCCAACATCGCACTTGCTCAGTATGTCGCTGTGGCCGAGAAGAGTGGCATCGACCGTTCAAGCCTCAGCGGCACGATACAGAACGACATCCTGAAGGAATACCAAGCCCAGAAGGAATACATCTATCCACCCCGGGCCAGCATGCGGATCATCACCGACATGATGAGCTACACCACAGCCGAAATGCCACGATGGCACCCCATCTCGATCAGCGGATACCACATTCGTGAAGCGGGCAGCACAGCGGCCCAGGAACTGGCTTTCACCCTCGCCAACGGTTTCGCCTACGTGGAAGCGGCCATCGCTGCCGGTCTCGACGTGGACGAGTTCGCCAAGCGGCTGAGCTTCTTTTTCAACAGCCACAGCGATTTCTTTGAAGAACTCGGCAAGTTCCGTGCCGCCCGGCGCATTTGGGCCCGGTGGATGAAAGGGCACTACGGCGCCAAGAACGAGAAGTCGTGGCAGTGTCGATTCCACACACAGACTGCTGGTGTATCGCTCACCGCTCAGCAACCTGAAATCAACATCGCTCGTGTTGCTCTTCAAGCTTTCGCCGCCGCAGCTGGTGGTACCCAGAGCCTTCACACCGACAGCTACGACGAGGCCCATGCGTTGCCCACCGAAGATGCTGCCAGGATCGCTCTCAGAACCCAGCAGATCGTTGCATACGAAACCGGGGTCGCTGCTGTTGCGGACCCCTTCGGCGGTGCCCCCTATGTCGAGTGGATGACCGATGAGATGGAGCGGCAGGCCGAGGCGATCTTCGCTCATCTTCTGGATCTCGGAGGAGGCTCAATTCTGGAAGGCTGCTACGAGGGCATCGAGAACGGCTATTTCGTTGGCGAGATCGCCGACGCCGCCTACCGATTCGAACGAGAAGTCAACGCCGGTCGGCGGATTATTGTCGGAGTCAACGACTTCACCGACGGCGACGATGACAACCGAGAGCTCCTTCGTATCGACCCGACCGTGGAAGAGATCCAATTGAAACGGCTAGGCGAGGTCAAACAAAGTCGCAATAGCGATTCCGTGGCATCTGCTTTGGCCGATTTGAAGGCTGCAGCAAAATCGCCCGACACCAACCTCATGCCGGCCACGATTGAGGCGGTGAAGACCTACGCCACCGAGGGCGAGATCACTGCAACTCTGGCAGATGTGTTCGGCCGTTACACAGAACAGGCAATCGTGTGAGCGGCCTCGAATCAACAGCTGGCGACGAGTCGGGCGCACGACTGCGTGTCGTGCTGGCCAAGCTGGGTCTCGACGGCCACGACCGAGGGCTGAAAGTTGTCGCCCGGATTTTGCGAGACGCCGGAATGGAAGTGATCTATCTCGGGTTGCGGCAAACAACCTCGTCGATCATCGCCGCGGTCGAACAGGAAGATGCAGACGCGATCGGTCTGTCAATGCACAACGCCGGCCACCTCACTCTTGCACCCAAGATGGTCAAAGCCCTCAAGGCACGGGGAATCGAGGTGCCGGTGATTGTAGGCGGCATCATCCCGCCCCAGGATGAGGAGGCGCTGCGCAACGCCGGTGTTGCCGCCGTGCTCGGCCCAGGTGCTCCCGCCGAGACAGTTGTCCAGGTAGTCCGAGCTGCGGTGGCCGCCTCCACGTGAGCTACCGGACGCTACCAATCTCGGAACTGGTTGAGAAAGCGAGAGCGGGCGACAACCGGGCGGTTGGACGGCTCCTCACATTGGTTGAACGTGGCGGCGTGGACGCCGAAGAGGTAGCCGCCCATACCCATCCCCTCCGAGGCAACGCCCACGTGGTGGGGATCACCGGGTCTCCCGGCGCCGGAAAGTCGACACTCGTTGGTCGCTTGCTGGCCGAGTGGTGCCGGCGTGGCTTTCGCCCAGCCGTACTGGCGATTGACCCCTCCTCCCCCATCTCCGGAGGTGCCATTCTCGGGGATCGAATCCGGATGGACGACGTTGTTCCCGAAGGTACCTTCGTTAGGTCAATGGCTACTCGGGGGCACCAGGGCGGTCTGGCCCTCGCCGTTCCCGGGGCGGTCAGGGTTCTTGATGCGGCTGGGTTTTCTCCCGTCATCGTTGAGACAGTCGGCGTCGGGCAGGTCGAGGTCGACGTTGTAGCTGCCGCAGATACCGCCGTCGTAGTTGCCACTCCTGGAATGGGCGACGCAGTCCAGGCCAACAAAGCCGGACTGCTCGAGGTCGCCGATGTGTTCGTGATCAACAAGGCCGACCGTCCCGGTGCGTCGGATACCCGCCGGGATCTTCAACTCATGTTGGACCTGGCGCACGTAACCGGTCAAGACGTAGATGAGCACGGAACGTACTTTCGACCCGAGATCGTGATGTCCACCGCCACCTCGGGCGAGGGTGCGGCCGCGACCGTCGACGAAATCCATGCCCACATGGCCCACCTTCGGGCGTCGAACGGGCTGGAGCGGCGGCGAGCCTTTCGGGTGGAGGCCGAGGTCCGATCCCGAGCAGAAGCACTGCTCCTCGATATCAACGCCACAGAGTTCGCATCAGATGCCGTCCGAACCATGATCGACAAGGCGATCCGTGACAACACCTCACCGGTCGAGACCGCCACCCGGATTGTCCAGCGCCTGGTGCGATAGTCGCCTCTCCTCAGGTCTGGTTCGATTCGGTTCTGTAGTTCACTTCGGTGTTGTCGACAGCACATCGATGTTCTGCGCATCTGTCAGCCGTACCAACGTGGCTATGAACAGGAATTTGATGAAGCGGGGCGGGGTTGGTTGGGCGGTTAGTTTTGTGGAGATGGCCACTGATCCAAGCTCGCCAGAAGACGAAGAACTGATCCCGGCGGCCACAGTGATTCTGGGCCGAGACCGAGCTGACGGCTTCGAAGTGCTGATGTTGCGGCGCAACAGCAAGATCGCCTTCGGCGGTGCATGGGTCTTCCCCGGCGGGCGAGTGGACGACGATGACTCTGGCCATGACGAACTCAGCCGGGCGCAATCGGCAGCAATCCGTGAGTCGGCAGAGGAAACAGGCCTCAACATCGTGGGCCGTGCACTAGGCGTCTGGAGCTATTGGGTCCCGCCACCCATGAGCGCAATGGTTGTCGAAGGAAAGAAGCGACGTTTTGGGACCTGGTTCTTCATCGGCGACGCCCCTGACACCGATGTCGAGATCGACATGGGAGAGATCCATGAACATCGTTGGCTCCGGCCCAACACGGCGTTGGAGCTTCACCGAGTTGGCGAGATCGAACTGATTCCGCCAACTTGGATCACACTTCACGAGCTGAACCGATTCGATTCGGTCGCAGCGGCAGTGGCTTCGGCGGGGCAGGTCGAACCACCAAGGTTCGTTACCTATCCGATCCCAGGGGATCCGATCATCCTCGCGTGGGAGGGCGACGTCGCCTATGGAGAACCATCCAGGGTCAATCAACCAGGAGGACGCAACCGGTTGATCATGGCCGAGGGAAACTGGGCTTACGAACGCCGATGAGCACAAGGGTCCTGGCCGTAGTTCTCGCCGCGCTGCTCGGGCTGTGCGGTTTCTTCGCCTGGCGAATCTTGGTTCTGACACAAACCGAATTGTCGGATGACGTCGATCTCTCGAACTCACCTGCGGCCGAGCCCGATGCAGTCGAAAGCTTCCTCAGCGCCTGGCGGACCAGTCAGGATGCCGACTACATCGCATTTGCCAACGTAGGCCTTACAGGGAACGGGGTTGCCGCGTTTACTGAAGACGTCGTTGTGCAGCGCGATGGCGAGCGCCTGGTCAATCGAGACAGTTCCATCATCTACGAACGCGACGGCGAAACCGAGACCTGTCGGCAAACCCTGAGCGAGTTGTTCTGCACCCCTGCGGTGCCGGTCGCCACGTCTCAGGAGCGTGAAGCACAGTTGCGCAACCTCCTGATCGGTGAGACCTGGAGTTACCGGGTGAGGTTCACCGCCCGATCCGGGTGCTACGAGCTGCGGCTCGACCTCTCCAGAGGTCCGGTCACTTCTGACTACGGCCTTGAGACCGATTACTGTTTCGACGCAACAACCGGTGCCGTTCATAGCAAGATCGTCCGAAGGGTCAACCGGACCGAGAGCTACGAAGCGAGTGACATATCTAACGAGTTTGAGGAAAGTGATCTTCGCGGGGTGTTTCCTGTACCGATCCTCAAACGGTTCTTCCAGTGATTGTCACCTCCCAGCGACCAACGCCCACAGCCGGCCGGTTTCTCGGCTGGCGGATGGTCGTCATTGCAGTCGTTGCCGGTGCTCTCACGGGTCCTGGCCAAACCGTTGGCGTGTCGGTATTCGTCGACTACTTCGTAGACGACTTGTCGCTTACGCAGACCAGCGTGTCGTTCGCCTACCTGATCGGCACGTTGCTTGGTGCTACGGCTATGCCGCTGGTCGGCCAACGGATAGACCAATACGGGGTACGCACGGCGCTCCTGGTTGTCAGCTTTCTGTTCGGCCTGGCTCTGCTCAACATGTCGTTGGTCCAGAACTGGGTCTGGTTGGCGGCAGGTTTTGTCTTCATCCGAATGCTGGGACAGGGCAGCCTCTCGATGATCTCGAATGTCACGGTGGCGGTGTGGTTCGATCGGCTTCGCGGGCGAGCCATCGGGCTGACGACGATCGGAGTGGCAGCTGGTATCGCTCTCAGCCCGATCGTGCTCAACGCCGCAATCAATCGGTACGGCTGGCGGCAGGCCTGGGTCATAGCAGCTATAGCCGTCCCTGCGGTTTTGCTCCCGCTGGGCTGGTTTGGGCTGGTCAGTAGACCATCCGACGTCGGCCAGGTTCCCGATGGACATGCCCATGAACACCATTCCACCAGCCCCAAGAATGCTTCTTGGGGCTACTCGAGGTCCCAGGCCATCACCCAGCCCGGCTTCTGGCTGATCGTGATCGTGAGCACCCTCACAAGCATGCTGATAACCGGACTGAACTTTCATGCCATCGATCTGCTGGTTCAGAACGGACTCACCAAGGACGAAGCGGCGCAGATGTTCCTGCCCCAAATCGCTGGCTCAACCGCTGCCACGCTGGGGCTGGGTTGGGTCGTAGATCGGACCAACGGTCGTGTCCTACCCGCCCTTTCGATGGCGCTCCTCGCCGGTAGCCATATGTTGGCATCATCACTCACCTCGGCGCCTCTCGTCGTCACCTACGCCCTCAGCCTGGGCGTCACAGCTGGCTGCGCCAAGGTGGTGACGTCGGCACTGTTGCCGAAATGGTTCGGCACTAACCACATCGGCTCGCTCAACGGGCTGCTCACGTTCATGGCTGTTGCCGGATCTGCGTTGGGACCGATCACTCTCTCCCTCGCTCGCAGCCAATTCGGTTCCTACGGCCGGGCCGCAGTTGTGCTCTCGTCGCTCCCGGTCGCAGCAGCCCTCTACGCTCTACTGGTGAGACCCCCCAATCCCGCCATCCGTCCCACGATCGATCAGCCGACTATCGTCTGAGGCGCATGTTCGGCGACAATCTTCTTCCATTGCTCCTTCTCGCCCTGGGCGGCGCGCTGGCCGTCGGGACTCTGATGGCGCTGGTCAAGCCGCCGTCAAACCCCAAGGATGGCAATCTTGCGAGGCCACCGCTGGGACGAAGCGTGATTCAAATAGCCATCGGCACGGTCGCGGCGGTGTGGGCCTTGGTCAGCATGCTTACCTAGCGATCGAGCAAACTTTCCGCTCAAGGTTCATCGGAACAATTCCGTTACTTCTCTAGCAACCGGTGGTCATCGCCCACACCGGATGTATCGAGTAGTGCGGGGGTTACCAACTCCCTCCACACGCATCGCCACCTCTGCCTTCGGGCAGAGGAGCCGGTGGCCCTCGCACTGCTTATTCCGCCTGCAGCCTGCCCGCTGCCACGGAGGTTCCTGGCTTCGGACTCTGAACCGAAGGCAACGCTGCGGTCTCGCCCCTCCCGCCGGCGCACATGGCATTAGGGTCAGACCCTTCATCGCTGACGCGGGCCGATTGGACGAGGCGCGCCAGCGCCGAGGAAGAAGACCCAGAAGCGAGCGCGAAGGGCCCTCGAAGGGACAGCACCGGGTAGATCGACCCACTTAAGTACGGCTGGTTTGATGTCGATAGCAGTAACAAGCAGCAAGGTGCGTTCATGCTCGATCCAGAGAAGCCACGAACAAAGACGATGATCAGATCGTCACAGAAGGAACGGAATCAGATCCAGTTCCACAGGACCGAACGCCTCCCCACGCGTCGCAGTTCGTCGGCAGTCCTAACATCCTCATACGCAGTCCCCGAGCGCAGCCGAACGACCGGCCTCGTCTTCCAGGCCATCCTGGGAGTCGCTGCATGCCTAGCCCTCGTAGGAGTTGTGGCAGCGAGCCAGGAAGTGCAGTCTCCCGCACCGACGGTGAATCCCCTTTCTCCCGAAGCGCCTCCGCCCGCCGTTTTTGTTCAGCTCGACTAGAACTCGTCGGCACCCCGGGGTAAACCGACGGGATCCGGTCGCTGGGCCATGTTCTCAAAACGGGTGAAGCGTCCCAAGAAGGCCAACTTGACGGTGCCGGTAGGTCCACTTCGGTGTTTGGCAACGATCACTTCAGCCATACCTGCATCTTGAGAGTCGGCGTTGTACTGCTCATCGCGATACAGAAAGAAGACCGCATCAGCGTCTTGTTCCAAGCTTCCTGATTCCCTCAGGTCGCTGAGCATCGGCCGTTTGTCCGCTCGGTCCTCCAGCTTCCTATTGAGCTGGGCGAGTGCGATGACCGGACACTCGAGCTCGCGAGCCAGGATCTTGAGGTTCCGGCTGATCTCAGACACCTCCTGCTGACGGCTTTCGCTGTTGGCTCGACCACTCATGAGCTGCACGTAATCAACCGCGACCAATCCAAGATCCCCGATGGTGCTTTTCAGTCTTCGAGCTTTCGCCCGAATCTCCATTATCGACGTCTGAGGATGATCATCGATATAGATAGGTGTTTCAGCCAAAGTTCCCGTGGCATGGGCTATTCGGGTCCAGTCGTCTTCGTGCAGGTTTCCAGTCTTGATCCGCGTCGAGTCGACTTTGGCCTCGGAACAAAGGATCCGCTGTGAGAGTTCGAGGCTTGACATCTCCAGTGAGAACAGAAGCACGGGATACCCCGCCTTTGCTGCGTTGGTAGCCAAGCCCAGTAGGAATGCAGTCTTCCCCATGCCAGGTCTGGCTCCGACAACGTACATCGCATTCTTCTGGAGCCCAGCCATGAGCTTGTCGAGATCGATGAAGCCGGTCGGCATTCCGGTGATCGCGTCACCCTTTTCATAGAGCGCCTCTAACCGATCGAGATTCTCACTCAAGAGATCTTTGATCTCCACCGTGCTCCCATTGATCCGGCGTTGCCCGACCTCGTACATCAGGGCTTCAGCCTCGTCGATCATCTTGGCCACGTCATCGGGGACCCCATAGGCCATTTCGGCGATCTGGCTCGAAACCTCAATGGCCCGACGAAGCAGTGCCTTCTCCTCCACGATGCGGGCATAGGCTCCAGCGTTTCCGACGGCCGGGACGTCGGTCTGGAGCGCAAACAAGACGCTTGGACCACCGATCGCATCGAGTAAACCCGCTGCGGTCAGCTCGCTGCTGACCGTGACCGGATCGACCGGTTCGCCCGTGGCGTACAAGGTGGTGATGGCAGAGTAGATGTGCCCGTAGGCAGGCCGGTAGAAGTTCTCCGCCTCGAGGATTTCCACCACATCGGAGATAGCCATCTTGTTGAGCAACATGGCCCCGAGCACCGACGCTTCCGCCACGAGATCGTGGGGTGGTTGCCTCGTGCTGTGCTCTCGGGCCATGGTGTCTATCCAAGCACCAAACTGCGGTGGAAAACTACGCCACCTTTGCGGGGAAAAGGTGTGGAAATCCGTGTGCGATTTGGAAAGTACGAGTTATCCACATATGCCTCACGGCTCGGTGGATAACTATTGGGTTCTTGCGAGCGGTGAATCCCCACAACCTGCGACGGTCCAGAGGGCCCACACGAACGTTGATCTAGGCTGCCACGACCTCGACAGTAATCGGGAACTGAACCTCGGAGTGAGGTGACGCCATCACCGTGTGGGTCCCCAGCTCTTTCAGGTGGTCGTCAGACACCATTTTACGGTCGAGTTCCACCCCGGTCTGGTCTGCGAGAGCAGCCACTATGTCCGACGCCGAGACCGAACCAAACAGCTTCCCATCCGCCGAGGCCCTTGCGGGGATCGTGATCGGCTTGGACACCACCCTGGTGGCGATCTCTTCCGCTGCTTCGCGGTCCTTGGCGTTCTTGTGGCCCCACGCCCGACGCATGGCCTGGGCCTGGGCTTCAACACCCGTCGAAGCCTTCAGCGCCTTGCCTTGAGGAATGAGATAGTTCCGGGCGAACCCATCGGCTACATCCACGATGTCGCCGCGACGGCCCACGTCTTTCACTTCAGCACGCAGTACGACCTTCATCTACTCCACACCTTCGGTGGTCTTGGGAGTGGCCTCGGCCACGGACGACTCCACGGGTTCGGTGGTTTCGACCTCGACGCCTTCAGGCAACTCGGTGTCTTCGGTTGGACGGTCGCCTTCGGTTGGACGGTCGTCTTCGCGGGAACGGCGCGGTCCGTCGCCCCGGTCGCTGCGTCCTCGACGCTGGGTGGTGACCCGGTTGGTGTATGGGAGAAGTCCCATTTCCCGAGAGTTCTTGACCGCTTTGGCGATGACACGCTGTTGTTGCACGTCATTGCCGTTCACACGCCGGCTCTTGATTTTGGCGCGATCGGACATGAACCGCTTCAGCAGGTCGACATCTTTGTAGTCGACGTACTCGATCTTCTCGCTCGAGAGGATACTGACCTTCTTCTTGCCCCGTCGTTTGTTGTCCTTGGGGTTGCTGCGTTTGCGCGATGCTGCACGTGACATCAGAAGGGCTCCTCATCAGGGTTGTAAGCAGGGGGGGCGTCCTGGCCGCCACCGCCGAAGTCTCGGCCCCCGGGTTGATTGCTGTAGTTTCCGCCCCCTTGGGAGCCACCGCCCTGTGAGCCACCGCCCTGGTTTCCGCCGCGATGGCTACCTTGGCCGCCGTCGCTGCGTTCGTTGCGGGTGACGGTTGCCGTGGCCCAGCGAAGGCTGATCGAGACTTCGTCAGCCACGATTTCAACCTTGGATCGCTTCTCACCGTTCTGGGTTTCCCAAGAACGCTGTTCGAGCCGGCCCGCGACGGTCACACGGGTTCCACGGCCAACGCTCTCAGCCACGTTGGCAGCGAGTTGGTTCCAGCAGGACACGTCGAAGAACGACACCTGCTCCTCCCACTCGTTGGTCTGTCGATTCTGCCAGCGACGGTTGACAGCGACACCGAAAGACGCAACCTGGTTGCCTCCAGCGGTGAAGCGAACCTCGGGTTCGCGGGTTGCGTTTCCGGTGATTGTCACCGAATTGTCTGTGGCCATGAGTCTTCCTCTCAGGCAGTGACTGCTGCGAGACCACGTCGGTGGGCTTCGGCAAGAGGCAGTCGGATGAATTTGTGGCGGACGACGTCGTCCGCGAGCCGCAACGTCCGATCGACTTCGTCGAGCGCGTTGGGTGAGGAGATCTCGAGCACGACGTAGAAACCCTCCCACTTGTGCTTGATCTCATAGGCGAAGCGGCGGAGGCCCCACTTGTCGATCTTTTCCACCGACGCACCAGCTGCCTCGGCAAGACCGGTGATCTTGTTGAGGGAGGTCTGGACCGTCGACTCGTCGAGTTCGGCGGAAAAAATGATCATCAGTTCGTAGGCTCGCACGTTGGAGCAACCTCCCTACGGATCCGGACTGCTCCGGAGCCCCAAGCCGGGGCAGGGTGAATATAGCTCTACGACGATACCCGCCGATCTCGGCTTCGCGACTATCTCGGGAGGAACTCCGTTGTCCCCCACTTTGGACGGGCCTCTGCTGCGCCGACCCCTCAGCCGTCGCCTGACTCGGCCACCGTGGTCGGAGGCACGGTGTCCACGGGTGTAGGAGCTGGAACGCACTCTACGATGCCCAGGTCGAGTGGTTCCTCGCCGGGGGCTGGGCAGGCCGGTACCGTCGTGGTGGTCGAGAGGTTGGTGTTGCGAACCCGACCATCGAACTCGTCAGAGGTCGGAAGTTCGGTACACAGCGCCTGGTCATCTTCGCTAGCCCGGGTCATGAATTCGGCCCACATTTCGGCCGGGAAGTCACCACCGTGTACCTCGATCCCGCGGAAATCGTCCATGAACCTTGGCGGCTCGCCCGGGGCGCCCGGATACCCCATCCACACCGCTGCGGTGAGGTCGCACGTGAAACCGACGAACCATGCGTCGCGCGCATCCTGGGTTGTTCCGGTCTTCCCAGCCGCCGGTTGTGCAATCTGGGCATTGCGGCCGGTTCCGTCGCTGACTACCAAAGACAAGGCGTGGTTCACTTGCCAAGCAATCTCGGGTTCGATCACTTGTTCGCCGGTTCGCTCGGACTCTTCCCGACAGACCCCATCGACCGGGTACCAGCACAAGACCTGACCCTCGGCGTTTTCGATCCGCTCGATCAGCACAGGCTCGAGCGCGACGCCCTCCCTCTCGAACGTGCTGTAAGCCGATGCCATGTCCAGGACCGAAACCTCGCCAGCACCCAACACAAGCGAGTTCACTGCTGGCAGGTCGGCGGTGATACCCAGTTTGTCGGCCATCTGAATAACTTGATCCGGACGGGTGTCGATCATGAGTTGGGCGTACACCACGTTGGAGGACACTCGCATCCCATCGATCAGGTCTCTGTAACCCTTCGACGAACCGCCACCCTTCACCCGCCATACGCCGCCGTTGTTTGCGCCCTCGATCTCGATCACCGACGGGGCCGAGTAGAGCGAGCGGGCGGAGAATCCCTGCTCCAACGACTCTGCCAGAACGAAGGGTTTGAACGCCGAACCTGGTTGACGACCCGAACCTCCACCGCTGCGGCCCGTGGCCAAGTTCACTTCGCTCGCGCCGAAATCGGTCCCGCCCATCATCGCGACCACCCGGCCACGGGCATCGATGGCCACGATGGAGGCCGCCGGGTTCTCCGGGTCCTCAGGGGGGAGTTCATTGACCACGGTCTGATACGCATGGCGTTGCAGAGTGTGATCGAGTGTCGTGAACACACGGAGGCCGTCAGTGTAAAGCCCACCATCAGGGTAGATCTGGGCGAGCTGCTGACGAACAGCCTCTATGAAGTACTCCGATCCGAACTCAGACCCGGTTACCTCACCGAGGCCGGCCCGGCTGACCTGAGGAATGATCGTGCTCAGTGTCCGCTTGTCGGCTCGCTCGGCCTCCAATTCGGTGATGTGGCCGTCTTCCAACATCCGCCGAAGCACAGTTGAACGGCGACGCCTTGCCTCTTCGGGGTTGTCTCTCGCGTCTGCGCTCTCGGGTGCACGGATGAGCCCAGCCAGGTAGGCAGCATCGGCAAGGTTGAGTTCCTCGACGTTCTTGTCGAAATAGGCCTGGGACGCCGCCTGAATCCCGTAGGCCCCACGCCCGAAGTAGATCAGGTTCAGATAATCGTTGAGTATCTGCTCCTTGCCCGCTCGCTTGTCTCCGGCTGCCTCCCGCTCCAGCTTGATCGCCAGGGTTGCCTCCCGAATCTTTCGAGCCAGGGTTCGATCAGGCGTGAGGAAACTGTTCTTGACGTATTGCTGGGTGATGGTCGAGCCACCCTGAAGTGTTCCGCCGAACCTGATGTCCTGGTAGAGGGCTCGAGCGATGCCGTACGGGTCTACCCCTTGATGGTCGAAATAGTCCTTGTCTTCAGCCGCAATGACTGCGTTGATGAGAACGGGCGGGATTTGGTCATAGGTTACGAGTTCACGATCTTGCTCTGATGACAACGTTGCCGTGGCGACATCACGGGTGCACGGTCCTGTGACTTCAGCAGTGCAGATAAAAGTTGTTTCGCTCAGTTCAGGGGTCGCCAGCTCCGGAAGCTGAATCTGGGTTGATAACACCATCACGGCTGAGGCGAGCGCACCAATGACGGCCAACACCAGGAGAAGTCCCAGTCGCCGAAGTCGCCAAAGAGGATTTCGGCGGCGATTCCTCGGGGGGCGAGGCTTGAGGAGAAGTTCTATCACAGCGGTGGATAGTTGTAGCCGAGCATCGGCTCCGTGCGGCATCGGCAGCCGACAACCTGACGATCCATTCTAGGTCTCGTCACCGGCGCGCGGCAGGACGCTGCTGGTTGCCCTTCAGCCCAGCAACCTTCTGGATCGGGAGCGGTCGCTGATCGGGAATGTCTCTCGGAGATGGTTCCACCAGCAGGCCTGACAGACCTCAACCCGATATCCGCGTGTGGGCCGTCCCCGTCGCCGTAGGCGCTGCACTTCCCGAAGATCGGTGATGCAGCGACCTCCGCTGGGAAGCCCGGGGCCGAATGCGAACGTAACGACACCAAGCTGATCCGAATCGCAGATCGGACAGGGTTCCGATAGCGGCGTGGCGTGGTTGCTGGCCACACGTCGGAGCTCAGGCTGTGCGTCACAAACGTCGGCGCGATCACATCGCCCATCAGCGACGGCGTCGACCATTTGCTGCCGGGACAATCGGTAGCTGACAACTCCACCGGTTCCGATTCTCGAGCGACTGGCCACGGCCCGAGGGTAACGCTCGAACCGACGTGGTGGCGAGCCCGCCCCCGAGCTCGGCTTGGTCAATTCTGCGCCGCGTACTTTTCTGCTGCAACGGCTGCTTCGTCCCGTGTCAAGGGACCGTTTTCTATGGCAAGGGACTCCAGGTGAAGCTTGATCCGTCCCACCAGTGGTCCCGGTTCAACTTTGAGGAGAGCCAGGATGTCGGATCCCGACAAGGGCGAGACAAGCACGTCTGCCGGTTCCAGAGCCGCGTGCTCGTTGAAGGCGTTCTGGAAGCGGTCCAATTCTGCCTCCGACATTCCACCCGTGATCCTCTGGAGCTGCACCAGCCGATTCACCCGATCAGGGCCCAACCAGAGAATCATGCGGCGCAAGACTGGTGGGTCAAAGACCCGCGGCACGTGGTTGGTGGCAAGGGATGACAGATCGCTACGTCGATCGGTAGACATCTTCAGAAGCTGGCCGAGTACGTCGACGTCAACATCAACCAGTTGGCACAGCGCTGCCCAACGTACTCCCGTGTCAATCGGCGTTTCGTCGGCCATTCGCGCGACTGCGTCCTCAACGGTTGCGTAGGGCCCAAGCACTGGAACACCGAACGAGGCCGACAAGATCCCGGTCTGCCAGAGAAACTCAATTCCGGCTGACGGATCTGGAAGGGACAAGAGCCGCTCGATCTCGGCGAAGACCCGCTCACCGGAAACAATTTCCATCCTCGGGGCCAACACCCTCGCCGCGTCCACCAGAGCACCGTCGAAACGCAATGCCAACCTGCTGGCAAACCGGGCCGCCCGGAGCATCCGAAGAGGATCATCGTTGAAGGACACCTGAGGTGAAAGAGGCGTCCGCAACAGTTTGGCTACCAAGTCCTTGGCACCATCGAAGGGATCGTGGAGCTCACCGTTGCTGGCACTCAGGGCCATCGAGTTGATCGTGAAGTCACGCCGACTGAGGTCGGTGCGTAAGTCATCCCCGAAACCCACCACGGGTTTGCGACTATTCCCATGATAGGACTCACTTCTGTAAGTGGTTATCTCTACTGACCGATCGAATACGTTGGCGCCGATTGTGCCGAACCTCTCACCCTGTCGCCAGACAGCGGTCGCAATTGGCTCGACGATCCGCAGAATATCCGGCGGTCGTGCGTCGGTTGTCATGTCGATGTCGTCCTCGAAAGACGACAACCCGAGAACCTGGTCCCTGACAGCTCCACCCACGACATAGAGCTCGAACCCCGCGGCGCTGAACAGACCCGCCAACTTCTGTGCTGCTTTGGGAATCTGCGCGGGCTCAGCCATGCTCGGCGCGAGTCACGTGCAGCTGCTTCGCCGCTGCGACTTCCGCTGTGCCCCGATCGCCAGAAGTGGCTCGCTCGGGACGATACTCATGGTCCACCGCCGCAGCTGCCACAGAACCGGCACACGCTGCCAGCGCATCGGTGTCATAGCCACCCTCGAGGAAGAGAAGCCGCCGCCCGGCAGGAACAAGTTCCATGAGCGTGCTGGAGACGTCGGCATAGTCGGCCGAGCTGAGACCGAGATCCGTGATCGGATCCGCCAGATGGCCATCGAATCCGGCCGAGATAAGTAGCCAGGTGGGAGCGAACTGCTCGATACGGGGAACAACTACATCATCGACTGCGGAGCGGTAGACAGAACCTGCGGTGGAGGCTGGCAGTGGAATATTGACCGTGGTCCCCTCCCCCGCGCCGCTGCCGATTTCATCGAGGGCGCCGGTGTAGGGATACCAGGGATACTGGTGAAGGCTCACGAACAGAACATCGGGATCGTGGTAGAAGATGTCTTGAGTGCCGTTGCCGTGGTGGGCGTCGATGTCGACGATTGCGACCCGTTCACCACGATCGGCGAGGAATCGGGCTGCGACGGCCACATTGTTGATGAGACAGAAACCCATCTGTTTGTTCGGCAGAGCATGGTGGCCCGGCGGTCTCACCACCGACCAGCCAGCGTCCGCCTCACCGGCATCGAGTCGGCGTATCAATTCGAGACCGGCACCGGCTGCAACCCATGCTGCATCCGAGGACACCTCATTCACGATCGTGTCAGCGTCAATTGGTCCCCCGCCCTGCATACACAACATATGGAGTCGATCGAGAACCTCCCCAGGATGGATTCTCTCAACGGCTGATCGCTCCGCCGGCGGTGCCTCTACCCACGTGACCGCTTCGGCCAATTCCGCCCGCTCGATCCCACGACGGAATGCGTCGAGACGAGCGGGTCGCTCAGGGTGGTGGGGGCCGGTCTCATGCAGCCAGCACAGATCGTTGGTTGCCAACAGGAGGGACACGCCCTCTACGGTACATGGCCTTTGGGCGAGGTTCCGAAGTTGACGAACGGGGCCCCCGGTAGCCGCCTACCCTAGGTGAGTAGTGAGTTCGGCTGCAGTTCCCTCATCCGCGTCCGCACCGGGCGGCCGCTCGCTGGTCGGCGGGCTCAGCACAACGCGTGTGCGGGTCAGCAGCTGGCAAGGAACTGAAGGGGTCGCACTGGTTGGACCGGGCAGGGCGTCCATGTTGCCCTCCGCCCACGACATCACCAAGGTGACCGACCGTCTCCGGGGACGGGGCATTGCCAGAGCGGTGACGCCTGCACTTTCCCACCGGGATGCCCAACCCTTCCTCAGGGCAAGTTTCACGATTCACGAACAACTTCACCTGTTGGCGCTCGACCTTCGTACCTCGCCGGGCCACCACAGTTATCGCGCCTGGGCCCTGCCCGATGGCCATGAGCTTCGTCCAGGTCGTCGATGGCACGAAAACGATGTGATCAATGTGGACCGCGCCGCGTTCGAGCCGTTCTGGCGCTTTGATGTAGAAGCCCTTCGGGAAGCGCGCCGCGCCACCCCTCGGCACCGGTATCGCGTCATCACCAGTGCCGACGGTGTGCAAGGGTATGCAGTCACCGGACTCGCAGGTCAGCGGGGGTATCTCCAGCGTCTTGCGGTTCATCCACGGGCCGAGGGGCAGGGCATAGGACGCATCCTCGTCGAGGATGCTCTTCGGTGGCTTCGTCGCCGCAACGCAATCCGAATCATGGTCAACACCCAGGAACGGAATCAGCGTGCGCTAGCGCTCTACCGCCACGTGGGATTCGAGCCAGAACCCTCCGGATTGGTGGTGCTCGAATGGGCCGGTTAGGTCGGGGGTTTGGGGCAGGACTGTCGGCGATGCTGATAGCCGGTGCGTCGCTTGTGTTGCCAACGGTTACCCAGGCTCAGGAAACCGAATCCGGTACCGAGTCTCCTGGCGATGATGCGACACCTGCGCCCGGGACCCTTCGTTTGGTCTCCCAAACCGCCTCGGTTGAATCCGATGGAGCGATCGACATCACCCTGGACTGGAGTGGGGAGTTCCAAGAAGACCTCTTCGTGAGTGTGCTGTTTCATCAGCGCGTCGACACCGAACGCGACGTTGGTGCCCCCACCACAACGGTACTGAACCGCCGAGGTCCGGTGCCGCTCGCCGAGCTCCCAACCGATGCCGAGGGCAACCTCGTTCTGACAATTCCGGTCCGGAGCATCTCCCCCGCATCGGACGCACGAGTGTATTTGCCAGGACCCGGGGTTTACCCCTTCACCGTCCAGATCAGGTCATCTGAGGGTCTGGTCTCCGCCGTGTCTTCCACCGTGGTTCGCCTCCCCCAAGATCGGGCCGAAATGGCGACGCTCGACTTCGCCGTAGTACTGGCCCTCTCCCCCGCCGATGGACTGGACCTCTCCGATGGTCTGTGGTTCTTGTCCACGCACCCAGCGGTCCCTTTCGTCGTGCAAATCGATGAGGGAGTGCTGACCCAACTCGAAGGGGACGAGGCCCTCGCACAGCAGTTCTCTCGCGCCGCCGCCCGACGACCAGTGATGTCCGACGCCGGCCTCGACCTCGACCCCTCGGCACTTGCGGAGATCGATCAAGGCCGCTTCTACACCCAGGCGCTGGCGGCCAATGCACAACGATTGACCGATCTCGGACTGGCCCCCCTCCCCGAAGTCGTGATGCTTTCTTCTGCCCTCACCGCGCCCGGCGCAGAACTTGTCAACCAGTCCGGCGTTCTCGCTGCGTTCAGCACCCGTACGAATGAGGTCGACACAGGGGCGATTACTACTGCCAGCGGGCGTTTACAGATCATCCAGCCCGATCGTCAACTGACCGAAGAGCTCTCTGCGTCCCAAGGGTTTCGCAGCTTCTCCCCCAGCGATATCTATGAGCTGTACGCCCGGCTATCGCTTCGAGCCGCTGAGGACAAGTCCTCGGTCATCCTCGGAGGTGAGGGGGCCTCCGTTCTGGACTCGCAATCGCTGGACGCGTTCCTCGCAACCCTCACCGAGGACGGGCCGCTCCGCCCGGTGTCACTCCTCGAAGCGATGAAGACCCAGCCACGGAATCCACTGCTCGCAGCCGAACGACCCGAACAAAACCTGCTCGACTCCGGTCCGGCAATCGCCGAACTACAGCAGCTCGCCCAAACCAGCCGATCGTTCCGCGGTGTGCAGAATCCAGCTCTCGAGCAATTGCTGGTGGATTCGTTGAGCCGGACCCGAAATCCAACCGACAGGGCCCGGGCCATCGAGCGAGCAAAGGCCGAACTGCTCACCGACTTGTCGGCCATCTCACTTCCGTCGGCTCAGTCACTCACGCTTGCCGCAGTGGAGGGACCGCTGCCATTGACAATAAGAAATGACGCCGACAGCGCCCGGCTCGTGCGCCTCGAGTTCAGGGGCGATCGCGTAGAGATAGCGGAGGATGGCCGAGTGCTCACGGTCCCGCCCGGCGAAACAACCTTCGAACTCACCGCAAGAGCGCGTACGCTTGGTGTGTCCACGCTGGAGGTAACCGCCACAACGCCGGACCAGAGTCGAGTGCTTTCCACCAGCCGATACCAAATCCGATCGACCGCTGTTCCAGGACTCGGCTGGGCCATTTCAGGAGCGGCGCTTGCCTTCCTGCTGCTGTGGTGGTTCCGAAATTCGCGACGATCCAAACCCAACCGTCCTCACCTCGTTGGAGTTCGGACTCACGCCGAACCCGCCCAGCCCGCTTCCCGACACGTCGCCGCTGACGCCGCCGAAGCACTGTGAACGAGCCCACTCGCATGACCGCCCCGTACAGAACCCCCTCGACCGGCGAGCTTCTGGCCAACCGTTATGAACTTGGCTCCCACATCGATTCGGGTGGAATGGCCGAGGTCTGGGAAGCGAAAGATCACACTTTGGGTCGAAGGGTTGCAGTGAAGATTCTTCACGCCCACCTGGCGCGCGACGCTGCCTTTCTCCGCCGTTTTCGGCGGGAAGCCGTGAACGCAGCCCGCCTCCAACATCCCGCGATCGTGGCGATCTATGACGCGGTCAGCCACGATGGCCTCGAAGCGATCGTCATGGAGCGGATCGATGGCCGCACTCTGCGCTCAGTGCTCGACGAGCATGTGAAACTCCCTGCCCGTGACGTGGTTGACATGGGTCGACAGATCGCCGAGGCACTCAGCATTGCCCACGCCGGTGGCGTGATTCATCGCGACATCAAGCCGTCCAACATCATGCTCTGTGAGGACCGCCGCATTCGCGTCACCGATTTCGGCATCGCCAAGGCAGGCGAGGACACCGACCTCACCCGAACCGGCACCCTCCTGGGCACCGCCAAGTACCTTTCGCCCGAGCAAGTTCTCGGAGACGAGGTCGACGCCCGATCTGACCTGTACGGACTGGGCATCGTGCTTTTCGAGGCGCTCGCCGGCCGGCCCCCCTTCGACGAAGGGAATGACTATGCCACCGCCCAGGCTCGGGTTGTCAACATCGCACCTCGTCTCTCGCAGTTTCGTCCCGACCTACCAACCAGCCTCGATCGGCTGATCGAACGACTACTCGAACAGGACCCAGAGGATCGTCCGAGCTCGGCCGAGGAGCTGGCCGTACAACTCTCATCGATCCGAATCGAGTCCGAAGAACTCACGCCTGCTGGAAGCGGTCCGGTTGACCTCACCACTATCGACCTGCGCCCGATATCGGTGCCCCGCAGTGGGGTCAGCGGAATGCACAACGAGCCCGGCACTGCCGTCGACACCGCTGATCTGGGGTTGCCCGCTCCTCCGGCCACCGGCTACGGAGCAAATGCGATCACCGACGAGTTGACCGAATCGAGCGAAACCGCCAAGTCCCGGATCCCCGCACCGTCGGTGGGGGGCTTTGTGCTTCTGTGCCTGGTTCTTGGTGCACTGGTGATCGCCACTGCGCTCATCTCCCGCTTCGGGCGAGACGTTGCTGATCCAGAGGCCCAGCAGGGTGAGCCGGTCGATCAGACCTCCGCCGACACCGTTTCGCTCACCCCGGTGCAAGAGTTCGGGCCTCCGATCATTGCGTTGGGCCAGGCGGTCGATCCGCTCGGTGACAACACCGAGAACGATGACCTTGCCGGTGAAGCGATCGACGGCGACGAGACAACCGCGTGGAAGACCGAGACCTATCGCAAACCGGGGTTCTCCGGGGTGAAGCCCGGGGTCGGGTATCTAATCTCGTTGGAGGCTCCCTCGGTTCTGACCCGTCTGGAGATCATCTCACCTACTCAAGGATGGAGCGCAAACGTCTTCGTCGGCGACACCGCTCAAAGCGGACCTGACGGATGGCCGAAGGGTCCCTTCGTTCTCGAAGGCGTCAACGGTACCGGCAGCGTTGATCTCGACGGCCTGACCGGCTCCCACATCTTGGTGTGGATCACCTTCGAAGGGCGTTCCGAAACGAACCTCGACGATGGGTCCTCTGAACTTCAGAACCGGTTCGAGCTGGTCGATCTCGTAGTCGAGTGAACCCAGCACGACACAACCAAAGCGACCTCATCACCTCCGCCCGGAAGGGCGACAAAAAGGCCATGAATGCGCTGCTGGAATCAGAATACGACCGGATCTATGCGGTCTGTCGCCGCATCATGGGCAACGATGCCGATGCCGCCGACGGCTGCCAGGAGGCGCTTCTGGCAATCGTCCGAGGCATCTCCCGATTCGACAACCGATCCAAGTTCTCAACTTGGGCCTACCGGGTGGCAACCAATGCTTGCCTCGATGAGATCCGGCGTCGTAAACGCCGTCCGCTCCCCTCCGATCAAGTTCTGGATACCCCGGTCACCTCCCAGAGCCACGATGCTCAGACAACCGATCGGATGGTGCTTACCGTGGCGCTCGATCACTTGGCTGAGGACTTCCGACTTCCGCTGGTTCTGAGGGACATCGTTGGTTGCGACTACAACGAAATCTCCGAGCTGCTCAACATCCCGCCTGGCACGGTCCGCAGCCGGATAGCCCGGGGCCGAAATCACCTTTCCTCCGCAGTGGGGAACCAAACCGAAAGCGAGAGCGTCATAGAACCGAAACGTCGCTCCAAACCAGAACGTCCGACGCAATGACGATGAACTCCCCCGACTCCCACTCCCCCATCACCCCACCCGAGGTCGACGAAACTGCGGCGATGGTCTCCGCGCTACTCGACGGCGAACTCGACTCATCCGAGCTGGTTGACCTCGAGCAGTACGCAGTCGATCATGAGACAACCATTCAGGATCTCTCCGCCGAAATGGCGGACGCCAAGAATGCGCTCGCTGCACTCGCGTCCGTCCCGGCACCAACCGCCTTCCGGTCAGAGCAATTGGCAGCAGCTCTCGTCGCTATGGATTCTCCCGAGGTGAAAAGCCTTGCCGCCGCTCGAGCCGGTCGCGGCTCCGATGGGATTTTGCGCCAGGCCAACGCTCAGCGGCTGAACGATCGTCTGCGGAGACTCACGGCGGTCGCAGCCGCGATGGCGGTCATTGGTGGAGTCGGGTTTCTCTCATTGCAGGGCGGTTTCGGGGGCTCCGACGACGCCGACGAAGCTGCGGTCTCCGGAGACGACTCCGGTGGCTCAGCGGTAGCGCTGGAGCGCAGTACTCAACCTGGGGTTGCCGACGAGGGTGCAGGCGACAGCGAAATGGCGGAGGCGTCAGAGGCGTTGGAGGAATCCAAGGTTCCTGCAAGCGATGAAAATGGAGCCAATGACACCACCGATTTCAGCCAGTCAGGTCCGCTTGGACCGCTCGAGATCGTGGATGGGTTCAACCTCGCCGATGCCACCTTGTCAGACCTTCCCGCAGATGTTGCCGCCCGGTCCTCGATGTCACCCGACTCCACTGCCCCGGCCAATGAGGCACTCTGTTTCGCAGCTGCGGTTCAACTGGTGTCGGCAGATCAAATCGTTGAAGGAATCGCCGTGCAGCAGAGCGGGGTCGAGTTCGAACTTGTCGTTCTCATCGACGGTGAGCTCCTCGTGTTCGAGCTGCCTCAGTGTGTTCAAGTCGACTGAACACGTTCTAAGTCGATAACATCGGCGCCTGTGGAGCCAATGAGTGAAACCGGCCAAGAGGACACCGACTGGGCTGGTCGGGCCACCGCCACCGTTGTCGGTTATGTCGACACGGTCCGGGCTGCCAGTACGGGGAAGGCTCTCGTCGCCTCACGCGTCGCCGTCTACGGATTGGCGATGGCACTCATTGCACTGATCATCGGCATTCTGTTCCTCGTCGTTCTCGTTCGTTTTGTCGGCACCGTCTACGCCAAGGTCTTGCCTTTCGTGGAAGAAGGTGAGATCTGGCCGAGTTACCTAACCTTCGGGGCACTCTTCCTCGTCGGCGGATGGGTGCTCTGGCGCAAGAAAGAGAAATAGCTCCTACATCGCCGCCACGGAATTGGGTCGCTGCGTTGGAACAACCACCGAACATGGTTGGTTAGGTCTCCAAGGGCCCGTTACGGTCCCGGTAAACTCTCCCCCGTCGAAGGACAAGAACCCATGCCCGAGGTCAGAAACGTTGCGATCATCGGTAGCGGCCCCGCTGGCCTCACTGCGGCCATCTACTCCGCCCGCGCCTCCCTCGAACCCCTGGTGATCGAAGGCGAACCTTCATCCACCGGGGATCAACCGGGCGGGCAGCTCATGCTCACCACCGAGGTCGAGAATTTTCCGGGGTTTCCAGAAGGAATCATGGGCCCTGAACTCATGCTGAATTGCCGAGCCCAGGCCGAGCGATTCGGTGCCGACCTTCGCACCGAAAAGGTCACCAAAGTCGACCTCTCCAGTCGTCCGTTCAGCATCTGGATCGGGGACCCGGACGCCGCTGAGCCCACGTACCAGGCTCGATCGATCATCATCTCCACAGGAGCCAAGGCTCTCATGCTCGAACTCCCCAACGAACAGCGACTGATCGGTCGCGGGGTTTCCACTTGCGCCACCTGCGATGGGTTCTTCTTCAGAGACCAGGACATCGTGATGGTGGGCGGCGGCGACTCGGCTATGGAGGAAGCCAACTTCCTCACCAAGTTCGCCCGTTCGGTCACCATCATCCATCGACGTGAAGAGCTGCGAGCCAGCCAAATCATGCAGGATCGAGCCATGGCCAACCCCAAGATCACGTTCTTGTGGAATACCGTCATCACCGACGTGCTCGGTGGCGACTCCATGACCGGTGTCGAGGTTGAAAACGTGATCAGCGGGGAGAAGCGCGAGATGGAGGCAAGCGGCATGTTTGTCGCCATTGGGCACCGACCCAACACCGATCTGTTCAAAGGTCAGCTCGAAATGAAAGACAATGGGTATCTGGTCACTAGCCCCCATGGCACCCAGACCAACGTCGCAGGTGTCTTCGCCTGCGGAGACGTCCAGGACGACAAATATCGCCAAGCCATCACCGCTGCCGGCTCTGGCTGCGCTGCGGCCCTCGACGCCGAGCGGTGGCTGGAGCACTAGAACTGTCTCCGGCGGCCGCTGGAGGCGACAAACGGCGCTAGATGGCGAGTTCTTCCATGAGTTGGCCCTTTGCCTTGGCGCCGGTGACACGCTTGTCGACTTCGCCGCCAGTGAACTTGATCATGGTGGGGATACTCATGACGCCGTAGCGCATCGCGATTTCCGACGCCTCGTCGACATTCAGCTTTGCAACCCGTACCTTGCCAGCTTGCTCCTCGGCTATCTCGTCGAGAATGGGAGCGATCATCTTGCAAGGACCGCACCACTCTGCCCAGAAGTCAACCACGATCGGTGTCTCTGACGCTGCAAGCACTTCATCGAAGTTCTCGGCTGTGAGTGTGAGAGTGTTTTCTGACATTGCTTTCCTTTTCGCAGGGCGATGGGATCACGGTTGTGAACCCTTTATCCAGGTGTTCTATTCCGTAGCAGCGGCAACGATGGCAACGATGCGACCCAAATCTTCAGCATCAGCGAAGTCGATCACCAACTGGTGACGCCCGCCTTTATTCACCACTTCGACTGTGGTGTTCAAGAGGTCACTGAGCTGGTCTTCTACCTCAAGCGCTGCAGTTGCGGAAACTGCAGACGCTCCGGCCGCCGAGGCACCATTGGAACCGGACCTCCTCTTGTTACGCCTCTTCTTGGGTGCGCTCAAAGAGTCCCGGGCTTGGCCCCGGACGACAGATTCGAGGTGCCGGACCGACCAACTTGCTTTGATGCACTCCCCCGCCAACCGCAGCTGCTCCTCGGTGTTGTCCACCATCAGCAACGCTCGCCCGTGTCCAGCGCTTATGTCACCTGCTGAGACGAGCTGGCGGACCGAGCTGGGAAGTTGCAGTAGCCGAATCGTATTAGCGATACTCGCTCGGCTCTTGCCGACCCGAGCTGCAATCTCATTCTGAGATAGATGGAAGTCCTCCATCAGCTGTTGGAAGGCGAACGCCTCATCAATTGCGTTGAGGTCCTGTCGTTGAACATTTTCCACCAGTGCTTCGCCCAGAGACCGTTCGTCGTCGATCTCGCGCACGATTGCCGGAATGGACGCCAGACCGGCCAGCTGAGAGGCCCGCCACCGCCGCTCTCCTGCGATCAACTCATAACCCTCGTCGGCTCGCCGAACCAGGATTGGCTGGAGCACACCCAATGCCTCGATCGAACGAGCCAGGCCCTGCAGGGAATCGTCGTCAAAGGACGTACGGGGCTGAAGACTACTGGCTCGAATCGATGCGATGGGAATCATCTGATGTGCACCCACCACCTGCTCGGCATTTGAACGGGGCTCGGCTGCTGAAATGACCGAAGGCTCAGTAATCAAAGGCATTTCAGAATCCGCTGGGGGCGGAATGAGCGAGTGGATACCGTGCGCCATGACTTACACCGGGGTGCGGACGCCTGCCACTTCCGCTGCGAGATCTCTGTAGGCGATCGCGCCACGAGAACTTGGCGCGTACACGGTGATCGGCTGACCAAAACTCGGAGCCTCAGACAGGCGAACCGTTCTCGGGATCACCGTCTTACAGACCTTGCTCTCGAAGTGTCCTCGCACCTCCCTGGCAACCTGAGCGGCGAGTTTTGTTCGGGCATCGAACATCACCAGAACGATTGTCGACACCTCAAGCGTCGGATTCAGGTTGCGTTGGACCAGAGTCACGTTTCGGAGCAGCTGTCCAAGTCCCTCCAATGCGTAGTACTCACACTGAATCGGAACGAGGACTTCTGATGCCGCCGCAAAAGCATTGATCGTGAGCAATCCCAGCGAGGGCGGACAGTCGATCAGAACGATGTCGAAGTCGTCTGCCACCGACGCAATAGCGTTCTTCAAACGGGTTTCCCTCGACATGGCGGGAACGAGCTCGATCTCGGCTCCGGCCAGATCAAGGTTCGAGGGTGCAATAAAGAGGTTCTTAACGATCGTGGCTTCAATCGCGTCATCCAACGGAATCTGGCTGATGATCACGTCATACATCGTGGCTTGGAGGTTACGGGGATTGATCCCAAGGCCCGTAGATGCGTTGCCCTGGGGATCGAGGTCGATGATGAGCACGCGATGACCAAGATCGGCCGCAGCGGCACCAAGACTCACGGTGGTTGTGGTCTTGCCAACGCCGCCCTTCTGGTTCGCAACCGCAATGATCCGAGGCACGCGCCGTGGTGTTGATCCAGCGGCTGGAGCATCTGGGGCTATATAGAGGCTGTTCTCCATTTGATGTTTCACGTTTCGCAATGAGTTTCGGACCGTCAAGCCGGGCACAGGCCACAAAGCCAATAGTCCCAGACCTGGCCGATCCTAGTCTCCCGCTGGTGCCGGTAGTGTTCTCGCCGCCGATCTTGCTTGAAGTCGTTCCAATCTCCGTCGTGACCACCAGCCCATCGCCATGATTGCCTGATCCAATTCAGCGGCCAACGATGCCTCGGCCACGATGAGGGCCCGCTCCCTCGCCTGTGTCTCATTGAGTCCAACTGAAAGCTCGGCGACGCGTTGGCGGACTTCACGGGTTTCTGACTCGGCAACGGCTTTAGCCTTGTCTGAAGTGGTGCGCAGCCCCCTCTCTCGGTCCAAGTCCCGATCGAGGCGATCGTGTTGTGAACGCCAGTACTCAATGTCCGCCTCTGCGCGTTTGAGCTGTGCCTCGAGCCGGCCCTTCTCCGCGCGCAAGGCATCGGTTCGAGCTTCGGCAGCAACCGCTTTCACTTCGGCCGCCGTGATGGCCTCCCGGACTGCGGTGAGCTCCACCTGTACGTTCTCCGCGAGACCCTTGGCGACCTCACTCGCTATCGAAGCCGTCAGGTCCACCACCGCAGTTCCGACTCCTGTTGATGCACCCGGCGTATCCGACGCTGTACCGCTGAGGGTCGGGTCGGAGTTAGCTGATGAGTCCGAAGCCCCCGACACTGTGAGATCAATCACGTCGGATCCCCCAGGGACCGGTCTGATGCCTTCGGGTGAGAGCTCAGTTGTCAATTGCGGAATCGATGCGGCAGCGAGCGCTGCTTCGAGGGGTTGCCCATGGGTCGCGCCACGTGAAACATCGTTCAGATCCCATTGCTCGCGCTCGGCGATCACACGGAGGGATGCACGCGGCAGTATCCACGTGGCGCCGAAGGGACCTTGAACCAATTGGGCTTCGTCGAGCTGGTTGTCTCGAATACGTCGCCGTAAGGTATCGATCGAGACGCCGAAAAGGTCCGCAGCGTCCCGCAGGCCCATCTGGTCCGCAGAGATTCTTGCCATTCCAGCGACTCTAGGGCCTACCCATGGGTAACTGGGGGAGCGCTACGAACTTGGGTTGGCCGCTCCCTCCCCCGGCGATCGTTCTAGGTCGCCCGGCGCCTCACGTCGACGGCCGGGCGATCCACCATGTGTTTCCATCGGCGAAACTTCGGCGTGGTACCGACGCGTTCGAAGACGGCGATTGCTGCTCCCGGTGCCGAGCGTTGCACAACCCCGAGACGCTCCAGCCCATCGGCTGCCCATAGGCGCCCATTGGGCGGTTCACTGATAAGTGCGTAGCCACCAAGGTTGAGGAGAACACTCGCTATTTCCAACGTGGCCGATGGTGGCCCGAAACTACGCGCTGTTATCGCGTGATGACCGCTGTTCTGCTCACGTACATCCTCGATCCGAGCGGTGACGACACCCGCACGATCCTCTAGTCCTAGGGTCTTCACGGCCTCCAACAAAAAACGCGTTCGCTTGGATCGGGCGTCGACCATTGTGGCCCGAAGCATCCCGAGCCACACCAGCAAGGGGAGTGCGGGCACCCCACCACCGCTCCCCAAATCTAGTAGAGAGGCCTCTCCCTTTATGCAAGCCATAGGCAAGACGCGCGCAAAGGCTTGTGCACTCGCCAGATGTGGCTCCACCGCACCCGGCCCCAAGAACCCCCGTCGATGTGACTCGACGAGGACTCGGGCAAGGTCGCTTACTGGCTGCGGGTCTGTCACGGACCCAATCGACTCAGTCCGTGGACAGGGGCGCAAGCACGACCCGACGTCGTGGGTCGGTGCCCACGGATCGGGTCTCGATGCCATCGATCTCCGATAACGCATCATGGACCACTTTGCGGTCGGCCGAACTCATCGGGTCGAGCACTACCTCGGTCTGGCCATCGATTGCTTTCTCCGCCGCCTTTTGTGCGAATTGGGTCAGGGCTGCCGCACGTTTGCTTCGGTAGCCACCAACATCCACTTTCAATCGGGCCGGCGAGGTTCCACCCTTGAACGATGCGATCTTCGTGATCTCCTGTATCGCATCGAGAGTTCGCGCCTTGGGTCCTATTAGAACGCCATGTTGACCCCGAATGTGGCCAACGATGTTCTCTTCGTCCTGTTCGATCTCGGCCTTCTCATCAATTCCGAAAGCGGTGGTCAAACCGTCAAGAAAACGCTGCATGTTCTCTTCTACCTGGTCCACGCTGATCTCTTCTTTCTGGACCCTTGCCTGGGCCTGTCGCTTCTTGGTTGGGCGTTTCGCCTTGTCAACTTCACCCGCTGTTTGGTCAGGGGTGCTGACGGCTTGTTTTTCGAACCTCTGTTGCGGTTCCCACCAGTCGATCCGCTATCGGGTGAACGGTCGTCTGTGCTACTGGATTTGTTCTGGCTGCGCTTCTTCTGACCACGCTCGTTTCGACCTTTCTTGCGGTCCCGTCGCGGTTCGGGGCCTTTGGGAAGCACCCTGGCTTTCACCCGGGCCTCTGTCTTGCGGAACCCAAAGAACTTCGACTCGCCTTCGTCCTCGACGACGAATTCGGCTTCTCCATCAGGAACTCCGAGTTTGTCAAGGAGTCTTTCCTTTGCCTCAGAAACAGAAGGCGCTGTCACCGTGATCCACTCCATCGTTACCTCTTCTTCTTTCGCTGCTGGGGTTTGGTCCCCTTCGGGGTAGTTCGGGTCGAGCCCGCTCCACCGTTGTCGGCATCACCGCTCTTGGCTTTTGCCCGAGCCTGAATGGCCTTCTTGCGTTGCAGTTCTTTCTGCCGACGCTGTTCGACCTTGGATGCGGTGTCGTTGGTCGCGTCGCTCGGTTTCTCGCTGCTCTTGCCGGGGGACTCAGCGGCTGGAGCTGTCTTGCCCTTTTCGATCGGCTCATCCTGTTTGCGTTCTTCGAGTCGGGCCTGGAAGCTTGCTTCCATATCGTCCTTCTTCGCGTAGATCGTGCGCGTGATGTACGCCTGCTGCCCTATTCGGAACGTATTCGACGTTGCCCAATAGATGCTCAACCCGGTGGGGAAGAAGAACGACCAGATTCCGGTCATGAACGGCAGGAACTTGAGGATGGCCTGTTGCTGTTGTAAGACCGAGTTCTCTTCACCCCCGGCGTTGGGGGAGCGTCGCGCCGTGATCTGTTTCTGCTGGTAGAAGGATGATCCGACAAGAAAGGCGATCAGCAGAAGATAGGGAATCGCCTTCACAACACTGGATGAGAGGATCTCGTTTGGCTGGGCCCCGAGGTCGAAACTCGTAGATACGTCATCTCGGTTGTTCCGATCAGATCATTGAACATCTCAGAGGACCGGTCGAGATAGCGAGGAAAAACCTCTTCGCCCGCAGGCGCAGCTCCCAGGTCACCCTTCACGGCGTAGACCTTGTTGACCACGGCAGCGAACGGGGCGTCCTCGAACCGACGTGTGAGACCCCTGATGACCTGAAAGAGAACGAGGAAGACCGGCGCCTGGGCCAGCACGGGAAGGCAACCACCGATGGGGTTGATTCCGTGTTCCCGGTAGAGCGCCATCATCGCTTCGTTCTGGCGTTCCTTGTCTTCCTTGAATTCCTTCTGGATTCGCTTCAGTTCGGGGGCGACCATGGACATCTTGATCGTGCTCTTGGTTGCCCGAAGCGTAAGGGGCATCACCACGACCATGATTCCCAGGGTCAAGAGCATGATGGCGAAGCCGTAACTACCACCGATGACTGGCAAGCCGTAGATTCCCGACAGCAGGCGCGCTATGAACTGGATGAGATTGTCGATCATGACGAATGTGCCTCAGGGACGGGGTCAAACCCATGGGACCCAAGCGGATGGCAGCGACAAATTCGTTTGACGCCGAGCCAAGAGCCCCTGGCGGCGCCGTGAATCTCAATAGCCTCAGCGGCATAGGCCGAACACGTGGGAAAATAACGGCACCGCGGTCGGCGCGCTATTGCTGTGGCCCTATAGAGGCCGATCAGTTTGAGGAGTATCCTCCTCATCACGGGGCCTCCAACAGTCGGCGACAATGACCAACCAGCGTTGGATAACTGGTGGATAACGCGGCAGGCGAAGCCCCAACTAGCAGGTGGGTGGTGACCACGTCGGTCGTCCGTGCAGCCTCGGCAAGGCAATGGCGAAGGCGGCGACGCATGCGGTTTCGCTTCACGGCCGAACCGAACGTGCGACCGATGGTGAAACCGATCTTCACCGACGAAACCGGAGCGTCGTCAACCCGGATGACACGCGCTCGAAGAGGACCAGATCGACAGGAACATCCGGACCTCTTAAGCAGGAGGAAGTCGTCTCGGTGAGAAAGCGCAGTGATCACGCGCTGAGTCGGTGGCGACCCCTGAGTCTGCGGGCCCGCAGTACTGCCCGACCACCTCGGGTCGATCCGCGATGGCGGAACCCGTGCTTCTTGGACCGCTTACGGGTGTTGGGTTGGAACGTCCGTTTTGACACAGGACACCTCGTCGAACTGGTGACGGTGTGGGCCTCGTGCCGACACCGCGCAGCAAAGCTGCAATGGAAGTCGTTGCAGCGGGTGCCTTCCGGCGCAATGCAACGTCACAAGGCTATGCCAAAGGGGGGCCGTTTCCCACAGCGACTCAGTCGGCATCCGCAGCCTTCCAGAGATCGACATCGAGGACCCGTGGTCCACATCCACCACGGTTGGTAACCCGATCCCCTCGGTGGGTGTTCAGAGTGTGGATTATGTGCTGGACGGCGAGGCTTTTTTCTGTTTCGGGTGCAGTGGATAACGATGGGGAGTAGGTTCAACTGCTCACGGGATCTCGGAGCGGAGCATCTGTACTCGGGCCTTGCCGTCAACCATGTGCGCCCATGGAGCCGGTGTGGCGTGAGCGCGTGCTGTCTCGTTTTGCGACCCAAAAGCCGCAAGATCCGGGCTCGTTAGTCAGCGAGCCCGGGCAACACCCGACACACGAGGATCGCATGACTCTCGCTTTCAACGACGGTAGTGACACCTTGTCCGACCTCGTCAGCCACTTAAAAGAACAACTCAAGTCCGAGGTTGCTCCCGGGGTCTACCGGGGCACCATCCAACCGCTCCAGCCGCTGCAACTCGACGAACTGGTGCTCGATCTCGCTGTACCCAGTGACCTCCACCGAACCCGATTGAGCACCGAAACACTCGAGCGAATGGAAGACATCGCTAGTGAGTACCTCAACCGGACGGTACAGGTTCGCGTCTCGGTCGCCCAGATGCGTCTACATACCGGTTCCGAGCCCGGGGGCGGAACCGTTGGTGCGTTGAACGACAAACGAGCCAGCGACCAGGCCAACACGCCCTCGAGCATCGACCTGCGCGACCGGCATGGGGGTTCGGGCCTTAAGACCGAACCTTCAGCGACACCAAACGGATTGGATGGCGGGAAATACACGTTCGAAAACTTCGTGATCGGCAACTCCAACCGATTCGCTCATGCCGCAGCCGTCGCTGCTTCCGAGGCTCCCGGGTTGAAGTACACGCCGCTCTTCATCTATGGGGAGTCGGGTCTCGGCAAGACCCATCTGCTTCGAGGCTTTGGACACAACGTCAACTCTCTTTTCCCCAACAAGAGTTGTCTGTTCATCACGACAGAGGAATACCTCACCCAGTTCGTCGCCGCGATCAGCTCGAACTCGGTTCCAGCGTTCGCTGCCAGGATGCGCAAGCTTGATGTGCTTCTCATCGACGACATCCAATTCATTGCCGGTAAGAGCGGGCTACAAGAAGAGCTGTTTCACACGTTGAACACGCTCTATGACCTCGGCTCCCAGGTGGTCATCAGCTGCGATTCAAAGCCTGATGGCATTCGAGATCTAGAGGAACGTCTTCGCACGAGATTCAGCCAGGGGCTGGTGGTCGACGTGCAGCCACCCGACATCGAGACCCGCATGGCGATTCTCAATTCGCTGGCCGAACGAATCGGCTTCTGGCTACCGACCGATGTCTGCGCCCTCATCGCCAATCGGGTGTCGGACAACGTTCGATCCCTCGAGGGAGCTCTGCGTCAGGTCTACGCGCGATCCAACCTGTTCAACGACGCCATCACCTTGGACTTGGCCGAGTCAGTCCTGCGAGACCTGGTACCGGCATCAGAGGTCCAGATTTCAGTAGAACTCATTTTGGAAGAAACCGCCAACGTGTCCGGCTACTCGGTAGAACAACTCGTCAGCGCATCCCGGAAGCGAGCTCTGGTCGAATATCGCAAGATTGCCATGTACTTGTCGCGAGACATGACAAATCATTCACTGGCCGAGCTGGGTGGGTTCTTCGACCGCGATCACACCACGGTGCTCCATGCGATCAAAACCTCAGAAGAACGCTTGGCGGAACGAGCCGATTTTTATGACCGATACCAGAAAGTCCAGCGAGCCATCCAAGACCGGATTCGGTCAGGCGACTAACGCAAGGAAAAGCGGTGGATACACCCAACACAAGAGTGGTGTGTACGGGGATACTGTGGGGAAAGTTCGCAGCTTCGGTCAACCAAGCTCAGCTTCGTTGGGGAAACCCAAAACGCTGTGGGGAATGCTGCGAGCTCCTGAACTGGTAAATCACCACCTATCCACAATCAACAGTCCTTACTACTACCACTACTCCTAATAAGAGAAAGCATGGGAGTAGTAGTGAACAGCGTGCCACGTGTTGCCGAAGCCCCACCTCGGCGGTTAGAACTCACTAGAGAAGAAAAGGGAGACAATGAAGTTTCGGTGTGAACGAGATGCCTTGACCGAAGCGCTGGGAGTTGCTGGCCGAGCAGTCGGTTCCTCTAGCGGCAGTGTCGGTTTGAGTGGAATTCAAGCGACGCTCGAAGGCGACCGGCTGGAATTGACCGGCTCAGACCTTGACTTGACGATATCTGCCCAACTTCAGGTCAGCGGTCAGAATGATGGCCGGGTGGTGATTCCTGCAAAACTGGCTGAGAGCATCGTGAAGTCACTTCCAGCCGGCGCTGTGAACTGTTCGGCCGAAGATGACGAGATGGTGATTTCGGCCGGTCGCAGCGAGTTCAGTATCAGGTTGATCTCCTCGAACGAGTTTCCCTCGCTGGCCGAGGCCGATGAAGAGTTCATCGAACTACCGGCCAACGAATTGGTAGACGCTTTCAGGCAGGTTGTCACAGCGGCCAGCACCGATGATTCTCGCCCGGTCCTCACCGGCGTCTTTGCCTCGGCCGAAAATGATGGCTTGCGGATCGTCGCCACTGACTCCTATCGCTTGGCCATGCGCGATATTGCTGGTGCCGCCCAAGTCTTGTCGGAGGGAAGTTCGGTCCTCATTCCTGGTCGTGCGCTGAGTGAACTGAACCGCCTGCTGAAGCGAGGTGAGACGGTCAGATTACACCTGGGCGAGCGGGACGCTCGATTCGAGGTTCCCGGCGCTCGGCTGTCCACACGGCTACTCGAGGGCCAGTTCCCGAACTACCGCGGTCTCATTCCGGATCACCACCCAAACGTGCTCACAATCGATCGGGCAGCGCTCCTCGAAGCCCTGAAGCGTGTAAGCCTTCTCGCCCGAGACAACACTCCAGTTCGCCTTCAGATGGGCCCAGAGGGTCTTCGGCTCGCCGCTATCGCCCAAGATGTTGGATCGGCCCAGGAACATGTCGAAGCTTCCTATGACGGCTCTGATCTCACAATCGCGTTCAACCCCCAGTTCTTGCGCGAGGGACTCGAGGTTGCTCCGGGCGACACCGTGACGCTGAACACCATTGACGAGCTGAAGCCGGCGCTCTTGCGCTCGCCAGTGACCGAGGACTTCCTCTATCTTTTGATGCCGGTCCGCGTCTCCTAGTCGTCGATCAACAAGTGAACTGCCCAATAGGTGGCCCGTGGGTCCAGCGCAGTCACTTCCGCTCCGGGGTGAAACGACGGTTCGTTTCATGAAGTGCAACCGATGAGGTTGGACTGCGTGTGGCTCACCGACTTTCGTTCACATGCGAATGCATCGGTTGATCTTGCCGATGGACTGACGGCGATCATCGGGGCTAACGGCTCCGGCAAGACCAATTTGCTCGAAGCCATCGGGGTGTTGTCCCGCCTGAAGTCTTTGCGTGGTGCGGCTAACGATCGTATGATCCGCCGCGGATGTGATCGAGCGATCGTGCGGGCCGAAGGCGTGCGCGATGGGCGCCCGGTTCTCATCGAGATCGAATTAGGCGTCGGTCGATCAACCGTGATGGTAAACAAACAACGGCTTCAGAAGAACCGTGACCTGCTCGGAGCTTTGCGAGTTACCGTTTTTGCACCTGACGATCTGGCTCTGGTCAAAGAAGGCCCTTCGGTACGACGCGAGTACTTGGATGAACTGATGGTGGCGCTCGATCCTCGCAACGATTCCTTGCTCGGCGACTATGCCCGAACGGTGAAGCAGCGCAACACCTTGTTGAAGCAGGCCAAGGGAAGGCTCGATGAGGCGGCCGAGATAACCCTCGATGTGTACGACGGTCAGCTGTCAAGTTCGGGAATGCGGATCACCTATCTTCGCGAACATGTGCTCGAGGCGTTGATGCCTCGGGTAGCAAAGGCATACCAGATCCTGGCCGACGCCGATATCTCAGTGGTCGCCAACTACAGGCGATCTTGGGAGTCAGAGGACATGGCTGTTGATGTAGAGATGCAACGGCCAACCGACCTGGCGAGGGGAATTACTTCGGTGGGGCCCCACCGTGATGAGATCGGGCTTCGCATCGATGGTTTCGATTCACGATCCGAAGCCAGTCAGGGTGAACAACGCACGCTGGCATTGGCACTTCGATTCGCTGGTCACGAGCTGGTAACCGAGCACGTCGGTGAGGCACCGCTACTCCTGCTCGATGACGTACTTTCCGAACTCGATGCCGGTCGTGCCACGGCGTTGCTGTCGAATCTGCCGTTGGGACAGACAATCATTACGAGCGCAACCGAACTTCCCGAACTCGTTGAACCTGACCTGATCCTGCGTTTCCCACTGTCGGCGGTCGATCAAACCCATGATTCCACAGCTGTGGATAAGTCTGTGGACAACTTCGATCGGGGAACTGAAGAACGTGTTGCCGAGAGTGAGGCAGAAAGTACCAGTTCTAGCGAATCGGATCCGCCCGATGGCTCGGCATGAGAGACTGGAAGGGATGAGCGACCGACCGAATCGGAGAAGAACCTCTGGGCCCGAACTCAGCGCGGTATTTGGTATCGAGCCCGACCCCTACGATCCCTTCGATCAGCCAGTAGGAATCCCGATCTCCGAAGCGATGGATCGTTTCATGCGTCATCTGAAGTCGGCACCGGTGGACACACTCACCGGACTCAGGACGTCCTGGGGAGACATCGTTGGACCTCGATTGCGTGGGGTCTCGCGTCCTGTGTCGCTGGTCGATGAAGTACTTCTGATCAGCTGTGATGACTCGACGTGGGCTGCGCAATTGAAATGGATGGAACAGACCATCTGTGCCTCGGTACGAGAACGCTTTCCGGGCGTGCAAATAAAGGCCATTCGAGTGCGCCAGCGTCACCAGTAGACCGCTATCAGCGGCTAGAATTGAAGCCTTGACGACACCTGAATC
The DNA here is from genome assembly GCA_963751955.1 of uncultured Acidimicrobiales bacterium. Lineage (GTDB taxonomy): Bacteria > Actinomycetota > Acidimicrobiia > Acidimicrobiales > SZUA-35 > JABDIY01. The sequence goes on along the minus strand of CAVVWM010000002.1, from coordinate 716,918 downwards.
AGAGGTCGAAACCACCACTCCTTCGGGCGACCCTAACTCAACCGGTTCAAACAGAACTGAATCGAGCATCGCCGCCGCTTCAGCCGACTACGGCGCGGAGAACATTCAGGTACTCGAAGGTCTTGAAGCGGTGCGGAAACGCCCCGGGATGTACATCGGATCAACAGGTCCGCTCGGGCTCCATCACCTCGTTTGGGAGGTTGTGGACAACGCCGTCGATGAAGCGATGGCAGGTCACTGCCGTGTTATCGAGGTTCGGCTTCTCTCAGATGGGGGAGTAGAGGTTGTAGACGATGGTCGCGGAATTCCAACTGGAGTGCACCCCAAGTATGCGCCCCTCACCGCTGCCGAGGTTGTCCTCACCGTTCTTCACGCGGGCGGCAAGTTCGGTGGCGAGGCGTCGGGATACAAAGTGTCGGGCGGTCTGCACGGTGTTGGTGTGTCCGTGGTCAATGCGCTCTCCAGCAGACTCGAAGTCGACATTGACCGAGACGGCTCTCGACACTTCATGTCGTTCAAGGACGGCGGCGAGCCCGACACCAAGCTGCACGAAACCGGGCCTTCGCCCATCGTGGACAGCGGAGAGCCCCGTCGCGGTACAAGCGTTCGTTTCTGGCCGGATCCTTCGATCTTCAAGGAGGGCACTCACTTCGTCCGCAAGACCCTCATGCAGCGTTTCCAAACAATGGCCTTCCTCAACGCTGGACTGGAATTCAGGCTCTACGAGGACCGCGACGAATCGGTCGAGGATGTCACCTTCCGGTACGACGGCGGTCTCCGCGACTTTGTCCGTCATCTCAACAGCGCCAAGGAAGCGCTGTTCGAGGAGATTGGTCACTTCACCGACCACGGTGATGGCGAGGAGGTGGAGATTGCCTTCTCGTGGAATACCGGCTTCCAGAGCGATGGAATCCACAGCTTCGCCAACGGCATCTCCACCACAGAAGGTGGTATGCACGAAGAGGGTTTCCGATCCGCGCTCACCAGAACCGTCAACGCTTACGCCAAAGCTCACGGCTCGCTGAAAGAAAAGGACGAGAACCTTGCCGGAGAAGACATCCGCGAGGGTATGACCGCCATCATTTCGGTCCGGCTCGCCGAACCGCAGTTCGAGGGCCAAACCAAGTCCAAGCTCGGCAACGTGTCGATCCGCTCACTCGTGACCAAGGCCACAAACGAAAAGCTGGCCGAATGGCTGGAAGAGCACCCCCGCGAGGCAAAGGCGATGGTGGCCAAGGCGATCCAGGCTCAGCGCGGTCGTATAGCGGCGATGAAGGCTCGTCAGACCATACGCAAGTCGGCTCTGAGCGGTGCGGGGTTGCCCGGCAAGCTCGCTGACTGCCAAAGCAAGAACCCCCACGAGTCCGAGTTGTTCATCGTCGAGGGCAACAGCGCCGGTGGCACGGCAAAGGACGCACGGGATCCATATAGCCAGGCAATTCTCCCGATTCGCGGCAAGATTCTCAATGTTGAACGTGCCCGCCCCGATCGGATATTCAAGAACACCGAAATCATCTCACTTATCCAGGCCCTGGGCGCTGGCATCGGGGAAGAGTTCGATGTTGAAAAGGTCCGTTATCACAAGATCATCTTGTTGGCCGACGCCGACGTCGACGGTTCCCACATTCGCACCCTGTTGCTCACGTTCTTCTTCCGGCAGATGCGCCCGCTGGTCGAGGCCGGGTATGTGTACGTCGCCCAGCCACCCCTCTACAGCACCCAGGCGGGTCGATCCAAGGCGTATCTCAAGGACGATTCCGCCCGTGATGTGTATAAGGCCGAGAACCCCAAAGCCGAGTTTGCCCGACTGAAGGGTCTGGGCGAGATGGATGCTATCGAGCTACAGGAAACCACCATGGAAGCTTCAAGCCGTACCTTGCTTCAGGTGACGGTTGAAACGGCGGTGAAGGCCGATGAGATCTTCGCGATTCTCATGGGCGAAGACGTCGAGAGCCGCAAATTGTTCATCCAGAACAATGCAGACGACGTCCGGTTCTTGGATATCTAGAGGCACAACATGACTGAGGTTCCAAACCCCAACGACAGCAATAGCGACCTCGATTCCGACGGTTTACCCGAAGGCATTGAACCCATCGAGATCCAGACCGAGATGGAGAACTCGTTCCTCGAGTACGCCATGTCGGTCATCGTGTCTCGTGCGTTGCCCGATGCCCGCGACGGTCTCAAGCCGGTTCATCGCCGGATTCTGTGGGCCATGTACGACCGCGGGCACACACCGGCCCGGGCCCATGTGAAGAGCGCAACCGTGGTCGGCGAAGTGATCGGTAGTTACCATCCCCACGGCGACACCGCCATCTATGACGCCATGGTGCGAATGGGTCAAACCTTCTCACTGCGGCACACCCTGGTCGATCCCCACGGCAACTTCGGCTCGCCCGACGACCCGCCCGCCGCGTATCGCTATACCGAAGCTCGGCTCACCGCCCTGGCCATGCGGATGGTGGAGGGAATCGACAAAGATACCGTCGACATGGCGGACAACTTCGACGGGAAAAAGGCGGAGCCCACGGTTCTACCGTCTCGTTTCCCAAACTTGTTGGTCAACGGAAGCCAGGGCATCGCAGTTGGTATGGCTACCAACATCCCACCCCACAACCTTGGCGAGGCGATCGACGCCACCGTGCACCTCATCGGGAATCCAGAGGCCACCTCAGATGATCTGGCACAGTTTGTTCTGGGACCCGACTTTCCCACGGGGGCCCAAATCCTGGGTCGGGGCGGTATCAGAGACGCCTACCGAAGCGGTAAGGGCAGCATCAAGATGCGAGCTGTCGCCGAGATCATGGAGAAGGGCAACAAGTCCGAGATCGTGGTCACCGAAGTGCCGTATCAAACCTCGGTCGACCGGATCGCCGAAAAGGCCGCTGATGCCGTCGAACGTGGTGTGATCGACGGGATCCGCGAGATCCGGAACGAATCGGCCCGCGGCAAACTTCGACTGGTGTTCGAGCTCAAACGCGACGCTCCCGCCATCGTCGTGCTCAACAACCTCTACAAGCACACACCTATGCAGATGACCTTCAGCGCCAATATGGTCGCGCTCGTCGACGGGATACCCCGGCAGATGAATCTGCGTGACCTGCTGGTTGCCTACGTCGATCATCAACGAGAGGTCATCACTCGACGTTCCCAATACGACCGTGACGAGGCAGCCCGCAAACTTCACATCGATGAAGGTTTGCTCCGAGCTCGTGACGTGCTCGACGAAATCATTGCGTTGATCAGAGCCAGTGAAGATCGGGCTGCCGCCCGCGAAGGCTTGGAAGCCGAACCTTTCTCGTTCTCACCGGCTCAGGCCGATGCCATTCTGTCGATGCAGATCGGACAGCTCACCCGGTTGGCTCGGATCGATCTCCAAGAGCGGATGACGGCTGCACGGGACCTCATCGCAGAGCTGGATGAGATTCTCAACAGTCCAGAACGCCGCGACGAGGTGATCAAACAGGAACTTCTCGAGATCAAAGAAGAGTTCGCTACCGACCGCAGGAGCCAACTGGTCAACGATCCGGGCGAACTGGGTATCGAAGATCTGATCGATGACGAGGAAGTGATCATCACCCTCACCGCCAGCGGCTACATCAAGTCATTGTCGGTATCGGAATTCCGAGCCCAGGCTCGGGGCGGACGGGGGGTAACCGGTGCGAAGGTCAAGGACGACGACGAGGATCTCATTACCCATCTTTTGCAAACCTCGGCCCACGCCTATCTGTTGTTCTTCTCAAACCGAGGGAAGGTCTACCGGATCAAAGCCCACCAGGTCCCCATCACCAGCCGTCAGTCGCGCGGGCTGGCATTGGTCAACCTGCTCCAGGTCGATCCCGACGAGACGATTCAGGCGATCATCGATACCCGGGACTACGAAACGAATCGTTACCTGTTCTTTGCCACTCGGATGGGTCGAGTGAAGAAGACCGTCTTCAACGCCTATGACAGCAACCTCAAAGCCGGTCTTCGCGCTATCAAGCTCAACGACGGCGACGAACTCGTCACCGTTGTTCCTACAAACGGGGTGCTCGACATCTTCATGGTGTCGCAAAAGGGTCAGGCCCTGCGCTTCAAGGAAGACCAGGTACGAGCCATGGGTCGTACCGCCGCTGGGGTCCGCGGCATGAAATTCCGGGAAGGCGACCGACTGGTTTCGATGGATGTGAATCATCCCGAAGCCGATCTCCTGGTTGTGACCGATGAGGGTTTTGGCAAACGGGTGAATCCTGGGCTGTTCACGCCCAAGAACCGGGCGGGTCTCGGTGTCCGGTGCGTGAAGGTCAATCAGAAGAAAGGTGTTGTTGCCGGAGCGATGTTCGTGACCGAGAACGACGAGGTTCTACTGATCTCCAACAACGGCGTCGTCATTCGTACGAGAGTCGACGAGATCTCCCAACAGGGTCGGGATGCAACCGGGGTACGCGTGATGAACCTGGGGTCAGATGATCGAGTTTCGGCGGTGGCGCGACTCCTCGAAGCGCCCGAAGATTCCGACGTCCTTGACGACGCCGGCATTGAGCAAGAGTTCGAAGTCGAAGTCGCCGAAACTGATTCTGACGAAGTTGAATGAGGTTTAACGTTATTTAGCGTAAGTTGTGTCTACACTTCAAGTGGTGTCGGAAGGACCTCGTCGACTATCAGAACGCGGAGTTCTCGCTGCGGCGTTTGGCCTTTGGCTGGCTGTTACCGTGCTGTGCTGCCTGCTTGTTGTCGGCGTGGCAAACCGGGCTGCTGAACGAGCTGCGGCACAGTCTGCAGCCGATGCGGCTGCGCTTGCCGGAGCAAGCGCAGGCAAGGACGCAGCCACCAAGATTGCGTCGGCGAACGACGCGGTGTTGGTCAGTTTTGAACAGAATGGGTCCGAAGTTGGTGTCACAGTGGAGAGAAACGGGATCGCAGCACAGGCTCGGGCGGAGAAGCAGATTCGCCCAGCGCGGTAGGGGTGCTATCGAAATCGCCGGAATCCAACTATGATCTCCGCCGTATGGTTCCGCCCAACACCGCCTCGGACGAATTGGTGATCGACGACGATTTGGTTCAGGCTCTCGGATTCGAGCCGGCTACCGATGAGTTCTTCGACCTTGACAACGACCCGCTCGGAAGCGACGCGTTCGGTGACACCGTCATTGATCTCGATACCGGAACTTCTCGTGCAGCGCCTGTGGCGGATCGGCCACCCACGGTTGCCCCTTTGGCACCCGCGGGCCCCGTCGGAGTTCCCACCACTCCTCCCGTGCTGCAGCCCGGCACCGTCTCGAACGAACAGATAGTCATTCCACGACGCCTTGCGTCGGATCCGAATACTGTCATCGATTTCCGGATCGAAAACGCTGGGGGACGTCCGAAGCTGAAAGCTCGGAAGGTTCGGAGAGTCGTCCGACATGTCGATCCCTGGTCGGTCCTACGATTCTCGATCTTGTTCCACGTAGTGATTTTTGGAGCACTCCTGCTGTCCGCGGTTCTGGTCTGGAACGCAGCTGAACTCGCTGGTGTTGTCGAGAATCTAGAAAGCCTGATCGCCGAGCTCGGTTCGTTGGAGGAGTTCGTGATCGACGAGTCAGCGGTCTTCAGGGCTGCGGTTGTCGGCGCGGCCATGATGACCCTTGCATCCTCGGTGCTACTGGTACTGCTGGGCGTCGTGTTCAACCTGATCTCTGACCTCACCGGCGGCATCCGCTTCACGGTGATCGAGGAGGAGCGGGTTCGCACTGTTCGGCGGGTCCAGTCCAAGGCCATGAAGGCCGAACGCGCTGGCGAAGCCGAGTAGGTCACCAGGCTGAAGTTGGTAGCGGATGGAAGACCCCAGCCGCTAGCCTTCGGGGACCGCAAAGCGGGGCTATAGCTCAGTCGGTTAGAGCGCACCCCTGATAAGGGTGAGGTCACAAGTTCGATTCTTGTTAGCCCCACGACTCTTCCCCTGCAGGGGCCCGTTCCTGGCAACTCGTCGGCCTGACGGCCTTTGGAGTTGCTTGAGGTTCGGTTGTCTTTGCTCGCTCCTTTGGGCCCACGTTCTCAGTCGCTGGCGCTCGCTTGGTGGTCCCTACGGACCTCGACTCGCACCGGGAGCACAAAACGCACTCGGCCCCGGCGTGGTGCCGGGGCCGAAGTACGTAGGGGAAAGGGTGTGGGTTAGATCGTTCCTACCGGAAGTAGCAGATCTTCGGGGACGTCGTAGCCGATGTCCCAGCGACCCAAACGGTCTTTCCATTCGCTTTCTTCGCCCAGCGCGCTGGCGTAGGCAGCTTGGCGCTTGGCAACTCGACCGGCGGGGGCATCTTCGTCTGTCTCGTCGAACTGGGCTTCGATTCCAAGTTTGAGGTTGCGAAGTGCTTCGCTGCGGAGTTGAGATATGCGTGATTCGGTGACACCCAGGAAACGGGCGAGATCCTGCGAGGTCTTACCTTCGAGGAAGTATCCGACGATCACAAACCGTTGACGCTCGGGGAGCAGGCCAACCGCATCACGCAGGAAGCTGTGAAGCTCGCGGGTTTCAAGTTCTTCGGAGGGTTCCACGCAGCTCTGATCTTCGAGCACGTCCACCAGGGTCAAATCCTCGTCAGCATCGCTACTGGTCTCGTGGTCCAAGGCCAACACAACACTTCGGAACAGTCGATCGCGCAGCTTGGACAGCTCGTCCATGCCGACACCGAGCTCTATCGCCATTTCCTGAAGGGTGGGTACCCGGCCTAGCTCGGAGGCGAGATACTGCTCGGTGCTCTCGAGCCGTCGGGCCAGTAGGCGGACCGATCGGGGTGCCCAGTCTGCTGCCCGAACCGAGTCGAGGATTGCGCCGCGAATGCGCTGGGCGGCAAATCGTTCGAAAGGAACACCCCGTTCCTCGTCATAGCGACGAGAAGCTTCTACCAATCCGAGTGCTCCAGCTCGGGCCAGATCCTCACGGTCAACGTGCCTGGGAAAGTGCACTGCGACCTGAAATACAACATGTTTGACGAGAGGCAGGTGCGTCTCGATGCGTTCGTTGATCTCGGTCAGGTTCATATCGCCCATATCCTTGGTCCTTTGCATTGTGTCCTCCATAGCCGGATGGGTTATCGGCACGGCAAGGCACAGAACTTGAGCGATTTGTGAATATTCTTTTGTTGTCGTTCATATCGACCACGCAGAGTCCAAACTTGAATGATTTTACCACTCTGGGTCGAGAAATTGGATAGCGCAGTCGGCACTATGTCGTATCGGTCCCCTCGAACCGGGCTGCAGTAACGCCTCGTCGATGTAGTTCCGCGAGCATGATGGCTGGATCGCCGGCCAGTTCTGCCAAGCCCATTGCGCCTCGTCGTGGAGAGCCAAGGTGAACCTCACGGGCTGCGACAGCTGCGACTGCGCCAGTAGCGACGGAAGGAAACACCATCGCTCCCCGTACCTCGGTGCGATAACCGCCGCCGGAGTCGGTGCCACGCACCTCGACCCGAATGCCGCCCGGACCCCCATCCAAATGGGGTCGACGGAGCATTGGGAGCGAGCGGGTGAGTGCATCCCGGCGGGTCGCCGACGTGCGGGATGAGATGCGGCGAGCGGTCGGGAAGAGCCGGTGGAGCAGAATTGGCTCGGCCAGTGCACCGCGATAACAGTCTCGAGCGCCCAATTCACCGGGGAACCAGGTCAGATCGCGCCCTGACCCGCCCCGCTTCTCGACCCAGCGTCGGTCGATCACCACATGCCCGGGCTGTCGAAGGGATTGGTGGTGGCGCCGGGCGCATGCAGGTCCAGCGGTACCAGTGGTCCATACAGACAGCTCCTCAACACTGGTGAAGTTCCGCGAGGCGTGGAGGGCGTGCAAACAGGAATAGCCCGGGGAGAGACCAACACCGGCAACCACCGTAACCCCGTGATCGATCGCCGAATTGTTGAGATCGAGTAGCGCATGAACATCTCGAGGAGCGTCGCTGGTGGAGATCACCGACACGCCCGCCTGCACGAGGGCTATGGCCACAGCGGCGTGGCGACCTGCTGGAGTTGCGAGAATCACTGTCCTCGCTGGACCGCCATTTGGTTCACCGATTCGATCCTGTGGTCGGAGGGCTCCCAGGATGCGCTCCCGCTGGGCACGGTCGGTATCGAAGACCACCAGCGGAGCCTCGGTGGTCCGCAATTGGCGGGCAGCGTGGGACCCTACCCTGCCCAGGCCCACGATGCCGATGGGGTCAGCCGCCAGAGGAGTACTCCGAGTCATCGATCTCTGTCCAACCCCCGCTGCGAGGCGGTACCCCGCCCTGGCCTCGCAAGCGGAAAACCGCCGCCAAGAAGCCGGCCATTGAGAGCGCCGTAGCTACGCGTCGGGCGAGAGTCAACATCAGAACGTCGCTGCTTCCTGCCAACGGTCGATCAGGGATGCGTCGCCAAAGACCTCCAGCCGAGTTGCTGGGATCCGACTCCACATCATCAGAAGGAGGTCTGATGCGGTTCCCCGAACCGCAACGTCGCTCTTGGAGTGGCTGTGGTCCCATTCGATCTTGTCGGCCATGAGGGTGGCGGTCCATTCACCGGCACCTTTGCCCTCATCGGTGGAGTGGAGATGCACCGTCTCGCCGCTCGCGGCAAGCGTTTCGAATCTCATTCGAGCGGGAACGAACACCTCGAATATCTCGTCGATGCCGTCGACGGATATCTCAGCGTCGATCGGTTGAGCAGTGCCGGTCGCTGAGTCGATATCCCAGCGGTGCATGCTCAGTTCGTGGGCCATGCGGCGCACCCACCAGTAGGCAGGAACCGGTCCGGCGAATGATGGTCGGATGGTGTCGGGATCGGAGTGCTCCAACGCCTCGGTAAGTCCGGCAACGGCTTCGGAGGCCCACGCGAGCACGTCAGATCCGGCTGGTGGGTTGGGGATCGCGGCCCTTGAGGGAGGATCCTCCGGGCTCGCTGATTGGAGCAGTGTTGCGTAGCGTGCCACCCAACCGGTGTGGCCGATGACATCGCCGACGGTCCAGCCCTCGATGTGAGGTATGGGATGGCCAAGAACAGCGGCATCGGTGGCGAGTAACCGGGCGGACTCGTCGGCCACCTGTGATAGGTAACGATCACGCAACAAACTCATACCCCCACTGTCGCAGCATTTGTCGAGAATGACTCCCTCTGTGCGCTGTTCTCTGTTCCGGTCACGGTCGGCGTGTGGGTGGACGAGGGAAGAAGCCAGAGGTCGACTCGACATACTCGGCGTATCCGGGACGCCTGAGCACGAGATCCTTCTCCAGTAGCGCCTTACCGCTGACGTTGACCAGAGAATACGTCATGATGATCGGGCCGATGAGTCCGATTGCCCCGGCCCATCCGCCAACTTCAAGGGACACTATGCCGATGCCGGTCCACACACAGGCGTCGCCGAAGTAGTTGGGGTGTCGGGTCCACGCCCAGAGACCGGTCTTGAGCGTCTTTCCAGCGTTGAAGTTGTTCTTCTTGAATTTCGCTAGTTGCCAATCTGCGATCGTCTCGAAAGATATGCCGACGATCCATAGGGCCGTGCCGATCCAGGCCAGCGCGCCGAGGTCAGGGGTTGGGACAGACATGCCAATCTGAACGGGGAGCGAGACGATCCACATGACTACTCCTTGCAGGCCAAACACCGTGACAAGGCTGATGAGCCAGAATCGATCACCCCGCTTGCGTCGCATCCGCGCATACCGTTTGTCTTCGCCGTGACCGAGGTTCCGCCAGGCAAGATAAAGGGAGAGCCGAGCGCCCCATAACGTCACCATGAACAACAAGAGGTTCTGTCGGCCTGTGTTTCCCTCGGCTGTGCGCCACAGCGCCCACGCCACGACTACGAAGCCGACACCCCAAGCGATATCGACGATCGAGGCATCGGTAGTCGTAACGCTGATGCCCCAAACGGTCAGCATGAGCCATGAGATTGTTATTGCGCCCACGACCAGGCTGGAGTAATCCATGGCCCGAACCTACTGGGTGGGTTCGGGTGGCTGGCGGTCTGATGACGTGACCCAGCGGTCAGCTCGTCTCCACTCGTTTTGCAGCCAACGAACTCGATACTCGTGATTCGACGGCGGGGGAGCGGTAGGCCACCACCGAACCACCACCGGATCGCGTAAGGGAACCGAGGACCACAAGCCTTTGAAGGATGCCACGTTGTCGAGACCGCGATGGGCGAGCACGGTCGGTACGACGTCGGGACGGGCATTCAGGAGGGTGAGCACCCCCGCTGGTTTGGGCGGAAGCAGCGCCTGAAGTTCATCGGTGAGTGCAACTGCTTCATGTTCACCCTTTCGTTCCAGCGACGCGCGGATCTTGTTCCGTTTCTCTCCTGTTGCAAAAGTTCCTTCGGGAAAGATTACGAGCGATCCTTCCGGTCGAATCAGCTCAGCGAGCCGCTCCAATTGCCTGAGTTCAGCGTCTGTGTTCTTGCCCCTGCTCACGAAGTAGTTGCCCAGCGGAGGGCCGAAGAGGTCCATAGAGGGCGCCCACCGAAGCGCGTGCTTCAGAACATGGTGGGCTGGCCGTTTCAAGTGTCTGGCGAACAGGACCGCTGGCAGGATGGCATCCACGTTGGAGGCATGACGAGCAATGATCAAAGGGTGGCCCCGTGGCATCGTTTCGAAATCGCCCCAGTCAACTCTGACTCCGAGGGTGATGCCCAGCCACCGAAGAAGGGACGAGGTCCACGTTCCCATCGCTTTCCGCATGAGCTCGAAGCGATCGTCACCAGAATGGGTTCTGGCTCTTAGGTAGAGGGCCACGGCCAGCCATTCGTGGAATGCGAAGGCCACGGCCATGGCTCCCAACCGGGTGAGCGGGAGTCGTCGAGGAGCGGTGAATACGTCGATCAGGATCAGGATCGGGAAGACGATAGGAGAGAAGACCGCCATCAGCGGAGCAATCGAGAGCCCGAAAGGAATCGAGAAAGCCCGCCGGATGTACCGTCGGGCCTTTCCCTCACTTGTGACCACGACCGTCATCAGACCTCAGACTCGCCAAGGGCCGGGACAGTTACCTCTACGTTTGCAGACCCGTTATCGCTCTTCTTTGAAGATCACGTGCTTGCGCAGCATTGGATCGTACTTGCGCAGCTCGAGACGCTCGCGGGTGTTGGTCTTGTTCTTGCGGGTCACGTAGGTGTAGCCGGTGCCCTCGGTGGAGCGCATCTTGATGAGGGGGCGCTTCTCGCCGCTCTTTGCCATTAGACCTTCTCCCCCCGGCGACGCATGTCGGCCAGAACCGATTCGATGCCGTTCTTGTTGATCGTCTTGATGCCCTTGGTGCTCACGGTGAGGGTAACCCATCGCTTTTCGTTGGGCACCCAGAAACGCTGGCGCTGGATGTTGGGGTTCCAACGACGTTTGGTGACGCGATGGGAGTGCGAGATGCTGTTGCCGAAAGTGGGCTTTCGGCCAGTTACCTGACAGATCTTGGACATGGTAAGAACCTCTGACGAAACGGATGCGTTTGTCGAAAACGCAGACCTCGCAGGCTAGGCGTGCCTTGCACGGTTTCCACTCTGTGAACAGCGACGGATCAGACGAGGATCTGGCTGATGGGGGTCAAACGCCATCCACCAAGGGTGCATGTTGGTGGGTCTTGGGGCCCATGTAGATAGTGTGACGAAATGGGCTCGGGGCTTTATTCTGCGCGTGGCGTGCGCCGACTCAACCACGGCATGCTTCGCCCCCGCCTCGCCCTGAAGAATTCGGCGCGCTCGCGCCGGTGCGCGACAGCTCTGGTTCTGGCGATGGTGGCCTCGGTCATCACCGCTTTCGCTCCGGTCCCGGCCTCAGCTTCGTCTGTTCCGGGGATAACGCTGCCGATCGCCGTGGATCACATCGACTCGGTGCAGTGGACCGACACGTGGGGAGCGCCCCGCAGTGGCGGTCGGACCCACGTAGGGGTCGACATTCTCGGCCCGAAGATGACCCCCCTGGTTGCAGCCGCCGATGGAACGATCACGTGGATGAGGCACAACACCAGCCGCGGCAACATCCTTTACCTGACCGACGATCAAGGCTGGCAGTACACCTACATTCACATCAACAACGACACGCCCGGTACCGACGACGGGGCCAACCGGTACGACCAGGCGTTCGGACCCGGGATAGAACGTGGAGCCAGGGTGAAGGCCGGTCAGGTGATCGCCTACATGGGTGATTCGGGCAACGCGGAGTGGACAGTGAGTCACCTCCACTTCGAAATCGTCAGCCCCGACGGATACAACGTGAATCCTGCGCCCATCGTTGATGCGGCTCGAGATCGGGCCCAGCTCCCCGCTGTGGATCCCGCTCTCGTTGCTCCTTTCGACGATTTCGAGACCATGGCCGACAGCCTCTACGGGGTTGTCCACGGTCGTAGTGCCAGCACTACCGAACTGGTTTCGCTGGCGGCCAGTGTCAATGAAGAGGGTCTCGATGCCGCCTTGGCATCGGTGATCGGGCCAAACACCGCCGGCGCGTCGCTGGATCGGCTCTATGAGGCGTACTTCCTTCGCCAAGCCGACACCGATGGCTTCAACTACTGGATGGACCAGTTCCGGGCGGGAGCTTCGCTGGCCGAAATCGCCGAATGGTTCGCTGATTCAGAAGAGTTCCAAAATCGCTATGGCGGTCTTGATTTTTCGGTCTTTCTCGACCAGCTCTACCGCGATGTCCTTGGCCGGCAGCCCGACGAAGCCGGAAAGACCTACTGGATGGATCTCCTCAACCGGGGTTTGCTCAACCGTGGCACGATCGTCATTCAGTTCACCGAAGGTGCGGAACTGATCAACGCCACCAGACACCGCAGCGAAGTAACAATGTTGTCGCTGGTCTTCACCAAGAAGACGCCTGGCTCGGAGTTGGAACAGCAGTGGGAATCACTCCGTATCAGCAATGATCTCCAAAGCTCGGTCCGCACCACCTACCTAGTGGACTGACACGCCGAGTTTGAGTCAACGGGGCGGCGGAAGCATTCGCCTGCCCGGGTCGAAGCGACGACGTTCGGCGGGGGTGGCAGTTCGCCGAATCACTATGAGCCCCGCGAACCAACACGCGCAGAGGCCCACGATTGTCGTGGCGTACCAAGGCCACTCCACTCGCCCGTCCACTTGAGTGAGCCAGCGAGTCAAAGTGGCGAGCACGACCGAGAGCGCAATGACCGAGGCGGTGTTGATCGCCACCGTCTGACTGATTCGCATGCTGATATCGCTCTGGCGGCGTCTGAAGTGGTTGTAGCTGATCGCCGCTTCGGCTATCACGATGACGAGTGCCGGAATCATCCACCACAGGCTGTCGTCCTCGACGTCGAACCGTTCGGCGATCATCCCTGCCGTTGAAAGGCCGAGTGCCCCGAGCAACAACGATGCAGCGACTGAATTGCCGGTGGAAAGCAGAATCCAGCCAAAGATCCCGTAGAGCAGCAAACCGAATATGAGGCCTACCGGGTCAAGCCGAATCGCCAACCCGAAGCAAAGCAGGAACGTAACCGAGACCGCCATCAGTTCCGGCGAGGCGGCCAGCCGACGGAGTGCTAGGCGATTTTCCGCGCTTCTCCTCGGAGAGTTCCTCGGCCGTGCGCTGGGTCTGCGCGAGCCAGACCCGTCCGCTGAGAGGCAGGTCGGGGGATTGCAGTGTCGGAGGCAAAGGAGATCCGATGGGTCTTTCCGACGGTGGCGGTGGTGCACCATCGAGCGGCGCGCCCTGCGGTGGCGGGGGAGAGGGGAGCTTCATCCCGGGGCCCCAGCGTTGCGAAGCGACCCTCGCCGGGCGTGGAGCGTCTGGGCTGACGACATGGCCCGCCTGAGTACGGGTTCGACAGGGAGTTCGGTGTTCCATGGGAGAACCGAAATCCCAATTTCAGCAAGACGTCGCTGTTGCCACGTGGCGTTGATTCTCGCCATTCGCTGCTCGGTCAAACTGACTTCGAAGCCGAAGGCACGGTCGACCTGAAGAACCACAACCGAAAAGCCGGCGCGCCGGAGCTGAGCGAGATCACTGACGAACACCTCGCTGTAGAGCGGTGAGATAGCGACGATGAGAGAGCGGGTGTGGAGGTTCGAGGTTGGCAGCGAGGGCAGATCACCCCGACGGTCATGCATTACCTGGGCACTGAGGAGCGTGTCGACGATGATGTGCCCAGCTCGTCGGCCGAGAGCAGGTGACAGCCATCGCACCCCGGTTGAACGGTCGAGGATGCCCACACGGTCCATGGCTCGGAAGTGCCGTTGCTGCAGCCCGATCGCCGCCGCCACGGTTGAGCGGAGCGTGCTGTTGAGTGGCGTACCGACGTCCTGTACCGCGTCGATGAAGAGCACCACATCGGTCGCTTGTTCGGTGTGACGATCGGCCACCATGGGCATACCTCTCCGCAGCGACAGCATTGGATGGATGCGCCGTACCGGGTCGGAGTTGTTGTAGGCCCGGACCTCGGCAAGTTCCATGCCTGGCCCTCGTGCCCGGGAGCGGTGGTCACCAATAGCCGAGCGGGTCGTCGCGGCCCTCACCATGGCCTGAATCCGCTCACTGGAAGGATGGACGTGAACCCGGTTGCCCAACGGAAATTGCTGGATCGTTTCGGTCAAACCGAATCGGTCACGAGTAACGACGTTCAGGAACTCGGGGCCGGTGACGCCCCACTGGATGGCTCGCACATCGAATCGGATACGACTGTCCGCCTCCAACTGTTGGACAACCCGTGGGGCACTGATCGGCGCAAGCTGAGCCGGAAGCTGGAGTTCGAGGTCGATGATGTAGATCGGGCGCGGACATCTCAGGTCGATGTAGATCGACAGCTCGTCACCTTCGATTGTGCGCAATCGCGAGAGCGAGACCCTCTCGATGTCAATCGAGCGCCACCAGCCGCTCATGAGGCTGAGGAGAATCACTGAGAGAAACGGCGTGGCGGCCACGAAGGGAAGGGTGGCCTCACCCTCAGGTGCCGACAGCCCTGTGATCACCAGCGCAGCGCCGAGCACCATGTAGAGCCAGAATCGCCAGGTGAGGTGGCGGCTCACTGTAGGTCGCCGAAGTTGAGTGGGTGAGGGACCGGTCCCACGTCCTCTCCCGGGTCGGTTGGTGGTGGAGTGGGGATCATCTCGACGACTTCGTTGATGACCTCGAAAGGCTGTACCCCTCGCACCCACTGGTCGGGCATGAGCAAAAGGCGATGGCTCAGAGTGGACACCGCCATCGCTTTCACGTCGTCGGGGAGCACGTAGCGCCGACCACCCATAGCGGCCCAGGCTCGTGACATCTTGAGCAATGCCAGCGACCCACGCGGGCTGGCGCCCGCTTCGGTTCGGGGGTTCTGTCGGGTGCCATCAACGATGTCCACGATGTAGTGGGCGACGGGTTCGCTGATGTGGACGCGTTCGATTGCCTTTTGAACGTTCCGAGTCGCCTCAGGGGTGAGAAACGGATCGATGACAGCAAGGTCTGTGCCCCGTCTAGCCCGTCGCAGAACGAGATCGACTTCGTCGTCGTGCTCGGGGTAACCGATACCGGTACGAATGAGGAAACGATCGAGCTGGGCTTCGGGTAGGGGATAGGTACCTTCGGACTCGATGGGGTTCTGGGTGCCGATCACCACGAACGGGCTGGGAAGTACCCGAGTCTGACCGTCCACGGTCACCTGGCGTTCCTCCATCGCTTCCAGCAATGCGCTCTGGGTTTTCGGGGGTGCTCGGTTGATTTCGTCACCAAGGACCAGGTTTGCGAAAACCGGACCGGGCCGGAACTCGATGGAGGAGTTCGAAGGATCGAACACGGTTGCACCGGTGATGTCGGCCGGAATGAGATCGGGAGTGAACTGCACACGCGAGAAGTCCAGACCGCAGCACTGCGCAATCGCACGGGCAGTAGCCGTTTTGGCGACTCCGGGAACATCTTCCAGGAGCACGTGTCCGTCGGCGAAGACAGCACCAAGCACGAGCCGGAGGAGGTCACGTTTGCCGACGATCACGGTTTCGAGTCGGTCCAGCATCTCTTCTGCAAGCTGACCGACCGAACGAGGATCCGATATCTGGGGTTGGGTTGTCACAGATGTCCTTCTGGTGGTGGAGGAACAGAGATCTCCAATGCCGGAAGTTCGAGCGCCGCTTCCAGTTGGTCGAGTACCGACTCGATACGGGCCGTAGTGTTGGTGTTGTCCGGAAGTTTCACCGAAACGCCAAGTTCGTGGGCACGGGCAAGGAGGTTGGTGAGAGGCTCCGGAGACTGATCGAGTAACGCCCGACGAACTCCCTGAAGATCCCAGGGCACACTCTGTAGTCCGTGCTGGGCGGGTCTGGGAACCAGAGCGGGTCCCGCGCCGATCGAACCGGACGACATGCGAGACCAGGTTCGGACGAGCAGAACCAGGCCGATCGCGATGGCGAGAAACACCGCTGCGGGAAAGACTGTAGCGATCAGCCCGAATACCTCATTGATCATGGCGACCCTCCGAGCGTGGATCCGGCCGGATCTGGGGTGGCAGGTGGCGAGGTTCCACATGCTGCCCGGGCCAATCGACGCAGGCTGCTGACCGAATCGTCACGTTCGACCGGGCTTGGATTGGTTCCGCCGAATCGAACCGACTGGTAACTCGAGATGATCGAACTCAGCTCGAGGGCCAGGTCGGGCTCGTAAGCGCGAGTTCGACGCAGCCACTCGTTGGGTGTTTCATCGGCCATTCGTGGCTCGAGTCTCCCCAGGCCCGTCTCGGCGTAGCGCATCACGACTCGCACTGCTCTACCGGTGTCGGGATCCTGCAGCAGCGCGTAGCAGAACCGTTCAAATGCAGCCCAGCCGTCCTCTTCGTTGGGGCCCGGGTATCCGTGGCCAGCCTCCCCCAAAGCGGTGGTGCGTGTGTCTACGCCGTCGTCGGATCCACCGGGCCCGAATCGCTTGATGATGAGGATGAGACCGGCGATCAGCGCGATCACCAAGAGCACCAGCATCACGGTGTACGCCACGTCGATCCAAGTGAGGCTTGGTCCATTGATGTCGGGACCGCTGATGTCGGGACCGTTGATGTTAGGACCATCGAAATTCGGAGGGTTGAGTCGGGGGGCGTCGATCTCGAATTCGCCCACGCGCTGTCGAATGATGAAGTCGCTGCGCGACTCGTTCCGGCTCACAAACGCTGCCGCAAACACGCCGGCCAGTAGTGAAGCCGACAACGTGTACGCGGTTCGAGCCGTCATCGGACGGCGATACGACACCACCTGCACAATCGTAGGTGACCATTCACCCTTCGAAGCGCAGGCGGATCGTCGCTCAGGCAGTCCGGGCGAAGATGGCTTTGAGGTAGCGGCCCTCGGTAAAGGTGACCGGATGATCGAGGGGGTGACCGTATGACTCAATACGTCCGAACCTCCGCTGGGAACGGGTGAGTTCAACGTGGATTGCCTCCAAAAATGCCTCTTCGGTAACGTGGGCGGAACACGATGCTTGCACCAACAGGCCACCGGGAGCGATGAGTTCGATGGCGGCTCTGGTGAGTTTCCGGTAGGCGGCAAGAGCCCGCTCGACGTCGGACTGTTTGTGCGCAAATGACGGTGGGTCGACGATCACGATGTCGAACATTCTGCGGGCCGTCTTCAGCTTGGCCATCTCATCGAACGCGTCACCGTGGAGGGTTATGAAGCTGTCGGGTGGGCTTAGGTTGTTGGCTTCCATATTCGCAGTGGCGCTGGCGAGAGCCCCCGCGGATACGTCGATCGCAGTGACCGATCGGGCGCCGCCCGCCGCTGCGTGGACTGAGAAGCCGCCGCTACTGGAGAACACGTCGAGCACCGAAGCACCCATGCTGCGTTCTCTCACCCGCTGGCGGTTCTCCCTCTGATCCAGGAAGTGGCCGGTCTTGTTTCCGTGAATGACATCGGCGCCGAAGCGAAGACCGTTCTCGGAGAATCTCACGATCGGGTCGGTCAGGGCGCCGTGGAGAATGGAACCTTCTGCTCTGGGCAGGGATGGCTGCACAGCCCGGCTGGCCCGCAGCACGACCGCGGTTGGTGACCGTATCTCGAGCAAGTGATTCACGACCGAGTCCAGATGTGGAAGCCACGCTGCCGTGTAGATCTTCACCACGATCACCCCCGCGTACTGATCGACGATGAGTCCCGGCAACCCGTCATTCTCACCATTTACCAGGCGATAGCCATCGGTCTCTGCGTCGATGATCAGCGAGTTTCTGAGTGAAATCGCCTCGTCGATCCGCTGAGCGAAGAAGCCGGCGTCGATCGTGGTAGGCGAACCGTGATGGAGCATCCGGATGGCAATCGGGCTGTTTGGATCGGCTAGACCTATGCCGACGAAGCGGCGCTTGTTGTCGAAGACAACCGCTAGGTCGCCCGCTTCGGGCGTGTGCTTCTGGATTCGGATTGAGTGATCGAACACCCACGGATGACCGGACCTGATCGAACGCAGCGCTCTCGGGGCGACGGTTGTTGCGATCGTCTGTGGCATCCCTCCAGCGTGCCGCAGACGCGCCTGCCTCACTCGGGTGTATCGGTGAGTTCGTCGGTTTCGTATCTAGGCAGGACGTAGGCGAGGCGCAGAAGTCCCGAGCCGACGACGAAGAAGACACCGACACGCCAGAAGACCTCGACTTCGGCAAGATCGATCGTCAACAGCTTGCCGACCACGACGGTCAGTGTGATGAGTCCTGTTGTTCTGACCGAGGATGAGCGAAGCGCGACGCCGGCGACGGTCGCGCCTGCGGCCATGATGGCCCACGCCAAAGAAATGGCTGCCTGTCCCTGGGACAGGTTGATGAGTACCGACCCAAGCCAGGCCAACACGCCAACCCAGGCTGTGATCCCCAGAGCACCAGCGAACTCTCGCTGGCCTTCGGTCCTGTAGAACACCGCAACGCCGGTCAACAATAGAATTACAAGAAGGTGGGCGAGTGCTTCTCCGAGTGTGGCCCCGTCGTTGGCGATGCCGTCGAGCATCCCGAATCCGGTGAGGGCGAGGGCGGCCACAGCGAGCAGCGCTGCGCCAACTTGGGTGACCTCATCGTCGAACAACTGCCCCAGGACGAAGGTGAACACGGCTTGAGCCGCGAGTGCGACGACGAGCACCGGGCCGTCGGCTAGCGCTATCAGGGAGGTCGTGACCAGTGCGCTGGCTCCCAGGAAGTGAGCAAGGGAAACCGACTTCGGTAGATATCGAAATGTTGCGACGAGGCCGATCAGGAATCCGGCGGCCATGAGCAGACCTATCATTCCGGCGTCGAACCAACTTGGATCCTCGCCACGACTGCGCAGCGCCACAACGGCTATCCACGCGAACCCGGGTACCAGGGCCACGGTCCAGTGGTCGAATGACTTCCAGGCATGCCCGCCGATGCGCTCGGCCATTGTCGGCCCGAGCCACATCATTGCGGCGATGAGAATCAATGGCCCCAGTCCCTGGCTCAACACGTCCGCACTGCGATCCACCGAAATACCGGCTGCAACAAGCAGCGCGGCACCTGCAGCGACGACGCCGACAACACGAAGCAGTGTCGACCTTCTGGCCCAACCTAGGGCCGCGGCGGTGACAGAAGTAGAAGCGGTCCACCATGCAACGAGGGTGATCGGGTCGACCTCGAAGTACCCAAATCCAGCAGGAACAACTATTCCGGCCAGAAGTGCAACGATCGAAATCGCGTCAAGCCGGGTAGAGAAGCCGACGCCGAGGGACACGATGATCGAAATCACGATGAGAACGAGCGCTACGTTCTCCGCCACGAGGTCGAGCCATTCGTGGGCGGCGGCGGCGCAGACCGGGAGGACGATCGCTCCACCGATCCCTGACGTCACGGCCCACGCTTGGAGTTTGGGCGCAAAATACACCGCACCCCCGAGAAGGCTGAGCCCGCCGAGCGTCGCGGCTGCCAACTGCATGTTGGGCCCGATCCACCCCCGGCGGATTGAGTCGCTGACCAGGAAGATCGCCGCCAACACAACGAGAACGATGCCGGCCCATCTGATCAGCACCTCCCACTCCAGAGCCGTCGGTGTGGTGCGATGAGTCGGCTTGTCCGGCATCTGGGAAACGGGCGGAACACCAGGGCCGCTGAGGCGGGTTGCTCCTATTGGTGGGGGTGGTGGAATTGCAGTGGGGCCAAAGGCGGGTGGAGCCGATGACTCCTCCAACTGTGCAAGCCGACGTTCGTACTCCTGTTGCTTCTCGGTCACCTGGCGATTGAGCGCGTCGACTCGATCCAACAGCTCTGCGATCTGTTCCTCGGTGCTCGGGTCCGAACCCATGATCTATGGTCTCGCAGCGGACAATAGGGCAACAGGGCTACAAGCCTCTAGTGCCGTACAGGCCTTCAGGCCCGGGCGGGAACTGTTCGGGCCTCGGAGATCCGGCTTTCTGCCAGGTCGATGTAGGTGGCGTCGGTGTCGAATCCGACGTATCGCCGACCGGTCTCCACTGCGGCGACGGCAGTTGATCCGGCGCCCATGAAGGGGTCGAGAACAACATCGCCTTTGTATGTATAGAGCTCGATGAGCCGGCGGGGCAGTTCAACCGGGAACGGAGCTGGATGCCCTACGCGTTTCGCTGACTCCGGGCGGATTTGCCAGGTGTCAAGAGTCCACGCCATGAACTCGTCGCGCCCGATTGTGGCTTCCCACGGAAGACCGCGAGCCTTTCGTTCCTTCCAATGGATCGCTCGGTCGAATCGACCCCTGCTGGCAACGAGAATTCTCTCGGTCACGTCTCGGAGCGACGGGTTCGACGGAGACATCCACGATCCCCATGCGCAGTTCCCCGACGAACCGGCTGCCTTGATCCACACGACTTCGCCCCGGGGGAGGAAGCCGAGGTCCTCCAAGATCACCCACACGTCCTTGCTCAGTGACCTGAACGGTTTCCGACCGAGGTTGGCAACGTTGACAGCGATCCTTCCGCCTGGTTCAAGGGCTCGAAAGCACTCGGCGAACACGTCGCTGAGCATTCCGAGGTACTCGAAATAGGAGGCCGGCACGTGGCCGACGCCGATGTCCTGCTCATACTCCTTGGCGGCGTGATAGGGCGGCGACGTTGTGACGAGAGCGACGCTCTTGTCCGGAATGCTGGCCATGTCTCTGCTGTCGCCGAGGAACAGTTGATCAGCCACGCCGCACTCGACAACCTCGTCGTCGGTGCTCACCACCGGCGCAACGAATCGGCTGTAGAAGTTGGAGGCGTCGTGCCCCTCTCGCTTGGCGACGCCAAAACTCGAGGTGGAGGTGCGCTTCCGGGTCACGGCAATCGACAGTAGTTTCTTGGGCCCCCGGGTCTCGCGATGCTGTTGTGCGACCTCAGGTTCGAACTTCCGGTGGAGCCACCGGAAGTTCGATGGTCACGGTGGTGCCAGCGCCCAACTGGCTGGAGAGCGAGATGGTGCCACCGTGCGCATTCACCAGGTCCCGGCTGATCGTCAGGCCGAGGCCGGACCCATTGGAGTCGGCTCCTTTGTGAAATCGATCGAACACCGCGTCGATCTCATCTTCGGAAATGCCGCGACCGCTGTCTTGGACGGTTATGACTCCGGCGGAACGTCCATTGAGTTCACCCGTGCGGACCGTCACCGTGATTTGGTCACCTTCAGAAACGGCACGGAGTGCGTTGACCAGCAAATTGGAGACGACCTGGCTCATGCGATAAGAGTCGATCATCGCCTCGACGGGTTCGGTCGCGATCAGTGAGAGCTTCACGGTCTTCTCGGTGGCTTGTTGGAGGAAGCGCTCGGTGACAACACCGATCAGTTCGCTGAGGTCGGTGGACTCCCTTTCCAGCGCGATCATTCCGGCCTCGGTCATGCTGAGAGTGCGCAGATCGTCGAGCAGCCGTTCCATGACGGCGATGTCGTCCAGTAGAAGTCGGATTTGAGTGGGGTCGAGGTCACGGACGCCGTCGGCCATGGCCTCGAGTTCTCCACGCACCACGGTGAGCGGTGTGCGCAGCTCGTGGCCAACATCGGCAAGGAGGCGACTACGTAGATCGTCAGAAACCTCCAGCCGTTCCGCCATGCGATTGAAGGAGTCGATTACCGGCCTGACGGCCGGTGAACTGGCATTGGCGACACGCGCTGAGTAGTCGCCATCGGCGAGACGACCTGTCGATGAGATGAGGTCTCGCACGATGCGCAGATTGCCGAACACAAAGCGGGCCAGAAGGATGCCGACGGTCAAGAAGGCAACCCAGAAGATCACCGCCACAGCAACGCTTGTCCAGCCTGTGAACGTCGCGGTGAGGGCGGCGCCGGCGAGGAGGGGGATTGCAATGAAGCCGACTGTCACGACGAGCAGGAATCGGAAGAGGCGCTTGCCAGGCTGCCAGTCGTTGTGGCGCGATGCGAAGGGTCCCTCGGCGGGCCAGCCCTGAGGTCTGGTCCACTGCGTGCGGCCACGTCCACCGCCCGACCAGGGTCGATTCCTAGTCATCTGCGAATTTGTACCCGACACCGTGCACGGTGAGCAGGTACCTGGGTCGACCGGGAGAAGATCCGAACTTGCGGCGAAGGTTCTTGACGTGCGCGTCGATGGCTCGCTCGTAGGACTCGAAGCTCACCCCATGCAACGCATCGAGCAACTGACCACGGGTAAACACTCGCCCAGGCTGGGCGATCATGGTGGCCACCAAGTGGAACTCGGTGGGGGTCAGATCGATCTCTTCTCCATCGATTGTCACGCGCATCTTCGGAATGTCGACGGTCACAGGACCGGCGTGGTGCACGTCGTCGGGTACAACGGCATCGACGCGGCGCAGAAGTGCACGTACGCGGGCGACAAGTTCGCGGCCACCGAATGGCTTGACGACATAGTCGTCGGCGCCGAGCTCGAGTCCGACAACGCGATCGGTCTCGTCGGCTCGGGCGCTCAGGATGATGATCGGGACCTCAGAGGTGGTTCGGATCGAGCGGATCACATCGAGGCCGTCCAGCTGCGGGAGTCCAAGATCAAGGACGATCAGGTCGGGCTGATGCTGGTGGTATGAGTCCAAGGCCGCGCGTCCGTCGGCGGCTTCGACCACACGGAAGCCCGCCTGCTGCAAATAGTCGGCAACGAGGCGGGCAATCCTTGGTTCGTCATCAACGACGAGGACCGTGCTCATCGGAAGACCGTCACAACTTCAGTCTGTCGCATCTGGAAAGAGATCCTCGATCTCCTGTCGGGCCTCTTGCCTTGCACGGGCCCAGTCTTGCTCCTCCTGGGTTGGTTGGCGAGGAGATGGTCCTGGCCGACCACTACCGCGGCGGTGGTGCGGCGAACGGTGCGATCCGACTCGAGCGAATCCTCCTCCGAGGATGCGCATGAATGCACCAAAGACGAAGAACATGAACATGAACTTGAGGACAAGCAGAGGCACGAAGATGAGCGCCCCTACCGCGGCCGCACCGAAACCTCCGAGTAATGAGGCGAGGATGAAGCCGGCTGCGAAGAGCGGAAGGCCGGAAAAGGGGAAACCCCGACGACGGGTGGCGTACATATGAATGACTCCTTGATTAGGTGTAGTTGGTGTGGAGTCGATTCTCGAGATCAGATATGGAGAAGTTGTGAACGGATCTCGGATTCTTGTGGGTTCGTTATCGGCCCGGTAACCAAAAATGCGATCCAGCCCGAGGACCGGATCGCATTCTTACTCAGCGCGCTCGTAGGGACTCGAACCCCAAACCTTCTCGTCCGTAGCGAGATGCTCTATCCAATTGAGCTACGAGCGCTGAAGAGCCAAGTCTAGTTGGGACCTATCGGAGCCACACCTAGTTTTTGGTTCGAGCAAGTACTCCGTCGTTGCGCACAGCACGCTAGGGAGTAGCGAGAGCCCCGAACCAGAAGGTTCAGGGCTCTCGGTCCGAAGACAAGAGCGGAGAGGGAGGGATTTGAACCCTCGGATCCCTTGCGGGATCACCTCCTTAGCAGGGAGGCACAATCGGCCGGACTCTGTCACCTCTCCACGCCGTTGTTACACGGCAGGGTTGAGAGTGTAACGGCTGGAACCCGAACCGTCGAAGGAATCTGAGCTGATCAGGCCGGTAGGCGGTGGCACGGTCAACAAGCCAACGAAAGGACGCCGTCGAGCCGAGCGGCCGTCGACATCCATGGGCAGTTGGAGGTCAAGACCGCCAGCCTGGAGCACCCCGCGGACGAAGTCGGTGTAGTCCTAGTCGCTGTCGAGATGGCGGAGATTGTCCACCGTGCAATCGATCTCTGAAGCGCCCTTGGCGCCTCAGTGAGACCGATCAGTGGAGCAACCGTCCCTGCGAACCGGCCGGAAACGCAACCTCATCGAGGAACCAGTCGACGAGTCGATGGCACTGCTCGTTGTTGCGGCCTTCGTGCTGGGCCACCTCGGCGAGAACGTCGTTTCGGTCTAGGCCGTAGGAGGCCAGATACTCCTCGTCGGCAGTCTTCATCCAGAAGTCCACGTGGTCGTAGTCGACCTCGGGATGAAACTGAGTTCCGACAATCCGGTCGATGCGAAACAACTGGGGCGCAGAGTCGGTCAAGGCGAGCAGTTCGGCACCCGGGGGGGGTTCGAATCGATCATGGTGCCATTCCATCCATGGCCCGGGCCCCACGGGATTATGGGCGCCATCGGAGGCCCTGATGGTGTGCCATCCGATTTCGGTGGTGGGGGAGAGCTCGACCGACCCCCCCAACGCCTCTGAGATCAGCTGACCCCCGAAACAGATGCCGAGAACGGGTAGCTCGCTGTGGTGGGCTTTCCTGATGAGTTCCATTTCGTCGTACACCCAGTTGGAGATCTGGTCTTTTTGAGTGAGGGATCGGATCGATCCCATTATCGCCACCACGTCGAAGCTGGCGAAGTCGGGAAACGGAATCGACTGATTGGGCTTGTCCAGCTCGGCTGTGACCACATGGGTGTAAACGTCGAATCCTCGCTGGGTGAGTCGAACCGCTACCTGCCCGCCGGAGCCATCGGGTTCGTGTGCAATTACCAGTGCCCGCCGGGTGTCGTTCCTGGATTCCAAGGGTCCTCCCCATTTCGTTCGATATCGAACGAGTTTCATTCCACGCCCAAGTTACTTCGTCGCGTGGAGATCGACCGAGCGTGGGTCGACCGGCCTTATCGCGACGCCGGCGTCGGGAGGTCACCACGATTGTGGTGCTGTATCAGGGGCTGGCATTCGCTCTCCTTTGGCCCCACCGCCTCCGCTCCCGAAGGCTTCGCCAAGGGCTCCGAAGAGCGCGTCTTTGGGCCGCCGCATTCGGCCCCGGCTAACTGTGTCGCACCCGGTGGTCATACTTGGGTTATGGCTTCCTTGGCGGGAAACTCGGGTTCTGGTTGTGGGCTTCTTGTTGAGGAGCGGGTGGTGCTCGGCGAGATTGGTGCGCTTGTTGATCGGGTCGCGTCGACTGATTTGTTGTCGGTTTCCCGCGAAGAGCTTGCCGAGATTGTGTCTGATATGGCTGCTGAGTCCGAGCGTCTGTCGGCGGTGGCTGGCAGGTTCATGGCAGTGGGTGAGCAGTCGGCGTGTTCCTACACCAAGGGTGAGAGCACGATGATTGGTTTGGTGAACGCTCGGGGTCGGTTGTCCCGCCAGCGGGCCGCGTCGATCCGTCGGGCTGGTCGGGCCCTCCACCGGTACCCCAGTTTCCATACTGCGTTGTTGGCTAGGAAGATCACGTTGGCTCATGTCGATGTGATGACCAAGTGGGCCAACAAAGCCAACTCAGACCAGGTGCGTGCCTCCGAGGAGGCGTTGGCAGCTGTTGCGGTGCTCACCACACCTGAACAGTTCGAACAAGCCTTGCGTACCTGGGTTGCTGTGGCTGATCCGAATGAGCACCTGGAAGAGTTCTTGCGGGCTCAGGGTCGGCGGCACCTGATTTTGCAGCCGGATCTGTTCGCCAATGTGCATGTCACCGGTGTGTTGGATCCTTTGCTTGGAGAACAGGTGATGAACACCGTCTTGGACAACGCCAGCCGTCTCCGGGCTGAGGACGACGGTTTGTCGATCGCTCAGGCCAATCACGACGCACTCATCCGGCTGATTCTGGATCACGACGGTCAAGGAGTCGCCCGCCCCCATCTGGAGATCCTGGTCCCTGCTGATGATCCCGAGGACGGGACCGTCCCCTACCACCACGGTGCGGCGACAGACGGAGAACCAGATGTTGCTGAGGCGTCATTCCGGTACCTGGTGGGTCGCAAACATCGGGCTGGGAAGACGCCGGTCATCGGGGACCGTGGGTTTGCTAACGTCTTCTACCCCCGCACTACCAGCGGCAATCTCATCCCGCCCACTGTCATCCACCAGCTGGCCTCGCACTCACGGGTCCGGTATCACCGGCTCACAGCTGATGGTTCCCTAGCCGGCGATACACCAGCCCGACGCAATTTCACCACTGTCCAGCGGCGCATGATCGGTCTCCGAGACACACGCTGCCAACATTCGGGTTGTCGTCGACCCGCCAGGACCTGTGAATATGACCACATCCAGGCATGGTCGGCGAGAGGACCAACACTGGTCGCCAACGGACAGCTCCTCTGCCGGTTGCACCATCGATGGAAACACCGCAACGACCCAACCCATCACTCACCGGTAGCCAACCTGTTCCACGACGGACCACTCACCATCACCAGAGAATGAACCCGCCCGAGTCCCCACAAACCTGATCTCTCCTCGAGCGCGGTCATTGGCCTGCTTGCGATTGAGAACTGGGCTGTTGCGCATGGCTCGGCTGGGGCGTCGAAAGGTAGATTCGGGTATGGATCGCGACTCGGGGCTTCAACGCTGGATTCGCCGACTCACTACGGTCACCCTGCTGGGCGTGCTCATGTCTCCCGTGGTGCGGAACCGGGATGGACTTCCGTTGTCGACGTACCCGATGTACGCCACCGCCCGCTCCAACATCGTCGGGTTCGTGGTAGTCCGTGGTGTCACCTCGGGTGGGGAGCACGTGGATCTCTCGATGTTCACGATCGCTCGCACCCGTGATCCGCTCATCGCCGAGTCGTTTTTGGGCGATTCGGTTCGCCGTGGCGATGCCGACCAACTTTGCATCGACGTCGCTGGACGTGTGGACGAGCCGATCGCTCGTATCGAGGTTGCCACCGAACGATTTGACGTGGCCGCACGATCCTCTGGCGAGCCACCGCTCGAGCGCACGGTTCATGTCACCTGCCTGGTTACACCATGAGATTGCTGCGGCGGTTTGACGCTTGGCTGCATTATGAAGCACCTGCGGAACGGCTGGCTGGGCTGCGGATCCTGATCAGCGGCTTTGTACTTGTGTACCTGGTTGGCAACATCTTTGAGTTCTCGCGTGTCGCGAACCGCCCCGTCGGCGAGTTCGAGCCCGTCGGCCTCGCAACCCTGCTCGACGCACCGCTTGGTTCTCGGATCTGGTTGCTGTTTGCCTCCTCCATGCTGGCCGGGATGGCAGTACTTGTCGGCTTCGCCTACCGATTCACCGGTCCTCTCTTCGCTGGGCTCGTGCTGATGTGGGCTAGCTACCACAGTTCATGGGGTCAGATGTTGCACTTCGAGCACCTGTTCACACTGCATCTCATGATCCTGGCGATTTCACCGGCGGCTGATGCGTGGTCGGTTGGACACCGGCCCGGACCGGCAACATCGTCGGTGCGCTTCGGCTGGCCTATTCGACTGCTTGCCATCACCACAGTGGTCACCTATCTGATCGCCGGGATCGCCAAGCTGCGAATCGGTGGAGTCGCCTGGATCGACGGCTCAACCCTCAGCAATCACATCGGCTACTCGGCCACGAGGATGGAGGTGCTGGGTGGCTTCATACCGCCGCTGGCACCCTTGGTCCTCGGACGGAACTGGTTGCTCGGACCGATGGCAGTGGGTGGTGTTCTGATCGAACTCATAGCCCCGATTGCGCTGCTCGGTGGGAACTGGCGCCGCTGGTGGGTGTTCGGGGTGCTCGCCTTCCATCTGGGCACCGCCGCGACGATGATGGTGTGGTTCCCGTACCAGGGAATGGCATTCGCGCTACTACCGCTCTATCGAGTCGAGCGATTTCTGCAACCGATCGCTACCGGCTTCCTGAGGCGTTGGCCGGCTCGAGACCCCGGGTTGCGGCTGCGTCCTCGTCCTGAATGAAGAAGCTGACGAATGCGGCCGGCAGCATGATTAGACCCATAGCAAGGAAGGCCCACCGGTAGGCGCTCAGCAGGTCCGACGCGGCAGCGTTCTCTCCTCCGCCGGAATCGATTCGGCGTGGCGATGACCGTTGCGGCCAGCGCAACTCCACCGGCGAAGGCGAACTGGCGTTGAGTGTTGAACACCGACGTGGCGCGGCCGGTTTCGGCGTTGGAGATGGTGGCGTACACAGCGGTTTGGATGGACACGAAGACCATGCCCATCGAGAGCCCCCGCAACAGCGAGGCGCCACCGATCATCCATAGCGGAGTGTCGAGTCCGAAGACGGCAAATCCTGCCGTAACCGCAGCGGTGACCGCTGCTCCGGAGATGAGAAGTCGACGTGGTCCGACCACCCTGTACGCACGCCTCCCGATGAAGTTGGATACGACGAAGATGCCGACGGCCTGGGGTGCCTGGGCCAAACCCGACTCGGTGGCGGAGAAGCCTCTGAGGTCCTGGAGGTAGAGCGGAACCACGAAGATCCAGCCAAAGAAGCCGGAGTAGACCATGGACGACGTGATGTTGATGGTGCGGAAGAGCCGGTTGCCAAAGAGCCGGAGAGCCAGCATTGGCTGAGGCAAGCGCAGTTCGACGAACACCAGTGCTGCGAGCGCCAACGACCCGATGATGGCTGCTGCCAGGATTCGGGCGGACAGCCAACCGAAGTCGGGGCCGGTGGACAGGGCGAATATCAGGAGCGAGACGCCCGTCGCCGACAGCACGAGTCCAGCAAGATCCAGCCGTCCTGGAGCTGGTTGAGTTTCTTCTCGCAGCCACCGCCAGCCCAGAGTAATTCCGGCGAGGCCGATCGGCAGGTTGATGAGGAAGATCCATCGCCACGATGCGTTGTCGACCAAGACACCACCGAGCACAGGGCCGATGGCCGGTGCCACGACGGCAACGCTGAGCACGCCGACGGTGGCGGTGGCTCGTTCGGCCAGTGGGAAGGCGCGAAAGAGCATGGCGCTTCCGATCGGTGTTATCAGACCGGCCCCCATTCCTTGTACAACCCTGGCGGCGATCAGTTGGGCAAGTGACTGGGAAGCGCCGCACAACATCGAACCCACAACGAACAGCGTGAGGGCGATGAGGAACATCCGCTTGGTTCCAAACCGATCGCCAAGCCAACCTGCGGCAGGGATGACAGCTGCGAGCGTGAGCAGGTAGGCCAGGGCGACCCATTCGATGTCGGTGGTGGCGACGCCGAACTGTCGGGCGAGGGCGGGAAGCGCAACGTTCACGGCGGTTCCATCGATGATTGTCATCGACAGCCCCACGATGTAGACCGCCATGACCCGGTACTTGTACTGACTCAGCACCGCCGATCGCTCACCGTCTCGCCGGTACCCGAGCATCACTGCCGGCCCCGACGCGTGCCCTTCGTCGTCGCAGACCCAGCAGCGGAAGGATCGCGGTGGCCATGACGGCCAGCGACACCAGGGTGACGGTGCCGAATCCTCGTCGAACCGCATCGGCAATTGCCGGGCCAGCCTCGATTTCATCACCGGCGAGTAGTTGCTGCACCGGTTCCACCGAACCGAGTTCCTGACCAACCACGAGCAGCAGAATGGCGCCCCCGGCAGCGCTTCCGATGGTGAAGCCCTGAGTGCGCATGAATTGGTGGGCCGATCCGGCCCGGCCGATTTGGCGGGGTTCGGTGGATGCCCGTAGCAGTGTGAGTGCGGCGTTGGTTGACAACCCGATGCCAACCCCAGATGCGTACAGCCCGGCGAAGATGCCGATCACCGAGCTGTCTGTCCACGCAAAACCGGCGGTCACCGCAGAACCGATCACGCCCGATGCCAACCCCCAGGTCATCACGTCGATCTCGGCCATGCGGGCCTGGATCACACTGGACAAGTTGGCCCCGCTAGTCCAGCCCAGAATGAAGAACAACACTGCCCACGCCGCCGCATCCGCCGACCAGCCCCGACCCGCCGACACGTAGAGGGTGATGTAGATGTTGGTAGCAAACGTGGACGCGATCATGAGGGTGGGCATCATGCCGAGATCTCGGTACGGAAAGCCGACGATGTGCTCGAGTTTCAGCACCGGCCGTTCGGCTCGGCGGGCGTGCAGCGTGAAGAGCACCGCAGAGCCAGCTGCTATGGCGAGCAGGATGGCAGAACGTGCCCCAAGATCGTCCACGGCAGCGATCGTGGAGAAGGTGATCACGCCAGCCAAAGCAGCTCCCCGCCAGTCGATTGTGGGGCTTTCGGCCCCCGGTTGGCGCTCGGGAAAAGTGTCGCGAGCCGCCATCACACACATCAGGCCGAGTGGCAGGTTGACGAAGAAGATCCAGCGCCACGACGCGATGTTCAAAAGGAGGGCGGCCAGAGCGGGGGCGCCAGCACCCATGAGCCCCCAAATGGTGGAGTTGGCGGCGAATGCCCGAGGGACGAGTGGCGAGGGGTAGGCCAGGTTTACCGCTGCGATACTTCCGGCGAACAGGCCACCGGATGCAGCTCCCTGAATGAGGCGGAGCACGATGAGCGCCAAGATGCTGTTCGAAAGCCCCGCGGCGAATCCCGACAGAGCGAAGATGGCAGTTGCGGTGACGAACACCTTTCTCGACCCGATTGCGTCGACCAGGGGCCCCGCCACGATGGTGCTGAGGCCCGAAGCGAACAGATAGGCAGTGATGATCCAGGGGAGGAGATCGATCCGGCCCAGATCGGCTGCCAGTTGGGGCAAGGCGGCGGCAACTGCTGTGCCCTCGAACGCAACCAGCGCGACGCCCATATAGATCGCGAACGAGATCTTCCGGTACTGGGGCGAGAGCAAGCCCGGGTCTTCATTCACCTAGTGAGGTTAGCGACACCGAGCGTGCACCGATCATGCTGGGCCTAGCCTCGTAGTCGTGACTAGTGAGTCTGCACAATCGATGCCAGAACCGATGCTTGGCCGAAGCGTTGACCCCGACGAGTACGGTCGCCTCGACACCTTTCCGGTGGACCGTCCGGTGCGGGTTTCCTTCACGACCGACGAACTTCAAGCCTTGTGCCCGGCGGTGGAGGGAATTCAGCCCGACATCTACCGCGCCACCATCAGCTACACCGCGGTCACTCACGCCATCGAATCGAAGTCGCTGAAGTTGATGCTCACCACCTATCGAGACAAGCGGATCTTCGCCGAGCATCTGGCCGGCGAGCTGGCCGATCGGGTGGCCGAACTCGGCGCCGCAGTTGCCGACGTGGAAGTTGCTCTAGCGCAGAACGTCCGGGGCGGCATCGCCACCGAAGTGACCGCTCATCCCAAGTAAAGGCCCTCGAAGTAGCGACCGAGCCCCCAGACCACACGCGCTACGTTTTGGTTGAGGCGTTTTGGTGACGATAAGCATGCCTTACACAAGTCGATCAGCATGCGATACAATCTTCGGCCATGGCTTCCCCGCGTGTTGTATTTTCGGCCGCTCTCATCGCCTTGATGGCGGCTTCGGCGTGCACCGGCTCCGATGAGGAAACCGTCACTATCTACTCGGGCCGGACCGAGAACCTGATTCAACCGATCCTCGATGACTTCACCGAGGAGACCGGCATCAAGGTGGCGGTCAAGTTTGATCAATCGTCGAACTTGGCCCTGCTCATCGAGGAGGAGGGAGACCAGACCCCAGCTGACGTATTCCTCTCCCAAAGCCCCGGGGCTGTGGACTTCCTCGACGCTGCTGGCAGATTGGCCGAGCTTCCTGACAACGTACTCAGCCTGGTGCCCGAGTCGGTTCGAGATTCCGACGGGCGCTGGGTCGGTTTCAGCGGTCGGCAGCGGGTGCTGGTGTACAACAAGGACCTGGTTGATGTCACCGAACTTCCGGCCAGCGTGTTCGATCTTTCCGACCGCCGGTGGGACGGCCGCATCGGAATTGCTCCAGCCAACGGCTCGTTTCAGGACTTTGTGACGGCTATGCGTGGGTCGGTCGGCGACGATCAGACCCTGGCCTGGCTCAAGAGTTTGGACGACAACGACGTGCAGACCTATGCCAACAACGGCGCCATTGTTGAAGCGGTGAATCGGGGCGAAGTCGACGCAGGACTCGTGAACCATTACTACAACTACCGGGCGCTCGATGAGAACCCAGATCACGCTGGTCTGAACCACCAATTCGCACGCAACGATCCAGGAAGCATTCTCATCGTTACCGGAGCTGCGATCATCGAGGGATCCGACAACTTCGACAACGCAACCGAGTTGATCGCGTGGCTTCTTCAGGAAGACGCCCAGCGATATTTCGCAGATGAGACGTTCGAGTATCCGTTGGCGAGTGGCATCGAGCCCTCTGGTGATCTGCCATCGGCGGAGTTCTCCAGCGTCGGTGGGCTCGACCTCACCACACTGAGCAACGGCCTGGAGGGCACCAGCAAGCTCATCGCCGAGGCCGGCCTGGAAGGCTGACATTGACCGCCTTGGCCCCTGCCAGAGCTCGCGACGCTCGACCTGTCCGTTCGCTCGGTCGACCGCGGACGTGGATGCTGGTGCACGCTGCAGCGGTTGGGGTTGTCTTCGCGCTTCCGGGGGCGTTCGTGGCGCTGCGCACCCTTCAACTGGGTGATGAATTGGGATCCACTTTGCAAGCGACGGTCGCGCCTCTGGGTCGCACCGTCCTGTTGGCGGTCACTGTGTCCGGTGCCGCTGCACTGTTGGGAACTGCGCTGGCTTGGCTGCTGGTTCGCAGCGACCTGCCGGGTCGAAGTGTGTTGCGGATCCTCGTGGTGCTGCCGCTGGTGTTGCCCAGTTTCGTGGGGGCGGCCGCTTTCTTGGCTGCGCTGGCCAACGGGGGAGTGCTGCATGGCGTGCTCGGAGTGTTCGGGTTGGATTCACCCCGGGTGCGGGGATTCTGGCCGTCGTGGTTCGTGCTTTCGCTGTTCACATACCCATATGTCTTCCTGCCGGTTGCCGCCCGGCTGCTGGCCTTGTCGCCCACGCTGGAGGAGAGCGCTCGAATGCTTGGCCGGTCTGGGGCTGAGACGTTCCGTGATGTGACCTTCCCCCAGCTTCGCAAATCGATTGGTTCAGGCGCGCTCCTGGTCTTTCTGTACACCGTTTCCGAATTCGGGGCGGTTCAGCTGCTGGGATACGACACCCTCACCCGTGTGATCTTCGCTTCTCGTCTGAGCGATCGGGCAACCTCCTTCACGGCCTCGCTGGTGCTGGTAGTGCTCGCCCTGACGGTGGTCATCACAAACCGGTTCAGTCGAGGACAGAACGAACAAGTCGGTCCGGTACGGGTTCACGCCATACAGCCGGTCCGATTGGGTCGCTGGCGAGCCGCGGCGATCGCGTTCGTGGGGGTGGTCTGTGCATTTGGGCTCTTCGTGCCGATCGCCAGCCTGGGCACTTGGGCGTGGCGGGGCATCGTTGAGGGAAGAGTGGGTTTCGATGGTCTCTTCGAAGCAGCCCGAAACACCGCTGGGGTAGGGGTCCTCACCGCGATCGTGGCCGTCGCCACCGTGTTGCCCCTCGCCACGCTCCTGGTGCGCTACCGGTCCCGAGCCAGCGAGATCGCCTCGGTCGCCGTCGTTGGTGGTTTTGCCGTGCCGGGCCTCGTGATTGCGCTGTCGCTGGTGTTCTGGACGCTCAACGCCCCCCTGGTGGGCGGCCTCTATCAAACGTTGCCTCTATTGATCGCTGCGTATGTGGTGCATTTCGGATCCCAAGCGCTGGGGGCTGCGGAGGACTCGGTGCGCGCAGTGCCGGCCAGCCTGCGTGAGTCCAGCCGACTCCTCGAGTCATCCGCCGTGCGGAGGCTCACAACCATTGACTTTGCTCTCATGCGACCCTCGCTGGTGTCGGGCGGGGGACTGGTGCTGCTGTCCACGGTCAAAGAGCTCCCTGCCACCCTGCTCTTGGCCCCGACGGGTTTTCGTACGTTGGCAACCGAGGTGTGGGGATCCTACGAGGATGGCTTCTATGCCGAGGTCGGCGTTGGTGGCTTGATCCTGGTGGCATTGTCCGCAGCGCTCACCTGGCTCCTGGTGTTGCGCCGATCCGACGTGATCCGGCAGCGCTGATGAGGCTGCTCCCGTGACCTTGATGTTCGGTACCCTTCACAACGTGGTCGCACCCACCCCATCGCCTGCAGTTCAGCGGGCCCTCACCCCTGAACCCGTCTCGCTTGAAGCTGCGTCGGTGAAGCTTGGTGGTGGGGCTGTGGTTGCCAGCGCATCTCTCGATGTAGACGCCGGCCAGGTGCTCGCTCTGCTTGGACCCAGCGGCTGTGGCAAAACGACACTGCTCCGAGCCATCGCCGGCCTCCAAGAGCTGTCCAGCGGTCGAATCGTCGTGGGCGAGACCACGGTGTCGGGGGATCACATCATGCTGGCCCCGGAGAAGCGCCGGGTGGGCATGGTGTTTCAGGATGGCGGATTGTTCCCACACCTCACCGTGGAGCAAAACGTTCGGTTCGGGCTGCGAGAACATGCCGAGGCTTCGCAGCGGGTGATGGAGATGCTGCGACTGGTCGACATGCATCAGTACGCGGACCGAATGCCTGGAACTCTGTCGGGAGGCCAACAACAGAGGGTTGCGGTGGCTCGTGCGCTTGCGCCTGCCCCCTCGGTTCTCTTGCTCGATGAGCCCTTCTCCGCGCTCGACGCCGGCTTGAGGGTGCAGATCCGTCGCGACGTGAAGAGGCTGATCGCGTCGCTGGGGATCACCACCATCGTGGTGACTCACGATCAGGAAGAAGCCTTCGCCATGGGCGAACAAATCGCAGTGATGTTGAATGGCTCGATCGAACAGGTGGGCACACCGTCTGAGCTGTACAGGAACCCAGCTACACCGTGGGTGGCCCAGTTCGTGGGTGACGGGGTTCGCCTCGAGGGTCGGTACAGCGATGATGCAATTGCGACGTCATTGGGTCGCCTGCCTGCTCGTCAGGTGAATGGA
Source organism: uncultured Acidimicrobiales bacterium (assembly GCA_963751955.1). Taxonomy (GTDB): domain Bacteria; phylum Actinomycetota; class Acidimicrobiia; order Acidimicrobiales; family SZUA-35; genus JABDIY01. The sequence continues at coordinate 682,001 of CAVVWM010000002.1, read as the reverse complement.
ACCTCTGTTCGGCAGGGGCCGGCAACCGCCATCGTGAGACCCGAACAACTACGCCTTCGTCGCGGTGACACCGCCGTCGTGGCAGACATCGAGTATTACGGCCACGATGTGCGATACGACGTGGTGATGGACGACGGCACAGCGGCAACCGTGCGTTCAATAACGGCTCAGTTCCGGCCCGGCGATCGAGTCGACGTTGTTTCTCCGGCGACAGCGTCCCCGTCTGGCCCCACACCTAACCTGGCCACGCCGAAAAGCGTACCCATCCCACCATTTGCGTGGGTTCCGCACATATGAATCGCGGTGAGGTGACCTGGGTACGCAGTATCAGGCGTTCGTTGCTGCCGTGGCGGGCTGAGCTTCGGCCACCAGAATTCGTTCGGCGGTGAATGCGCTCACACCTACAACCGATCCGCCAACATCGATGGTGGTGGTGCCGTCGGGCGAGGAAGCGATCACAGCCGCCGTGACGCCCGGAACGATGGCGTTGGTCTCAAGAAATTCCAGTAGGCCCGGAGTGAATTCGAGCTCCTCGGGGATTCTTGTTATTACTGCCGTCTCACCAGTTCCGAGGGTTGACAGAGCCACCAGCTTGGGTGCCACATAGCCCGACCCGGGAATGGGATTGCCATGTGGACAGGTGGTGGGATCATCGAGTTGGCGCACGATGGCTTCTTCCACCGCAGGGCTGATCACATGCTCCCACTTGCCGGCCTCATGGTGGGCCTGGGCCCAGGAGAGCCCGAGCATGTCGGTAAGAAAACGTTCAGCGAGGCGATGGCGCCGCACCATGGTGGTGGCGAGGGTGCGGCCATCGTCGGTGAGCTTGATCTCGTGTGATTCCACGAAGACCAGGCCCTCGTCGACCAGGCGTCGAACCATTTCCGAGACCGCCGGCCGAGAGACTTCCAGCCGCTCGGCGATGCGGGCCTGGATGACCCGTTGGCCGTCCTCGTTCAGTTCGAAGATCGTTTCGCAGTACTCCTCGAACGCCGGATGGTGTTCCGGAGAGGTGTACTCGGCCATATGGGCAGTCTAGGCCGCACCCCCAAACCCTGCGAGGCTCGTCTCGGTGGGGACACGTGCCCAACCAGAACGATGACCCAATTGTTTGAGCGAGGTCCAGGTTTCTGCGACAGCTAGATCAGGGCGCTGCCTACAACTGATCGTTCTCGGGTGGTTGATCGTCGCTGCCGGTCCCCTTGAGAGGGGTTGTGAACAAAGCCTCGAACTCGCTGAGCGGCTGGGTGGCAACTTCTTCCTCCATGACGTTCGTAGCGGAGGGGAATGTCGCCGTCGATTCGGCTCGAATCGCGTCTCTGGACACTTCGTAGTGCCTTTTGCTCATGTCCGACATCAGATCCATCATGCGGGCGCCGATCGTTGCGGTCTCAGCGTCAGCGATCCCATCGAGGTAGCGGCTGACGGTTCGATCGAGGATCCGATCTGCAATTGGCCTGGCCAGTCGAGCAGCAAGACAGTTCGGACGCCACACCGTTGAACTCGTCAGCGTTGACTGTCCAGAGGACTTGTCGAGGATTATCGCTTCAGTTCCGACGAAGGGATGATGATCGAGCGTGGAATAGACGAAGCCGTAGTGGTCTTCGTCGCTGATCAAAGCAGCTATCCGACCGGTAGAAGTGATGGTGAAGGGCCCCACCGGGACGGTGAACAAGACGTTCCTGCCAATGAGGATCGGAGGTTGTTCTGGAGTGAGTTCGATCCCGGCCGCTTCGTGCCCAGCCCAATTCCAGAGCGCTTCGCATGAATTCTCGAAGTCGGGAATCGACCTCGAGATCCTGTGGAGCCGGTAACCCGCAGGTGCGACTTCAGCCAACGGATTTACATCGGCTTTCGGAACCTGAGGTTCGAGGTCCTCCACCAGCCGGCTCAGCTGTTCCCGTGTCGGTGGGCCGAGGTGGAAGAACGTGCGGCGTTGATCGGCAAAGGGTTCGGCGGCCAGGAGGTTCAGACCGAGCAGGGCCGGCACGGCGAATCCCAGACCGATGAGTGGTCCGTCGAAGGTTCGCATCAGATCAAGTGCTTCTCCGTCCAGTACGAAGTAGGTGAATGTTTCCCCGGCTACGAGAAGTCCCGCTCCCAGGCCGAGGGCAACGCCTCCAACCAGAAGCGCGATCTGGGCTCTGACCGGCTGTTCGGTGCCGACCCGTATGAGTAGGACAGCGACGATGGCGCATGCGACACCGATCACTGTGTAGCCGGCGAGTTGGGCGACCCCATCAAAGAGCACAGCGACCACGCCTACAGGAATACAGATGGCCAGCGTGTGTGCGATCCACCACCGACCTTGCCGCCGATGAACACACTCGGCCGCTACAACGGGAATCACGAACGCAATCGAGTGCAGCTCGAAATTCGCAAGGCTGGCGACACCCATTCGACCGAGCGTGAACCCGGCACCCGCAACCCCGACCATCAACAGCCCAAAGTCCATGGCCACCATCGTTGTTGCGAACGTTGGTCGACTTAGGAACCGGATGACACCGGTGATCGCAACGAGAGAAGTAAGAACCAACCAGGGAAGCGACAGCAAGAAAGCGAGCGGACCGGGAGCGAAGAGGGACAGCGAGGAAACCACTGCCACTGGAACTGCGAAGGCACGCAGCCACGAGATCGATGCCGACACGGGACCCGACGACGCCCGCTCGGCCAAGCGCAGAGCTAGCGGCAACGCGACGAGAGCCGAGAGCATCCACTGGGCAGTCCCAACATCGTGTACGAAGCCGACCACGATCCCTAGCCACACGATGGCGCCCAGTACCGTCTCCACTAGGGGCACGCGACTGGTCAGGAGGCGTTCGAGGTATACCTCCGACACAAGCATCTGCTTGACATCTTTCATACTGGCCACGGTCACGCATGTGTATCGACAGAAATCGGTCATACCTTTGCAGGTACTTTCCCTCACCGAGGCGCTGATCTACCACCGTGCCGTTCTCATCTGGCCAGTGGGCCTACATCTCCCCGAAATACCTGCTGGGGCGACGCAGAACGTAACCCTCAGCAAGAATTTCGGGACGAGCGGAGAGAGGGGGATTCGAACCCCCGGTGACCGTGAAGCCACAACGGTTTTCAAGACCGACGCAATAGTCCGCTCTGCCATCTCTCCGCTGACAAAGGTAGCAATGCCGTCGAGTGTCGACACCGGGTTTGGAACAGACCCACTTCGCTGGCACCATCGTGCGGTGCGGGCCGCCCCAACGACGATCGAATTCAAGAGCTCGAAGCCCGAGGTGACCCTGGTCGCCGATTACTGGCCTGGGGAGCTGACCCCGGTGATCCTCGCCCACGGCGGAGGACAGACCCGCCATTCGTGGGGTCAAACCGCAGCTGCGATCGCCGAGATCGGCCACGCCGTCTATTCGATCGACCAACGCGGTCACGGCGATAGCGACTGGGATCCTGCCGGGAATTACCGGTTCACCGACTACGGCGCTGACGCGGTAGCTGTTCTTGACCAGCTCGATCAGCCCGCGATCTGGATCGGCGCTTCACTCGGAGGCATGGCCGGCATGTTGGCCGCCGACGACCTTGCGGAATCGATGCGTGCACTGGTTCTGGTCGATATCACAGCCCAGCCCGCGCTCGGAGGTGTTGATCGAATCCTGACTTTTATGGCCACCACCAGTCAGACGGGATTCACTTCGTTGGAAGAAGCTGCCGATGTTGTTGCTGCATACCAGCCCGGCCGGTTGCGCACGAAGAACCTCGACGGGCTGCGCAAAAACCTCCGCCTCGGCGACGACGGCCGCTGGCGCTGGCACTGGGATCCTGCATTCATGAGTGTGCGAGGAGACGACGATCAAGACCACGTCACACGCCACGAAAAGCTCGTGCACGCTGCCAAGGGGCTCGAGTGTCCGGTGCTGTTGATCCGGGGCCGCAAGAGCGACCTGGTAACCGACGCCGAGGTAGGAGAGTTCATGGCGACCGTGCCTCACGCCAACTATGTGGATGTTGTTGATGCTGCCCATATGGTCGCTGGCGATGTGAACGATGTCTTCACAGCCGCCGTGCTGGAATTCCTCGCGACCGTCGCCTGATCACGCGACACTGGAATCATGCCTTCTACCGACGCCGCCGAGAGCGGTCTCAAAGCCAAGCTCCGTTCCGACATGACAGCTTCGATGAAAGCCGGTGACAAATTCCGAACCGGCACCCTTCGGCTGCTCATGGCGGCCGTCATGGCCGAGGAGAAAGCTGGCGAGACAGCGATCGAGCTCGACGATTCCGGCGTTCAATCCGTGCTGAAACGTCAGCTGAAGCAGCGAACCGAGAGCATCGAGGCCTTCCGTGCAGGTGGCCGGGAAGAGCAAGCGGCGGCTGAGGAAGCAGAAGCGGCGATCATTGCCGAGTACCTACCGGCTGCGATGAGCGAGGAAGAACTCCAGGCCAAGGTCACCGAGGCACTTGAAGTCGGCGGTTTCTCCGAGATGTCACAGATGGGTGCTGCGATGAAGGCCGTGATGGCTGCTGTCGGCGGCGACGCCGACGGCAAGCGGGTTTCGGCCCTCGTGCGCTCGGCGCTTGGTTGAGGTGTGCTCGATTGAAACCGACAGGCCGCCGGGGTTCAGCTCGTAGGCTGACTACGTGACTATCGCATACCTTGGGCCTCCGGGAACCTTCACCGAACAGGCGCTGCGAAGCGAGAGCGATCTCGAGGCCATGGACCTCTTTCCGATGCGAACCTTCGTCGATGTGTTGTACGCCTGCCGCGACGGTGAAGTTGAGCTCGGCTTCGTAGCAATCGAAAACGCGATCGAGGGAATGGTCAACGTCACGATGGACACTCTGGCCTTCGACACCGATCTGCTGATCCAGCGTGAGGTTGTACTCGGCATCACTATGCAACTGATGGCCCAGCCCGGTACGACGTTGAACGACATCAAGGCGGTGGCTTCTCACCCGGTAGCGAATGCTCAGTGCCGCGCGTTTCTGCGGGCCAAGCTGCCCGATGTCACGGTGCAGCCGGCGAATTCCACAGCCGATGGCGCCCGCATTGCAGCCGAGACCAGCGGTGTAGCCGCCCTCGGACCAAGCATTGCCGGTGAGCAGTACGGGTTGGAGACGATCGCTTCGAATATCGCCGATCACCCGGAAAACCAAACACGGTTTTTGGTGGTGGCCCGTGATGGTGTTCCGGCGCCCAGCGGTCACGACAAGACGACCGTGGTGTTGCGTCAGAAGCACGACCATCCCGGTTCGTTGGTGGCGATACTCCAGGAGTTTGCAGCGAGGAACATAAACCTGTCACGACTCAGCTCTCGCCCAGACAAGAAGCCTCTGGGCGACTACGCGTTCATCGTGGATCTCGAAGGCCATATCGCCGATGACGTGGTGGCCGACTGTCTCAAGAACATCCACGCCAAACATGCCGACGTGAAGTTCCTGGGGAGCTACCCCACGGCCAGCGATGGCCACGAGGAGACCCGATTCCGAAACACCGAAGCCTGGAATGACGCCACCGAATGGATGGACTCACTCCGATCCCAAATGAACTGAACGCCCCGTGCGGAGGTGAGACCTCACTGCTCTGAACTCAGGCCCCGAACATACGGAGCCACTGTTCGGCGGTTTTGGGGCGGTAGACGATGTTGTTGGCTCGCGTTTCAAGCATGGTTTGTGTGGGCTTGGGCGAGTACTGATGGCCGGGGCACAGGATCACGTCGTCGCCCACTTCGGCCAGCCCCGAATTGATGCTGTGATAGAGGGTTTCGGCGTCGCCGCCGGGAAGGTCGGTCCTGCCACAGCCATCGAGAAAGAGTGTGTCGCCCGAGACCAGCCGGTCCTCCACCAGAATGCACTGCGAACCAGGGGTATGCCCGGGGGTGTGAAGTAGCTGAAGCGGGATGTTGCCCACGTGCAGTGTGTCGCCGGGATCGTGACCGACCAGCTGGTCAGCACCGACGCCAGTGACCTTGGTTACGAACTCAGTCTCAGGTTTCTGGAGATGTATAGGCACATCCTGGCGGGCTAACAGATCCGAGATACCTATCACATCGAATCCCATCATTCTCCCGCCCAAATGGTCGGCGTGATAGTGGGTTCCGAATCACACCGGTGAGCCTCAAACCTTCCTCGTCGAGGATCTGTAGTAGTCCCTCCACGTCGTAGGCCGGATCCACCAACATCGCTTCCCCGCTTGCCCGGTCACCGATGAGATACGCAAAGTTCACCATTTGGCTGGCCATGGGGTCGCGCTTGGCGAAGTCGCGCCCGGAGAGCAGCTGTCGGAACACCAGCGAAGACATATATGAAGGATAGGCGCTCACCCAGCGATCAGAGCAGGGTCAACGTTGGCGGTCTTTGACCGATGGAACAGAAGAGCGGGCCAAACCGGACTGCTGTGGAATGCTCTCAATGCGAGGAAGCATGTTGATTACCAAGGAATCGTCGACCCGGCTTGCGGCTGAACGACGCAGCGCAACCGACGATCTGGCCAACCATGTTGGCTCGGTTCTTCGCGAGCTGAACAGCGTGCGAAACGAGACCAATCGATTGCTCGATCAGCGTCGTCAGATGGAGGTGTATCTTCAAGCTCTGCGAACCGAACTGGAGTCTCTCCGGGCTGAAAAGGTGGAGCTCATGGCCTTCAAGGCGCAGGTGCAACCCGGAGCACTCGCTGAACCTGAGGTTGATCTTGTCGCCCGTGCGCGATCCGCGGCAGCCAACGTCGCCAACGAGAACCGTCGAGCACTGGCGGCCAAGCAGGCTGCGAAGCAGCCGGCATCAAAGCGGCTAGGACCTCAGAAGCGGATCTCCGCCGAGGGGTCACCAAAACAGGAACTCAAGGCTCGATCCAAGGGTGATGAAGACGCATTCCGCGCGTTCCTACAGGCCGATGTTGATCATGACAAGAGCCGTGAATGGTTCTTGTCGAACCATACCTAACAGTCGGGTACCGACTCGCTCACGATGCCAAACAGTGGGCGCCTGCGCCCGACGGCGCGGGGCGTGTGGAACAATCGGGCGGGTGAAGGAACGATTAGCAGCGGCCCGCTTGTGCTGCCTGTCCTTCGCCGGTGACCGTGTTCTACCGGCGGCCCTTAGTTTGGTGATGGTCATTTCGGGAGTCGTTCTCGCAGCGCCCTCGGTCGAGGCAGAACAGCCCAGTCGCGTGGTCCCTGCCCTTGGCCGAGATGGCGTGTTCGTTCACAACAGTCGTGACAAGAACATTGATCGCGAGTTGCTCGCCGATGTTGTAAGGCAGGCTGCGCAGCTCGGTTACAAGATGGCGGTTGTCATCCCGGTGGATCCCTTGCCCGAACTTCGCTCGTTCGTAGTACGTGTCCAACAGGGTGGGGAGTTCGATGCGGTCATCGGATTTGGGCTCGAAGGTGAAATTGAAGCCGAGACGAGCGAAGCCCTCGATTCTGAGCGGCTTAGCGCTCTGCGCGCAGTTCGAGAATCGGAGGGCACTGCCGAGGAACTTACGGCGCTGTTCCTCACCGAACTCACGACCGATCCTCCCGCCGTTGTTCCGAACATCGTATGGAGGATCGCACGATGGGTTGCGATTCTGGTGGCCTTGCTCATCGCGGCGGGCCTGGTGGAACAAATGCTTCGGAACATCTCTAGAAGAGGTCAGAAGGATCAGTCGGCGGCGTAAGTTCTGATCCAGGTGTGCATGGCAATGCCCGCCGCAACGCCGGCATTGATGCTACGAGTCGATCCGAACTGGGGGATGGAGCGGCACTCATCCAGGTAGGGACGGATTCGCTCGCTGAGCCCGGGGCCCTCCTGCCCGAATACCAGGATGCAACGGTGTGGAAGAGCGGTTTCGTCAATACCGGTTGATCCAGGGAGGTTGTCGATCCCGACTAGTGCCAGATCATGTTTCGCGGCGAAGTGGGCAAGTGATGATGGCTCGGGATGATGTCGCACGTGCTGGTAGCGGTCGGTCACCATTGCGCCACGGCGATTCCATTTCTTCTTGCCGACGATGTGGACCTCAGCCGCCATGAAGGCATTGGCCGTTCGAACCACTGTGCCGATGTTGAGATCATGCTGCCAGTTTTCAATGGCGATGTGAAATGGATGGCGGCGTGTGTCGAGGTCGGCAACAATCGCCTCCACTGTCCAATAGCGATACTCGTCGAGGACGTTTCTGCGATCGCCCTCAGCCAGGAGTTGTGGATCGAACTTCGGGTCCGTGGGCCATGGGTCGGGATGGGGTCCCACCCCAACCGAGCGAGAATCGTCGATAGGATCCTCGGCGCTCAAACCAGGAACCTGCCAGGAGATGGCATCACTCGGACCCAACGGCAGGGAGGCCGAGGTCGCTGTAGTCGAACAGGGGAGCGAAGGGAATTCCGGCGGCTGCGAAACGTTCGGCCGGCTCGTCGCTCCTGGCCACCAATGTGGTGGCCAGAACTGATGTCCCGCCTTCGGCCCGAATTCGTTTGTTGGCGACGAGGCTCGACGCGCCCGTGGAAATTACATCATCCACCAGCAGCACCCGCTTGCCCTTGATGTCAGCTCCTTCGATGAACTTGTCCGTGCCCCGCCCCTTCGCTTGCTTGCGGACCACGAACCACTCGAGCCCGCCGACGATGGCAACGCCGTGTGCGAACTGATCTGCACCCAGGGTCAACCCACCGACAGCATCGGCAGTGATCGACCGGTCGGCCAGGAGGTCCATCATGCATGTGCAGGCGAGGGCCAGGTCGGCTCCCTTGGCCAGCGCCCTCTTGCCGTCGATGAAGTACCGCGACATCGCTCCCGAGGAGAGTTCCACGGGCGCGTCCAGCTTGGTGACTCCCTTGGACAGCAGAATGCCCCGGAGGGCCGAGCGGCGTTCGTGAGGCGTGTCGGGCAAGCTGGCCAGCGGATTCACGTATCAAACAGTAGCGACTGCGGGCCCCACGGCAGGTGGCTCGCGCTGTTGTTCGCGCCGTCGTTCGATCTTCGAATGATTTCTTAGGCGGCAAGAACGGTGTGTCCCAGGTGAAGGACCCCGCCGAAAAGCGTGCCGGGCCCACCATATGCGTGGGTTGGGCACGGTAGAACCACCCCCACGTGCGCTGGGTACGACAGAACGGCGGGGAACTGTCGGCAAAGCTTGGTGGAACGGGTTACCCTTTCGGCTCTCACTCAAGCGCGAGTGGTGGAATTGGCAGACACGCAGGATTCAGGTTCCTGTGCTGGCAACAGCGTGAGGGTTCAAGTCCCTCCTCGCGCACCATTGTGATGATTCACGTCATCTGCAAGGCCAGAACCCCAACGGGTTCGGGCCTTGTGCATTTCCGCCAAGACCAGGCGTTGGCTTGCAGCACATATTGCGTGGCGCCAACACATTTCGATCTTCTGTCGTGGCTGGAACACCTCACGGGTGCCGGCACGACGACTTTTGGGCGGTGGGAACGACAGAATGCAGGAGTGAAGCGTGCCACCATTCCACTCACAGCCGTGCTCGTGGCGGCGATGGTGGTATCCACGTTCCAGCTTTTCGCTCTCGCCATTCTGGCCGCCGACATCATCGACGAGTTCGGCATCAGCCGCACCCAGCTGGGTTGGCTCGGCGCCGCCAACACCGGAGTCGGAGCAGTCCTGGCGCCATCGTTGGGACGTTTGACTGATTGGATCGGTCCCCGGCGGTCGAACGGTCTCGTCTTCCTTCTCAGTGGTATCGGTCTGACGCTCACCGGTTTGGCCAACTCTTATCTTCTGTTGATCGCGGCGTCCCTCATCTGCGGGATTCCCCAGGGATGGAGCAACTCGGCCACCAACAAACTGATCGCCGAACGCCTCGGCCCGGCCGAACGCGGCTTGGTGATCGGGTTCGAACAGTCGGGGGTTCAGCTGGCCATCTTCCTCGCTGGGGCGGGGATGCCGCTGCTGGCCGACTGGTTCACTTGGCAGAGCGGTCTGGTGGGGATCGGCATCACGTGCATCGTGGCTGGGATCATCGCCGTCCTCGTGCTCGGACCGGATCCGGAGAAGCCTCGTTCTCAACGACCGACCCAGCCGCTTGAAGTAGCTTCGGCGAAGCTGCCGCCTTTCGTGTACCAAGTCTCGCTTTACGCGTTCCTGGTCGGACTGGCAGCCGGTGGGGTGGGCCGCTTCCTTCCATTATTCGCGAACGAGAAGTTGGGACTCAGCGTGGCGGTCGCCGGATGGATCGTGGCGTTTCAGGGCATCGTCGGAATCGTGGCCCGTCTGATGTGGGGGAGGGCAGCCGAGGCGCGGGTACCCCTCCGAGGGTCACTGTTTGCGATGGCCCTCGGCGGTACGGCGGCTCTGGGGGCGCTACTGGTGGCTGAATCGATCGGCGCATGGATTTTGATTCCGGCGGTCATCGTGCAGGCCTTCACGCTCTCAGCCTGGAATGTGGTGGCCAACCTGGCGATGATCAAGAGCGTGCCCAGTGCACTTTCGGGGAGAGCGACAGGGATCATGATGCTGGCCTTCCTGGCCGGCCTCACAATCTCCAGCCCCTCGGTCGGCTGGGTCGTGGATCGAACTGACAGCTATCGGGTGGCTTGGACCGGTCTGGTCATCTTGTGTTTGCTCGGGGCGGGGTCGGTTTCGCGGGAGATCGGCCCGAAACGTGCCGAGGATTCCTCGCAGCAGCCCGCCACCGGCCGGTTCGGGTCATGACCATCTGACCCAAGTCGCCGAATTGACTTGGCGCTGGGTCCGAAGCGGGAGATGCCCCTACGCTGAACAACGTGCTCACCGCCCTACGTGCGATGCCGCCAGTCACTTACTTGCGAGCCGTGCCCTTCACGCTGACCGCCGCAGTGTTCATCGGCGTCCCGTCGGATCTGATCGACACGCCATTATTCGGGCGCCCCGTCGACACCCGACCAATCGATTACGTCATCTGGGCCATCACCTCGGCTCTGATCGGGCTGGTGTTCGCCATAAGACTCCCGAGCTCACACCGCGATCTGCAGGAACGGAACGACCTTCGCACCGTCTGGAGCGGCTTCGTCTCCTTTCTCGCAGTGGGCTGCCCCGTGTGCAACCAGGCCGTGGTCGCCCTCGTCGGCACCAGCGGCGCGCTCAGCTGGTGGGCGCCGGTCCAACCGATCGTGGGGCTTGCCGCCATCGCCCTCGTGGTCTGGGCCCTCCGCACCCGCCTCGCCACCTACCAGCTCACAGCGTGCCCGATACCTGTCTGATCCCAGACATGCCAGAGAAGTCGGCTCCCGACGAGCAGCCGCTACGTGGTTACGCCCGGAGGCGTCATGTCTTCCTGACCCGAGCGAGATATTCGGCGCCCCGCTCCCTCGACTCGGGATCGTGCAGTGCCGCAACCAGGCTGTCGGCGTCAGCGAGGTTTCGAACCGCCCCCGACATCGATTCCAATACTGCGTTCACGTGACGTTTTGTGACCTGGAGCGTGAGCGACGACTTCGTGGCCAGCTCCTCGGCCAAGGCCTCGGCCGCTGCTAGCACCTCGTCGGCGGGCAGCACCCTGTTGAGGAAACCGAGCGACTTCGCTTCGTCAGCACTGAACCGACGGCATGTGAGCACCAGCTCTCGGGTCATTGCCGGGCCGATCTCCCGCACAAGTCGCGGGATGCCACCCCACGCCAGAGGGATACCGAGGTCGACCTCGGGGATGCTGAAGTAGGTGTCGTCGGCGGCGATCCGTAGGTCGCACGCACCCGCGAGTACCAGCCCGCCGCCGATGCAGTGGCCCCGGATCGCGGCGATCGTGACAGCCCGCATTCGTTCCATCGCTTCGGCCATCTCGCGACCGGTATCGGCCGATTCCCGTGCCGTGAGACCGTCATCGCCTGAGTTGTTTCCGAATTCCGAAACATCCGCCCCGGCAGAGAACGTTGTGCCGGCGCCCGACACGATCACCACCTTCACCGGTCGGTGGTCGTCGAACCATCGAGCACTCTCGGCCAACTCGATCAAGGTCCTCGTGCTGAGCGGGTTGAGCTTCGATGGTCGGTTGAGCGTCAACCGACCAATGGGTCCGTCGAAGGATGCGGTGATGGTTTCGAACTCTACGCTCGTCATGAGCGAAGCCTATGCACCCAATTGGGAGCTGGAGAAAACCGTACCCCAGCTAATTGTCACCCCAATTCGATGATGGCGTAACCGTCGATTTCGCTGAGCAGATCGGACTCTGGAAGGTCCGGGAGCACATGCTCGAACTGTCCGTTTCGGACCTCGCCGATCCATTTGCTGTGTTGGTACTCGTGGTTGATGATCGAGGTGATCATCACGGTGGCGATCGATCGCAGCTGGGTCGGCGCTTCCACATGGCCTCGGTTGATGTTGCCAACGCGAAACTTCACGCGGCGCGCAACGTCGGATCGGAAACTCTCGATCAGATGAAGCGGCGGAAGGGGCTCTCGGTCTGGTTCGGGTGTTGCACTGTCCATCATCTCGTCGAACCGAGGGTCGATCTTTGGTTCGGCGGCGGTGAGGTTGCGCACCATGAAGTGAGCTACGACGGCCTGATGACCGAGGTGCCAGCCGATGGCGCTCGCGTTCGCGTTGGGCCGCCAGTGGACCTCCTCTTCGCTGAGGTCCCTCCAAAGCGCATCGGTATAGGCCAGCGCCCTGTCGTATTCGGCCATCAGGACACCGAGATTGGGGAGCTCTGACACGTTGATTTCCTTTTGTTGACTAGTGAGTCGCCTTCTGCGACGTGATCTGGGACGCTGCTCGGACCGCCGCCGAGAGTCCTCCCTCGATGTGGCCCGGTGCAGTGGTAGCTGTCTCGGTGGAACACCAATGCAGCCTGCCATCACTCCAGGCAGTCTGATAGGCGGGATGGCCGAACAACTGGTAGTTGACCAGGTCGCCGACCCTGGGTGGCGATGTGTAGGGTTCGGCCCGCCAATCCTGGATCAGCACATCGATTGGTTGTGCTGCCTCCGGCCCAAACAGTTGTGCAAGCTGCCTGATCACCGCCGCTCGGGTCGGTGTTGGCGCGGCCGGGCCCGAGCGGGCGAACCCGAAGATCGCCGCCGGTGAACCGGCCGGACCGCTCATGTCGTGCAACTCACCCAGTGGTCCGACGTAAGAGAACGCCGAGCCAGCCAGCCCGGCCTCGCGCCAGAACGGCCGGGCGTAGTGGGCGACCGCTTTGGTTGTCGCTCCCATCCAGACTGGCGTGATTGCGCAGAGGCGCGTCTGATCGGGTGAGAGCAGTCCGTTGAAGTTGATCGCTGAAACGGCCAGTGCCGGAGGAAGGGCAACGATCACCCGTTCGGTCAGGACCGACGTGGGGGAGGACGATGTTGTAGACACCCGCAGCCGACTCCCATCGGCTGCGATTTCTCCAACAGGTTCGGACAATCGAACGGTTCCATCGGGCAAGCGGGCGAGCAGGACTTCTGCGATCGAGTGGGTGCCTCGCCGCAGGCGGCTCGACGGTACGTCGAGCTGGTTTCGGGCCAACCGTTGTACTTCCTGATCGGTCTGGAGCAGGGCGTCGCCGTCGATGTGCTGGTCGAAGACCTCCAGTGCTTCGGTTGTTACCAAGTCGTTGACCAACGGTTCATTGCTCCAGAACCAGCTTGCTCCCATGTCGAATCGGGTCCCGTCGCACTCGGGCGAAAAGAGCCTCCCGCCGATCCGGTCGCGCGCCTCGAACACAACAACCCGACACCCGGACTCCTTCAGCAGGCCGGCGGCCCTGAGCCCCGACACGCCGGCACCGATCACCACGACGTCGAACTCAGGGGTCGACCCGTCGAACAGGTTCCCGTCTTGGATCACGGAACTAGGTACACATTCATAACAAGTGTTCTGACATGTGTTCGATGTGGGCTGGCCCGATTCCGCAACACCCACCGATCACCTGGGCACCCTGAGCGATCCATGTCCCGACCGCCCTGCTGTAGTCCTCAGGCGTGATGGTGTCTTCAAAGATCCAGTGGGGTGGCTGCCATTCGCCGGTGTGGGCGTAGACCCCGGTTGGGCCGTCCCAATGCTGGTTTACGACGTCGATGCAGGCCGACACGTAGTCGGTTTCGGTGTGCATGATCGCAACCAGTTCCACCAATTCCTGTTGGGCCGCCCAGGCCATGGCGTCAGCCAGCGGCCCGCCGTCTTGGATGAGAACCGGGCCATCCTCACCCGGTTCACAGCTCCACCCCAACCAAATCGGAAGCCCAGTTGCGGCAGCTGCGTCGATCGCCACCGCAGTCGAGTCGATCGATCGCATCATTTCGAGAATCATGAGCTCAGCCCCGGCGTCGGCTTGTAGTGCCGCTGCTTCGCCCAGGTTGGCGGCCAGGACATCGAGCGAGACCAGGGGTCCGCCCTGGCGGGTTGTAGAGATCGTTCCGGCAACCACCGCATCGGTCTTCCCGGTTGCGGCTCGGGCCGCCAACGCCAGCTCGATTCCCCGGCGATTCAGGTCGGTGACGCCGTCCTCCCAACCGGCCTGAGCAAGTATGTGGCGGGCGGTGGCGAAGTTGTTGGCGATGATCAACTCGGCCCCGGCGTTCAGGTAGATCTCATGAACCTCCTGGACGATGGCGGGATGGCTCAGGGCTGCCGCTCCGCACCATGCACCCTCCACCATTGCTCCGCCCAGCTTCTCTATCTCGGTGCCGGTGCCACCATCGATCAACACCAGTTTTCCGGTGGCAAGTTTCGCTCTCAGCCCTTCGATCGGAGTCACAGCAGGATCGTAGACCGATCCCGGCGCGTGTCAGGCGCCCGTCCAAGGTCCCTACGATCGGGGAGTGACGCACGCCGACTCCGAAGCTGACATGCGGGACCGCTTGCTTGCTGCCACCTCGTTCCTGCAGGAAATCGCGGATGGCAAAGGCGTGTTGGACCACCTTTCGGCTGATGAGCGAATCGCCTTCGTGAACGCGGCCGGCGATGTGTTCTGTGCTGATCCCGACGAGCGCCGCCAGAGGGTCAAGGCCCGCAAGCGAAAACATCGGGCCGCCAAGCTCGCTAGGGATGAACGGGTACTGAACGAGACCGGGATTCGCCGTCTGCGCGACAAGCGGGTATTCACCACACCCAACGTTTTCCCGCCCGACGAACTCCAAACTGTTGGGCCCGACGAGGGAAGCGACGGCGCCACACACGCGTCGGCGTCGACCGAGGACCTACAGCACTGCTACGTCTGCAAGGCCAACTACACCTCGGTTCATCACTTCTATGACCAGTTGTGTCCCGACTGCGCCGAGTTCAACTTCACCAAACGCGGTGAACTCGCTGATCTCAACGGGACCGTTGCGCTGCTCACCGGTGGTCGAGTGAAGATCGGCTATCAAGCGGGGATCAAACTGCTTCGGTGCGGCGCAGACCTGATTGTGGCCACCCGTTTCCCCCGGGACGCCGCTGCCCGGTATGCAGCCGAACCGGACTTCGATCAGTGGGGACAGCGCCTCGAAATATTCGGATTGGATCTTCGTCACACGCCCAGCGTCGAGGCGTTCTGCCAACACGTGTTGAGCACCCGGTCGCGGTTGGATTTCATTGTCAACAACGCCTGTCAAACCGTTCGCCGGCCCCCTGGGTTCTATGCCCACATGATGGATGGTGAGACTTCGGCATTGGAGACGCTCTCGTCTGAGGTGCTGGCACTCGTGGGCGCGTACGAGGGACTGAGGGGGTATCACATGTTGCCCTCGGCGATTGATGGTTTCGGTACTGATCGGATCGAATCGAAGGCTCGACCAGACGCTGAATCGCACTCCGGGGGCCTCGCCCGTTCAGCCGAACTTTCACAGGTTCCGCTGCTGGCTGAGGACCTCGATGTGGATCGCGGGCTCTTCCCGATCGGCCAGCTCGATCAGGATCTTCAGCAGGTCGATCTTCGAGATCGAAATTCGTGGCGGCTCCTGCTTCACGAGGTGTCGTCGGTGGAGTTGTTGGAAACTCAGCTCGTGAACGCTGTGGCTCCGTTCGTGATCAACGCTCGACTGAAGCCACTGATGGAGTCGACGCCTGGCGCTCACAAGCACATAGTGAACGTCTCGGCGGTGGAGGGGCAGTTCTACCGACGTTTCAAGACCACCAAACATCCCCACACGAACATGGCCAAGGCGGCATTGAACATGATGACCCGGACGTCGGCGACCGACTACCTCGCATCGGGGATTCACATGAACAGCGTCGATACTGGTTGGGTGAGCGACGAGGACCCGGTATCGATAGCGCAGCAGAAGACCGCCGAGCACCGCTTTCACCCGCCGCTCGACATCGTGGATGGTGCTGCTCGCATCGTCGATCCGATCATCGACGGCATGAACGCCGGCTCACACGTGTGGGGCCAGTTTCTCAAGGACTATCGATCCACCGATTGGTAGCAGGATGGGAATGTCGGGGCGCCTCAGAGCATTCGGTGGTTCTACCGTTCCGCAGCCACATCTGGTGTGGCGCAGCAACGGGAGAATTGTCCGATGTGGTTGCCCAACGGAATTTGGGTGGTCAGTGGCTGTGGAATGTGAACGTGGCCGGGCCGACGACGATGGTGTCGCCATCGGTGAGATCGATCTCGTCCTGACCTGCCTCGCCGACACGCCGGTCGTTCACCCGCGTGCCGTTTGTGGACCGGTTGTCGATCACGATCCAGTGCTCGTCTTGCGGGATCACTTGTGCATGAAATCGGCTGACGTTGCTTTCGTCGATCACAATGTCGTTGTCGGGATGACGTCCGATACGGATACCGGCGGTCCCCAAAGCGACATTTCGACCATCGGAAAGAATGAGTTTGGCAGGTTGCACAGCCGGGCCGTCATCGAAGCTTCGTTCGATGGAGAACGTTCCACGGCGACGGGTCGGATTCTCGACGAATTCGACCGACACCGGGCCAGCGAACTCGAGCTGCTCCCGAGCGGCGACCGACCGAACTTCGTCGTTGAGGTCACGCAGTATCGACGTCCCCTGGGCATTCATGCGCTCGTGATCTTCGGGTGAAAGCTCGATGGCGAATCGATTGGCGACGGTCACGACACCCTTCACGTTCACCCGGCGGTCACGAACAGCGACCCGGCGAAGCCGCCGGCCGATCTCCACCGGCTGGAGTCCTGATCCGAAAGCGCGAGCCATCAGACCCTCCACAAATTCTTCGATCTGACCCTCCATCGCTCGCAAAGCCATCGCAGAAAAAACCTTAGGCCACAAACACCAGCGGGCCGTGGCGGCTGAAATTGCGTGGTGCGACCACATTCGGACGGTCTGGCGTGACCGGGATACTTGGACGGTGGTGGTGTGACGATTTTTGGGGGGAAGAGGCGAGACTGGAAGCGGAACCCGCTGGCGGTGATGAACAACTACGATTGCTCGTAGTGTCCGACGCCGTACTCACCGTTCTTCGCCTCGGGTTCTTGGCGCTCCTATGGGTCTTCTTCCTGCGAATTGCCAATGTCGTCTGGACCTCGGCGTCCGCTGGTGATGCTGTGACGCCCGAACCCCGATCCCGCAAGCTCCGGAAGTCGAACAGCCAGTCCAAGGTGGTGATACTCGAACCCGTCGAGCACGCCGGTCTCGTGTACCCCGTGCTCAATCAGCTCACGATCGGCCGTTCGGCGTCCTGTGATGTAACTCTCGATGACACCTTCGTTTCTTCCCAGCACGCCAGGATTGCCAAGACCGACGGCGGAATCGTGGTCTCTGACCTCGGATCAACCAACGGCACCTATGTGAATCGCGAGAAGGTGACGACTCCTATACAGGTGGCAAGCGGCGCTCGTGTGCAGGTGGGAAGCACCGTAATGGAGGTGCGCTGATGAGGTTCGAAGTCGCTTGCGCGACCGATCAAGGGATGGTCCGCGACTCCAATCAGGATCGGTTCCTGGTGCATGGCAACTTCGTTGCCGTCGCCGACGGGATGGGTGGGCACGCTGGAGGTGAACTGGCAGCCGAAACCGCGGTCGACGACCTGAGGAGCTTCCCCGTGATGAGCGATGCCAAAGACGTCGTGGCCGGGATTCACCACGCCAACCGCGAGGTTCTGGAGGCCGCACATCGCACCGGGATGACCAACATGGGCACGACGCTGGTCGCCGCTCTCATTCGGCCCGAGCGTCGGTCCGTCGTCATTGCAAACGTCGGCGACAGCCGCGCCTACTTCATGAGTCGTGGCGAGCTCGACCAGATCACCAAGGACCACTCGTTGGTCGAAGACCTGATTCGCGCCGGAAAGATCAGCGAGGAAGAAGCTCGCGACCATCCGCACCGCAATGTTGTGACGAGAGTCCTGGGGCTGAGTGAGGACCCCGACGTTGACACATTCGAACTCGCCGTCGGCGCCGACGATATGTTTCTCCTGGCCAGCGACGGCTTGTTCAACGAGGTCGATCATCACGCCCTCGCCACAATTCTTGCCAATGCCGACGATCTTGATGAGGCAGCAGCTCGGTTGGTCGAACGGGCGAACCAGAACGGCGGAAACGACAACATCACTGTGGTGATCGTGCGGGTTCGCGACGACGAACCGGTTGCGGTTGCTCCTGCCAGCGCCGCCGAGATTCTCAACGACGCTCGGTCCGCGGAATCCGCACCGAGGGACACGGGAGACCTCGATAGCGAGGCGGCCGGTGTATCAGATTCCATTTCGCCGCTCGAGCCTGACGCAGGGTTTTCTGAAGCGGTCGATTCACTGCTGGTCGACCAACCCGAATTGCGAGATGCAACGCTGATCTCCAGTGTCGATACCTTGGGTGACACTGTCGCCGGTGGCAGGTTTTCTGACGAGGCTGGGCCAATCCCGGGCTCCGATCTCGATGGCGAAGCGGCCACTGATGATCGTCGGACCGAAGAACTTCCGGTTGTGCCTCCCCGCCGACGAAATCGAATGAGAGCATTCGTCTTTGTCATCTGCGTGGTTGCGCTGTTGGGCCTCGGTATCGGGGGACTGGTGGCGTACGGGCGCAACGCATGGTTCGTGGAGACGGTCGGAAACGAGGTGGTGATTTACCAGGGACGTCCCGGCGGCGTGTTGTTCATCGAGCCGCAGGAGGTTCAGCCAACGGGCATAGACATCAACGATCTGAATCCCGGATCGCGTAGTCGCGTTACAGCGACGCCGGTGTTCTCCTCGCTCGCCGAAGCAGAAGAGTTTGTGGACCAACTGGAGCTCTCCTCACTCCGCACCTCGGAGTAGGTAGCCGATGGCGCTGTCTCCTGTCGCGGGACCAGTCGATGTTGCCCCTCGGCCCCGTACTACCGAACTCGGATTCCTGGTCGGGGCTGCCGCGCTGACGGCTGGAGCTTTTGCACTCGCTGCGTTTGCGAACCGCAGCGACACACCCCCAGCGGTGTTGCCCTTTCTGGGGTTGGTCCTCCTGTTTTTGGGGTCCGCCCATCTCATAATCCGCCGTTCCGCCCCAAACGCCGAGCCCACGCTTCTCCCTATTGTCGGCCTTCTCAACGGTCTCGGGTACGTGATGATTGCCCGCCTCGACGAGTCCCTGGCAGCCAGACAGTCGGTGTGGACCTTGGTCGGCCTCGTAGCGTTCACGGCGACCCTGGTTCTCATCCCGAGCATTCGTCGGCTCGCCGAGTACCGGTACTTATTGGCTTTGACAGGACTGGTGCTGCTGTTGCTGCCCCTGATTCCCTACCTTGGCGTGTCGATCCGGGGGGCCCGAATCTGGATCTCGGTGGGTGCGTTCACAATCCAGCCGGGCGAGTTCGCCAAGGTCATCCTCACCCTGTTTCTGGCCGGCTATTTGATCGATAAGAGGGAACTACTCACCGTGAGTACGCGAAGGCTAGCCGGGGTTCATCTGCCCGATGTCCGCCACTTCGCACCCCTCCTCGCCGCTCTGGCAATCGCCATCGTCGTGATGGTTGCCGAGCGTGACCTGGGGTCATCACTGCTGTTCTTCACTCTCTTCGTTGTGATGATCTACCTCGCCACGTCTCGTATCGCATACGTGCTGACTGGCCTGGTGTTCTTTGCCGTCGGTTCGGCAATCGCGTACCAGTCCTTTCCGCACGTGCGTCGGCGGGTGAGCGCCTGGCTGTTCACCTTCGACGATCCGAACGACACCGGATTCCAGGTTGCCGAAGCAGCCTTTGCGATGGCCGACGGGGGACTGTTTGGGACCGGCATCGGTGAAGGAACCCCTACTGTGATTCCAGTCGCCAGCAGTGACATGATTTTCGCTGCCATCGGTGAGGAGTTCGGACTGGTCGGCGCGGCTGGCGTGCTGACTGCCTTCTTGCTTTTCATCGGCGCTGGCTTTCGGGTTGCGATCCAGGCGGTAGATCCCTTCGAGAAGCTGGTTGCCGGCGGCCTCACCGCACTGCTCGGATTTCAAGTGTTTGTGATCGTGGGCGGTGTGGTGCGGCTGTTGCCGCTGACCGGTGTCACGCTTCCATTCGTGAGCTACGGAGGCTCATCGCTGGTAGCGAACTATGTGATCCTTGCGATTCTCATCCGTATCTCCGATTCAGCTCAGGCCGACCGTGCCGTGGGTGGAACTGACCACACAATCCATGGTGTTCTGTGATCGACCGCTCGCTGCGCAGGGTTCTGATGGTTCTGGTGGCGTGTTTTGCTGTCCTGATGGTGCAGGTAAGCCGAGTTCAGGTTCTCGACGCGAACGACCTTCGGAACAACCCTGACAACGGCCGATCCATCTTGCGCGACTTCAACCAGCCGAGAGGGCCGATCGTCAGCGCCGACGGTGTCCTGCTGGCCGAATCAGCGGAGGTCTTCGGGTCGGTCTTTGACTACCAGCGCAGCTATCCGCAGGCCGATCTCTACGCTCACACCGTTGGCTACTACTCCTTCAACCTCGGAGCCTCCGGAGTTGAGAAAACGTACAACGACTGGCTGTCAGGCAGAGCGGCGGCATTGCGCATGAACGGTTTCAACTCCATGCTCGGGGGAGCCGGCGAACCAGGAACCGTGGTTCTCAGCATCCAACACTCATTGCAGGTTCTGGCCAAGGAATTGTTGGGTGACCGTCGCGGTTCGGTAGCGATGATCGAGCCAACGACGGGTGAGATCCTTGCCCTCTACAGCTCGCCGGCCTTCGATCCGAACCTGCTCGCCAACCACGATGGAACTGCTGCGACCGCTGCGTCGCTTGAACTCCTCGGCGCTCCAGGCAACCCACGACGGCCGGCGGCGTATGCGGACAAGTACTTCCCTGGTTCAACCTTCAAAGTGATCACAGCGGCTGCGGCTCTCGACGTGAGCGAGGAAGCTGAAATAGACATCGACCTAGAACCGACCACCGAGTACTTCGCCCCACTCGCCACTCGACCGATCCGAAACAGCGGCGGAAGAGCGTGCGGTGGATCAATCGAAGAGATGATCGCATCGTCGTGCAACAGCGGCTTCGCTTGGCTTGGGGCCGAATTCATCGGTCCAGACAAGATGATCTCCACCGCCGAAGCCTTTGGGTTCAATAGGGCGCCGAATCTGGACATCGATGGCGCAGTACAGGGTGACTTCCCCAACGATTTCGGCGAGCGGCTTCGAGAACCGGAGGGGGAGAACCGGGTGGGTGTCTACGGCGACAGCCCAGTGCTTGCTCAATCGGCTCTCGGTCAGAACAGCGTGTCGGCCTCGGCCCTGCAGATGGCATTGGTGGCAGCCGCCGTTGCGAATGGTGGTGACCTTGTTGCCCCGAACGTGGTCCAAGGGATTCGGCGGCCGGATGGATCTGAGGCCGAATCCGTGGACACAAACGTTGTCGGACGGGCTACAACACCGCAGGTGGCCATCGCACTCCAGCAGGCAATGCGAGCAGCAGTATCGGATGGCACAGCGCGAGGTCTTCAACTCGAGAACGTTGTGGTGGGCGCGAAAACCGGCACGGCTCAGGTGAGCCAGGACAGCGACGGAGCTCACGCGTGGGTAATCGGTTTCGCAGGCCAGCCAGGTTTCGTCCCTGACGTGGCATTTGCAGTGCACGTGGCCGCCGACCCGAAGCAGCCAAACCAAGGTGGGTCGCGAACCGCCGTTCCCATCGCGAATGCGCTTCTCCGCGAGCTGTTCGGGCTCTCATGAAGATTCCTAGCTGTGACAGTGATGACCGTGAACTGGGGCGATAGTTCACTACCCTTGGCTCGCTGTGACTGATTCGACCGCACAACGCCCGGTGCTCAACGGCCGCTACGAACTGCACCGCCGGTTGGCTCGTGGCGGTATGGCCGATGTGTTCCTGGCTCACGATCAGCTGCTCGATCGCCCTGTCGCGGTCAAGGTCCTGTTTCCCCAATTCGCCTCGGAACCTCTGTTTGTCGAGCGGTTCCGACGCGAAGCGCAAGCCGCAGCCAACCTCAACCATCCCAGCATCGTTGCGGTGTATGACTGGGGCGAGTACGACCGCACCTACTTCATCGTGATGGAGTACGTCGAGGGCCGTAGCCTGGCCGAGCTGCTGAGAGCTGAAGGCGTGTTGCACCCCGATCGCGCGGTGGAGATCGCGATCGATATCGCGGCTGCATTGGGGTTTGCCCACCGAAACGGCACGATTCACCGTGATGTGAAGCCTGGCAACATTTTGATCACGCCCGGTGGTCAAGTGAAGGTCACCGACTTCGGTATCGCCCGAGCCTTCGGCGGAGGCGACGACCTCACACAGACCGGCTCGGTGATGGGCACCGCTACGTACTTCTCACCCGAGCAGGCCCAGGGCAAGCAGGTCGATCCTCGTAGTGATCTCTACAGCCTCGGCGTTGTGTTGTTCGAGATGCTCACCGGACAACCACCGTTCAACGGCGAGACCCCAGTTACGATCGCCTACAAGCACGTTCAAGACGAGGCCCCGACTCCAGCGGCGATCAACCCCAGGGTGCCGACCGCTCTGGGCTCGATCGTTGACCGTTTGCTGGCCAAACAGCCGCAGGAGCGATTTGCTTCCGCCGAAGATCTTCGAGCCGAGCTTCGTCGCATCGGCGATGACGAAGTCGCCGCCCCCCGTTTTTTCCCGATAGCGAAACCTCCGGTGAACGAGACTCCCGTTGACACTACCTCGGTAGCCGCGGTTGGTTCTGAACAGCAGGCGGCCGTTGCACCTGCGGTCATGGCGAACGCCATGAGTGTGCCCGAATACGTAGAGCCTCCTCGCCGGAACGGCCTCTTTCTCTTGGCGCTTCTGATCATGATTCTCGGTGTTGCCGGAATCGCCGGCTACATCTATGTGAACTTCGGCGATCCGGATGTGGCCGGTCCCCGCATGGTGGAGGTCCCCTCGGTCACCAACCGCTCTCAGAGGGAGGCGGAGAAGACATTGACAGATCTCGGATTCGAGTTCGAGGCTGTGCCGGTGGATGCTCCCGAGGGTGTACCGCCAGGCAGTGTGGTCGACCAGTCCCCAGCGGCGGGTGAGTCCCTCGAAGAGGGCAGCGTGGTAGTAATCCAGGTCGCTCGTTCAACGCTCAGGGTGCTGCTCGATGATGTTTCTGGATTCAATCTCGAAGAGGCAACGCGCCGCTTAGAGGAAGACGGTTTCGTGGTCGACTTTTCCTACGAGCCGGATCTCGAGATCCCCGAGAACGTTGTGATGCGGCTCGAGCCGGAACCGGGCCAGGAGTTGGAACGTGGTTCCCAAGTGAACCTAATCGTGTCCTCAGGCCCTGATCAGGTCGATGTCCCGGACGTGAAGGGCCTGTCGGTGCTGGAGGCCTCGAACGAACTTGGCCGTGCAGGTCTGCCGAACCCGACCCTGGTCTATGAATCCTCCGAAGAAGTGGAGGAGGGCATGGTCATCCGTACCGACCCCGACGCTGAAGCGCAGGTTTCCATTAGTCGGGTGGTCCTGCTGGTTGTTTCAACCGGACCACCGGAAAACATCGTTCCGCCAGTAGTCGGGCTGGATCAAGCATCGGCCCAAGCGGCGCTCGAGCAAGCAGGCTTTGCTCCCTTTGTCGAACTCGTCGACGTTCCCAATGGGTCCTCCGATGCCGGCGTGGTGTTGTCGCAGGATCCGGTGGGCAATACCGCACTGGTCACCGGATCAACAGTGCGAATTCGGGTGGGTGTGGAGCTCGCACCGCCGCCGCCCGACACCCAGCCCGCCGCGGACGACGGGTAGGCTGTAACCGTGGACAACGGTCACGGGTCGGCGTCATTTGAGCCGACGACCGACTTCCCCGAGAGCATCGACAACGATGACAGCGTGATCGATGGTGGAACCAGTTCCCATGATGCTGAGATACAGCGGAGACGGCGCACGATCGTTCGCGTGGTTGCGCTCGGCTCGGTCGTGCTGTTGTTGTTGGCAGGTTTTGGGGCGGTCCGCACAGCGATTGCGGTTGCAGTTGCTTATGCGTTGTTCATGACCGGCGTCAAGACCATAGGAGCGTTCGCCCGACCGATTCCCCAAGCCTTGCCTCCCGGTGAGCTTCGTAGAGTGAAACTCAACTATCGATGTGATGTCTGTGGGACCGAGCTCCGCCTCACGCTCGCCAACGACCAGGTGCCCGAACCACCCAAGCACTGCACAGAGCCGATGATCCTGACCACCAACCTCGAAGACATTCTGTAGCTGGCTGCCTCTGTTCATTGCGGACCGGTTACGACATTGCGGACCGGTTACGACATTGCGGACCAGTTACGAAATTGCGGCGGAGACGTTACAACGCACAGAGTTATCCACAGGTGTGGAAAATGTGCTCTGGATCTCCACAAACGAAAGCCCTGGTTGGAAGTGTTTTCCACAGAGAAGCTAACGTGTGCTTGGACAAGCTACCGCCGGTTGCGCGCTGACACTTGAAAGCGCCCCCAAAGCCTACGGGTCGCTTTGGCGAACTACAAACTACAACGGCCGGTTTCTTCACTCATGTGGGTCAGCGGTACTGAGTCGCAGCGAGAATCCCAGCCAGGATCATGGCCAAGCCTCCGAGCAGGTACCAGTTGCTCGGTGTCCCGAGCGCATCGATGGTGAACAAGTAGTTGCCCAGGATCATCAGCACGCCACCGACAAAACCCACCACCATCAGCGCCGGCACCCACTTTGGCGAGGGTCCCAGCACCGGTCGCACCTCGGGCTTGGTGGATCGTTCACTCACAGGCTCCGAAGGTCGGGTGCCCTTGGGAGTGATTCGGCTCTTTGACGGGTCCTGTCGTGCCACGGCAGCACACTGTACTACCCAACCTCACTCGGGACCGTGAACTGGCGCCGCTAGGTTTCCTGTTCATGACGCCGCGGATCCTGGTGATCGACAATTACGACTCCTTCGTCTACATCCTCGTGCAGTATCTGGGCGAACTCGGCGCCCAACCGATTGTGGTTCGCAACGACGATCACACAGTGGCCGAGTTGATCGCCATGGAACCCGATGGCGTTTTGGTTTCGCCAGGACCGGGCCGCCCCGCGGATGCCGGAGTCAGCAAGGACGCAATCGACGCGTTCGCCGGGATAGTGCCGGTATTGGGGGTTTGTCTAGGCCATCAGTCCATCGGTGAGGTGTACGGCGGTGCGGTCGTAGGAGCTCCCGAGTTGATGCACGGCAAGACCTCTGAGATAGCGCATCGCGGCCTGGGTGTGTTCGAATCTTTACCGTCGCCCCTACAGGCCACCCGGTATCACAGCTTGATCGTGAGGGCCGATGATCTGCCCGAGGAGCTAGAGGTCACCGCCATCACCGCCGACGGCGTGATCATGGGAATGCGGCACCGCACCCACGACGTGGAAGGTGTCCAGTTTCATCCCGAATCAGTTCTGACCGTGGGCGGAAAGACCATGGTCAGCAACTTCATTCGCAGGTGTTCCTAGCGGCCTGAGAGTTGCCGCCGTGATCGGCGCTGCGCCACCATTGGGCTATGCCCGACGCAGTGATAGTTGACGCCGTCCGCTCACCTATGGGGAAGCGAAACGGCAAGCTATCAGGCTGGCATCCCGCCGATTTGGCTGCCGAAGTCCTGAAGGCCCTCGCCGAGCGCAACGATCTCGATCCCGCAACGATCGACGATGTGATCATGGGATGTGTGATGCAGGTCGGAGCCCAAGGCCTGAACATCGGACGGAATGCAGTTCTCACCGCCGGCTGGCCCGAAAGTGTGCCTGCCACCACAATCGACCGACAGTGCGGGTCGTCTCAGCAGTCGGCCCACTTTGCGGCTCAGGGCGTGATCGCAGGCGCGTACGACGTTGCGATCGCGGCCGGAGTTGAGGTCATGAGCATGGTGCCCATGGGAGCGACTCAGCAGTTGAAGGAGACAGGATTCGCATTCACCCAAGCGATGAAGGATCGCTACGAAGACGCTGGTGGTCTCGTGCCGCAGGGGGTCAGTGCTGAGATGATCGCCGACAAGTGGAACATGTCCCGTCAGGATCTCGACGAGTACGGATTACGTTCGCAGCAGCTTGCTGCGCGGGCGCGAGACGAGGGGCGCTTTCAGGCCGAGATCATCCCTGTGGTCGAGAAGGTTCGTGATCGAGGGACCGGTCAGATTGCAGTGAGTGGCGAGATGGTCAACACCGATGGCGGTATTCGGGACTCGACGCTCGAGAAGATCCAGACCCTCAAGCCTGCCTTCAAGGAAAACGGCAAGGTCACTGCGGCGAACAGCAGCCAGATCGCCGACGGAGCATCGGCGGTTCTGATCATGGGTGCTGACAAAGCCGCGCAACTTGGCCTGACTCCCAAGGCGAAATTCCACACCTTCGCCCTCGCCGGAGTTGATCCTGTGACCATGCTGACCGGGCCGATTCCTGCCACATCGAAGGCGTTGGTCAAGAGCGGATTGTCTATCGACGACATCGACCATTTCGAGGTCAACGAAGCGTTTGCGTCGGTCGTACTCGCCTGGGCCAGGGAACACCACCCCGATATGGACAAGGTCAATCCCAACGGGGGTGCGATCGCACTGGGCCATCCACTGGGTGGGTCCGGGGCTCGGCTGATGACTACGATGATCCACGAGCTGGAACGCACCGGAGGAAGATACGGCCTTCAGACGATGTGTGAAGGTGGTGGAATGGCCAACGCCACGATCATCGAAATGCTCTAGGGAACAAACACAAACGACACGAGGACACGATGTCAAACGAACCAGGCGACCGCGCCGCAGTTACTTCAGAACAGATTTCCAAGGAGAACCAAGGCCGGAACGTGCCCGTGATGTTCAACGAGCGGGTTGCAGCTTCAGCCGACACCACGGCCATCCGCTGGCAGAATGAGGATGGTTCATGGGGCGAGTGGACCTGGGCAGACTATGCCGACCGGGTAGCTCGAGCGGCGGCAGGGTTGTCCTCTCGGGGTATCTCCCGGGGCGACCGAGTCCTGTTGATGATCCGCAACGTCGCCGAGTTCCATGTGCTCGACATGGCCGCGCTATTCGTCGGGGCCACACCGGTCAGCATCTACAATTCGTCGAGCGCGGACCAAATCACGTACCTGGCCAGCGACGCTGGGGCCAAAATTGCGATAGTGGAGAACTCAACGTTCTTCGAATTGATCAACTCGGTACGTGGCGAGATTCCGAGCTTGGGTGAGATTGGAGTCGTCGACGGTACGGCCGGTGACTTCTCGTTCGAAGATCTGCTGGCCGCCGATCCGGTCGATCTTGGTGAGGCTGCAAAGATCGCCCAGGGTGACGACCTTGCAACGCTCATCTATACCTCGGGCACCACCGGACCCAGCAAGGGCGTGATGATCGATCATGACAACGTGGTCTGGAACTCCGATTCCACTTCACGCGTCTTCGACGTGGATCTTGTTGGCAAGCGCATCATCAGTTACCTGCCCATGGCGCATATTGCCGAACGAATGATGAGTCACTATCTGGCCATCTATCGGGGTATGGAGGTCACGTGTTGTCCGAACCCCACCGAGATCGCCAACTTCGCTCGCGAAATCCACCCGCATGTGATGTTCGGTGTGCCACGAGTTTGGGAGAAGATCTATGCGGGAGTGAATGCAGCTCTCGCAGCAGATCCGGAGAAGCAGCAGAAGGTTGCCGAGGCCATCGAAGCGGCGGCGCCGATCCGTAAGAAGATGACGATGGGGACTGCGTCGCCAGAGGAAATCGAAACCTACGAGTTCCTCGACGCAGTAGCGTTTTCAACGATCAGAGGCCTGGTCGGTCTCGATTCGCTCATCATTGCCTCAACCGGCGCTGCACCGATTCCAGCGGAGATGATGGACTGGTTCCGCACGATCGGGGTTCCTCTCTCGGAGGTCTACGGTCTGAGTGAGACCACCGGCGCAATGACCTACGACGCTTTCAGAGTCAAGTCGGGCTTCGTCGGTCGACAGATCCCGGGCTGTGAAGTCCGCCTCGGAGACGATGGTGAGGTGCTGTGCCGGGGCGGCAACGTGTTCCGTGGATACCTGAACCAACCCGAAAAGACAGCTGAAGCCATTGATAGCGACGGTTGGTTCCACAGTGGCGACATCGGCGAATTCGACGATGACGGGTATTTGCGCATCGTCGACCGGAAGAAGGAACTGATCATCACCGCCGGTGGCAAGAACATCTCGCCCGCAAATCTCGAAGCCGCACTGAAGATGATTCCCATGGTGGGTCAGGCGTGTGCGATCGGCGATCAGAAGCCATTCGTCTCGGCCTTGGTCACGCTCGATCCCGATGCAGTTGCGGCTTGGGCAGCCAAGAAAGGCGTTGAGGCCGATCTCGAATCCATGAGCAAGGATCCCGAGGTCATCGAGCTTGTGAATTCAGGTTTGAGCGATGCGATGGCGCACTTCAACAACGCCGAATCGGTCAAGAAGCTGTCGATTCTGCCCGACGACTGGATGCCAGATTCCGAGGTCTTGACGCCAACCTCCAAACTCAAGCGGCGTGGAATTCACGCCCGGTACTCAGCTGAGATCGAGGCGTTGTATCAAGCCAGCCCGGGGACGTAGTCAAGGCTGCGGACCGTGACTCCATATGTTCGATGACCAGTATCGGCTGACTGTTACCTCATGTGAACTGGTGAAAATCGCGCGTGGCGACCGCAGCCCTAGTATGGAAATCCTCAATAGCCCAGATGCCTACTGACGAGGTTCGGAGGGTTCATACCGGTTTCGAACGCGGTGAGGTTCTCTGCCAGTGACCGGGCCAGTCGCACGAGATAGTCGCGACTGAGTCCGGCAACATGGGGTGTGATCGTCAGTCCTTCCACATCCCAAGCCGGATGGTGCGCCGGTAGGGGCTCTGTGCGGAACACATCCAGTGCAGCCCCGCCAAGCTGACCGCTCTCCAGCGCAGCGATGACCGCATCGAGGTAGACGACGCCGCCTCGCGACACATCTATCAAGAATCCGCCTCGGCGTATTGAGTTCAGTTCGCCCGGTCCGATCATCCCACGAGTCTGATCGGTGAGCGGTACACATACCACTACGACGTCGGCGTCAGTGAGGGCGTACCTCCGCTCGCCGGCTGACACCGCTTGTTCAATGCCCTCAACCGGTTGTCCGCTTCGGCTCACTCCCACCACGCGCATCCCCAATGCCTTGGCGCGTCGGGCGACACTACGTCCGATCGCTCCCAAGCCCACAACGCACATCGTTTGGTCATAGAGCGGGCGGGGAAATGTCTCTCTCCACTGTCGATGCAGCTGTTGACGAACTAGCTGCGGCACGTTGTACGCCATCGAAAGCGCCATGGCCATTACGAACTCGGGAAGGTGGGGTTCATGAGATCCGCGTGAATTGCTGATCACGACGTGCTCTGCCAGATCCGGAGCTGGAAGAAGAGTGTCGACGCCGGACCCGGCCATGTGGATCATCCGCAGGTTCTCGGCCCTGGCCCAGCGATTCCGTGGCGGACGCCCTGTCATCAGCAGTTCGATCCCGGGTAGTGCCTTGGAGAACGAACGGGCGTCTTCGAGTTGAATGAATCTTCGTCCGGGTAGCACGCGGACGAGTTCATCGACCATGCGCTGGTTGTGGCCGGGCAGGTAAATATGGACGGGGCTACTCATGACGGTGCAACCTTACTTCAGGTCGCCTGAAACCGCCCCGGCGCCACCTCAACCACCTCAGAACGGCGAACCATCCGTGCCAGATGAAGCTCTGCGGTTCGTCGCTCCACCGAATCGGCGATTGTTGTCTGCACGGTGGGTCGGTAAACGAACCTACGTGTCACCATCTCCTCGACCGAGTGCGGCTCGGCAAGAAATGCCACCATCTCGTCGTGGCGGCGTTGGATCACAGCGGCGAACGCATCCACTCGATTCACGAAGTCGGCCCGCCCCTCAATCACTCCCTTGTGATGGAACGTGACGTAGTACGCAGCGTCCTCCTCTTTCACCTTGGCCAGGCTGGCCTCGAACTGATCCAAGTCGCTCCAGGCGTCGCCGTAGTAGGGGCCGAAGCCGGTGAGATCGATATCGGAGCAGAAGAACACCCCATCGGAGATCCGAAACCCGCTATGTCCGCGTGTGTGGCCCGGTAGGTGGACCGCTTCGACTACGACCCCACCGAGATCGAATCGGTGTCCGTCGGTGAACCCGACCGCATCAGGCCGTTCCACATAGGAGAAGTCCTCGATGACCGTTGGCTCGAACTCGGCCCAGACATCGGCATCGAGACCGTAGACCTCGTTCAGTCCCTGGAGACTCCGCACTCCGGGGAGATCTTGGTTGTGGACATGGACTCTGGCGTCGGAGAAGAGGCCGTTGCCGGCCATGTGGTCCTCGTGGCTGTGCGAGGTGAGCACTGCATCTATGTGGCAGTTGGCACCGCCTCGTCGCACCACCGTGACCGATGGATCGATGAGTACCGACTCTCCTGAGCCTTGAATCACCACACTGTTGCCCGAGGGATAGGCGCCCTCGTTGTCGCCGACAAGTACGGTCACGCGCTCTGACAGGCGCCGTTCGACATCGGACCAATCCACCACCACGGCTCGGCTCATCGGCAGAGCGTACATGTGCCTCGATACGCTCACCATTAGTGATCTGGCATTCCGACACCCGAGCGCTGCGACGCCCCCTCATGGTTCTCGCCCTCAACGGGATGTTCGACGCGGCCAAGGCCTCGACAAACGCTGCGACGTGGATACGCGACTGCTCCGATGCCGAGCTCGTCGCCGAGCTGGATCCCGAGGAGCTGTACAACTTCTCAGAGTCCCGCCCCCTGGTCAGTTTCGACGAAGACGGCAACCGTGTCATTCGGTGGCCCACCGTGAAGTTCTATGGATGCCATACCGACGGAAGCCGAGACGTCTTGGTTGCGGTCGGAACCGAACCCCAGTTCCGATGGAGCTGGTTCAGCGACGCTGTTCTCTCGATCGCCCGCCGGTCGCTCAGCGGCATGGTGGTCACGATGGGTTCGACGCTGGCCATGACACCTCACACGCGGCCCGCCCGCATTGTTGCGAGCTCGGGGGACGCAGTATTGGCATCTCGCATGCAACTTCGTGCTCCGACCTACCAAGGACCCACGGGCGTCATCGGTGTCGTGAATCAACGACTCGAGGCGATGGCCTTCCCCGTGATGTCGCTGCGCGTTGAGGTGCCTCACTATGTGCCCGGGTCGCCGAGCCCCAAGTCAACTCAGTCACTACTCCGCCGACTGGAGCAGCTCACCAGAATCCCCACCAAGTACGAAGAAATGGACGGGGCAGTGCACGACTGGATGGAGCAGGTGGATGGTGCTGTGGCCGCTGATGAAGAAAGTCGTGTGTACCTCGCCCAGCTCGAAGAGCGTGTTGACCGTGACGAGGAACGATTGCCCAGCGGTGACGACATGGCCGGTGAACTCGAGGCATATCTGCGCGAGTTGGGATCGAGCGAAGACGACACCTAGGTTTAGGTCATGACCATCTCATCAACTCTGCTCAAAGCACTGGACCGGGTTCGTCCCGCTCAACTCGTTTCAGCCCATTGCGACGGTCCCTGCGGCGTCTATGACCCTGCCAGCGCCCGCATCGCCGGTGAGGCTGTGCTCGCCATGACCAAGAAGCTCGTCGATCTCGGCGACGGTAACGATCTCGCCACTGAGAACACTCGCTCGCGGTACATCGCCATCAAGGAAGAGCAGGCCGAGATCGTGAAGCGGGAACTGAACATCCTTTGGCACGATTATTTCAAGCCACCGCACCTCGAGACCTACCCGGATCTTCACACCACCTTTTGGAATGGTGCCAAGCAGGCATCGGCGTGCAAGACCTCGGTTGATGTCGACACAGCCAACGAACTCATGAGCCAGATCGAAGCGATCCACCACATGTTCTGGGCTACCAAGAACAAAGAGGTCCCGTGGATCACCGCCAGCTGAGGTGACGATCCTCTGACCGAAACGAATTCACTTCTCTACGTCGGCGCCGAGCTGTGGGCATGGGCCCGTGGTCGGCGCCGACGCGTGGTGGTGGGCGGGAACTCCATGGCTCCCGCACTCGCTGCTGGCGACTTCGTGCTGGTGAAGGCAACGTCTGGGTCGATTCCCAACGGAACGATCGTGGTAGCTCATCATCCTCTGGAGCGCGACCTTTTGATCGTGAAGCGGAGCCTCGTCAATTCGGACGGTTATTGGTTGGCGAGTGACAACGAGATCGAAGGCTCCGACAGCCGGGACTTCGGTACGGTGAGCTCCGGGGCAATCGTCGGTGTCGTGACGATGATTCTCGAACATCCTCGGCGCCCCGTCAGAGCCGGTCCTCATGACGCAAATGAACCCTGACGAAGGGCGTGATCAGCGAGCGTGAGCAGGATCATGGCCTCGACCATCGGCACCGCACGTGGCAGGACACAAGGGTCGTGTCGGCCCTTGGCCGCCAACGTGGTGGCCTCCATGGCGGTGGTGACCGTGGTTTGTTCTGAGGCGATGGTGGCGGTCGGCTTGAATGCCGCTGTCCCGTAGATCGGAGCACCGATCGAAATGCCGCCTTGCACCCCGCCTGATCGGTTGGATGCCAGCATCGGGCCGTCGGTACCGGGTACGAACGGGTCGTTGTGTTCGCGGCCGGTCATGCGGGTACCGGCGAATCCGCTGCCGATCTCGAAACCTTTGCATGCTGGCAGGGACAGAATGCCCTTGCCGATATCAGCCTCCAGGCGGTCAAAGACGGGTTCTCCCCATCCAGCCGGGACGCCTCGGGCGACGAACCCAACTGTTCCGCCCAGCGAGTCACCGCGGCGACGGGCATCCTCGATGGCCTCGACCATCTGATTCGCAGCAGCAGGATCAGGGCAACGGGTCGGAGACGCCTCCACAAGTTCGAGCGAGACCGAGTTGTGATCGACCACAGCGTCTATGGAATGAACCTGGGCGACCCATGCCAGCACCTCAACGCCGTATGTATCGTCGAGCCACCGTCTGGCGATTGCCCCGGCAGCCACTCGGCCTACCGTTTCGCGGGCTGAACTGCGTCCACCACCCCTGTGATCACGACGCCCGTATTTCGCAAGGTAGCTGTAGTCAGCGTGACTGGGGCGAAAGACATCTTTCAGATGGTCGTAGGCCCCCGGGTTCTGGTCGGCGTTGCGGACCAACAACGCGATCGGTGTTCCGGTGGAACGTCCATCGAAGACGCCCGACAGAATCTCGACCTCGTCGCCTTCCCTGCGTTGGGTGACGAGGCGGCTCTGGCCGGGGCGACGACGGTCGAGGTCAGCCTGGATCTCGCTCTCGACAATCGGGATATCGGGGGGGCACCCGTCGATCACCACACCGACCGCTGGCCCGTGGGACTCCCCGAAGGTGCTGATGCGGAAGAGTTTCCCGTAGACGCTGCTCACATGGTCAGGATAGGGCGATTCGCTGTGGTGCCCGGTCCACCACCGGATGCTGGACCCCAGTACCCTCGGAAGCCGTGGAAGACCACCCTCGCATTCATGTGTGGATCGATCAGGATCTCTGCACCGGTGACGGTATTTGCACCGATCATGCCCCTGAGGTGTTCACGATTCTCGAAGACGGCATCGCATACTGCACAGAAGGATCCAAAGTCTTCAACGATCCCGGCGGGTCTTCTGAGCTGGCCTATGTGCGACCGTCATCCGAAGCCGGCGTCATCGCTGCCGCAGCCGAATGCCCTGGCGAGTGCATCTTCATCGAGGTTGACGACCATGCGGTCATCACGGCCCCAGAAACGGTCGGCGCCGCCTAGATCCCGACGCTGGCAGGCAAGTCGATTGTTGGGGCGGTTTACGCACGAGATCGAATACAACTAACGTCGCGATCGTGACTGTTGACCGCACCGACCACAAGATCCTGCTCACGGAATCGGAGATGCCGACGCAGTGGTACAACATCGTGCCCGATCTGTCGGCGCCGCCACCGCCGGCCCTGCATCCTGGCACACACGAGCCGGCCGGTCCGGAAGACTTCGAACCGCTGTTCCCGATGGCCCTGATCATGCAGGAGGTGTCGACGGAAAGATACATCGATATTCCGGCTGAGGTTCAAGATGTGTATCGGATGTGGCGGCCCTCGCCCCTCTACCGTGCCCACCGACTGGAAAAGGCGTTGGATACGCCCGCCCGCATCTACTACAAGTATGAGGGTGTGAGCCCGGCGGGCTCACACAAGCCCAACACGTCAGTACCCCAGGCGTACTACAACAAGATGGAGGGTGTTAAGAAGCTGACCACCGAGACCGGAGCCGGGCAGTGGGGAACGGCTCTGGCGTTCGCCTGCGCATTGTTCGACATGGAGTGTGAGATCTGGCAGGTTCGCAGCAGCTATGACCAGAAGCCGTATCGAAAGGCGATGATGGAGGTCTTTGGTGGCGTAGTTCACCCGAGCCCGAGCGACCTCACCCAAGCCGGTCGAGCCATCCTTCAGGCCAACCCTGCGTCGCCGGGCTCGCTCGGAATCGCCATCAGTGAAGCGGTGGAGATGGCTGCCCCGAATCCCGAGGTCAAATATGCGCTTGGATCGGTCCTGAACCATGTGTTGATGCACCAGACCATCATCGGCGAGGAAGCACTATTGCAGCTGGCCAAGGTTGAAGAGAGCCCCGATGTGTTGGTGGGCTGCACTGGCGGGGGCTCCAACTTCGGCGGGCTCTCATTCCCGTTCATGCGCGAAAAGATGGCGGGGACCATGAATCCGCGGATTCTTGCGGTCGAACCGGCAGCCTGCCCCAGCCTCACCAGAGGTGTGTATGCCTACGACTTCGGTGATTCTGCGGGCACGACGCCATTGATGAAGATGCACACTCTTGGTCACGATTTCGTGCCAGACCCCATCCATGCAGGCGGTCTTCGCTATCACGGCATGGCGCCCTTGATTTCTCACATCTACGAGCTCGGAATGATGGATGCGATTTCGATCAACCAGACAGAGTGCTTCGATGCGGGGGTGCAGTTCGCGCGAACCGAAGGCATCGTGCCAGCGCCCGAACCCACGCACGCTCTGGCTGGAACGGTCCGCCAAGCTCTTGAGGCGAGGGAGGCCGGTGAGGAACGGGTGATACTCACCGCGCTGTGCGGCCACGGTCATCTCGACATGGCTGCCTACCAACGTTACTTCTCAGGCGAAATGATCGATTACGACTTCCCGGAGCAGAAGGTCCAGGACGCCATGAATCGGATCCCGGCGGTATTACAGTCTCCATGAGTGTCAGTGGGGACACGACAGAAATCCCCGCCAGGTTGCCCGAACAGAATATTCGGGGTCCTAAGGCATGGGCTGGTTGGATCTATGTTGCTGTTGCAGCACTAGCAGCCGTTGCGATCTGGGCTTCCAGCCGATCTGACGATTTGGCCAGCTCGGTAGTGCTGGTTGACCCGCCATCGACCTCCTCCTCTGTACAGGCTGCTGGGACGCCGGCCACGATCAACGTTTCTGTGGACCGCAAGGTTGCGACGCTCACCGGAGCCGTTCCCGATGAGGGTGCTCGTGCTCAGCTCATTCGCATCGCCGAGGAAGGTTTCGGCAATGGCAACGTGATCGATGAGCTCACGATCGATGCATCGGTCGATCTTGGTAGCGGTGTGATCAACTTCTCGGGGGTCGCCGATACCGGCGATCTGGCTCCCGAGCAGCTCCAGGCAAACGCCCGCGTCGACCTCGGTTTGGCGGCTGGCGACTTCGACATCGACTTCGTGGCACCCCAGTTCGAGCTTGCAGTCGTCGACATCGCAGTCGGGGCTCTACCGGTTGTCCTAGCCGGTCGCGTGCCCACCGACTCGGATCGAGAGCGCCTGCTTCAGTCAGCAGAAGCTGTCTACGGTGAAGGCAACGTCGACATCTCAGCGGTTGTGGTGGAGCCCTCCGATATCGAGGGTGCTGTGCTGACGATTTCTGGAATCACCAAGCCAGGTGACACGTCCTCGACTGAGCTGTTTGAGATCCTTCAGACCGACTTCCGAACCGCAGTAGTGACAAACGCCAGCGAAATCGACGTGAGCGACGCTGCGCTGGAGTTGTTCGAAGCCGAGCTGGAGGCAATCCTCGCCGAGAAACCGATCCTCTTTGACACCGGGACCAGCAAGATTTCCGACGAGGGGAATGAGAACTTGTTGGTCATCGCAGACGCGATCGAGTCGCTTCCCGGTCGAGAGGTTGAGATCGTTGGCCATACCGACGACACCGGTGGAGATACGGTCAACCAAACGTTGTCCGAGAACCGTGCCCTTTCGGTCAAAGAAGCCTTGGTGGAGCTCGGTATCGAAGAGACCAGGCTCAGCACAACAGGTCGAGGCTCATCCGAGCCCGCAGTTCCCAACACCAGCGCCGCCAATCGAGCGATCAACCGTCGAATCCAGTTCATCTTCGAGCGCGGTTAGATGCGGCTTGACAGCCAACTCGGCCAAATTGCAGTGGGTAGGTGAGAGGCTCGGTCGGACTCCTCGCACGTTGTACTGTCCTTCGTGCTGAGGAACCCGACCGGGTGGTTGGGTCCAGAGGAGGCGCGATCCCGGTGCGCACCCGAACAAGCTTGGTTTGTTGCCCTGAGCCTCGATAGATCCAGGAGAGATTCCCACATGATTACTTGCAGCCACAAGGGGCCGACAAGGCTCACTCTCGCACTCCTGGTTGCCGCTGTACTTGTAGTCGCTTCCTGCACGGGATCAGACGATCCGGAACTCTCTGAATCCGAGGACTTCTCGACGACGGCCGGAGAACCTGATGACGCCGGCCTCGATCTCGACGCTACGGGTGAACTCCCGCCCGGGGTGGCACCGATCATCGATGAGACTCCGCTGCCAGTAGATCCTGAGATTCGGATCGGCACGCTCTCCAACGGCCTCACGTATTACCTGCGGCGCAATGATGCGCCAGGCCAGAGACTGTCGGTCCGTCTCGCTGTAAACGCTGGTTCGCTGCAACAGGTTGAACCCACGGACCAGATCGCACATTTTGCTGAACACATGTTGTTCAACGGCACCACAAAATATCCTGGAAACAGTCTTGATTCCGAGCTCCGTTCCCTCGGAGCCCAGATCGGGCCGGACTTGAACGCGTACACGAGCTTTGACGAGACCGTCTATCAGCTCGAAGTATCTCTCCAGGGCCCGAACGCGGAGACTGTGTTCACCGTGCTGCGAGAATGGGCCGGCAATGCAACGATGGATCCAACCGAGGTGGAAAACGAGCGAGGGGTCGTCCGGGAAGAATATCGGTTGGCACGAGAACGAGCCGGCGCTTCAGTGCAGCAGCGGTTTGAAGATGTCTACTTCGACGGAACGCCCTATGAGGATCGATCCCCGATCGGTACCGAAGAACAAATCGTCACAACCACCGATGCCGACACCCGAGCGTTCTACGACCGCTGGTATCGCCCTGACAATATGGCTGTTGTCGCAGTTGGCGACCTTCCTCTAGATGATCTCGAAGAGTTTGTTTCCGGCACCTTCGCCGATCTCGAACGTCGCGGTGACGAGCACCCACCGCGCCAGGAACCGGTGATCGACATCGGGACACCCCAGGTCGTCGATGTCATCGCCGATCCCAGCCTCGACGGAACCTTCATCTCGATCGACTATCGAACCCCATCGAGGAATCCAGGCACGTTCGGTGGTGAACAGCTCGACGAGTGGGAGTCCCTCATTTCCACCATGATCACAAATCGAGTGAACGAAGCCATCACATCGGGAACCAGCAGCCTGGTGAGAGGCGGGGGTCAGCCATTTTCCCAGACCCGCCGTATGTCGTTCATTGGCTTCAATCTCGACGGCTCCGATCTTGCTGCAGGGACGGGTGAGTTCCTGTCGCTCATGGAGACACTGTCACAGGACGGGTTCACCGAGAATGAATTGGAACGGGCCAAACAGCAAGGCATCTCCGCCCTCGACCAAGAGCTGGCACAACTGGGCACTCGACAAGACTCTGAGTGGGCCGACCTCTACGTCCAACACTTCTTGGCTGGTGCGGATGCCTCGAAGGCGAGCGATCGCCGAGACCGGGTGATCGGGCTCGTGGGGTCTACAACAACCCAGGATCTGAACGGATACTTCCGGTGGCTAATGGAGGTTTCGCAACCTCTGGTGATCGTGGTTGGACCAGACGCAACCGATCTTCCATCGGTCGAGGAGTTGACCGCTGTGGTCGATGCTGCAGTTGCGGCTCAGGGAAACAGCGACGAGGTCGCCGCAATCGATGAGTTGATGGCGCGGCCCGACGCGGTTGACGTTGCTGCTGAACGATCTCTGGAAGCCGCCGGAGGTCAGGAGTGGACTTTCGAAAACGGCAGCAGGGTGATATTCGCCGAGTCGCAAATTGCTGAAGGCAGCGTGAATGTGTTCGGACTGTCCGAGGGGGGCTGGTCGCTACTTCCCGTTCCGGATCAGCCGTTGCTGGAGCCGACAGTTTCGATGGTTTCGTTGAGTGGTGTCGGCGACCTTTCCAAAGTTGCGATGGACCGCTACCTCGCCGACAAAGTCGTCGGCGTTCAGCCCTTCGTCTACGAAACAGGAGAAGGAATTCAGGCCGAAGCGTCTCCCGATGACCTCGAGATCGCATTCCAGCTGATGCACCTGTATCTCACCGAACCGCGGATCGATGATTCGGCGTTCAATCGCGTGATTGTGCAGAAGACCGAAGAGCTCCGTGCTGTTCAGAATCAACCCCAGGTGGCCGCCAATCGGGCACTCAGCGAAGCGATCAATGATGGCGATCGGGACCGGAATCCGTTGCTTGACCGAGCCGGCCTCGACACGCTCACGCCCGAGAAAGCGCTCGCTTTGTACGAGACAAGAATGACCGGTGTAGACGACCTTGTGCTGGTGGTGGTCGGCGATGCTGAACAAGACGATGTGGAAGACCTAGCTCGCCGCTACATCGGAACGATCCCCAGTCGGCCAGCAGACACCTTCGCCGACCTGCTCGGCCCGCGGAAACCCGGTGTCGTGACCGTGCGGGAGATGGCTGGACCAGCCGGTGGTGCTGGCATCCTCTCGATGCTGTTCAGCTCACCGTCAGAATTCACTGACACCGATCGAATACAAGCCGAAATCCTGCAGGCGATCATGGAGGAGCGACTGTTCACTCGAATCCGGGAGCAACTGGGCGCAAGCTACAACGGCGGATCTACATCGGTCGACTTCATTGACGAGCCCGACAGCGAAAGCCAGCTGTTCATCAACGTTGCCGGTGATCCCGGCCGCCTCGACGAGATTCGAATGACACTCCTCAGCGAGCTGACAGAACTGGACACCTCTGGCCCCACCGTCGCCGAGTACGAACGTGCGGTCGCCGTGGTAGCGGACAACTACAACTTCATCTCCAACGGCGACATCATCAACCAGCTGCTGGAGGAGTCCACCGATGATGGACCCGTACTCACCAACCAGGTTGCATTCGACATCGTCCTCGACACGAACCGAAGCGACATCGCTCGACTCGCAGACCGAGTAATCGATACCGACTCTTGGATCGAGGTATTCGTTACGCCCGCTCAATAACCGGCGCTATCATGCAGGGTCCCATAGGGGCTGTAGCTCAGTTGGTAGAGCGCTGCCTTTGCAAGGCAGATGTCAGGGGTTCGATTCCCCTCAGCTCCACGCAATTCCCCTGCAGGGGGCACGTTGCCACTCAGGTTCTGCTGTCGTCGCTCGTTGCTCCAACCTCGCCCCCCGTGCCGGCGCTCGTTTCGTGGTCCCTGAGAAACTCGTCTCGCACCGGCAGTTGCGGTCACTGCGAATAATTCCGAGCAGGTCCCGAGGCGGCGAGGCGGAAGGATGCGCCCGGGTTGAGGGCGGTGGGGTCGTAGACTTTCGGGGTGGGATCGCCGGAAATCAAAGCCGAGGCAGCGCGTCGTCGGACGTTTGCGATTATTTCTCACCCCGACGCTGGAAAGACAACCCTTACCGAGAAGTTCCTCCTCTACGGCGGTGCGCTGAGCGCTGGCGCTGGCTCGGTCAAGGCCCGCCAAGGGCGTCGCTCTGCCACCTCGGACTGGATGGAGATGGAGCAACAACGCGGCATCTCCATCACCTCGGCTGCACTGCAGTTCGAGTACCGGGATTGCACCATCAATCTCCTCGACACACCCGGTCACCGCGACTTCTCCGAAGACACCTACCGGGTTCTGGCCGCTGCTGACGCCGCGGTGATGGTTCTCGATGCCGGCAAAGGCATCGAGCAACAGACCCTCAAGCTGTT
The DNA here is from genome assembly GCA_963751955.1 of uncultured Acidimicrobiales bacterium. Lineage (GTDB taxonomy): Bacteria > Actinomycetota > Acidimicrobiia > Acidimicrobiales > SZUA-35 > JABDIY01. The sequence goes on along the minus strand of CAVVWM010000002.1, from coordinate 641,627 downwards.
CGAGGTGTGCCGCGAACGGGAGATCCCGTTTCTCACCTACATCAACAAGTGGGACCGGCCGGGAAAGGGTGCGCTCGAACTGCTCGATGAGATTGAGCAAACTCTGATCGTTGAACCCACTCCGGTCACGTGGCCGGTGGGCCTCGCCGGCGAGTTCAAGGGGATCATCGAACGCCCCTCCGGGGACTACATCCGATTCGAACGAACCGCCCGCGGTTCCACCGTCGCCCCCGAGGAAATCGTGTCGCCCGAACAAGCCCTCATCGACGAGGGTGAGCAGTGGACTCACGCACAGGAAGAGGTCGAACTGCTCGACATGCTCGAGAGGGCCGTCGATCAAAAGACCTTCCTCGCCTGCGAATCGACGCCGGTTTTCTTTGGCTCGGCCATGACCAACTTCGGTGTTCGGGCCCTGCTCGACGGCGTCGTGGATCTCGTACCCTCACCCTCACCGACTCTTCTCGCCAACGGAAGCCGCCGCGCTGTGGATGCTGACTTCAGCGGGCTCGTCTTCAAGGTTCAGGCCGGAATGGACAAGAGCCATCGTGACCGCATCGCATTTGTTCGGGTCTGCTCGGGCGAATTCGAACGAGGAATGATGGCGATAGCCGGCGGAACCGGCCGGCAGTTCTCCACCAAATACGCCCAGACCCTGTTCGGCCAGGATCGCGAAACGGTCGACAGAGCCTTTCCCGGTGACATCCTCGGATTGGTGAACGCAACCGACGTGCGAGTGGGCGACGCCATTTATGCCGGGGAGACCGCGGAGTTTCCTCCGTTGCCAGCATTCGCTCCAGAACACTTCATGGTTGCCCGGGTCCGCGATACCTCGAAGTTCAAGCAGTTCCGAAAGGAATCGCCCAGCTCGACGAAGAAGGTGCCGTGCAGGTGCTTCGAGATCCCGACATCGGCGATCAGGCGCCGGTCCTGGCCGCTGTTGGTCAGCTTCAGTTCGAGGTGGCCCTCAATCGTCTGGAGAACGAGTTCGGTGCACCGGTGGAGCTCACCAGCACCAGGTATTCGATCGCTCGGAAGACCGATGCCGCAAGTGCCGCACAGCTTCGCGCCATGCAAGGTGTCGATGTGCTCCAACGAGTCAATGGACTCCACCTCGCCCTGTTCGAGAGCAAGTATTGGATGGATCGGGTCTTGAGCGACCACCCAGAACTCACGCTGGAGCGAATGGTCGCTGAGGGAGGCCTCACGTAGTTATGAGTCGGTCGATAGCGTTTCTGATAGGCGCAATCCTCACCGCAGCAGTTTCGGTAGGACTGTGGACAGTGGAACTCACCGATGTCGATTTTGCGTTCGGACTGGGTGGTGCGGAGCCCGAGGAACTTCCCGAGGTCGCCGGCACCACATTGGTTGCGACGTCGACAACGGCGATCACAACCACTTCCACTATTCCGACAACCACGACCACAACAACTCCGCCATACGAGGGATGGGTCGACCCCGCATCGTCCGGGCTTCCGTGGTCGGAGTTGGGAGCGGTCGAAGGTCTCCTGACCTTCCGCGGCAATCCAACTCGAACCTTCTACGGTCGCGGCGCTCCCAAGAACCCCTCGGTGGCGTGGACTCACGAGATCGGCTGTGCCAATTCACCAGTTGGTGGAGTCAGCAAAGTCTGGTGCGGTTCGGGCTGGACGGGTCAGCCGTCGGTGTTTCAGCCGCCTTCTTCGGCCGGTGCCGTGCCCGGAACCTGGTGGGTCGCATTCGGGGGTTATGACCGCAACGTCACGTTTCTCGACCCGCTGACGGGCCAAGAGGTCTACGGGCCGTATCAGACCGGGGACATCATCAAAGGTTCCATCACGATCGATCCCGACGGCTACCCGCTGATGTACACAGGTAGTCGCGACAACAACTATCACGTGGTGGCCATCGACCGGCCGGAGCCGACTGCGCTGTGGAAACTGAATGCTGACGCCGTGAAACCGGTGAAGTGGAACGACGACTGGGACGGCAGCGGGCTGATCATCGACGACTATCTCTTCGAAGGTGGTGAGAACAGCCGCTTCTTCATCGTGAAACTCAACCGCGGCTATGACTCTGACGGTTTGGTCACCGTGAACCCCGAAATCGTCTTCAGCACCGAGTCGTGGGACTCCGAGCTCCTCGCAGTTACCTCCAACGAGCAGAGCATTGAAAACTCCGTGGCCATCAGCGGCAACACGGTGTACTTCGCCAACTCCAGTGGTCTCATTCAGGGATGGGACATCGGCTCCATCGCCGACGGCGAAAACCCCGAGCGGATCTTTCGTTTCTGGGCCGGCGAAGACGTCGACGCCTCGCTTGTGATCGACGATGAGGGCATGATCTACGCTGGCGTCGAGTACGAGAAAGGACGTAGCAGGGCCAAGGAACTTGGCCAGATCCTGAAACTCGATCCCACCAAACCCGAGGATCCGCTGGTCTGGAGCGTGCAAGCGAACAGCGGGATCAAATCCGGTGTCTGGGCCACTCCCGCATTACATCGTGACATTCTGATCGTCGCCACCGACGATGGCGAGATACTCGGTCTCGACCGAACCGATGGAGCCCAACGGTGGTCGATCGAGATTCCCGGTCCCACCTGGCAGAGCCCGGTTGTGGTTGATGACACGCTGATACAGGGCGACTGTTCCGGGGTCATGCACGGCTACGACGTTTCCGACACGGCAGCTCAGCCGATCGAGGTCTGGTCTCAGTTCCTAGGCGAGGGATGTCTGGAGTCCACTCCAGCGGTGTGGGACGGCGGAATCTTCGTCGGTTCCCGCAACGGCACCTTCTATGCGCTCCGAGACTGACATCGCCCACATTCCAGCTACGCGGCCGGTGTAGCGATGGACGTGATCCCTTGCTCAGCGGTATGGGTTCGGGACTCACTACACTGATCGGTTCGCAAACGAAGGCCCGAGATGCTTGAAAACCCAACAAACGGCAATGTTGATGACCTTGCGGGCGTTGCCCCGCCCCAACATCGCGAAACGGACGACAATGACTCCGGTTTTGCCGGGCTCGGGCTTCATCCCTCGGTTCAGAGTGAGCTGACCAAGCTCGGTTATGAAGAACCCACTCCAATTCAGGCGGAGGCGATCCCGGTTCTTCTGGCAGGCAACGACATGATCGGTCAGGCCGCAACCGGAACGGGCAAAACGGCCGCATTTGCTCTGCCAATTCTTCAACGGCTTGCTGAGGCGAAAGATGCCGGACAGCGAATCGAGGGCCCGACGGCGCTCATTCTCACTCCCACCCGTGAACTCGCCATGCAGGTTTCCGAGGCGATTCACAAGTACGGCCGGGGGATCGGTACCAGAGTTCTGCCGATCTATGGCGGGCAACCGATCGGGCGGCAGCTCGGTGCTCTCAAACGAGGCGTCGACGTGGTGGTCGCAACCCCAGGTCGGGCGCTTGATCACATTGGTAGACGAACCCTGCGTCTCAACCAGATTCAAATCGTCGTACTGGATGAGGCCGACGAGATGCTCGACATGGGATTCGCCGAAGATCTCGAGTTGATCCTCAGCGAACTGCCTGATGAACGCCAAACGGTCCTGTTCTCGGCAACCATGCCGCCCAGAATCAACTCGATTGCTCGCTCCCACCTCAACGAACCCGTTGTGATCCAGATCGCCGGGTCGAAAGAGGATCCTGGAACGATTCCCAAGGTTCGTCAACTCGCGTACATGGTGAGCAGGAACCACAAAGCTGCCGCGCTGGGCCGCATTCTCGACATGGAAGCGCCCGAAGCTGCCCTCGTGTTCTGTCGCACCAGGGTGGAGGTAGATCAACTTTCCGAGACGCTCAACGGAAGGGGCTACCGAGCTGAAGCCCTTCATGGCGGCATGAGCCAGGAGCAGCGCGACCGTGCGCTGGGAAAGCTGAAGAACGGTGTCGCGGATCTGCTGCTTGCCACCGACGTGGCAGCCCGTGGCCTCGACATAAGCCAACTCACTCACGTGGTGAATTACGACGTCCCTTCTGCCCCCGAAGCCTACGTACACCGCATTGGCCGTGTGGGACGGGCAGGGCGCGAGGGTGTGGCGATCACCCTTGCTGAGCCCCGTGAGCACCGGCAGCTGAAAAGTATCGAACGGGTTACCAAGCAGAAGCTCAAACTCGAGACCATCCCCACGGTTGCTCACCTGCGGGAACGTCGTCTCGACATCATTCGGGGCCAACTGCGCGAGGCAATTCAGAGCGGAGACGGTGAATCGTTCCGCCCGATTTTCGACAGCCTCAGCGACGAGTTCGATGTGGTCGAGATTGCGTTGGCAGCGATGAAGCTCGCTCATGCTGCCACTGCCCCCGAAACCGATGATCAAGAGATTCCGACCGCAGCCGTGAGGGACCCCAAGAAGGGCAACCGGTTCGAAAAGAAGGGCGATCGTTTCGACAACAAGCACGAACGCAAAGGCAAACGAGATCGGTTCAATAAGGACGCCAGCAACAGTGTTCGCCTGTACGTCAGTGGCGGGAAGTCCGCCGGCATTCGACCCAAGGACCTGGTGGGGGCAATCGCAGGTGAATCTGGCCTCCCAGGTCGCGAGATAGGCCCGATCGACATTCAGGACCGGTTCTCACTCGTCTCGGTTCCAGCGGACAAGGCTGATCATGTGATCGACTCCATGCGCGGTGTTGCCCTGCGGGGTAGGAAGATCACCTTCCGCCGTGAACGGTTCTAACGTGCTGTCCCTCCGGGGGCCTCTCGCTCGCCTGCGGGGCCTTCCTGTTCGTCTTCTCACTTCGCCCGCCTCGTTCCTCGGCGAGCTCGCTTGACGAACCCGGCCCTTCGGGTCACTCCGGAACCGGCGTGTCTGCTCGTACCTCGCAGATCACTCTTTGTCCCTCCGGGGGCCTCTCGCTCGCCTGCGGGGCCTTCCTGTTCGTCTTCTCACTTCGCCCGCCTCGTTCCTCGGCGAGCTCGCTTGACGAACCCGGCCCTTCGGGTCACTCCGGAACCGGCGTGTCTGCTCGTACCTCGCAGATCACTCTTCGTCCCTCCGCGGGGCCTCCCGCTCGTAGGCTGTGGACGGGGCTGGCAGTGAGAGAGGTCGAACGTTGCGTGAGGCGAGCGGAGGGATGCTGGAGGGCATACGGGTCGTCGACTTCAGCCAGTATCTGGCTGGTCCGGCGTGCACGCGACTGATGGTCGAACAGGGGGCGGAGTGCATCAAGCTCGAACTTCCCGAACACGGCGATCCCAGCCGCGGACTACAGCCCCGCATCAACCGTAGGTCGGCGTTCCTGGTGCAACAGAACCGCGGCAAACGGAGCGTGGGGCTTGACTTCAGAAACGATGCCGGACGAGAGATTGCCCTGGAGCTCGTTGCGACCGCTGATGTGGCGGTGGAAAACTTCAGCCCCGGCGTGATGGCTCGCTACGGATTGGCCTACGAGGATCTGATCACGGTGAAGCCCGACTTGGTCATGGCCAGCATTTCCGGATTCGGCCAGACCGGCCCACTTGCTGACCGTCCTGCGTTCGATTTCATCGCCCAGGGATTCAGTGGAATCGCCCACATGACAGGGTTTCCAGACGGACCGCCACTCCTGGTGGGTTCCGCCATTGCAGATTCCAACGCCGGGGTGCACGCCTTTGCTGCGATCGGGACGGCACTCTTCCACCGTGAGCGAACCGGCGAAGGCACCTACCTCGACATATCCATGGTGGATGCCCTGGTCCACATGCACGAAACCGGTATCCACGCCCCCGGTCTTACCAATGGTGAGTACGTGCCGATTCGACATGGCCGGGACTATCAGCCGGTCGCACCCGCAGGTGTGTTCGCCGGCCCCGAGAGCTGGATCATTCTCATTGTGACAGTCCACCAAGTTGGCCAGCTCTGGGACGCCCTCGGTCGCCCCGACTTGGCCGACGATCCACGTTTCCGGGGAAATTCGGCGAGGGTTGCCAATAGAGCCGAGTTGAACCGCATCATCGAAGGCTGGATGGCGACGTTCTCAACCGACGATGAGGTGATCGACGCCCTGGCGAGTCATCGGGTGCCGTGTACCAAGGTGAACAGCCCGGCGGACCTCGCCGACATCCCCCATTTGAGAGAGCGCGGTTCGGTCATCAGTTACAACGACCCACTGGTCGGTCCCGGCTTCTACCCGGGTCACCCGATCAAGATCGAGGGCCACGAGCCATATGTGGGCGGTGAGGTGGAATCGTTCGGCCAGTCCAACTCCGAGGTGCTGAGTTGGCTCGGAGTCTCAGGTGATCGCATCGTAGAACTCCAAGCCGCAGGTGTTCTCTCCAGCAAATCGCACGGCTAGCCGCCCAAATCCCGTTGGAGAAGCACATTCAACCGTTCTGCCGTTCCTGGCGCACATCGTGTGTGCGGGGGGAACGGAATTTCGGGGAGATGTGGTTGGGGAACGGAATTTCGATTCGGACCGGAAGGTCTGCTCTAGACCCCTTCAGGTTCGTGGTTCAAGTCGATAATGCCCAGACGGACTGCGCCCAGGACCGCGTGGGTGAGGCTTTGAGCATCGAGTTTGCGATAGATGGCGTTCAGATGGTTGTGAACCGTCTTGGTTGTGATGCCCAGATGGCGGCCAGCCTGCTTGGTGCTCATCCCGTCGGCGATGGCCTGAAGAATCTCGATCTGACGTTCGCTCAGTAGATCCTCGTTGGCTCGCTGCTCGTGTGCGGTGGTGAGCATGGCACCAGCCAGGGCGGGGGAGAGGACGGTCTCGCCGTCTACCACCCGCAGTACTGTGTCGCGGACGTCCGCGAATGAGGTTCCCTTGCTCAGGTACGCGCTGGCGCCGGCGGCGATGGCGTCTCGGGTCTTGTCGATGTCGTCGTGCATCGTTAGCACGGCGATCCGGCAAGCGGGTACGGCCTCACGGATGAGCGCGGTTGCCTCGATTCCGTCCATGACCGGCATGGAGAGGTCCATGAGGACAACGTCGGGCTGGAGGGACTTGGCGAGCGAAACCGCTTCTTCTCCGGTTGAAGCTTCTCCGACTACGTCGTCTCCGGCGGCTTCGAAGGAGCGGCGCAGGCCGTCGCGAAGTAGAGCGTGGTCATCGGCTAGAAGAATTCGGATCATGGGTGTGCTCCCGAAGTAGTTGGACTGGTGAGAACAGTAATCGTCGCGCCCTCATTAGGTGAGCTGCGCACTTCCAAGATTGCCCCAACCGAGGCAGCTCGTTCGCGCATACCCACTAAACCATAGGCGTTGCCCCGGATTCCCTTGGCCGGATCGAAGCCGCGTCCATTGTCGTGGATATATAGCGTGCCCCTGCCGCGTTCAATGGTCCAGGCCACGGTGACCTGAGAGGCGTTGGCATGTTTCTCGACATTCGTGAGCGCTTCTTGAGCTATCCGAAGAAGTTCGTTCTCGGCCACCTCGCCCAGGACGAGGTCCCGATCCTCGGGAATCGTGAGGTTGATCTCCAAACTGGAGCGTTTACGGATGCGGTCGACCACCTCGCCGAGAAGGACCCCGAGAGGTCTGCCTGGGCCTACGCTTGCCCTCAGCTCCATCAGCGTGTCGCGTAGCTCGCCGATTGCTCCTTGAGTGTCTGCATGAAGCGACTTGAGATCGGCTGAGGGTTCGTCTTGTTCGGATTGGATTCGTTCGAGCTCGAGACTGATGTAGGTGAGCCACTGACCCAGCCGGTCATGAAGGTCTCTCGCAATTCGGCCGCGTTCCTCCGTAGCGGCCAGCGAACGGAGGTGGCCGAACGATCGAGCGTTGGAGAGCGTGAGAGCAAGGACGTCGGCCATGCCGCTGAGCATTATCGCGTCGCCGGGGGAGTAGGCCGCAGTCGATTCCCGCTCGACTCCAACCAAGCCGCGATCTCGACCATTCACCACGAGCCTGGCGTACATCCCGCTCCCTGTCCGTTTGCTGGTTGTGCCGAGGTCGCTGACCCTCAGTACGTCCGCCGCACTGGCGGCGTCGGAGAGAGGTGCGGGGAGATCATCGACGGGAAAGGTGGGGGGAAGGTCGAAGCCGTTCTGGGTCTGGGTCGACCACAGCTGTTCATCGAGTGTTGTGTCGTCGAGGGTGAGAATCACGAGGCGGTCGGGCCTGAATGCCTCCTGCAACTGGCTCCTAGTGCCCCGAAGCACATCGGCAAGATCGAGCGATGATGGCAACGTGCGGGCAACGTCCATGAGAGCTCCCAGCAGTTCGTTGGTTTCCACCAGTTTGTCCCGTTGGGCGCTGAGTGTTCGACGAGTCCGTTCAGCATCGGTGAGGTTGATGTGATAGATCCCCGGGAACAAGGCGGCGGTCACAAGGGCTAGCACTGCGAGTGGGCTGAAGCCGATGCCGTCGTCGGTGAAGTAGACCGTGCTGACACCGGCCGATGCAAACGCCAAAGCGCTGGCCATTGCCCCGAACGGGAGCCCCCAGCCGAAGGCCACGACTGCGACGGCAACCATGATGCAGCCAACGAAGGGGCTGTTCAACCCAGCCGAGATCCCAAGTCCCAGACCCAGGACGACGACGTCACCCATCGCAAAGACCAGCGCTGAGCGGCTGGACGCGTCGGTCCGAAGAGGAATGATCGTTCTGAAAGTGGCAACGAAGATTGCCACGGCGAGTGTCCCGACAACCCGAACATTGCCCCCGGACGCCTGGGTCGCCGCCCACCCCAGGCCAATGGCGATCGCACCCCAACGCAGGAGCGTCAGAATTGCCGCCAGCGAAGCTGTCAGAACATTGATCTCAACAGAACCTCCGTCGCCTTTCAGGGCGCGCAACGACCTCAACACCTGTCCAGGTGTGGGTTGGTCTGGAGCGTCAGCGCCTTTGGACGTTGCGGCGTTCACCACTCACCCCATCGGCACGATGAGGGTTCCGTTCAATACTGCGAACTGTGGTAGTCGGGGACGCATCGTGCCGCTCCGTCATGCTTTCAACGCATTCAGTGGGTGCGAAGACCAACGTAGTCGGCCAGCGCTGCCATTGTCGCCCGGGTCGATTGGTCGATTCGGAGAGATTCAACAGTGTCATGAGCTTGTTCTACGAGTTCTGCGACTCTTTGCTCGACCTCAATTATTGCGCCAGTACTGTGCAATACACCCACGATCGCTCTTACGTTCTCCTCGGTGAGATCTGATTGACCGACCAACGCCAGCAGTTGATGTTCCTCTGGATCGGCTCGCTCCAGAGCGACAGCCAGTAGCTCGGTCGGTTTACCCTCCCGGAGATCTGCACCCACCGGCTTTCCTGTTTCGTTGGACTCACCGATCACCCCCAGCAGATCATCTCGAAGTTGAAAGGCCTCCCCCAGGGGGCGACCGAATGCTTCCAACCGATTGAGCGCCTGGTCTCGCTCGTCGTGGCCTAGCGCATCCCATCCAGGAGCGAGTGTCGCCCCCATCTGCAATGGTCGTACGATTGTGTAAAGCGCACTCTTGAAGGTGGCGACGGCCAGAGCCGTGGCGCGATCAGTCTCGCCGGCGGCGCTGGATCGGATGTCCAAGTACTGGCCAAGATTCAGCTCGATTCTGAGTTCATCCCAGAGCTGGCGTGCTGCAGGTGTGGTGTTGCCAATACATCTATCTGCGTACGCATGCGCGAGGTCTCCGAGCAGGATCGCTACCCCTTCGCCGTAGCGTCGGGGTTCGCCGCGCCAACCCAACTGTTGGAGTCGGGAAGCCTCGGTCGTATGAATAGTCGGCTCACCCCGCCGGGTCGGGGCATTATCCATGATGTCGTCGTGAATGAGCGCAAAGGCCTGTAGGAGTTCAAACCCCGCGCATGCACTCATCACGTCGTCCTCGTTGGGGATGCCTTGCCCTATCCACTTCCGGGTGCCGTCCCAGGCCCAGTAACAGAACGCAGCACGAAGACGTTTCCCCCGGCCGAGCACCATGTTGCTCAGTATCACCACCGCCTCACCCAGCCGGCTGTCCTCGGTAGTCCACCGATCGATCTCGGTTTGGAAGATCTGACGCAGATGGGCCTCGGTCGCGTCTGCGATGGTGAGGATCGCGGGCGGGACTTCGGAGTCTTCGGCCCGTATGGAGTCCGGCCCACTACTCATTGGGGCGTCCCTGCTCATTGGGGCGTCCCTGCGCCACCGTTTTTTGGCTCCTCACCCGGATCGAGCGCGTCGACGAGCCCAGCAACGTCGAGTTCCACCACGGCTAATCGTTCGCGGCACATGGCGAGCAAGTCCGACGCTCTGCGGACACGCTCAGCAAGATGATCGACATCGACCACGCTGTTCTCCAACTCGCCGAGGATGTTCTCTACCTCGGTCATCGCGGCCGAATACGACGAAGTCTCGTCCTCAGGAGCGCTCGGTTCAGATTTCTCGGTCACCGGTCTGCTCCTTCTTTGTGGCTTCTACGGCAGTGACCGTGCTTGTGATGGTCCCATCGACGGCCTGGGTGGTGAGAGCCTCACCGGTTCCAATCTGGGACACCGAACTCACAATCTGGCCGTTGCTGTCGCGTGTGATGGTCCATCCACGGGCCATTAGGTTGCTTGGATCCAGGGCGGATCGACGAAGTTCGTTTCGATCCAAGCGGTGGTGCGCGTTCACTACGGACGAGTTGGCGGCTGCCACCATTCGGCTCGTTGTTCGCGAACAGCGCCCGGAAGCTGTTGTCAGTGTTGTGGTGGTTCCCGCTAGGAGTCGCCGAGTGGCTGTGTCGCATCGTTGACGAGCCAGAGTCAGCTGGTTCCTGGCAGCGATGGTCAAGCGAGAAGTTGCAAGGTCGATTCGCTGGTCGAATCGGATGACCTGCTGAATAATCCAACCTGCAGCGGCGGTAGGAGTCTTGGCCGAGATCGCAGCAACTTCGTCGGCGATGGATCGGTCGATTTCGTGGCCAACTCCCACGATCACCGGTACGCCGCAGCCAGCAACAGCCGCAGCGACGTCATAGTTGTCGAACGTCACTAGATCGGTCTTCGCACCGCCTCCCCTGACAACTGCCACAATGTCGACATCGAAGGCGCCGGCTTCAGCGATTGCCCTCGACAGCGTGAGCGGGGCGCCCGAGCCCTGTACGCGGGTGTCGAACAGGCTCACCTCGAACGCGATGCCACTGGCGGAGAGTTCGTCCATGAAGTCGGCTTCGGCAGCGGATCCTTGGCTGGTGACCAGAGCGATCCGAAGAGGCAGAGCGGGAAGTGGCAGCGCACGGTTGCGATCCAGTAAGCCCTCAGCGGCGAGACGCTTCAGCGTTGCCTGGCGGCTCTCCGCCAATCGACCGAGCGTGTAGCTCGGGTCGATCATGTTCATGATCATCTGTACTCGCCCGCTGGGGCTGTAGAGGTCGATCGAACCCCCGATTGCTACCTCGATTCCATCCTCCATTCGCACCGATCCGGTCTTCTTGAGAATGGCGTTCACCTGGAATTTGGCATTGGCGAAGAGTGCAACGTCCAGGATTGCCGAAGGACGCTGGCCTACCTCATCGGGATCGACCAATGTGAAATACACATGCCCGTTGGCTGAGCGGCTGAGTCCAGATATGGCACCCCGAACCCAGACCTCTTGACCGAATTGATCGCGAAGCGCTTCCCGAATGCCCTCGCAGACCTCACCCACGCTGAGCGGATCTCGCATCGCCGACATTCTCACGGTAAAGACGCTAGCGGCACCAATCTCTTGCGCTTCCCTGACCGCATCTCCCCAGAGCGTTAGTCTTTGAGCCGTGTCGTCACCTCCCGTACCTTCCGTTGCCGATGACGCCACTGGCCAACTCATGGCTGTGATCGACGGGGTTATGGTCTCGGCCGTTCACCCAGGTTCCGATTCAGCCCACATGGTGTATGTGAGCGAGGGTCTTGCCAACCTCATCGGCGTTTCCGTGAGCGAGCTCTTGGGCAAGGCCCCTGACACGGTTTTCGCCGAATCTACTCCGCCGCAGCAGCTGGATGCCGTCGCCGCACTTGTAGCCGCCGGCAAACAGGCGGCCGTACCTATGGCACTCCGCACCTCGAACGGCCCGGATCTGCCGGTGCACGCAACCTTCCTCGCCGTGCCTTCGCTGAGTGACGGTTGGCCGCTCTATTTGTCGATGTTCCGTGTGCAGCGGGAACCCGAACTCAACAGCACTCCAGATCCAGCGCAAACAGGCGATGTGGGCTTCGACCAGACCGAACTGTTCGACGCGCTGGCTCACGCAGGCTCGTTGGACGACATCGTGATCCACTTGGGTGAGCGGTCCGAATCGTTTCTCGGCACGGGTCGAGTTGTGATGGCGCTGGCCTATGCCCACGAACCCACCTCAGCTCGGTTCGATCTCGTTCGCACCGCCGGCTTCAAGCCTGACCTACTAGCCCGATTCTTCCAGGCACTCAGATCAGAGGCGGCCATCACATCTCCAATCACCGTGCCGGTTGCCTCCCTGCCACTCGACACGGCGATCGAGTTCCAAAACGCCGGAATCGGCTCGGTTTGGGTGACACCGATGTTGCGAAACAGCGAACTGATGGGCGCGGTTGCGGTGGCACACACCGATCACGACGGGCCGACAGTCGCCCAGCAGCAACTTCTGAACGCCGTCGCTCGACTGGCGGTCGTGGCCATGGATCGCAGTCGCCGAGAAGCCGATCTTGCCCTGCGGGCGTTGCACGACCCTCTCACTGGGCTGCCCAACCGCGATCTGATGACCGATCGGCTTGACCAACTCATTGATTTGTCAAAGCGATCGAGTGCAACCGGAGCAGAACAAGGGAGTCTGCTGTCGGTGGTCATGGTCGATCTCGACCGTTTCCGGGCCTTCAACGATCGTCACGGTTCCAGCGCCGGGGATCATCTGCTCACCCACACCGCCCAGCGCCTGCGCTCGGTCTTGCGGGTCGGTGACACCATCGGTCGAGTAGGCCCAGATCAATTCTTGGTCATCTGTCCCCAGCGGCGGGACGATGCTGACGCGTTTAGTGCAGCGGAGGAGCTGAGAACCGTTGTGGTTGCTCCGATCGAACTGCCCGATGGATCCGACGCTGAGGTCACAGCCTCGCTTGGCCTCGTTCTGGTACACCCCGACGACGACCTCACGCCGGCCGACGTCCTGTCAAACGCCGAGGCAGCCCTAGATGCAGCTCACGAGGCAGGTAGGGATCAGGTGTCGGTGTTCGACGCTGAACTCCGGCGCCAACTCGCTGCACGTCACGAACTGGAAGAGGCGTTGCAGGATGCCATCGCCGAGGATGAGCTCTTCCTCCTCTACCAGCCCATCATCGACGTTGCGACCGGTCAGATGATGGGTGCGGAGGCGCTTGTTCGCTGGGACCGTCCAGGTCACGGAGTTCTACCGCCGGCCCTGTTCATCGACATCGCCGAAGACTCCGGCCAGATCATCGAGATCGGGGAATGGGTCATTCGCGAAGCTTGCCGTCAGGTCGCGGAATGGCCCGAACGGCTTGCTGGCGGCACCCCGATCGTCTCGGTTAATCTCTCGGCCCGCCAGCTTTCGCACCCGTCGCTTCTGACCACCGTGACAGATGCCCTCGACTTCTACCAGGTCGATCCGAAATCGGTCGGCTTCGAAGTCACCGAATCCATGAAAGTTGAGGATTTGGAAAGGGCATCCGCATCGCTGGTCGAACTCGCCGCTCTCGGCTGCCACCTGAGCATCGATGACTTTGGTATCGGCTACGCCACGCTGGACTATCTGCGGCGGTTCCACATGGCGCACACGCTCAAGATCGATCGTTCATTCGTTGATGGGCTGGGAAGCAGCCGCGAAGACACCGCAATTGTGTCGGCATCGGTCACCCTGGCCGAATCACTTGGGCTCACCGTGGTAGCCGAAGGAGTCGAAACGGTTGACCAGTTGGAGTACTTGCACCAGCTGGGAGCTGATTATGCCCAGGGTTACCTGCTGTCCAAACCGGTTGAGCTCGATGACGCCCACCTGCTCTGGCACCGCGCCACCCTCATTCCGGGTTCGGCGTTCTAGCTCCGGAACATGCCGATCTTGTCTTCTCCGATTCGGGCGCGCTTCTCGTGGTCTTGGATCCCGAGCCCTTCTTCAGGAGCAAGGCACAGGACCCCGAGCTTGCCCTCGTGTTTGTTCTGGTGGACCTGCAGAGTGGCCTCGCCGACGTGATCGAGGTCGTACACGTGTGAGAGAATCGGATGGATCGCGCCGTTGTTGATCAGACGGTTCATAGCCGACGCTTCGTGGTAGTTGGCGAAGTGACTTGACACGATGCGCTTCAGCTTCATCCACAGGTGGCGGTTGTCGTACTCGATCATGTACCCACTTGTTGCGGCACAGGTGACGATGGTGCCACCCCGTTTGGCCGCAAAAACCGACGCACCCATGGTCTGTCGCCCGGGGTGCTCGAAAATGATGTCGGGATCTTCCCCCACCAGCTCTCGAACACGTTTGCCGAATCGCCGCCACTCACTCTCGTCCTGGGTATGGGGATCACTCCAGAACTGGTAGTTCTCGGCCTTTCGATCGATCACCGCCTCACAGCCGATCTTGTTGAGCAACGCTGCCTTCTCCGGAGACGAGACCACCCCGATCGGGATTCCGCCGCCGTTCAGCACCAACTGCACCGCGTAACCCCCCAGACCACCGGTAGCGCCCCAGATCAGGACAACGTCGCCCTGTTTCATCGCCGATGCGTTGGCTGAAACCAACATCCGGTACGACGTGCTGGCGCACAGCGCATTCACAGCTGCCTCTTCCCAGGTGAGATGGGTCGGTTTTGGCATCAACTGGTTGGCTTTGACGATCGTGAGATCGGCCAATCCGCCGAAGTTGGTCTCGAATCCCCAAATACGCTGGTTGGACGCTTTCATCGAATCGTCGTGCGACCGGGGGTCTTGGTCGTCCACGTGGTTGCAGTGGATCGCGACCTTGTCACCCACGCGCCAATTCCGCACCCCGCTGCCGGTCTGCAGGATCACGCCTGCGCCATCGCTGCCGATCACGTGGTAGTCGAGTGCATGGCGACGACCCCAGTAGCTCTCCTTGCCCAGTCGGTCGAGAAATCCGAATGTCGGCAGGGGTTCGAAGATGGAGGTCCACACCGTGTTGAAGTTGATCGACGAGGCCATGACAGCAACGAGCGCTTCGTCGGGCGCCAGTTCCGGAACCGGTACTTCGGCAATCTGAATGGACTTTCGTGGGTCCTTTTCCCACGATTCGAGGCCTTCGAACATGTCGGAATCCGCACGGCGAACAAATGCTGCGCGATATGACTCGGGAATCGGCACCGCTGCTAGCTCTTCGGGCGTCGCATCAGCAAGAATGGCGTCAAGGATTTCCTTCATGGCGGCGAAGGTAGCGGTGGTGGAGGTCTAACCCCAAATAAGTCGGAGCATCGCTTCCAACTTTCGACAAAATCTCACATGCTCGCGACCTCGGCCGAATAGGTATCCGAGCGAGGAGGATTCCCGTGGCACTTAGCCCAGATCAATTTGAAGTCCAAGAGTTTACCGTCGCCTTTCGTGGCTGGAGGAAAGAAGAGGTAACTGCCTTCCTCAAGCGCGCTGCCACGGAAATGCGCGAGCTTCAGTCACGGCTCGACACGGCTCGGGCTGATGTTCAAGAGGCCGTGCGGTCCAAGGAAGCGGCGATTGCCGCCGCAGCACAGCTTCCCGTGCCTCCGGCTCTCGCTCCTACCGAGGTCGAGCATGAAGATGCCGACAGATTCAATCAGCTCGGCGACCGCATTGCAGGACTGCTCCGTACAGCGGAGGAGTCGGCCGAGAAGATCAAGGCCGAGGCAGAGGTCGACGCTGATGAGATCCAGCAGATCGCCCGGAGCGAGGCCGAGGAACTCAAGGCGGAGGGCGAGCGGATTCTCCAGGACGCCAGAACCGAGGCGGATCGGATCAGAGCAGAAGCTGAAGAGCAGGCTGCTGCAAACAAGACCGAACTCGAACAAGCTCGCACCGAACTCGACGTCGAGCTGGCTGAGACCCGCGAAGCCGCCGATTCTGACCGTACCGAAGCCCAGGTCGCGTTGGCTGAGGCCCAGGCTGAGGTGGCCGAGCTTCTCGCCGAGGCCAGAAGTCAGTCCGAGTTCATTCGTCAGGAAGCTGACGAGATCGTGCGGGTCAAGGTCCGCACCGACATGGACACCGCGGAGAAGCGGATGCGAATCCTGCAGCTCACCGAGCAATCCAGCCGCGACCGTCTTGTGGCAGCTCAGGCAGAGCTCAATTCTGCGCTCGACAAACTTGAAGCCGACCCAGCCCCCGAACTCGCTTTGATCGAGGCTGATGATGTACTCACCGAGGCACGCGATCGTGCGACGCGGGAGCTCACAGGTGGCGGCAAGTCCTCGCCGTTCTACGCCAACTCCTTGGACGAGGTGTTCGAGCCCCAATTCTACGAGAACCCTGACCCCATCGCCGAGTCCGATCAGGATGCCGATGATGAGGTCGTCGAGATCGACACCGCAGACGTGGTCGAGGTCGATGTTGACGAGGCTGATCTCGATGATGATGAGGTCAGTGCTGAAGTTGATGTTGACGAGGCTGATCTCGATGATGATGAGGTCAGTGCTGAAGTTGATGTTGACGAGGCTGATCTCGATGATGATGAGGTCAGTGCTGAAGTTGATGTTGACGAGGCTGATCTCGATGATGATGAGGTCAGTGCTGAAGTTGATGTTGACGAGGCTGATCTCGATGATGATGAGGTCAGTGCCGAAATTGAAGATCTCGACGACGATGAGTCTGACGCCGTCGGCTCCAAGTACGAAGAGGCCTACGGTTTCACCACCAATGGTGACGCCGAGGAGTTCGACGATGCCTTCGATGCACAAGAGGTGATGGACGAGACCCCGGGCGTCGTCATCGAGGACAGCATCTCCAGTCTCCCTGCAGACAAAAAATCACCGCTTGACACGGTCGAAGTCCCCAACGACTCGGGCACCCTGCTCGAGGACGCCCTTGTTCCATCCGTGCCAGCGCCGCCAACCGACATAGCGGTACCGGCTGCGCTGGCCGGTAAGCCGCCGCCGCCGCCGTCGCTTGAGGCCGAGAGCAAAGTCCTTAGCGACGAGGATCCTTTGGCCAAGCTGGTTCGTGAAGCCATGCAGCGCGCCGTCGACAACGCCCGGGGTGGCGAGGGCTAACCCGACTCGAGCCGTCGCATTTGGACCGACGGACCACACCTCTTTAGGCTGAAGAGTGTCGACGGACTCCCCGTCGACGTTCTTCAACGTTTTGAGGTCTTCTCATGTCCGGATCTGTTGTTGTCGCTGGGGCCCGTACCCCGATTGGAAAGCTGTCAGGTGCCTTCGCGTCGCTCGCTGCCACGGACCTTGGTGGTATGGCGATTGCGGGAGCGTTGAAGCAGGCCGGTATCGCCCCCGAACAGGTCGACTACGTGATCATGGGTCAGGTGTTGCAGGCCGGGGCAGGGCAAATCACTGCCCGTCAGGCAGCGGTAAACGCTGGAATTCCGATGACCGTCCCGGCAACCACGATCAACAAGGTGTGTCTGTCTGGCCTGAACGCGATCGCGTTGGCTGACATGATGATCGCCACCGGCCAGGCGGAGATCGTCGTTGCCGGTGGCATGGAGTCGATGACCAATGCCCCGTATCTCTTGCCCGGGGCCCGTGGGGGCTATCGAGCCGGTGACAAGAAGGTGATCGACTCGATGATGTACGACGGCCTGTTCTGTGCATTCGATGTGTGTGCGATGGGGGCGGGTACTGAGAAGTACGCGGCATCAGCCGGTTTGGAGCGAGGCCCCCAAGATGAGTTTTCGGCGCTTTCCCATGAACTTGCAGCGGCCGCGATCAAAGAAGGTCGCTTTGCTGATGAGATCGTAGAAGTAGCGGTTCCCCAGCGGAAGGGTGATCCGATCATCGTGTCTGAGGACGAAGGCGTTCGGCCGGGAACAACCGCGGAATCGCTGGGCAAGCTGCGTCCCGCCTTCGACAAGAGCGGCAACATCACCGCAGGCAATGCATCCCAGATTTCCGATGGGGCGTCTGCCACCGTCGTGATGAGCCGTGCCAAAGCAGATGAGCTGGGCCTCACCGGACTGGCTGAGGTCGTAGCTGTGGGACAGGTCGCTGGTCCCGACGCCTCGCTGTTGACCCAGCCCTCACGAGCGATCAACGCAGCTCTCGATTCGGCCGGCCTTTCGATTTCGGACCTGGGACTCTTTGAATTGAATGAGGCATTTGCCGCAGTTGCACTGGCAAGCATGGACGACCTGGGGATTTCGGGCGACGTCGTGAATGTCAATGGTGGGGCCGTGGCACTGGGTCATCCGATCGGTGCGTCCGGAAACCGGCTGGCCCTCACCCTGATGCACGAGATGCGTCGCCGCGGTGTTGCCTACGGTGCTGCTGCACTGTGCGGTGGTGGCGGGCAGGGCGACGCAATCATTTTCAAGTCGCTGTAGAGGAGCATCGCACTAGAGAGTCGAACGCATCCGCTGTCATCCATACCCTCTGGGCATGGCCTGAACCCGCTTCCTGTACGCGAAATCCCGAGCCGACGGGGAGAGGAGTCACCGGCTCGGGAGATCACATGTACGCGGCACGGGTGCTAAAGCACCACGTCGGGGGAGATGACCTAGGTCGCCGCCCTCGGAACCGTGCGTTGCAATTATGTTACAACACATGACGGAACGATGACAAGCCACTGGGTAGATTTCCAGGGCTGAAACAGCTCCAGGTCAGGCGGGTCTCGGACCGCACGAGCGCACGCTCTGGTCAAGCTCGGAATAAGATTCACCTGTGGGCCATCAATCGCTGTATCGCCGGTATAGGTCGCAGACCTTTGCCGAGATCAAGGGTCAACCGGTCGTCACCAACGCCTTGCGGGCCGCGGTCGCCGAAGGCCGCAATGGCCATGCCTACCTGTTCAGCGGACCTCGGGGCACGGGTAAGACCAGCACGGCCCGGGTGTTGGCCAAAGCGCTGAATTGTGAGAACCCCACAAACGGCGAGCCCGATGGCACCTGCTCCAGCTGCAAAGACATTGAGGCCGGGCGTTCGTTCGACCTGCACGAACTCGACGCCGCCAGCAACAACAAAGTTGACGACATCCGTGAACTCATCAGTCGTGTGGCGCTGGGATCGCCGGGACGCACAAAGGTGTACATCCTCGACGAGGTCCATATGTTGTCCTCCGGTGCGGAGAATGCGCTGCTCAAGACGCTCGAGGAGCCACCCGATCATGTGGTGTTCGTCTTGGCAACGACCGAGCCGCAGAAGGTCGTTCAAACCATCAAAAGCCGTACCCAGCACTTCCGCTTCCACCTCTTGCCAGCAGCCGAACTTGAAGATCACCTTCGATGGGTTATTGCCGACGCCGGTCTCGATGTTGACGACGACGGGATCGCGTGGGCGCTCAAGACCGGGGGAGGATCAGCGCGCGACACCCTGAGTGCTCTCGACCTTGTAGTTGCATCCGGTGGAGCCCCCGAAATAACCACCACGGCGGCCGATTTGTGCCGGGCGATCGCCGATCGAGACCCCGCTGCTGCGATTGCTGCCATGCAGAAGGGTCTCGAGGTCGGTTTTGAACCCAGGATCATTGGCGAGGATTTGCTGGCCGAGCTGCGATCGGCGTTTCTCGCTTCCATGAAGGCTCCGCTGTCCCACCTCAACGATGCTGCCGCTGCACGGGCAAACGAATTGGCAAACGCACTCGGTCCGGCCACAATCACGCGGTCACTGGAGAAGATCGGAGCCGCGCTGGTGGAGGTGCGCCAAGCACCAGATCCGCGGGTTCCTATCGAGGTTGCTCTTCTCCAGCTCACGAGGGCCGATGGTGACGATACTTCTGCCTTGTTGCAACGGATTGAGGGGTTGGAGAAGCAGATTGCTGCTCTGGTCAACGGCGGTCCGACGCGACCGATACCGCCATCACCCGCCACCGGGGATCCAGCAACGAAACCCTCCGCGCCGCTCCCTCCGACGTCGCCGGCCGCCCCTGCTCGACGCGGTCGGACTTCTGCGGCGCGGGACGCCCTCGCTGGAGCCGAATCGAGTCGTGCGTCGCAGTCTACTCCGCCTCCGGCAGACCAGTCCGTGGCTTCAACGCCCACTGCGCCCCGTACCGATGACCGTGCTCCTGTGAGCGATACGCCGCCGGAGGTGTACGGCTCGTTCACATTGGATGAGGTGACCGAACAGCTTCCGGGTGTCCTCGAGGGATTGCCTCAGAAGGTGCGGGCCCGGTTCCGACAGGGTCTTCCGGTCGAAGTGGCCGAGGGCTCGGTGACATTCGCATATCCCAATCAGCTTCCAGCCGATCGTGCGATCGACGTGAAGGGTGAACTGGAGCGAGCAATGAGCGCCCGGTTCAACTGCCCCGTTCGTGTGGAGGTAGTTGTTGATCCTTCAAGAACCGGTGGACCGCCTCAGCGTCGTTCGTCCCCGCCAGCCCACCCCGGCACCCTCGGATTCCGAGGAAGACATCGGACCGGTGAGCGAGCTGAAAGACGCCCATTCCACATCCAACACCATGGTCGATCGCCTTACAGCAGCCTTCCCCGGCGCCAAGCTCATCGATCCTCCGCCAGCCACCAACTGACTCGCTGAAAGGCCCCGTCATGACCGACAATCCGCTCGGAGGTTTCGACCTCAACTCGTTGCTCGAAACCGCTCAGGCGATGCAAAGCCAACTGGCTGAAGCTCAAGAGGCCCAGGCGGCCGAGCTGCTCACCGGCTCGGCCGGCGGCGGCAAGGTCGAAGTAGATGTGATGGGCAGCGGAGAGTTCCAAGCAGTTCGTATCAACCCTGACGTTGTGGATCCCGACGACGTCGAAATGCTAAACGATCTCGTGTTGGCTGCGTTGCGCGACGCGTCGAAGCAAATCTCCGAGCTCCAGTCCGACGCACTGGGCGGGGTCGCCGGTGGCATGGACTTGGGCAGCCTGGGTGGGATGCTCGGAAACGGATGAGTGTTTACGCTCGCCCGCTAGAGGTGCTGATCGATGAACTGGGCCGGCTCCCTGGGATCGGGCCCAAGTCGGCCCAGCGGATTGCGTTCTACCTTCTCAACGTGGATCGCACCGACGTGCAACGGCTGTCCGTTGCGCTGATCGATGTCAAGGACAAGGTGTCGTTCTGTGAGCGATGTTTCAACGTGGCAGAAGGACCTCAATGTGAGATCTGCTTGGATCCGAGCCGTGACGACCACACCTTATGTGTGGTTGAAGAACCCAAGGACATTGCTGCATTGGAGCGGACCGGTGCGTTCAAGGGCCGCTACCACGTGTTGATGGGAGCGATCAATCCTCTCGAAGGCATCGGGCCCGAGCAGCTGAAGGTGAAGGAGCTGGCCACCCGCATTGCTTCCGAGGACGTGGAAGAGATCATCATCTGCACCAACCCGAATCTCGAAGGCGAAACCACTGCCGCCTATATCGCCCGAATGCTCAAGTCGTTCGACATGATCAAGGTCACCAGGCTGGCCAGCGGCCTACCGGTCGGCGGCGACCTCGACTACGCCGACGAACTGACCCTGGGCCGCGCCCTCGAGGGCCGCTCGGTCCTGTAGCGCTGGGATTTCTGTGGAGAGCCCACACTGGTTGTGGCTGTCGCCGGGGTAGAAGTCCCTTTGTCGCTATCAACCGGAATTTTAACGAGGGCGTCGACCGTCTAGCGGAGTTGTTCGAAAAACCCCGAAAGCAGCCTGGCGCACTCGTCGGCCCGCACTCCATCGACGATCTCGAACGTGTGGTTAAGACGAGGGTCGCCGCCGATGTTCATGAGGCTCAAGCACGCGCCCGCCTTCATATCCGGTGCTCCATAGACCACCCTTCCGATGCGGCTGTTCACCGCGGCACCGGCGCACATCGCACAGGGTTCGAGGGTTACGACCAGCGTGCAATCGGTCAGGCGCCAGGATCCCAGCGCCTGTGCTGCATCTCGCAGCGCCAGCACCTCTGCGTGGGCGGTGGGGTCGCCCGTGAGCTCGCGCTCGTTGTGGCGATGGGCGATCATGTCGCCCGCTGCGTTGAGCACCACAGCTCCGATTGGCACATCGTCGTGGAGGGTCGCTCCACGGGCGTCGTCGAGGGCCACTGCCATTGCATCGTGAAACGTCACGCAGTTGTTTCTAGCTGGCATTGGCCAATAAACAGGTGTGGGGTCCGCTGCAGCGGACCCCACACAACCATCCTCCACAGACGAAGTGTTTACAGATCGTCCAGAATCAGACACACCGCAAAGGCTCGGAAGCTGACCGGGTCGGGACCGATGCGGATAGCTTCGACTTCCCAGAAGTTGTTGATATTGGGCCGGTTGATCTGGATGGCGATGTCGTCGCTACCGGTGGTCTGGAAACCGCCGCCAACGATCAGTTCATTGTCGTTGCAGCTGGCGGCGGCGGTAATTGGATCACCGAAGCCAGCGGGTAGCTCGACGAGAGGGGTCTCCACAAGGCGGGTGCCGATGAACGCGGGCGGGCCAGCGTCGCCCGCGTCGCCCTGGGGCCCTTGAGCGCCGTCTTGGCCATCTGCTCCGTCTTCTCCGGACAGGCCGCGGGGTCCTCGACGACCGACGCAGTCGTCGCTGTCGGTGACGCCGTCGCGATTGACGTCGCCGATCAGGTCATAACAGTTGGCTCCGTCGGTGCCGTCTTGGCCGTCGATGCCATCTTGGCCGTCGATGCCGTCTGCTCCGTCGATGCCGTCTGCTCCATCGGCTCCGTCGATGCCGTCTGCTCCGTCGATGCCGTCTGCTCCGTCGATGCCGTCTGCTCCATCGGCTCCGTCGATGCCGTCTGCTCCCGCTCCATCGATGCCGTCTGCTCGCCGTCTGCTCCATCGGCTCCGTCGATGCCGTCGCTCCATCGGCTCCGTCGATGCCGTCTGCGCTCCGTCTGCCTCCTATCGGCTCCGTCGATGCCGTCTGCTCCATCGGCTCCGTCGATGCCGTCTGCTCCGTCGGCTCCGTTTGTCTCGCTCCGTCGATGCCGTCTGCTCCGTTGCGTCCGTCGGTTCCGTCGTGTCGCCGTCGATGCCGTCGATGCCGTCTGGCTCCTGTTGCGTCCCTGTCTGCTCCGTTGGCCCGCGGTCCAGGCCGCGCCCTGGTCCTCGGCCCAATGGCTCCGTCTTTGCCGTCGATGCCGTCGTGGCCGTCGATGCCGTCGTTCCGTCGGTTCCGTTGGTCCCGTCTGCTCCGTCTTGGCCGGGCAGGCCGCGGGTCTCCTCGCGGCCCAATGGCTCCGTCTTGCCGTCCGGTGCCGTCTTGGCCGTCGGCACCATCGCGGCCTGGCAGACCGGGCAGCCCTGGCCGTCCATCGCGACCGGGGACGCCCTCAGCGTCCGTCTGCTCCATCAGCTCCGTCCTGTCCATCAGCTCCGGCAGGGCCCTGTGGTCCCTGTGGGCCCTGTGGCCCCGGAGGACCGGGAACCCCGTCGGGGGGGTCCACCGGCTCGCACAGCGTGAACACTGTCGTGCGACGCAGGTCCGAGATCTCACCATTGCGATGTGAGCGGACGGTCACTTGGTACAGCTGACACGAGTTGAGGCCGCTTACCGGGATGGAGTGCAACTTTTTGCACTGATTTCCCGAATCGCGGGTCACGAATTTACCGCCCGGCAGAGAGTGGATCTCGAAGAGGTACCCAGCGCAATCGAACTTCTCGGTGTCGACGTTCACGGTGAAACCGCTGTCTGTCACGTCGGTGGTGTACGGAATTGGTGCAGGAAGACCGAACTCGGCTTCGACCACCCCGGCTCCCAGCGCGGACACGAGAGCGGTGACCCCAAGACAGGTCCCGATCACGCCAAACAAGCGCCTGGCTCGTCCTCGTCTTTGGGTAGCTGCTTCCATCGTTGTTCCTTCCACATGCGGAACCCGACGTGTCATCACGGCGAGTGAAGGGTGAGACACGCAACGTATTCCTGGTTGACACCTCCGGCCACTGGAAGGCAGTGTTTGTCACACAGGGTGCCGGTATCCTCACGATGAGTGGACTGATTCCACCAACAGTGTGCAATGAATCTTCCGCCTCACCCATCTGCCCTGCTCACGGTTCGAAACGGCTGTCATCGTTCTGTAGCAACGTGACAAAACTCTGCGTCTTCGGGCTGTAATTGGCCCTCCACCGCTGAGTAAATACTGAGAGCCGACGTTGGACCTGCTGGTGAGCCATCGCCTTTCAGCGATCGGAAGGCGGTCTCATCAGAGAGGTTTCACCGGCTGGCGGAGGCGGTGGGATTCGAACCCACGGTGGGTTGCCCCACACACGCTTTCCAAGCGTGCCGATTCGGCCGCTCTCGCACGCCTCCATCAACATCGGCCCCGAGGTTGTCAGGGCGTCTGAGGCGTCTACGATACAGGTTCGAGCAATTGCTCGTCGCAGGAGTTTGTTCCTGCTTCGAGAGGTGGTGGTCGGACCCTGTGCGACCGGAGCCCGTGAACCGAGTCAGGACCGGAAGGTAGCA
Organism: uncultured Acidimicrobiales bacterium; assembly: GCA_963751955.1. GTDB lineage: Bacteria > Actinomycetota > Acidimicrobiia > Acidimicrobiales > SZUA-35 > JABDIY01. The sequence goes on along the minus strand of CAVVWM010000002.1, from coordinate 617,316 downwards.
GCTCTCAGCGGAAACTCTGGTGCGCCGCAGATCGTCTGGCCACCACCTCTTGAGGTTTACCCTGACCGATTACCGAACGATTTCATAGCGAAATTCGCCGAAGTACGCCTGGTCCAACCAGGCCGTCTCAACGAGCGCGGCGTACTCGTAATAGCAGGCGTCCATCAAGGGCACGATCACTGCCTCGTTCGTGCCGGGAATGGGATGGGCACCTCCACCGAATTCGATCCCGTCCTCCCGCCAGTTGAATCGCTCATCGACGACCACTCCTTCGATGCCGCCCATGCAGTCCAGCGAAGCGGTCACTGCTTGCTCTACCTCAGCGCGCGTGATGTTTCTGTCTTCCAACGCCGGTTGCTGGCTGGTGGGGACATCGCCTCCATATTCGGATTCGAGTAGGAAGCCAAACGACTCCACATGTTCAGGCGGTCCACACGCGCTCAACAGCACACAGAGGAGAAGAACTAACGCTGCTCTCATGCAATGAAGGTAGGACTCGGCACCTCGTTGGCAGTAGTGCCGAAAGGAGGTATCGAGCAACTCGCGGACCCAGCTCGCGCCGGCTGGGCGTCGTCACGAGGGACGGATTTCTTCAAACAAGTCGGTGGCGTGGCTGTACTGGTTGCCCACGTGGCGGCCGATGGCGTGAAGCGCTGCCTGATCGATTCGAGTTCCATCCAGTAACGATTCCTCGATGTGGAACTCAACAGCTTCGCCGATCACAAGAGCGTTGCCCAGCTCGGGGTGGCCGATGTCCAAAATGTCGGTCACCACGCATTCGATATTGGCCTTGCACTGGCCCACCATTGGGGGACGAATCGATTTCGAAGGAACAGCGGTCACCCCGACTGCCTCGAACTCGTCAACCCCCGGATCCAAGCTTGCTGAGCTGGCGTTCATTTCCTCGACCACCTCCACGGTGACGATGTTGATCGTGAACTCTCCGACCTCACGAACGTTGTCCAGCGTGTCCTTCCTGGCACCCCGCCCGGCTGAGAACACGAACATCGGAGGGTTGCCGCTCACTGCATTGAAGAACGAATACGGCGCAAGGTTGGGAACACCCGCCGCGCTGAGAGTTCCGATCCAGCCGATCGGGCGGGGAACGACGAGACCCGTTGTGAGCTTGTAGGGGTCGGCTCCTGAAAGACTGGAGACGGACAGGTTCTTTTTGGTCGGCACGGTGCTCAACGTATCGCCCCGCACGACAGCGGTTTGTATCCGGCGACCGACATGCCCGTGAGACGGGAACTTCGATCGCCAGTTGTAGACAAAGCACGGCGGTTACGCCGGCTCGAGATCGCCTCGCACCAAGGTGTTGTAGAGCTCGCTGTAGAGGCCGTCGTTGGCCATTAGTACATCGTGGGTGCCCTGCTCCACCAGACGACCCTCGTCGAGCACGAGAATCAGATCGGCGTCGGTGATCGTGGACAGGCGATGGGCGATTACCAGCGCGGTCCGACCTTCCAGGGCCTGGGCGAGGGCTTGTTGGACCAGCGCTTCGTTCTCTGAATCGAGCGAGCTGGTCGCCTCGTCGAGGATCACGATCGCAGGATCCTTCAGCAGCATCCGTGCGATGGATAGGCGTTGCTTCTCTCCGCCAGACATCCGGTACCCGCGCTCGCCAACCATCGTGTCGAGGCCACCAGGCAACTTGTCGATCGTGTCCCAGATCTGGGCCGCTCGGCAGACTCGCTCGAGGTCGGATTCGGTGGCATCGGGATTGGCGTAGAGCAGATTGTCACGAATTGACTCATGGAACAGATGAGGATCTTGAACGACGACACCGATGTTTCGCCGCAACGAGTCCTGGGTGACATCCCGGACGTCGTAGTCGTCGATATACAGCCCGCCGCCGGTGACGTCGTAGAGACGGGGAACCAGGTTGGTGATCGTCGTCTTGCCTGCGCCGGATGGGCCGACGAGGGCAACAAGCTGCCCTGGCTGGATCACCACACTGAGGTTCCTGATGACCGCCGGGCTGTCGGCGTCGGAAATCACCGAGCTCTGAGTTTCCAGGCTGGGAATGATGGTTTCGGTGCTATCGGGATAGCGGAAGGTGACATTGTCGAAGGTGATTCGTCCCTCCGGCCGGAACAGCTCGCTTGCTCCGGGTCGGTCAACGAGAGGGCTTGGAGCGTCGAGAACCTCGAAGACTCGATCGAAGCTCACGAGGGCCGTGAGCACATCGATGCGGGCATTGGTCAAGCCAGTGAGCGGAGCATAGATGCGGCCTACCAGCAGTCCCATGGTGACCAGATCACCGGGATCGATGGATTCTTGAATAGCGAAGTAGCCGCCGAGGCCGTACACCAGAGCTGTTCCGATGGCCCCGAGCAGGCTGAGCATGATCATGAAGCTGCGGGTGAACAGCGCAGAACGTATGCCGATGTCTCTCACCGAAGCGGCCCGTTCGCTGAACATCTCGGTCTCGGAATCCTGGCGGCCGAACAGCTTCACCAGCAGGGCGCCGCTGACGTTGAATCGTTCGGTCATGGTGCTGTTCATCTGGGCGTTGTAGTCCATGCCCTCACGCGTGAGGTTCTGCTGGATCTGCCCGATCTTGCGGTAGGGCGCAACGAACAGTGGTGTGATGATCAGGGCGAGGAGCGTGAGTCGCCATTCGATCACGAGCATCGCCACCAATGTGGTGAGTAGCACGATGACGTTGTTGACAACCGTGCCCAGCGTCGCTGTGAGGGCCCGCTGGGCTCCGATCACGTCGTTGTTCAATCGGTTGGTCAGTGTTCCCGTCTGGGTGCGAGTGAAGAAGGCCAGAGGAAGACGCTGCACGTGGTCGAACAGCTGAGTACGGAGGTCGAAGATGACACCCTCACCGATTTGTGAGGACCAGTAACGTTCGAACAGTCCGACGACTCCCGATCCCAACGCGGCCAGCACGATGAAGAACGCGAACCAGGCGAGAAGACCCTCATCCTTGTTGGGGATGACATCGTCAATGATTCGGCCGAACAGCAGCGGAGGCAACAAACCCAACAGCGCCTGGGCAATGACGGTGAGCAGGAAACCGACCACCATGCCGCGGTAGGGCTGGGCGAAACGCCACACGCGGGCCGCAGACTCGCGGTCCAGCTTTGCGCCCTTCATCGATTCTCTGTCTCGTGGCCAGAGGGAATGCATCATCATCATGGTCCGATTAGTCTATCCAGAGAGCGTCGGACGTAATTGTGTAATCAACCACAGCCGCCGTTGGCCTCCACATGAGCCTTCATTCGGTCGGAGCCTTGGAGTTGGCCTGCTACGATCACCGGCGGAAGGTTGCCAGAGCGGACGAATGGGACGGCCTCGAAAGTCGTTGTGGCGCTTGCGTCACCATGGGTTCGAATCCCATACCTTCCGCCACTCAAATCCGACTTCGGAGGCACGCGGATGCGTCGACGACCGCACTCTTGGGGTCGGCAGCCTGTGTGGTTCAGAGCTTGAGGGCGCCAGATTCCTCAACCGTGATCGTGGTGCCCCCGATGAGAAGATCGAACGATGAATTGTCGACGAGCACGATCGGACAGTTCTTGCCATACAGCGTTTTGGCTACGAGTGCCCCGGCGGTCAGGTTGATGTCGGCTTTGGTCACGATCAAGCCAGCCGGGCCGGTTCCTCTCCGAATGGATTCGGCGAGGACCCCCGGTGTCGCCGACGAACCCCGGGATCCCGGCATCACAACGATTTTGCCCGCAAGGGATTGGCCGAACTGGGGATGGGCTCGGTCGATGATCCGCCCGGTTTCGGCGTCGAAACCTCCCCAGAAACTCAGCGGAGCGTTGAGTCGAACGACCTCACCCCGAGCCAACCCCGCATGGAGTGCGCGACCCTGAATCATTTCCGTGCCGACATTTTCGGCGCGTGCCCTGTCACTGCAGCATCGACACATGCCTCCAGCGACCCGAAGGCCACTTGAATCTTCAGGACCCCTGGTGCGTAGTAGGCCCACTTGGCGGAGTTGGTCATCACCAGACCTTCGATGCCTGCGGTCTTGGGTGTGTAATAGGTGCACCTATCCCGGATGATCTGAACGCCGGCGTCCTCCAGCTCGGCGTCCCATCCGCGCAGCCCGAGCTCGGTGCATACGGTCCGGCTGGTTGTCACCATCAGGTTCACGTCCGGGTTCACTCGGCGTCCATTCAACGCTGATCGCAAGTCGGCGAACTCGCTCACTGAGAAGTGAGGCGTACCGAGGCACACCGCCCGAAGCGATTCGGTCTGTCCGGTAGACAGTCGAGCCCGGGTTTGGGCAATGAGCGTCGGCGTGACTTCGGTGGTCTGGAGCGGCGCTCTTCCCCCGGTGGCGACATCCAGAGTCGCTGCCTCCGGAGTCACTCCGACGATGTGGAACATCTCGACCGCCCCCGAACTGGAACCGGCCGCGGCGATAGCTTTGAGCTCGTCCTCGCTCGCGGTGTCCAAACCGACCACGACGGGTATCGCCGATCCTGCCGCCTGTCCCATGATGATTCCCAGCACATGAGGAAGAGTCGGGTTGTTCAAGTCGTCGCTGCTCAGCTGTGAGACATCGAAGACGTGCGTTCCGAGCCGGCCTTGGTCGGTGTGGAGACCTGCCAGCGGAACACGGCCGGTCATGGCGGCGCATACATCGATGAAATCACCGTATTTGTTCGTTCGCGCCCCCAGAACTGAGTTGAAGAAGGAGACGGCGTTCGATTCCGAACCGACGATCTGGGCGCCCATTCTCGGTCGACCCACTGGTTCGGCATAGGGGGCACAGCTGAACATCGCTGAACACCCCAGCTCGGTATAGATCTCCATCAGACGCATTGCGCCCTTGACTTCGGCCCGATGGAGTTGGTCGTCCCCAAGCTCGGGTGAGGCACAGTCGATCAGACTGGCATTGGTGTGGGTGGGCACGGCCAGGGTTGCGCCGTGGGCCAACATGTACTCGGCAAAGTCCACCGACGCTTGGCCGGTGTAGAAACTGGAGTCGATATGAGCGAACTCGACCGGTATGAAGGCAGTGGCGCCAGCTACGTCGGCGGCCATCACCATCATGGTCATCGCCAGCTTCATCGCTTCGCCGTCAGCGCCCGACAGCCACCGATGCTCCTGATCGTTGAGCGTGATCGGTTGGGCCACAGTAGGTTCAGCTTCGCGGATAGAGCGTCTCGGTGTTGCCGTCGACGCCCACGATTTGGCCGGAGATATGGCGGCCGTAGTCACTGCACAGAAAGACGATCAGATCGGCGACTTCTTCGGGGTCCACGTAGCACTGCATCGAAGTGCCGATGGCGTACATCCGGCGGACGACCTCAGGGTCGAGATTGTCAGTTTCAGCATGGGCGTGGATCACCCGTTCCATACGGTCGCCGTTCACGTTTCCGGGCACGACGCCGTTCACCCGAATGTTGTGTGGGCCCAACTCCATAGCGAGGGTCTTGGTGAAGCCTGTGACCGCCCACTTGGCTGCGGCATAAGGAGTGCGGGTGGGGTATCCGAGGATGCCAGCACCGGAGATGAGGTTGATGATCGCGCCGCTCTTCTGAGCCTTGAACACCGGAGCCACCCGACGCACGCAGTAGAACTGGGCGTCGATGCAAACTGCCATCGTGTGACGCCACTCTTGGTCGGTCACGTCCTCCACCAGCTTGGTGGGGCCAGCTATCCCTGCGTTGTTGATCATGAAGTCAAGTCCGCCCGGCAGGATTTCGTCGTAGATCCCATCGAGTTCAGCCGATTTGGTGACGTCGCAGGTCCACGATGTGATGCCCTCAGGGAGGGTCCTGAGCGCTGTTGGATCTATGTCGCAGGTGAACACCTCCGCTCCCACGTTGTGCATGGCCATCGCCGTGGCTCGTCCCATGCCCGCTCCACCGGCGGTGATGAAGGCTCGCGTGCCTTCGAGGGTGATGTGCATTGGGTCTCCTAGGGGCCTGTGATCGGCTCCAGTTTGTGGGCGAACAGTTCGTCGAAGAGTGGCACGCATCGCTGGTAGATCTCAAACAAACGAGGATCGTCCTCGAGCGGCGGATAGGCGGTCGCGGGCTTCTTGATCCCAGTGCTTTGCCGGAGTGTGTCGTGCCACGGGCCCGTGCCCTCGCCATACCAACTGACCTCGCTGCGATCGCCGGCCTGCCACTCCAGCGCCCTCGGTATGAACGAAATGCCCACTGCAGCGCAGTACGCCCGAATGGTTCCTTCAGGATCCGCCAGTAGGTCACCGGAGTACATCATCGGTGGCGGCTTGCCATTGTCGGCCAGCCGGTGGAACAACCGGTGAAGTGAGGCGAATCCGACCTCCTCGAAGGAACAGTCCGGCCAGTGTTTGGACAGACCTTGTACCACCCGCTTGGGGTCGCGGATCAGGAATGAGTGGGTCATCGCAGCCAGCTTGTCGTCGTCGAGATAATGCTCCACCGAGTAGACGAAGTCCTTCACGAACACTCGACCATTGGTGCTGCTGGCCCCCAGGTCGGCCCACACGTTGGCGTAAGTATGGCCGTGTGTGGCCTCCACATGCGCATCTCGCCCGCTTTGCCGATCCTCCCCGTAGTAGTACAGCTCGTTCCACGGTTCGTGAAAACACTGGAAGTCTCCCCGTTGGCGCATCATCCACTCGAATGCTGTGGAGGTCGAACGGGGAGTTGCCCAAAGGGTCAGAAACATCGATGGGTCAGTCATGGCTGTACCTGAAGCGAGGAGAGCAGGGATCCGTGACGCCCGAGCGGAATGACGCCCAACGTCCGCAAGATCGCCCAGTACAGGGTGACGTCGGCCGACAACACCGGGATATCGATCGTCGCCTCGATGTCGGCCACCAGGCTCACGAGTCGTTGCGGTAGACCTTGGGCATTGCGGTAGTTCGACATACCGTTGACCAGCACCGCATCTACATCAGGGGCGCTCTCCAGGGTGTGCTGCATCGACCGCAACGCAAGGTCGCCGGGGAAGATCCACGTCTTGTCGTTGACCTCCTGTTGGGTGGCGTACCAACCCTGGTCGACGAAGTTCCCGAACCAGACCACGTCGATGTCGGCACTGCGAAGAAACCGGACCACACCGTCACGCCAGTCGGGCCAGAAGTACACCGAGTTCAGGGCCACCCTCTCGTATCCATGGGCCACACACGCATCCACCAGTGTCATGCCAGCCATGTGGAACGGCGTCTGATACTTCTCGCTCATCTCGGCTACGAAGTTGCGAATATCGTGAACGTCGGTTCCGTTGGCGTGTACCCAGTTGGTCCCCACCTGTCCCACAACGTCGGCCCCGGAGTTCGACATGCAGTGCAGCACTTCTTCGAGCAAGTGGAAGTTGTTGGCACGTTGGCTCAGCTCATGGGCGTACCCCGGGGCGTGGAGCAGCCGACCGTGGGCTCCGACCGTTTCGGGGCAGAGACGTAGGAAGTCCGTGGGGGCAGCGTCGAAGTCCATCGGGGGTGCGGTGAAGCCCACTTGGTGGGGAAACAGCTTGTTGGCCGGGTCGGACCACTTCTCGGGTTTACCCATCCCTTCCCTATTTCTTCTTGCGGGTTGTGGGATTCGGCTTGAGGGTGGCGATGTAGTCGTGGCTGCGTTGAAACCAGAGAGCGACTTCGTCGGTGTCGGTGAGCAGTTTGGCTGGCACTGTGGCATAGCCGCGCATTGTTTTGCCGTACTGGATCGATGGGCCCGACTCGTACAACCCCGTGAACTCGTCCCAATCCTCATCAGAGAAGCGGAGTGCGAGCGTTCCATCTCGATCGAGGAAGCTGAACATGTGGCCGTTCAGCGAGGTGTACGGGTTCGCTGCGCCCTTTCGCTTCACCGTCTCAAATCGGGCGACGAGCGCCTCGTACTTCTCCAGTGCGTCTGCTGGTCCGGCGTATTTGGCAGCCATGTCTCCATGCTCGATGGAAACGGGAGAGCGGTCAACCTAAGTTGTGGCGATGGTCGAGTCATCGGAGATCGTCGCTGAGATTCGGACGGCGTTGGAAGCGGTGGCTGTGGCTGAGGACGCTCAGCCGATGGCCGCCTACATGAGAAACCAGTTCCCGTTTCTGGGTGTGAAGACGCCCGCTCGGCGGGCCGCGGTCAAACCGCTCATGGCAGCGGGCAAAGGGTGGTCGAGCAACGAGTTGTTGGGAGTGGCGGATGCTCTGATGGCAGAACCTGAGCGGGAGTTCAGTTTCGTTGCCGTGGACATGCTGAGGAGGTGGGCAAAATCCCTGGAATCGGCTGACTTAGCGGAAGTACGAACGCTGGTCGAAACCAAGTCATGGTGGGACACGGTTGATGCATTGGCGGTCCATGTGGTCGGATCGATAGTGAAAGCGGACCGCCCGCTGCAACTGGAGATGGACCGGTGGGTTGCTGATTCGAACATATGGGTCGCTCGAACCGCAATCTTGCATCAGCTCCTCTGGAAGAACGAAACCGACGCCGATCGGCTCTTTCGTTACTGTGATCTACGAGCGTCAGACACCGAGTTCTTCATCCGCAAGGCCCTTGGCTGGGCTCTCCGCCAGTACGCCCGAACGGACCCCGATGCTGTTCGTGCCTATGTAGCAGCGAACGAGAACCGCTTGTCAAGCCTCACGAAACGGGAGGCATTGCGTCGAATCGGTTGATGGTGCTACTGGCGGACGGGTTGGCGCTTCGTAGAGCGTACCGTTGGTGAATCTGGCGAACCGTCACTCTGACGTTTCCGTGAGGCGAATGCCACCGCAACCGGTAGTGCGAAGAACAATGGACCTGCGATGAGAACTCCCCAGACGCAAGCGACTCCGATCAAGACCGATGCGATGACCACGTTCTCTTTGGTGGATCGGTTTCCCTGAGCCACCGAGCGGTGGATCGAGAACACTGCGAGGCCGACTAGGCCGGTGAGGAGAATCAACGGCGCAAGACGGGCTTGGGTGAGTGTCCAGAGAAGGGCGATCGCAGCGCCCACAGCTGCAAGTCTCACCGGGTGCAGTTCTGCGGCAAAGGCCATTGGTTGGAGATCCTTCGATGCAGGTTCGGGGGCGGTTTCCATGCCGTAAGTATCGGCACGAGGGAAGGCGATTTTGCGCCCAATATGGGTGCGTTTTGGCACATGAGACAGGCGTCTCACCTGCGGAATCGGCGTCAAGGTGCGGCGTTGTGGAACATGCAACCACTCGCGTGAGGTGGGTACTTCTGGCGCTAGCCCTCTAGGACATCCCTGCCACCGAGGCCAGCGTTCCTGCCGACGTGCCAGTGCGGAGAACGCGGCGGTTGAGTCCCGCGCCAGAATCGGTTCCAGCGTCGTTGTAGACGACCCAACCCTACGAACGCGGCCACCCCAGCCAAAACCCCAAGAACCAACTCCACCGGACCACTGTGGCGCTCGAGCGGGTAGAACCGCTATGGGCTATCGGGCCGCTGAGAGAGGCAGACCTTCCTAAGCCGAGTTGGCGGCGTGGGTGGCCTCCAGACCACTTCGGCCAGCAGCTTCTTGGCATCGGGGGGAACAGCAGGTGTGTGTGCTGGACCCTTTGTCGAACAGGTCGCGACAGGAGTTACAGCGCACCCGTACCGGTTCAGGTGCCGCCGACTTGCATCCGCACAGTCGACCGAGGGCACGCTGGGAAAAGCGGGTTAGTCCACAACCTGTGCATGTTGTGTTGGACTGCCATTGGTGCCAGCGGGGCTCGTAGGTGTCGGCGCAAACGGTGCACAAAAGCACTGACTCATTGGCGGGGGAAACTATGGCAAAGGCCGACAGGCCGATTCCGCATCGTTGGCAACACATGGCTGAAGCATCGGTGCGATCTCAACTCGGGTTGAGGGTTCCCGCACGGTCGGTGGCCAAGGAGAGCCTCGGGCTTGGCGCCACCCCCAAAACATGGGCTACCAGTACTCCTCGTAGTGAATGTTGCCGGGTTGTTGACGGCGATCGACAGCGAACCCTCGTTCCACCAGGAGCTGTACCACACCGACGGTCTCGGGGAAGTGCTCTTCGCCGTCCTCGCCCTTTTCGGGAATGCCGATCATCGCCGGGTTCCCACAGAGGAAGACGCTGGTTCTTGCGGGGTCGAGTGATAGTCCCAACTCGGTTTCGAACCAGTTGTCGGTGATGAGGCTCTGGATGTATCGCTTGGGGACGTCGTCTTCGCGGGTCGGCATGGGCATGTAGGTGTAGTTGGGGTAGCGCCGTTCCAGCGTTCGGTGCTTTTCGAGGTAGCCCAGATCTGCCCACTTGCGGACACTGACCGCCGAGACGATCGGTCCGCTGTGACCTTTCCTGAGCAACTCCAACAGCATGGCGTTGTGGGGTGCTTCACCAGTTCCGGTGGAGAACAGGAGCACTGTGGATTCAGGGTCGACCACGCTTGCCAGCGTGTATCGACCAGCAACCTTGGGGCCCAAGTAGATGCGATCGCCCGGCCGTTTCAGTGCGAGGCGAGGGGTGAGAGCTGGAATGTTGTCCTCGGTTGGCGGGACCAGCACGATGTAGAACTCCAGCTCATCAGCGCTACGTTCATCGGCCAGATAACCGTGATCATCGAAGATGCGGTTGCTGATCGAGTACGAGCGACGGATCAGTTTGTGCCAGCGGCCATCGAGTCCGGGATCAACGGCGTCGTCGATCCGGCCTTCCCAGAAACCCAGCCCCAGCGACGCGTACTGTCCGGGAATGTGAGAGACGTCGCCGTGATCGGGCCGAACCCGCAACACCCACAGATCCGAATGGGTGGGTTCGAATGTTGTGATCACGGCGTTGTAGTTCTCGTGCCGAAGCTCCTCCATCAGACCAGCGGTGCGAGCTCGACGGGCCAAGGGTGTCGCTGGTGCGCTCAGGGGAACCTCGGGGAAGCATGCAGCGGCCATCCGCTCGCCCACGACCGTGCCGTTGGCAATGTTCCTGCCCTCGATCTCGTCATCCCCTACGAACCACAGCTGGGGGGACGCCAGGGCTTCGGGGCTTGCTCCTACCGTCTCGGGAGCCGCTGTTCGTCGTTGGGCAGCAATGATCACATGATCGAACTGGAGATCGGGGGTTCGCCGGTCCTCGAAGTACGCCATCGGGAAGCCATCGACGATCTCGATGGAGTCCGGCATGGCCCGATAGAGCAGCGTCGCCCGACGTTCACGCTCCAATCGCCGAAGCATGTTCTCCCCGGCGGGGGACAGCAATGCTGGATCAAGCCCGCCCCCGGCCAGAACCACGCCAGCACTCGATGCAGCCGCCAGAGCCACGAGTTCCACTGCCCGATCGGTGTGTCCGATCACCAGTACGTCCTGATCCAATAGCCATTCGGGTAGTTCGTCCACAAACACGCGCTCGCTGGCCGGGGGAGTGATCGGAGGAATCCAGTCTGGGTCCTCGGACCGAAGCGCGACCAATACCGCTCTGGTTCGGTAGCTCAAGCGATTGGTGTTGACCACGAGGTCATCGGCCACCTTCTCGATTGAGCTGACCGTTTCGCCGTAACCGATGTCAAGACCGTTCTCCGCTGCCAACTCCGGGAATGCAACCGCAGTACCGGGTTCGATCACGCGCACCAGCCCGATTCCTGAACGAAGCGAAGAGATCGCAACGGAGAGACCCGGTGCTGTTCCACCGATGATCACAAGGTCGTAGCGACCCGCGCCTGATTTGGTGCTCGAATTCATTCTCGTAGTCCTCTTTTTGTATCAGTCGTCAAACATCTGGGGAGAGCCGTCGGCGAGTTCTCCGCCCGGCTGCCACTTCTCGAACATGGCTTTCTTGCTGCTTGGGAACCCGCCGGTTGCCACCGGCCCCCAACCGGTCACGTCGATCTGGATCATGCACTTACCCTGGCGATTCATGGCCTCGCGGTACTCGTTCCAATCGGGGTGTTCGCCAGCGGCCGCTCGATAGTACTCAATCAGCCCGTCCATGGCATCGGGGAGGTCGATGATCTTCGCCGTGCCGTCGACCTGGACCCAAGCGCCGCCAAAGTCGGCGCTCAGCACGCAGATCGAGACCGGGCCGTGGGCCCGAATGTTGAACACCTTGGCGCGCTCGGGATAGGTGGCGATCATCAACGATTCGTCGGCCCCTACCGCTCCCGTGACCGGAGACATCTGTAGGCCTCCCGATTGCCGCTGCGTCGTGAGCACCCATTGTTGTCGCACCCGAACGAAGTCCAGAAGCTCTGCGCGGTCGACTTTGGTATTCATCGCGAACATGACACAACACTAGAGGTCAGCTGATCCGCCGACGAACTGCTGGTCATGCGCTGTCAGCCGCCGTTTAGGGACCTCTCGGCCATCAGAGAACGAGCCATTTCCAGAAGGGTGATATCAGACCCGGCCGGCCCCAGGAGCTGCACTCCGTACTCGTTTCCTTCCGCAACTGCGGGAACGGTGACAGCAGGTAGTCCCGCAACATTGGCCGCGACGGTGTTGGGCAGTACGACGGAACGGAGGTCGATTCGCTCGCCGTCGATTTCGGCGAACTCCGGGGTGGAAGTGAGCGGCGGAGCACAGCCTGTGACGGGGAGGACCAGAATCGAATCCACCAGAAGGATGTCGAGTTCGTCCCGGATCCGCGCTTGCAGCCGTGCGCCTAATTGAAGCTCGGTATTCGATCGCTGCTCGGAGATCATGAGTCGCTCAACGATGTAGTCGGGATAGCGATCGCGTTGGCTGGGCCAGGTACCGATGATGTCCCGATGGGCGACCAGTACGGCTGGACCCTGCAACAAGCCGAAGCACGTCATGAGTTCAGACTTTGATGGATAGTGGTCAACTGCGGCCAATGGAAGACCTTCGCCATGTGCGAGAAGCTCCGCACCGTGGGTCGCAAGCGCTGCAGCGACCGGATCCACGCCTGAGAGCGCCTCCTCGGGAGGCATCAGGATCGTTGGTTTCTGGCCGGTGCCAGTTGCACCCAGGGCATCGGCCGCTCGGAGCAGGACGTCTGCCTCGCGGGCCAGCAGGCCGGGATGATCCAAACCGGGGGAGAGGGGCAAGATTCCGTCCATCGACACCAACCCATCAGTGAACTTCCAACCAAGGAGATGGCACCACGCCGCCGGGATTCGAACCGAACCCGCCGTGTCGGTTCCGATCCCCAGGTCGGCCTCGCCCTTGGACACAGCTTCGGCGGACCCACCCGATGACCCGCCTGCGATGCGGCCGGGCATCACCGGGTTCACGACTCGGCGGCCCCGGTCATAGGTGGTGATTCCCCAGGCGAATTCGTGGGTCGTAGTTGTACCCACGATGTGTGCACCTCCGGCCCGTAAGGCAGCCACGAAGGCGGAGTCCTGCTCAGGGTGAGCCCAGCGATCCGGCAGCTGTACCTCACTGTTGGCCGAAAGCTGGTGTCCGCCGATCCCCACCAGTTCCTTGACCGCGACGCTCACTCCATCCAGCGGTCCCGCGCCGGTTGGTTCTCGGTGTACCTCAGCAAGCATGGGTCGAAGGATAGGTCTGTGTGGTGTGGAGGAATCCCGCAACCCGCTAGGGGTTGGAGCCCACTTTCAGGTTTCGCTCCCGCAGTTTCTGGTTCGTTTGGTTTCGAATGATCATCGCAAGCGCCGCGAGCACCAGGCTCATTGCCGCAGCCTGTTGCCAAGTGAGGGGTTCGTCCAGGAACTGCCATGCGACGAGCGATGCCACGACCGGAATGAGCAGGGTCATCACAGAGCCGATCCACAATGGGATCCGAACCAATGACCAGTTCATCAACGAGTGCCCCACGAGGCCAGCGGCAAACACCATGAAGACAAGCCATTTCCAGCTCTCCGCCGTTGGCCATGAGAGATCCTGACCGAAGGCAACACCCAGCGGCACGTTGACCAGGGCGGTCCACAATGACGTGCCGGCGGTGAACTGGGCTGGGCTGATCTTGCCCTTGGACTGTTTGGACGCAATGAAGTACGTGCCCCACGCCATCGTTGCACCGAGGGAGAGGAAATCGCCCCGAAGACTCCATTGCGGTGTGCCGTTGGACGCCAAGACGACCAGGCCAACACCGGCGATGGCAACTCCCGCCCAGGCCACGTCGCGACGGGCGATCCTCTCACCAAAGATCTTGGCTGCGACGATCCCCACGAAGATCGGTTGAAGCGAACCGATCAGCGTGGCGTTCACCACGTTGGTCAACTTCACCGCAGAGAAGAACAATGCGACGTCAACCCCGAGTGCCAGGCCACCGAACGCCGAATGCCGCATCACGTTCAGATTGAATGGGATCTTGCGGATGCGCAGCCAGCCGATCATCAGCAGTGCAAACAACCCGAACCGGTACACCGCAATAGCGATCCCACCCATGTCGATCGACTTGGCCACCACCGACCCTGTTCCCCAGGCCAAGACCGCCACACCAGCGCCCAACATGCCGGTCGCGACATCGCGCTCAGCGGCTTCGGTCGTGGGGGTTTGAACCAGATCGGTCACCGCCGCACGGTACCGTCGGTGAGGCTTCGGAAGTACTCCGGGTGACCGATGGAACTATCCGAAGAGGCCGAGCTGCTCCTCGACTCCGAGCGGCTCTGGCAGCGGCTCAAGGCCCGGAATAAGGGCTGCCACATCCCCATGGAAGCGGCGGGCCAGTTCAGGGGTGTCGTTGTTGTCGGGAGAATGAACGAACACGTGAGGCGTTACGTCTTGTCGACACCAGTCGGCGATCATTGGAACCCACTGTCTCCAGCCCTCGATTGTGGTGCGAGGATTGCTTGCGCCGATCAGTCGAATCAACGGTTGAGATGCTGTAGCGACAGGGCGAACCGGCAGCCGTGGTTTCCGTTCCCAGGCCTCGTGTTCCAGTGGCGTTTCGGGCGGCACGGAGAACAACGTTCTGCTGTCGAGGACAACACGGTTGATCCCTTCATTTGCCAGGAGATCGTTGAGTTCTCGTTCGTGAGAGCCGCCGGCAGAGAAGTCCGGATGCCTGGTTTCCACGGCCCATTCGACCGAGCGGGGAAGGCTCTGGCAGGCATCGGCAAGGACGCCGATGTCGTCGGGACCAAATGTTGCCGGGAGCTGCAACTGAACAGGCCCAAGTTTGGGAGCCAGGGGCCCGAGTAGTGCGAGGAAGTCGTTCACCTCCTCCGCCACGTTTCGGAGCCGTTTTTCGTGGGTGATTGACCGCGGCACCTTGAAGCAGAACCGGAAATAGTCCGGAGCCATTTCCGCCCAGCGGGCAACGGTCTCAGGTTGTGGTGACGCATAGTGCGTGGTGTTGCCCTCCACACTCGTACACCAGGTTGCGTAGGCCTCGAGCTCATGGCCACTCCGGGTGGTGGCCGGGAACCATCGCCCCACCCACTGACGATGCGCCCACATTGCGCATCCCACGTACAGCCTCACGAGGCAATCGTAGGCAGCTGATCAGCGGTCGTTCCGCTTCGACTGGCGACCGCCGATTGGTCGTTGACCCCACAGCTAGACATAGTGAGATGGCGGGCCGAGGATTCGGTCTAGACGAGCCCTCGGAGGTTCCCATGTCGTCCACTGAGCAATCTGTCCACCTGGCCGGTCTCCCCATCGACTGGGGACAGCTCGTCGCAGACTTGAATCGACTGCTTCGGCTGCGCACCACGCCGATCGGCATGAAGCTGTTCACGTCTGAGGACGACATGGAGTCCATACCCAAGATCCGTAGGCCGCAGGACATCCACACCACCGACCAGATCGTGGGTATGGCAGCACGCCTGAACTGGACGGTCGGAATCACCAACGATGATCTTGTGGGCGCTCAGTGCGGAGCAGTCATCGGTCTACACCCCCAGGACGAGCAGTGGCTTTCCGGTGAACACATGGCCGGCGTGTGGTTTGAGACCGTAGAAGACTCCTCGGCCCACCAACACGCCATGCACACGGTTCCCTTCGGCACATACGAAGCCATGGCGGTGTCCCCGCTCGTCACCGGCCGGCTGGACCCGCCCGACATCTGTCTGATCTACGCAACGCCGGCTCAGATGATCTTGCTGATCAATGGACTGCAATGGTCTGGTTACAAGAACCTCGAATGGGGCTGCGTGGGCGAATCGGCCTGCGCCGACTCGTGGGGTAGGGCGCTCACCTTGAAGGAGCCGAGCGTCTCCATTCCATGCTTCGCCGAACGTCGTTATGGCGGAGTGCAGGACGACGAGTTACTCATGGCCACTCCGCCCGAATTCCTGCCAAAGGCGATCGCCGGCCTCGAGGCGCTGTCTCGGAACGGTCTTCGCTATCCGATCCCTCCCTATGGAATCCAAAGTGATGCGACGGCCGGCTTGGGGGCGTCGTACTGACCCGTCAGCGGATTCGTTCAAAAATGTAAGTATCGCAGCCCTTGAGTTTCAGCTCTGAAATTGCCCGCCGAACGGGCACCGCAAGGGTCAGAAGGAATGCGGATGCGCCCGTAGGGGTTGAGCCCGCCATGACCGACTTTGGCGCGTTCGAACGCGACACCGACTACATCATGGACCGAACCCTCGACGACCCAGAGGCCGACTGGCCGGTGGAAGCCCGAAGGTATCGGCTCGTAGTCGCCGCAGCGTGCCCGTGGGCCAATCGCAGCGCCATTGTGCGGCGTCTGCTCGGCCTCGAGGATGCAATCTCGCTTGGCTTCGCCGGACCAACCCACGACTGGCGAAGCTGGCAGTTCGATCTCGACCCCGGCCATCTCGACCCGGTGTTGAAGATCGAGCGACTGCGTGACGCTTACTTGGCCAGGTATCCCGACTATCCCAAGGGAATTACGGTCCCGACGATTGTGGACATTCCGTCCGGTCACGTTGTCACCAACAACTTTCCGCAGATCACGATCGACTTCTCGACCGAGTGGACCGCCCATCACCGGGACGGTGCGCCCGACCTGTATCCCGAGCACCTCCGGGAGGAGATCGAGTCCGTCAGCGAGGGGATCTACCACGACGTCAACAACGGCGTGTACCGCACCGGGTTCTCCAGCTCCCAGGCCGCCTACGAAGCGGCCTATCTGACGCTGTTCAACCGACTCGACAAGCTGGAGGAGCATCTTGGGACCCGCCGGTACCTGGTGGGCGACTCGATCACCGAAGCCGATGTCAGGTTGTTCACCACCCTTATCCGCTTCGATGCCGTGTACCACAACCACTTCAAGTGCAACCGAAACAAGATCAGCGAGATGCCGGCTTTGTGGGGCTACACCAGGGACCTCTACCAGACCCCCGGGTTTGGTGACACCGTGCACTTTGATCAGATCAAGGAGCACTACTACGGGGTTCACACCGGAATCAATCCGACCGCAATCACACCGGTTGGCCCCGACCTGCGGTCCCTCAACAGTCCTCATGGTCGCGAGGCATTGGGCGGACGCCCCTTCGGCGACGGGACCCTGCCCGGCCCACCTCCCGAACATGAGCGACACGGCCAGTTGCCCGACGGGATGACACCGCCGGTGCTCACCGCACGCTAAGTACTGCCCGCATCAACGGCGTAGGGTCAGCCGATGGCAGAGACGACGTCGGTAGTAGAAGTTCATAAGGCAGAGTTGCACGACGCTCGGGTTACAACGACCGCGCAAGAACCAATTGCTGAAGGCCAAGCCCGGCTGGCGGTGGACTCATTCGGGATCACGGCCAACAACATCACCTACGCCGTGTTCGGCGACATGATGAGTTACTGGAACTTCTTCCCGGCCCCTTCGGGTGATGACTTCGGCGTGGTTCCGGTCTGGGGGTTCGCAACCGTGAGTGAAACAACCGCCGATGCCTTGGAAGTTGGGGAGAGAGTCTATGGCTACTTCCCGATGGGCAACGAGCTTGTGGTCCAACCTGACCGGCTCACAGCCGGCTCCTTCACCGACGTCACCGCCCATCGCACGGCGCTGCCCGCGGTCTACAACAACTACGTGCGATGCGCTGGCGACCCGTCCTATGACCCCGAAACCGAAGATGCACGCATGTTGCTGCAACCACTTTTCTTCACGTCATTCTTGATCGATGACTTCCTTGCCGACGCCAACTTCTTCGGAGCCACCCAGGTTGTTGCCACCAGTGCTTCCTCCAAGACCGGGTTCGGCACCGCCCACCTGCTGCACCAACGGGAGGGGATCACAACGATTGGGCTCACGTCCGAATCCAACAGGTCGTTCGTAGAAAGCCTCGGCTGTTATGACTCGGTGGTGACCTACGACGATCTGGAGGCGCTCCCGGCCGGTCCCACGGTTCTCATCGACTTCGCTGGCAACCAGAACGTCGTGCGTGCAGTCCACGAGCACTACGGCGAGGACCTAAAACACTCCGCCGTGATCGGAGGAACACATTGGGATGCGGATCGCCCTGAACCCGCACCGATGCCGGGACCGAAACAGGAGTTCTTCTTCGCACCGACCCGGATCCAGATCCGCGCCAAGGATTGGGGGATGGGTGAGCTTCAGAAACGGCTGGCCGAGAAGTGGGCCGCCTTCCTGCCGCTGGCAGATGAGTTCTTGACGGTCGAACACGTGGATGGGCTTGATGAGGGTGTTGGTGTGTACCTCAACGTTCTCAGTGGACAGGCCAGTCCTTCGGTTGCACAGGTGGTGCGGCCCTGAACAAACTCATCCCAGGGCCCGCAGTGCGGCGGTGGTAGCTGCCGCGGCGATCACGATCACGATGAAGGGAGCCTTGCGCCATACGAGGAGCCCGGCGACCACAAGACCAGCAAGTCGTTCATCCACCACCAGCGACTTCCCGTCGGCAATCGAGAGCTGGACGATCACTGCGCAGATCACCGCAGCGGGGATGAGCGCAGCGGCCTGAGCCAGGACTGGACGTTTCTCCAGAAGCGGCCCTACCAGAAACATCCCAGCGAGGCGCTGACCCCATACTCCGACAGCAATGAGCGCGATGGCGGTGAGGGTCATGCGGGACTCCGCCGTTCCAGCCCGATCGCAACGGCGACGCCGGCGACGCTCAGAATAATCGGCAAGCCGGCCGGTGCGAACGGAATCAGCGTCCCGCAGATGAGCGCGCCCACCACACCGGCGACGAGGCCGTTTCGAGTACGCAGAGCGTTTCCGACGATCGCCAGCAAGGCGGCAGGAAACAGCGCATCGATACCGAATCGTTCGGTATCGCCCAGCACATCACCGAGCAACGTTCCGGCTGTGATGCCCGTGAACCAGCCGACCATCATGGCGAAGGTCGCCGCCCAGAAGGCCTTCTTCGCTCGGCCTTGATCAACCTGCTGGAGACTGAGCCCCACGTTGATGTCGAATGCGTGCCCTGCCGCCACCACCCTGGTGGCGATTCCCTCTCGGAAGACTCTTGAAATCGCGACAGCCAGGATCCCGAACCGCGAGGCAACGATCCAGCCCGCGACGATGGCCGCTGTCTCCGATCCGCCAGCCTGGACCACTGCGAGATACGCAAATTGGCTCGTGGCGCTGTAGATAACCGCACTGGCGACCCACGCTCGAGTGAGGGAGATACCGGTGCCGAGGAGGATGACCTGGGTGGTGATCCCCAAGGCCAGGAAAGTCAGGGCGATGGTGAGGAGATCGCTTCGGCGCGGGAGCGGCGGATCCACCGCCGTGTCAGCGATGAGTTCGCCCCCTCATGCCAGTTGCCATGGGAACCGATCCTAAAGGTCAGTTAGGTTGGAGCGGTGGGAATCGAAGTGCACCTCGTCGATGGCACCTACGAGCTGTTCCGTCAGTACTTCGCGCCTGGCCGCCCGTCCCGAGTGAACGCAAACGGTCTGGAGGTCGGCGCCGCCAGGGCAGTTGTCCGGAATCTCTTCAGGATGTTGGAGGAGGGCGTCACCCACCTGGGAGTTGCAACCGACCACGTGATCGAGAGTTTTCGTAACGATCTGTACGAGCCCTACAAGGACGGCTCGGGCATCGAGCCCGAGATCAAAGCACAGTTTCAACCCCTGGAACTCGGGATCGAGGCATGTGGTTTCGCCCTGTTTCCAATGGTTGAGTTCGAAGCTGACGACGGCATGGCTTCAGCCGCTGCCGTGGCTGCCGCCGACCCCCAAGTGGACCGGGTGCTGCTGTGCACCGCCGACAAGGATCTTGCTCAGTCAGTTCGCGCCGGGCGGGTGTTCCAGTTGGATAGCCGCCGCAACAAGCTGTTCGATGTTCCCGACGTGGTGGAGAAGTTTGGCGTGCCCCCCGAGTCGATTCCGGACTGGTTGGCTCTGACAGGCGATTCGGCCGACGGCTTTCCCGGCCTCAAGGGTTGGGGAGCCAAATCGTCGGCCACGGTGCTCGCCCACTATGGCTTCATCGAGAATATCCCGCTTCACCACGGCCAGTGGGAGATCACCGTTCGAGGGGCGGCCAAGCTAGCGGACACCCTGCGGGAGAACCTGGCCGACGCGCTTCTCTTCAAGAAGCTTGCGACGTTGGATGAGACTGCGCCGACGATCTCGTCGGTGGAGGAACTCCGGTGGACAGGACCGACCGAGGCCATCACAGACGCTGCTGAGCTGCTGATGGCGCCGGACATCCTCAGGCGAGCCGACCGCCTGGCAGCCCTCCGATGATTCGTTCCTACCGACCTGAGGATGCCGAAGTTGTCATGGCGTTGAACGAGGCGAACCTTCCCGATGTCGGGCCGATGGATATGGCCAAGCTCACCCTTCTTGATGCCGAGGCAGCGCTCTTCGAGGTCGTAGAAGTGGACGGGGCGATCGAGGGAGCACTCGTTGCACTCACCGAGGGCACCTCCTACGCCTCGCCCAACTACCGCTGGTTCTCCGAACGCCACCCGCGATTCGTCTACGTAGACAGGATCATGCTCTCACCGTCGATCAGAGGCAAAGGTTTCGGTGTCGAACTGTATGAACGAGTGGCGGCCGTGGGTCGCCGCAAGGGTATTTCGATGATGTGCGCTGAGGTGAACACGATTCCGCCCAACCCTCGCAGCCTTCGATTCCACGAACAATTCGGGTTTGTCGATGTGGGCCGAGAGCGGCCCTACGGCACAGACGAAGAAGTAGCCATGATGGAGTTGCCGCTGTAGCAAATTCCGTTCCGAGCACACATCAACCCCAAATTCCGTGCGAGCAGCACATCACGTGTGGCCTCGGAACGGGATTTGCGCGGGATGTGGTGTACGAACGGAATTTCGGCCAGGAACAATCGGCGTGGACGAGGGGTTGTGGCGGTCATGACTACCGCAACGTTCAATGGCGTCGTCCTTGCAGAATCGAACGCAACAGAAATTGTGGAAGGGAACCACTACTTTCCCGCCGACAGCGTGAAATGGGATCACTTCTCCAAGACCGACCACACCACGCATTGTCCATGGAAGGGCGATGCCAGCTACTACACCGTTTCCGCCGACGGGGAGTCCAAGGAGAATGTGGCCTGGCAGTACGAATCGCCGTTTGAAAAGGCCACTCACATCACCAACTACGTTGCCTTCTATCCGGCGGTCACCGTCTCGTAGTCACAGCAAGACGGGTTCTGAAGGCCAATACTGGTCTTCATGGAACTAGGGTTTCGTGGCCGCAGCATTCTGGTAACGGGGGGCTCATCGGGCATCGGACTTGTGACCGCCAGGCTCCTTATCGAAGAGGGCGCGCGGGTGACAATCTGTGGTCGAAACCCCGACCGGCTTGCCGCAGCTGAAGCCAAACTCAACTCTTCTGAGGTCCTCGCTGTTGTTGCCGATGTCTGCGAAATCGATGCAGCGGCGGGCTTGGTAGCGGCTGCGGAGCAGCATGGCGGGCGATTGGACGGAGTTGCGGCAGTAGCCGGTTGGGGCTGGCACGGTACGTTGTTGGAACTTGATCCGGCTGACGTCGTCGCCGAGGTGTCGGACAAGCTGCTAGGACTCCTGAACGTTGTTCGTCCGGCTGTCACAGCGCTGCAAGCAACGAGAGGGTGCGTGGTCGGGATCACCGCCCCGACCGCTGCCAGCCCCTCTGTGTCGATGGGAGCGATCAGTGCAGGTCGGGCCGCGCTGGACAACGCGATCCGGTCCCTCGCCCTCGAGCTGGCACCGGAGGTCCGAGTGAATGCGGTAGGAGTCGGTCTGACCGACACGCCACGCCAAGTCGAGAGACACGAGAATTCGGGTTCTGCTCAGCAGTACTCGGAATGGTTGCTCGCCGAGGCTCGACGCCGTTCGATTCCGCTGCAACGCGCCGCCACCGCAACCGAAGTTGCGGCCGGGATCTGTTGGCTGCTCTCGCCGATCAGCAGCTACTCGACAGGTGCAGTTCTCGATGTGACCGGAGGGCTCCCCTCCCGCTGAGACTTGGCTCGGCTGGGGTTCACCCGGGACGGTTCGTTCGGCATCTTGGGATAGACGGGTGGCCACGGGGCGTCCTGGAGTCCAGCGGCAAGATCGCGTTCGTACCATTTCAGAAGCGGCGTGATGTCTTGAGGAGCCTCATACATTTCAGCCCACGGGTTGCCCTCGGCGGCAACCTTGGCCGGCACGGTTGCGATGGTGAGATCGTCGGGATCGACATCTGCAACCTCGTCCCACCGGAGCGGACAACTCACCTGTCCACCGACCCGCGCTCTCGCCGACCAGGTCGCAAACACTGTCTTGTGGGGCGCGTTCTGATTGAAGTCGATGAACACCCGCTCTCCACGCTCCTCCTTCCACCACTTGGCGGTGATCGTGTCGGGAAAGCGGCGTTCCAGCTCGCGAGCGAGTGCGACTGCAGCGGCTCGTACCGCATAGCTGTCCCAGCCCGGGGCGAGGTGAGCGAACAGGTGTAGGCCTCGGCTGCCGCTGGTCTTGGGGAACACGGCGATGCCTACCTCGTCGAGGGCATCGCGAACCTGGAATGCGACGGTCTTGATGTCATCGAGCTTGACTCCCTTGGACGGGTCTAGATCTACCCGCAACTCGTCGGTGAACTGCGGCTCGGCTGCGGTGTGCGGCCATCCGTGAAAGCCCAGACAGCCCATGTTCACCGCCCACGCCACGTGCGCAATGTCGGCTGCCACCATCGCATTCGAGGTGGTGCCG
Organism: uncultured Acidimicrobiales bacterium; assembly: GCA_963751955.1. Taxonomy (GTDB): domain Bacteria; phylum Actinomycetota; class Acidimicrobiia; order Acidimicrobiales; family SZUA-35; genus JABDIY01. The sequence goes on along the minus strand of CAVVWM010000002.1, from coordinate 594,479 downwards.
TTCGGCGTGGCCACGACCGTTGTCTCCAACCAGTCGGGCGCCCCCTTCGGCACACGTTTTTGGAAGAACGACTTACCGCTGGCACCGTCGGGGAAGCGCTGCATGAGGATCGGTCGGCCTCCGATTGCCTTCATCAGCGGTTCTTCGATCGCCCGGTAGTACTCGATCAGATCGAGCTTGGTTTCGCCCCGTTTGCTGAAGAAGATCTTGTCAGGATTCGAGATCGAGACCTCGCGGCCTGCCAGTGCGAGAGTGATCTTCTCCGAGGGTGGCACAGCTAACCCTGGGCTTCCAAGACTGTGTCCACTCCCACGGGGATCGGTTCCTGCAACTGATCGAAATTGCATTCGAGAGGTTGCTTGTCGGGTCGCCAGCGGAGCACTTTGGTCACCTCTCGGAATCGCCCGCCCAACGTCGAGCCGTATTTCACTTCCACGACTCGCTCGATTCGCAGTGGCACCCAGCTGCCGTCGCGCTGGGCATTCCAACGATGCGGCGCTCCGGGCATCTGCGTGCCTTGGTGGGCATATGCCTGGGCCCAGTCGCGCCAAGGATGGTTCTCCATTGCACCATCAAGCAACGGTTCCAGCTCATCGAGGAGCTCGGTCCGACGCTTCGCAGTGAAACTGGCAGCGACGCCAACGTGATGCAGGTTGCCCTCGTTGTCGTACAAACCAAGCAGTAATGAGCCGATACCTTTGCCGTCTTTGTGAATGCGGTAGCCGGCGACGACGGCATCGGCGCTGCGAATGTGCTTCACCTTCAACTGGGTTCGTTTGTTCTCGACGTAGGGGTCATCAACCGCTTTGGCGATCAGGCCATCGAGCCCGGCCCCTTCGAATTCTTCGAACCATCGCTGGGCCTTGGTTCGATCGGTTGTGATGGGGGTCAGGTACACGGGAGCGGTCGCTGAACCCAGCGAGTTCTCCAGCAACTCCCGACGTTCGCTGTAGGGGCGGGAACGGAGGTCGTCGTCGCCCAGGGCGAGCAGATCAAACGCTACGAAGGATGAGGGGATCTCCGCCGCCAGCTTGTTCACCCTGGTCTCGGCGGGGTGTAGTCGGAGTTGAAGGGCGCTGAAGTCGAGTTCGTTATTTCGGACAATGATCAGTTCACCGTCGACAACGCAACGATCGGGTAGCTGACTCTTGAGGGGTTCGAGGATCTCAGGGAAGTAGCGGGTGAGCGGGCGTTCGTTGCGCGATCCCAGTTCGATTTCGTCGCCCTCTCGGAACACGATGCATCGGAACCCATCCCATTTTGGTTCAAAGACCATGTCGCCGTATTTGGACTCCTCAGGCAGCCCGGCGATCGCCTTGGCCAGCATCGGTTTCACTGGAGGCATCACGGGCAAGTCCACACCGCGACGCTAGCTCACCTTGTTCAGGGGCACCTGAGGCCGAGTTGCCAGAGGTCTCGGACCACAGCTCTTTTGGAGACATGCTGCTCGGAGGAGCGGCGTGTGAGATACGAGCAGGCACTCCGTGTTCTGGGCCGAAGGCGAGGCAAGAGGCCCCCAGAGGGATCTACAGATCGTATTCAGTCTTCTCCATGACGGTTCTGATGGCGAAGTTCGACTTGAGTCGGGTGACGCTGGGGAGTCGGGAGAGATGTTCGGTATGAATTCGTTCAAAGTCTCTGGGGTCAGCCACGGCAAGGTGTACGAGGTAGTCGGCATCGCCGGCCATGAGATGGCACGACATCACTTCGGGGCACGTGAGTACCGCCTTTTCGAATGCGGAAATGTTGTCGACCGATTGGCTTGTAAGAGATATCTCGACGAAGACGTCGAGTGAACGACCGATCAACTCGGGATTCAGCACCGCAACATATCCATCGATCACGCCGGCGGATTCGAGAGCCTTGATACGGCGGTGGCATGCCGATGGCGAGAGTCCAACCCTGTCGGCTATGTCTGAGGTCGGCCTCCGACCATTCGTTTGGAGTTCAGTCAGAATCAATCGATCAATGCCATCAAGGATTGTCACGCACGAATTGTGCCCTAATCATCGATATCGTGCAAGAATCGTGCGCCTCTAGCAGGATAGATGCTCTAACTCGCCTGACTGTTGGCGCCCGGATTGGCGTAACTTCGGTCACACACCCCGACCTATTCGAGGAGGCTCCAATGCGCGTAGGTGTACCCACCGAGATCAAAGCCAACGAAAACCGCGTTGGACTCACGCCAAACAGCGTGGTTGAACTGAGTGGTGCCGGCCACCAGGTCATCATTCAGACCGGCGCAGGTGAGGGCTCGGGTTTCACCGATGAGGAGTACGTAGCGGCCGGGGCAGCGATCGTTAGCGATGCTGCCGCGGTGTTCTCGGGCGCTGAGCTCATCGTGAAGGTGAAAGAGCCCCAAGCGATCGAGCGAGCCCGCCTCGGGCCGGACCACATACTTTTCACCTACTTGCACTTGGCTCCCGATCCGGACCAGGCCGCCGATCTCGTCGCATCGGGTGCGACATGTATTGCCTACGAATCGGTTGTGGGCCCTCGCGGTGACCTGGCCCTGCTCGCTCCGATGAGTCAGGTGGCAGGCCGTCTGGCGGTCCAGGCTGGTGCCCGGACACTCGAGAAGATCGCCGGTGGTTCCGGCGTCCTCCTGGGAGGTGTCCCCGGCGTGGAAGCCGGCAAGGTCACGATCGTCGGCGGCGGATTTGTGGGACGGAACGCCATAGAGATGGCGGTCGGCCTCGGTGCACAAGTTGTGGTTCTCGACCGGGATCCAGCGGTGCTGGAGGCTCTGTCGGATCGTTACGGGGCCACCATCCAGACCGTCTACAGCACTACAGCGGCGATCGAGAAGCATGTTGCCGAAAGCGACCTTGTGATCGGTGCAGTGCTCGTTCGCAACGCCCGGGCGCCGCACCTGATCACCAGGGAGATGGTTGCGTCAATGCGCCCGGGATCGGTCATAGTCGATGTGGCCATCGACCAAGGCGGCTGTGCCGAGACGTCGCGACCCACCACTCATGCCGATCCCACCTATGTGGTCGACGGCGTCGTTCACTATTGCGTCGCGAACATGCCCGGTGCGGTGCCCCGCACGAGCACGATCGCGCTGAACAATGCCACTCTTCGTTATGTGATGATGCTGGCCAACGGCGTCGAAACAGCTCTGGCCAACGAAGGACTGCGAGCCGGGCTCACCGTGCAGGCCGGCAAGATCGTAGAACCCACGGTGGCAGCAGCGCTTCCCCAGTTCGCCTAGCTGAGTCGCTTGCCCGCACCGCTTCAGCCTGGGCTCGCCGAGTGACTACTGGTAGCTGACCATCGCTGGTATGCGGGCGAGGTCGTCCCGTACCTCGAGCGGTGTCATCAGGCCGGTGTCCTCATCGAAGAACAGCTTGAAACCGGTGTAGTGCTTTTCGTCCGGTAGCAGGCTCTTGTACACGCCCCTCTTCAACGTCTTACCTCCGTGACCGTCGATGTGGAAGATCGTGGCCAGCTCGGGCCGAACCGGGATCGCCTCGCGGTTGCGAACCATTCTGCGAGTGAACTGATGGATCACGAACGGCTTTTGTGGCAGGTTGTCCTCCGCCACGATGTTGGCCAGGTACTCGCCCACCTCGTTGATCTCGCTGGCGTTGGCGTAGCCGATGATCGTGGCCGGTGCGACCCCCCACGGCATGCGCCATTCGGTGTCGAGGGCCAATCCAACATCGGGTTGCCGCAGGTAGTCCTCATATTGCTGCACCTGTTTCATGAAATGCCCACCGCCGGGTTGGAAGTCGAGGATGAGGAGCCCGCCGACCTCTCGAATGGCTTTCAGATACTGATCGAGATCCTCTCGAGAAGTGTGGGCGGAATAGTCTCCGTCGGAGCCGGCGGACGCCTGCGCAACAGTCTGGATGTAGTCGAAGGCCGGAATCGTTGGAATCCCGGTGAGGTCTTCCCATTCCTTGGCCCGCTGCGCCACCCGGGCTGCGGCTTCCTGTGGTGTTCCTTCTCCGGCCACACCGAGCCGGGGAGTGGCGCCACTCCCGTAGTCCGCGATGATCATGCGACCATCGACCAACTGGGCCCGGAACATCACCTGCTCACAACCGAGGAGCCCGTCGGGACCTGCGTCGTTTGTGGCGATGGCGCAGACTTCCTGAGGACCCTCCCGAAGTTGCACCGACGCCTTGAACGCACCGACGATCGGTACTTCTCGGTCGACTGATGGAGCGGTCTCTGCTGGAGCGGTGATCTGTGCCGCAGACGACTCGGCCTCGGTGGTGTCTGTTTCGAGGTCGGGCCCGTCTGCTGGGGCCGCTTCATCTGAAGGACTCGGGTCGGGCAACTCTTCAGCCGAAGTTGCCTCTGGCTCAGTTGCCACGGGCTCAGCCTGCTCGTTGTCGATCCAAACGGTCACCGGCAGTTCCGCAGCGGTTCCATCTCGTTCGGTCAGACCGACCAGCGTGAGAACTCCGTCGGTGCTGACGGTCATGTCGCTGAGGTGTCCGCCGACCCGGACCATCGGTGCCGGTGGAACGGTCGCGTGAGAGTCGTCAACCATCGCCAGCTGTTCGGCGGGAGGGGGCGGGGGCGTGTCTGCGGTGCCGGGGATCAGGGCTGCGAACGTGCCGCCAAGGCCAAGAGCGGCCAGGCTGAGCAGGGCATGACGGGGACGAATCACCTCGCAAGTGTGATTCACAGATGCGCTGCGTTGGTGTCAATCCCTCCAGGTCTGGGCCGAACTCGACAGTTCTTCCTAATTGGAGCTTCTACCGGTTGGGACATGCACCGGTAACGTTGCGCCATGTCTGTGGACACGGTTTGCGCGAATTGTGGGGAGGAGGACAACCTCCGTGGCAGCCGCAATGGTGAGATCATCACAGTCACCTGTGAGGAGTGCGGGCTTGTGTGGGATCGCGATCTGACACCCAAATGCCCGACCTGTGGATCGCTCGATGTACGGGCGGCATTCCAGTCGATTCTCGAGAAGTCTCGTGGCACTCAGTTGTCGATCCAATCGATGCGCCTTATTCGGTTGTGCCCGACCTGTGATGTCGATCGGCTGGCTGAATACATCAAGTCGAACACGCCACTGCCGCCTGATGAGCTACCCATCACCCCTCGAGATTGAGCGGCATCGGGCAGCATTGTCTCGTGGAGATCGGCAGGTAGCGTGAGGCCGTGATTCTCTCGGACCGGACGATCAAACAAGAGGTCGAGAACGGTCGGATCGAAATCGAGCCGTACGACCTTCAGGCGATTCAGCCGAGTTCGGTCGACTTGCGGCTCGACCACCGATTCATCGTGTTCCGCAACCACGCCCGTAGTCACATTGACGTGAAAACCGACCTGACCGACCTCACAACCGAGATGGAGGCCAGCGAGAAAGAGCCATTCATTTTGCATCCTGGAGAGTTCGTTCTGGGCTCCACCGCCGAACGTATTCGCCTACCGAACGATTTGGTTGGCCGTATCGAGGGCAAGAGCAGCCTGGGCCGACTTGGCCTTCTTATCCATACCACCGCCGGATTCGTGGACGCCGGTTGGAACGGCACGATAACCCTCGAGTTCTCCAACGTGGCCAGCTTGCCCATCACGCTGTATCCGGGGATGAAGATCGGTCAGATCAGCTTCATTCAAATGACAACCGAGGCCGATAATCCCTACGGCTCTGGCGCGCTCGGATCGAAATACCTCGACCAGGCCGGCCCCCGTCCGTCCCGTTACTGGGAGAACTTCAATCGGTAGCGTCCACTGCCGGTTGAGGTGGTGAGTCCTGGATCCCAATACCCTCCAACTCATGGCCATTATCGAGACCGCCGAAGGTGCCGGTCAGTTGCCGCTGAGATCTACCCGCCCTAGGGCAACCTCAAGAGTCGCCTTCTTCGCAAGCTCAGCTGAATGAGGCCGGAGTGACTTCCACCGCAGTTGGTTCGGGATCGGGTTCGGGGTCGAAGACCTGGACCAGGGTGCTGCGAATTGTCGCCCCGATCGAGGCGTCGACCTACATGATCCTTGTGCTGGGCGCCATCGGCCGGATCTTCTTCGATGGACCAGATATTGCACCGATGCTGGGACCGATCCACGGAATGGTTTTCCTCGGCTACTTTGCTGCCACGTTCGAAGCCAAGGGCGAGAACGACTGGGACCTCCGTCGAACCGTCCTGATTCTCTTCGCAGCCGTCATTCCCCTCGGCGGCTACTTCGTGGGTGAGCGGCTCATCCGATGAACCCACCTGATGTCATGCCCTCCTGGTTCGGAGCGCTCGATCTCGACCCCAAATCGCCTTGGCTGCGGATGGGGACCCGAGCTCTTGGGGATCGTCAATGGCTGGTGGCCGACAACAAGGCACCTGAGGAACTGGCTCTCAGGAGCGAGCTGATGGAAACCAAGCCCGAAGAGGTTCTGGCCGAGCCTGCGTCGGCATCGGTACCAGCCCAGGAGCTCGAGCAGCTGGTGCTGGCCACCGGGGTCGAACTTGCTGGTGGCACAACCCCATTGAGTCGCCTCGGCGCCTCGATCCAGGAAGATTTCTGTCTGCTGGAACGGACCGATGAGGGCTGGATTCTGCGTGCTGCTGTGCTGTGCTTTCCATCTCGTTGGAGGTTGGCCGACAAGCTCGACCGTCCCCTCGGCGCAGTGCACGAGCCTGTGCCCGGCTACGCCACCGCACTGGACTCGGGCGTGACGAAACTGATCGATGGCTTGGCAGATCGGATCGTTCTTCGGCGGAATTGGTTCCTGCATCCCGACGGTGCCCTGTTCCAACCGGACAGGCCCGAGGAGGGTGACCCGCTGGTTCACTCCGATCGATGCGGCCAACAGCTCTTCGTGCGAAGTGAACGGCAGACACTCCGCTTGTTACCTGCCACCGGCTGGTGTGTCTTCACGATAAGGATCCAACACTGCACCGTTGAAGAATTCGCCCGCCATCGTGGTTTCGAACTCCGTCGCTGGATCGAGGAATCGTCACCGGAACACGCCACCCATCGAGGCGTGCCAGCCCCGCAAGCAGCCGAACTTCTGACCTGGCTGGACTCCCAGTCGATAGGGGCTTGAGTCGGTCAGTCCCTCAGAGTTCTAAGCGCCCGTGAGGCATGGATCACCCGTCCAACCAACGTTCTGGCCGGCATTGTCCGGGCCACGAAGCGACTTTGGACTCTACGGTCGCCGCTGAGGCCGTGGATGATGGGGGCATGAAGGTGAGTTCGTCGCACGCGTACGCAGCGCCACCGGAGGTGGTGTTCGAGATGATGACCGACCCAGATGTGTTGACCGCCAAGTACGAAGCGCTCGGGCATCGGGATGTCCGGATCACCGAGCACCGCGTCGATGCCGGCGTAGTGACGGTCGGATCTCGACGCAGCGTGCCGATGGAGGTCCCCGGGTTCGCCAAGCGGTTCCTGTCACCGATGAACACCGTCGAACAGCGCGATCAGTGGGACGCTCCCGACCATGACCGCGCTCGCGCCGGTACCTGGGAGGTGGACGCTGCGGGCGTGCCGGTCGCAGCCGGCGGCGTGCAGCGGATCACGCCGGGACCCAAGCGCACGACCGTGGTCGACATCGACGGTGAGGTCACCTCGTCGGTACCGATCGTTGGTGGCAAGCTCGCCGGCTTCGTCGCCGGCGACGTACAGCGCACGCTGGCCGCCGAGGAGAAGTTCAACGACGAGTACCTGGCCACACGCCCGAACAACCGGCAACGGTAGAGCGGGCGGAACGAGGCTGCTGATGAGCGACCGACACCGGCATCAGATGGGCGTGCAGGATGCGCTGTGGCTGGAGATGGACCGACCGTCCAACCTCATGGTTGTCGACGCCCTGGTGTGGACCACCGAACAGATCGACTGGGACCGCTTCGCCGCAGTTGCAAAGGAGCGTTTGTGGGATCGCTACAGCGTGTTCCGAAGCGTGGCCGTTCACGGCGATACTTGGTGCTGGGAGGAGCACCCCTCCGACGGGTTCCAGTCGCACCTCACCAACATCCGCCTGCCGAAACCGGGGGGCGACGCCGAACTTCAGGACTTCGTCGGGTCGCAGCGCACCGTCGCGCTCGATCGCTCACGTCCACTCTGGGTGATGTTCTGTATCGACGGCTTCAAGGGCGGTAGTGCCGTACTCATCCGCACCCACCACGCGATCGCTGACGGCATCCGCATGGTCCAGCTCGCCATGAGCCTGTTCGATGCCAGCTCGGACGGCCAGGCGATCTTGGCTCCGCCTGTGAAGAGCAATGCTGCCCGAGAAACGGAGTCGGCTCGGCCGCTGTCCACACGCGTGCGTGACGAGATCGGGGCCGTCGCGAACGAGCTGGTCGATCTGACCAGCGAACTGGGGAACACGGTCGGACACACGATCACGGATCCGGTCGGCACCGCCCGGGCCGGTCTCGATGCGGTCGGGGAGGTGGTTGGCGAGATGACGAGTGCCGCGGGTCAGTCGCTCGGGCGGTCGGCGAGCTCGCTCACCAATCCGGTGGGCGTCGCTCACGGCGCGGCAGAGGCCGCGGCTGCTGCCGCCGAGTCGACAGCCGCCCGGCTGCGACACGCGATGCGGCCGAGGTTGCCCGGCGATGGGCCGCTCGTCGACCTGCTCTCCTCGAGCCCGGGCGACATCGACTACGCCCGCAAGCTATTGCTCGGCACGCGCAACGATCCCACGATCTGGACCGGATCGGTCGGGACTCAAAAGGCGGTGGCGTGGTCGGAGCCGTTGCCACTGGCGTCGGTGAAGGACGTGGCGCGCGCCCATGATGCGACCGTCAACGACGTGCTCGTCACGTGCGTCGCTGGAACGCTGCACACGTACCTCAGCGCCCACAATGCGAGCTGCACGTCGGTCAACTGGATGATCCCGGTAAACCTCAAGCCACTCGACCTCACGTTGCCCGAGGAGCTGGGCAACAGCTTCGCGCTTGTGCAGCTCGAGCTGCCGACCGGGACCGCCGATCCACTCGCTGTGCTGGACATCGTCAAGCATCGGATGGGGCGGATCAAGCACGGCCACGAAGCGGCGCTCACGTTCCGGCTGCAAGAACTGATCTCTGGGTTCAACGACACGCTGTACCGGGCGACCGTCGACCTGCTCGCCAACCGAGCGATCGGCGTACTCACCAACGTGCCCGGCCCGCCGATCCCTGTCTACCTCGCCGGGCGGCAGGTCGAGGGGATGGTCGGCTGGGCACCGCTAGCAGGCGACCAGCCGATGTCGTTCACGATCTACAGCTATGACGGCAAGGTGTTCGTCGGGATCGCCTGCGACGCTGACCTGGTGCCAGACCACGGGCAGATCGTGGACGGCTTCGCGGCGGCGTTCCACCGCCTGTCGGTCGCGGTCCCCTGAGCAATGTCGACGACGGGCGGCCGCTCAGCCAAGGTGACGGAGCGCAGCCCACCCCAGCCACAACTCCGACGCACCCCGGCACACCGTCGACCTCGGTACGGCCTTGGTGGAGACGGTCGACCTATTCGCGCTCGATGAGATCTTCGAACACCCCTGAGGCCCTCTGCCCGGTTCAGTCTCGTAGGGTCCTCAGCGCTCGCTCGGCGTGGATCACCCGTCCGGCCAACGTTCTGGCCGCCAAGCGATGGATCACCGAGGCCGCGGCCGGGTCCGATCCCTCGAGCCGCTCGAGTTGCTGGGCCGACATATGCAGCAGCGTGACGTCTGTGGCCGCGATCACCTGGGCTGTGGCGTTGCCACCTCGGTACAGGCTGATTTCACCCAGAACGGTGGCGGGAAGCATTGTCCGAAGCCGCCGGGGGCTGTCGCCGTTGACCGAAGCGAGCTGAGCGATGAGAGAGCCGGACTCCAAGAAGAAGAACCCGGGGGCGGGCTGACCTTGCTCGATGATCGTCGTGCCGGCGGGAAAACTTTGGCGATTGAATGCAGCGGCTATTTCAACGCCGCGGTCCGACGAACCGGTCACCTCGGTGAGCAGGCTTTCGATCGTCTGTCCGTGCGTTTGGGAGACAAGGTGTGCATCGAGGATCTGTTCCTCACACCAATGCACCGCAGCATCGAGTGAATCGAATCGACGGATCGCCTGTATCCCCACCGGATCGGCTTGGGCTATGAGATCGTCGATCCGGTCGGACGGCCCGGCTAGTGCGATCGCGATGTTGTTTTGCTCAGCTAGTCGAGCGAGTTTGCCAAGCGAAGCCGACGCCGATGAATCTAGCCCGGTCACTTCGGTGAGATCGAACACAACAACATCCAGCGACTCGATGTGATTCAGGATCCGAGGATCGGTGAACACGTCATGAGCGGTTCCGAAGAAAAGGTAGCCGTGAAGTTCGAGCACCATTCCTCGGTGGCCGTGGCGCTCCAAGACTTCGGCCTCGGCGGGCGACCGTTCGGTGGCGCTCCGGAAGACCCTAAGCGTGTACGAGTGGCGGATCGCGCTGATTCGGCTGTAGCGGAACACAAAGAGTGCAATCGCTGCGATGGTTCCCAATGCAATGGCGTTGAGGAAGCCGAACAGGAGAACGGCAACCCCGCTTCCGGCGACGAGGAGATACTCGATCCGGTCCAGTCGCGATCGTGCATCCCACAACCAAACCACCAGGAATCCCAACGCCTGACTTATCAGCACGGCGCCAACGACCGGGGCGGGGACGATGGTCAGGATTGTGGACCCGGCGAACAAGGCCGCTCCGATCAGAAGCACCGAGAGCAGTGCCGCGCCCCGGCGGGGACCGCCCAGCCTGCGTAGCAGCAGGCTGGTAGCGAAGTAGATGTAGGCCGGCGGCCCTGCGGCGGGCAAGGCGGCGATGTTCGAAATCCCGGTCACCTTGAGTTCTTTATCGACATCGATATCGGAGCCGCTGGCGGCATCGAGTGAATGGCTGCGGATCAGAAGACCCAGCGGAGCAAGGACTGCGATGGTGATGATGGCACCGGCCTGGGAGAGCACCGCTCCCCAATCGGCGTCCTGCACGATCAGCACGGTGTCGAGATCCCAGGCCGAAGCCCCGTCGTAGACCGCCGAACAGCCAGCCCCTCCGGCGGGCTTCGGCGATCCCTGTTCCGTTGGCCCAGAAGCCAGCGTGAACGAGCGCGCAGCGCCGAACGATGAGCCAGGGGATGATCGGACGGCTTCGCTCGGCGCGAGTGAGGGCATACAGGACGATCCCAAGACCAACGGCGGGCAACCACGACACGATTGCGTCGATCTCTTGGGCCTCCGACAGTCCGTCGGGTACGAGAATACCCAGTGCGCCCAGGAGGAAGAGCACCCCGGTCGCTACCTGGAATCCGCCGATCACGGGATTCGGTAGATACCGAACAAGACTCCCCAGTCGGAAGTGACCAGCGATCAGGAGCACGATCGACGTGAGGATCGACGACGAAACCAAAAGAGCGACCACCGTTGGGATCTGTCGTTGGCCGGTGACCTCGATGGCGATCGCTGCGGCTGCGACTCCGGCGATGGCGGTGGTGTCCTGCACCGCCACGACGGTGCCCGAGAAGCTGGACCCGATGGCGTTGACGACACCGTTCGATCATGGATGAGAAGAGCCCGATTCCGATGCCGAGCGGCAGGGCATAGGCGAGGTCGCCTCGGAAGACGAGCGCCATCATTGAGATCACCGAAGTGATGTTCGTGACACCGAAGATGACGCCGTATGCGGTTGTGGCCCCGACCCGTCTGGGCGAGAAGTCGTGGAGTACTTCCAACGCCCCGGTTCGTACCACTGAGGACATGGTCACGCCTGAGGGGAGCCCAGGCTGATCACCGAACCCTCGATAGCGAAGCTGACATCGGGTCGGCCCACCGAGTCTTGCAGCGCATCGATTTCGGCGTCGGTACGAAAGGGGTCGTGGTGGAACAACACGGTTTGTTTCGCCCCGGCTGCGTCGGCCAGTCCGATGGGGTATGAGAACTTGCAGTGACCCCAGTCGAATCGTTCGACGAATTCCTCGGGTGTGTACTGAGAATCGTGAATCAGTAGATCTACGTTTGCCGCTAGCTCCAGGGCCGCTTCATGATGTGCGCCGTCGCCATGGGGACCAGGCCCGAGGGTGGTTGGGCTGTGATCGGGAATATAGGCGAGCGAATTGGTTCCATCGGATATCCGAAACCCGAACGTGCGGCCGCCCTTGTGGGGAACATCTCGAATCGTCACCTCGAAGTTCTGAATGGTGTACTCGCCGGGCACGACCAGCCGGCTCTTCCAGTTGCCCCGAAGACCATTGATGTCGATCGGGAATAGTGGAGGCGAGAAGAAGCGTTGCAGCACGTCTTCGGCATCGTCGTGTTGCTGGGGAATTAGCAGCTCCACTTCGCTTCCAGGTCTGTCGCCCTCTCTGAAGAACGGAAGTCCGAGCACGTGGTCCCAATGCACGTGGCTGAGCAGGATCGATCCTCGAAATGGAGCATCGCCGATGGCCCACCCCGCGGCGGCAAGCCCCGAGCCGGCGTCGAGGATCAGGGAAGGTACCTCGCCGTCTGCGCTGATGGCGACACACGAGGTGTTGCCGCCATAGCGGGTGAACTCTGCGCCCCCAGACGGTATGGAACCCCTGGTGCCCAGTAGATAGACCTGCAAGCGAACTCCTTCGACGACCAGGGGCGATCATAGCTTTGATCGGCACAGGGAAGTCCTAATCAAGCAGCACTACCCTTGGTCTTGAGCGATAGTGGGTGCACCTGCGATCCGCAGGCCGTGTGAGTGTAGAACAGGATGGGGCGTGGCTCTTCCCAATGGACAGGTTGTAGACGACCCTCGGAGCTACATCGCCGAAGCGCGCCGACTGGCACTTTCGGAAGGTCGCGACATCGCCGACACCGTCACTGGCGCAGGTCTCTTCGCCGACATCTCCGGCTTCACCCCTCTTACCGAAGGCCTGGCGACGGCTCTGGGCCCACAACGTGGAGCCGAGGAACTGGTTGCCAACCTGAATCGGATCCTGGCAGCCCTCATCGAAGATCTTCATCGATTTGGCGGGGAGGTCATCTACTTCAGCGGTGATGCCATCACGTGCTGGCTCGACGGTGATGATGGTCGGCGGGCTGCTTCATGCGCATTGCTGATGCAGGAGACGATGGCGGAGATCGGGACGGTTGAGATCGGTCCCGACAACATTGTGGACCTTTCGTTGAAGGTCGCTGCGGCCGTTGGCTCCGCTCGCCGATTCGTGGTTGGTGATCCGCGCCTCCAGAAAATCGAGGTACTGGCCGGCTCGCTCATCGATGATCTTGCATCCGCCGAGCAGGTCGCCGAGAAGGGTGATGTCATTCTGGATCATTCGTGCGTTGAGGCACTCGGTTCGAGCGCGTTGCTTTCATCAACTCGGGAGCTGGACGGCGCGGTGTATGGGGTCCTCGAGACGCTGACCGACCCGGCTGTTCCAGGAGAACCGCCCGACCGGTTGGAGGATCTGCCCGAAGAAGTTGCCAGAGAATGGCTGTTGCCAACCGTGTATGAACGCCTGTCGATTGGCACCGGGGCGATGTTCGCCGAATTGCGCACCGTGTTCCCGATCTTCATTCGCTTCGGCGGTATCGACTTCGACGACGACCCTGAGGCGCCGATCAAGCTGAAACGGTTCGTGCTAGCTGTTCAGAAAGTGCTCGACGGGTATGGCGGCAACCTCCTCCAGCTGACGCTTGGCGACAAGGGCGCCTACCTCTATGGCGTGTTCGGCAGCCCGATCGCCCATGAGAATGATGCCCGGCGAGCGATCAGAGCGGCGATCGAGGTTCGCAACGTCGTCACTGGAACCGAGATCACCGATCCCCAGATTGGGATCTCTCGAGGTCGTGTTCTCAGCGGCACCTGCGGACATCCGTTCCGCCGCACCTTTGCCTGTCTCGGTGATCCGGTGAACCTGGCCGCCCGCCTCATGTCAAAGGCTGAGCCGGGCGGGATTCTCGTAACCCAGGAAGTAGCCGATGCCTCTGGTAGCCGGTTCTTGTGGCGACCTTCGGAGCCTCTGACCCTCAAAGGAAAGTCGCATACCGTCGATGCATGCGAGCTCGAGGGTGTGAACGCTGAGGCCCGCAAGACCTTTGCCCGCTTCCCGCTGCCTTTGGTGGGCCGTCGCGCTGAGCTCAACAAGATCAACTCCCGCTTGGCGGATGCCTCCGCCGGCACCCGCAGTGTCCTGGGTATCACCGCCGAACCGGGGATCGGAAAATCACGTCTGGTCGCCGAGGTGGTGGACACCATCCGAGCCGGCGGCACGAACCTGGCATTTGGCGAAGCCGAATCGATCGGAACGACAACCAGCTACTTGGTCTGGCGCGATGTGTGGCGATCGTTGCTCGATGTCGAGGGCGAAACCGATCTGGGAGCGATCACCGAACGTCTCGTAGCTGTGGACCCCGCCCTTCGGCTTCGGGCGCCACTGCTCGGTGCTGTTCTGGGGATCGATCTGCCCGACACCTCGGTCACTGCGTCGTTCGATCCGAAACTGCGGAAGACTTCGCTTGAGAGCCTCCTGAGTTCGGTGCTGCAGGCGATGGCCGCGACGACACCGATTGTCATCGTGTTGGAAGACTGTCACTGGATCGACGAAGCCTCCGTCGACCTATTGGAAGTCCTGGCCAGGGACACCCGCGGCCGCCGGGTTCTCTTTGTGGTTGCCTATCGGGACGAAATCCAACCGGCGACCCGTGAACGACTGCTCGCTCTGCCTACGTACGAAGAGATGAAACTCGAAGAACTCACCGAGGAGGAGATGCGCGAGGCGATCGCCGCCAAACTCGACCAACAGTTCGGTGCAGAGGTCGAACCGGCCGACGCCGTGATCGACCTCATCATCCAGCGAAGTGATGGCAACCCGTTCTTCATCGAGGAACTGATCACCTTCCTGCACCGGAACGGTGTGGATGTCTCCGATTCACGATCGGTTCGTGATCTCGACGTGCCCGAGTCTTTGCAGGCGATCGTGCTCCAGCGGGTCGATGCACTCGACGCTCAGCCCCGTCATGCTCTCAAGGTCGGCTCGGTCGTTGGCGGTGAGTTCGAGGGCTCGACACTTCCCAGCGTGTACCCCGAACTTGGCAACGCCACCTCGGTGGTCGGCTTCCTCGAGGCATTGGGTGCAGCCGAACTGATCGCCCGCGACGACGCCTCTGAGGACTGGTGGATGTTCCGCCATGCCGTCACACGTGACGTTGCATATGAGAGCATCCCGTTTCGAATTCGCACGGAGTTGCACGAAGCTATCGGTGGAGTACATCGAAGCTCGCAGTCTCGACGGCGGAACTGCTGATGTAGATCGACTTGCGTATCACTACTGGTTCAGCGAGAACCTGGAAAAGAAGACCGAATATCAGAAGCGTGCTGCCGAGGCGGCTCGGGCCTCCTACGCCAACACCGCAGCCATCGAGTACCTGGAGCGGCTCCTCTCGGTGATCGACACCGACGAGCGGGTTGGGTTTCTCATCTCGCTCGGCGAAGTTCTCGAGTTGGTTGGCGACTGGACTCGGGCCGAGGAAGCTCAGTCCGAGGCCCGGACGTTGGCCCAGTCGTTGGGCCACGAACAGGGTGTGGCGTGGGCCACGACTGCGCTGGCCGAGATCGCTCGGAAACAGGGACGTTATGACGATGCCGATGCTCTCCTGCGCGAGGCTCAGTCGGGCTTTGATCGAGTCGACGAAGCAGCCGGCAAGGGTCGGGTCTTGCATCTGGCCGGCACGCTGGCAGCCCAGCGAGGTGACCTCGACACCGCCCGTGTTCGCTATGAGGAAAGCCTCGCGATCCGACGCGAGTTGCACGACCTTGCCGGCGAGTCGAGCCTGCTGTCAAACCTGGGTGTGGTAGCCGAGTACTCCGACGACCTCGATGGCGCCAATCGGTTCCACGAAGAGGCACTTGCGGCGCGAACCGAACAGGGTGACAAATGGGCTATCGCAGTCTCCAATACCAACTTGGGGACGATTGCGGCGCTGAGCGGCGACCACGAACGGGCTCGTGATCTGTTCACGGTCGCGATGGAACTCAACGCCGAGGTGGGAGATGCGTGGATGGTGGCGGTGAGCCACAACAACCTCGGGAACGCCTTCCGCGATCTGGGTGACGCCGATCAGGCCCGCATCCACTTCGCCGAGAGTGCTCGCCAGTACCTGAACTACGGCGACCGTTGGGCGACGGCGTTCCTGTTGGAAGACATTGCGTTACAGGCATCTCTCGACGGCAATCACCCTTTGGCACTTACGCTGCTGGGCGCCGCCGGCAAAATGCGGACCGAGATCGACGCGCCCACTTTCCGACACACGGGCAGCGCAACTGGACAGCGCCATCGTCGAGTCCTCGGGGCTGCCGGGCCCAGAAATTGAGGGCCACCGGTCGAGCGGAAGCGAGCTGGAATTCGAGGCTGCCCTTTCCACGGCGAGAGAGTACCTCACCGGCCCCTAGGGCAAAGTTGCCCCCGCAATCCCGTTCGTCAGGCTCATGATCTTCAGGTAACGTCGCTGACGAGGGCGAACGTGTTAGTTGGAGTGGAGAGCACAGTGGATAACAATTCGATTCGACGACGGCAAGGGGTCGCAGGCGCGACCTTACGGCTCGCAGCAGTGATCGTGGCAATGATCGCAGCGACGCTTTTCGCCGTCCCGGCCACCGCCGCCCCTATTGAAGAACCACTCTGGGTTGGCTCCCAGGGCCCCACTACGGGCGGCACCTTCACTGTGCTGAGCGACGGCTCTGTCGATCTCCCCGCGTTCTCCTACAACGTCCCCGACCCCGGTGAGGATAACGGCGAATCTGGTTCGTGGGAGTTCGCCACCGTGGCGACGACGAACGGCTATCGAGAGATCGCCTGGGACTACGACGGGTTTCACGCCTTCTTTCAGGTCACCGTCGGACTGAAAGCATTCGTCGAGCGCCCCAACGGCGAAGGATTCGACACGGTCTCGGAAGTCACCCTTCTCGACGAGGGCCCCAAGAACGATGGACAAGGGCCGCCATCCGGCGGATTCTCGTACTCGGGTACGGCCGACTTCGCCTTTGCCCCCGGCGACCGATACGGATTCCGCCTAGACGGCAGCAATTTCGATACAAACGAAAACCTGAATGGTGTGCTGGCGGCAACAGCCATCGACGGGTACGACATCAGTGTCAGCTCTTTCGACGATGCGGTTGCACCTGGATCAACCACCACGATAAGCGTGCAGTTCACCGGTGAGCAATCCCTCGATGAGATCAGCGCCAACCTGGGCGAAGGGCTCAGCTATGTCCCTGGATCCTCCGTCGTGGTGCAGGGTCCTTCCGGAGAGGGCACCGATCCGGTGGTCGGCGCCACCATCGAGCGGCCCGATGACTTGTACTGGTTTGGAGACGGCGAGGGGTTCTTCATCGACCCGACCGACGGTCTGGAGCTCCAGTTCGACGTGTTGGTGAGCGATATCGATCCAGTCGAGGTGTCGAGCACTGCGACGGTCGACGCCGGTGGTGTGGTCGGTGGCTTCCGGGCCGCCGACACCGCCGAGTTCCTAGTGCTGGGCGTAGAAGTGACAGCCGACGGGGACGAGGTTCCCGTCGGGGGATCGACTCCGGTCAGCATCCGCTTCGAGAGTCGTGGTGATGGCGTGTCCCTCGACGACATCCGGGCCGCACTCAGCGACGGCCTATCGGTCGCTACCGAGTCGTCTTTCCTGATCATCCCCGGTGAGGAATTTCCTCTGGAACTCCCAGACCCCGATGTCTTCATCCTGGAGGACGGGCACCGACGTGGTCTGGTGCGTCGAGATCGAGGTCGACATCGATGGTGGCGTATTCGAGACCCAGTGCGTCAGCGAGTTCTTCGTCGACGGCGCCGGGCTCGAGCTGCAGTTCGAGGTGGATGTGGCGTCTGGTGACGTGCCTGAATCAGGCTCGATCACCGGCTTCGGAACCGCATCCGATGTGGTCGTGTCGGACACCGCCGAGTTCGACATCGTGGTCGAAGAGGTGGGTGGCGTTGTCGTACTGCAACAGGCGGTCCCGCTGTTAGGTTCGGAGACCGGTCTGGTCGGCATTCTCACCACCGAGGAACCCGAGACCAGCGGCGAGCTCAACGTCTTCTACAGCAGCACTTGTAGCGACGGATCCCTCGGAGAAGAACCGGACTTCCTGGGCTCGTTCAGCGGAGACGAGGAGATTCTCTTCCAGACCGATGAATTCGGTGAGTTGTTCTTCGCCCTCGCCATCGACAACAACACCGAGGGCGCGGTCACGTCCGGCTTCGTCGCCGCTTCGTTCGGTTCGGGCGACCCGTCGCCATGTATCGCCATCAGCGTTGAGGACAACACCAGCTGGCCCCGAGCGAAAGTGATCCCCGCATCGGGAGAGACGTTCGACGGCTTCATCGATGGCCCCGGGGTTGCCCGCTGGTACAAGTTTGCCGTGCAGCCCGGGGCACAGGTGACCGTCAACCTGGGCAACCTGCCCGCCAACTACGACCTGGCCCTGTTCCGCGACATCGGCCAGGCCTACGAAGAGGACACCGCCGACGACACCGACGTCGACGACGCTCAATCGGTTGAGCGCCGAGTTCGCGCCGTCGGTGTTCAGCCCGAGCGTGTTCAGTCCGTCGGTGTTCTCGCCGAGCGTGTTCAGCCCCGATGCCTACGCCCCCAGCGTGTTCAGTCCGAGCGTGTTCAGTCCGTCGGTGTTCTCGCCGAGCGTGTTCAGTCCGTCGGTGTTCTCGCCGAGCGTGTTCAGTCCGAGCGTGTTCTCGCCCGAGCGTGTTCAGCCCGTCGGTGTTCTCGCCCAGTCGTGTTCAGCGCCGCTCAGAGCGCACCCGAGCGTGTTCAGTCCGAGCGTGTTCAGCCTCGGTGTTCTGCGCCGAGCGTGTTCAGCCCCGAGGCCTTCGCCAGCGCCCAGACCCGCAGCATCGTGGCGGTCTCGGCCAATGACGGCACCGCCGACGAGGTGACCGTTGCCAACACCTGGAACAACACCGGCGATCTACTACGTCCGGGTGACCGGCCGCAACGGCGCCTTCGACGCCGACGACAGCTTCGACGCTGAGCGCCGTGCTCGACAGGCATCACCTGCGACGCGACGCGATTCGTCGATCGCCCCGAACCCGGCCGTCCAGTGCTGGCAGCGAAGTCGACACGGTGATCCTGTGGGATTCGACCGGGATCGAGGGCACACCGCTGACTCCGAGCTCGAGCAGCGTCTGAACGCCCTCGCCGCCCGGCCCGAGGTCGACGGTGTGGTCATCGACCTGGCCGGAGTGATCTCGGAGCGTCTCGGCTCTCCGCACCCAGGCCGCCGACAACACCAGCTGTGTCTATGCCACCAACCTGGTGGCCCAGAGCATCAAGAACATCGTCGACTGCTACCGGAACGACGACCTCGCGTACGTCACCCTGGTCGGCGGCGACGACTCGATCCCGTTCTTCCGCTACCCCGACCAGGCCCTGCTCGGACCCGAGCGAGGACTACGAGCCGCCGGTCGACGACGACAGCGCCTCGCAGGCGGCGCTGCGGCTCAACTACATCCTCGGCCAGGACGAATACGGCGCCGAACTCTCGGTCAGCGCCAGGTGACGGGTCGATCCCGATTCCCGACCTCGCCGTCGGTCGCGTGGTCGAGACGGCGGCCGAGGCGATCACGCGTGATCGATGCCTACCTCGCGACGACCGACGGTGTGGTCAGCTCCGTCGTCGTCGCTGGTGACCGGCTACGACTTCCTCACCGACTACGGCCGAAGCAGGTGCAAGGCCAACCTCGATGCCGGCACCGGCGCTACCGGTCGGACGGTCTGATCGATCCCGCCGACCAGTCGCCGGACGATCCGGCCAGCTGGACCGCTGATGACCTCCGCACCGAGCTGTTCGACATGCTGGCCGAGCACGATCTGGTGTTCCTGGCCGGCCACTTCAGCGCCAACAGCGCCCTGGCCGCCGACTACCAGACCTCGGTGATCACCACCGAGTTGGCCGCCTCCACCGTCGACTACACGAACTCGATCGTGTTCAGCGGCGGCTGCCACTCCGGCTACAACATCGTCAACGGCGAGATCGTGCCCGGCGTGACCCTCCCGCTCGACTGGGCCCAGGCGTTCGCTCAGAAGGGCGCCACCCTGATCGCCGGCACCGGCTACCAGTACGGCGACACCGACTTCGTCGAGTACAGCGAACGGCTCTACGTCAATTTCTCCGAGGAACTGCGGACCGGGACCGGCGCCGGTGTCGGTCGGTGAGGCTCTGGTGGCGGCCAAGCAGCGCTACCTCGAGACAACGCCCGGACCTGCGGGGTCTGCACCGCAAGTCGGTGATCATCAGCACCGTGTTCGGCCTGCCCGATGATCAGCGTCGACATGACTGGCGATCGACTGGATGCCCCCGACTCGACGCCCGTTCTCACCGGCGGCCAACTCGCCGCCTTCGCCGCCGGGCCCGGGAGGTCGGACACGGTCAGTGCGCCCGGTGGTCTCGGTCTCGAGTCGTTCGATCTGGGATTGTCCGGCATCACGACCACCGAGAGGACGGTCGTGCTCAAAGAACTGCCCGATCCGTTGCCCGACCGCCCCCTCGTGCCCGAAGACTTCGAGGACGTGACCGCAACCTACTATCAAGGCCCCGACGGCGTGGTAACCAACCCGGCCGAACCCGCCCTGCCGCTGGTGTCGCTGGACGTGTCGGTGGACGGTCAGGTGCTCCGAGGTGTCGGATTCCGGGGTGGCACGTTCACCGAAGAGACCCTCATCCCACTGACGGGGGCACCGACCACCGAGCTACGGGGTGTGCACACACCGTTCGCGTCGGAGATCTTCTTCCCGATGCGCCTCGCCACTGTCAACTATTACGGCGAGCTCACCGGAGGCAACGACGGAACCAGGCTGAACATCACCCCGGCCCAGCACCGCGTGGACCAAATCGGCGACCGCGACGCGACGATCCGCCGGTTCAGTGATCTCGGTTTCCGCCTCTACTACAGCGACAACACTGAGACCTATGAAACCCCGTCGGGCTCGGTCACGCCGGCGCTGTCGGCACCGCCGACCGTCAGCGGTGTCTCGGCAACGCCGAACGACGCAGGAGGGGTCGACTTCGAGGTGTTCGTGGTCGGCGATCCCGCCGCCGGCGTCCAGGAGGTGTGGGTCACTTACAACAAGAATGGCACGCCGACTTGGGCGTCATTGGACCTCGCTCAGGATCCCAACGATTCGACCCGCTGGACCGGGACACTGCCGGACGTGACCTCGCTCGACTACGTGGTCCAGGCGGCCAGCGGCGTCGGACTCGTCGTCCTCGACGACAACCTGGGCAGCTTCTACCAGATCGAGAGCGATGCCCCTGCTCCGAACCCCGAGCCCACCTCGCTGACGATCTTCGCCCCGGCCTCCGGTGCCTTTCGGTTCCAGCATCGAGGTCAGCGCCACCCTCTCACCGATGATTGCAGGCCAGCGCATTCAATTCTCGCTCGCCACCGGTTCACCACGGTTCGACACCACAAACGCCTTGGGTGAGGCGAGCGTCTCGTTGCCGGTGTCGGCGGTGGCCGGCACGTACCAACTCCGGGCTGCTTATGGCGGCGACGCCGACCGCGCCCCGTCCTCGGTGAGCACCCTCTTCACCGTGAACAGGGCCAACACCAGTCTTGCCCTTGCCGTCGCGCCGAGCCGCCTCGGCGAACCAACCGGGATCACGGCCCGACTCACCACCGCCGGAGGAGCCACGCTGGACCAGCGCACGGTCTTCTTCACCGTCGTCGACGGGTCGACCACGATGGTGAGATCGGCCATCACCAACCTGAAGGGCGTCGCCAGGATCGATCTCCCGCCTGGCGGGCCGTACACGGTTTCCGCCCGATTCCTGGGGCCGAACAGCGCCGACAGGACCTATTCGCCGGCCTCCGCCGGACCGGTCATGGTCGACACGGTCGTCTACCTGAGCTCGTCCAAGGACGGCGAAGTCGGCGGTGTCAGCTACAATGAAGAGGACATCATCGCCTTCAACACCGCTACCGGACAGTGGTCGCTCGTGTTCGACGGCTCCGACGTCGGCCTGGACAAGACCCCGGTGGACGGCTTCGAGCTGATCACCGGCCCATCGGGTATCGAGGCGATCAACATGAGCTTTGGCAAGAAGGTGACCCTCGCCGGCATTGGCCAGGCGGAGGACACCGACGTGGTCACGCTTCGTGCCCACCAGCCTGGGAGCGAACACCGCCGGCAGCTTCACCGCCGTTCTCGTCGACGGTTCCACCGTGGGGTTCACCAAGGGCTCAGAGGACATCGACGCCATCACCCGCTCCGGCTCGAACCTGATCCTGTCCACGGCCGGCAAGGTCGAGGTGCCCGGGACCGGCGGGGGACAGCTCGAAGGCGACGGTGAAGACCTCCTCCGCCTCGGCGGGTCGACCTTCGAGCTTTTCTTCGACGGCTCCGACGTCGGCCTCAAGAACAAGGCGCTCGAGGCGGCATGGCTCTATAACGACGCCTTGAATCCGCAGCTCTACGGCGCCTCCGGCAAGAAGGTCAAATACGGCGACCTCGAGATCGGACCGGAGGACGTCTTCGTCTTCACCGGAAGGTTCGGCTCGACCACCTCGGGCACATTCGACATCTTCGATCTCCAGGGCTTCGACGCCGGACCGATCGACGGTCTGCACGTCGGGTTCGCCGTTCGACCAGAACAGCCGGTGACAGGCGATCTGATCTACGTCAGCTCGCCGTCCAAGGGCGATGTGGGCGGCATCGACTACGAGGACGAGATGTCCTATGTTCGACTCTGCCACCGGCCGCTGGCAGATGTTCATCGACGGCTCCGACATCGGGCTGGGCGGTGCCGGCATCGATGCCGTCCACGTCGACACTGACGGCAGCGTGACCCTCAGCCTCGACAAGGCGATCAATGTCGCCGGTGTCGGGAACGTGGACGACTCCGATCTTCTGCGCTTGGCTCCCACGTCGGTCGGGGCCGACACGGCGGGCACGCTGTCGATCGTCTATCCGGGGTCGAACGGTGGCCTGACGTCCAACAACGAGGACATCGATGCCCTCACCTTCGACTCCGGCGCCGCTGTGATCTCGACCAAGGGCAACGGCAACGTGCCCGCCACCGGCGGTGGTGCTCTGTCCTTCTCCGACGAGGACCTGATCCGTGGGGACAGCGCCACGCCGACGAGTTGGGCGCTCGTCCTCGACGGCTCGGCATCCGACCTGAACAAGCTCACGGGCGTCTCCGGCACCGAGGCCGACCTGATGGTGGCCGACGACGACGAGATCATCCTGCGCCGCACCGGTGGTTCGGACACCTTCACCGAGTTCTGGAACGGCAAGGACTACGGCTTCGACAAGAAACTCGACGCGATTCACGTTGTGATCGGCTAGGTCCGGTCCAATTCATGACGACGATTCCGGGGCTCTTGCTCTTCCTGGCTCGGTCGATCGGTGTCCTCCCGATCGATGCGTGGTTCGCCATGTCCGAGCCGGATCATTTGCTATGTTCCTGAATCAGAGCGACCCCGGGCGACGCGCCGAATATGCGTCGCTGCCCATCGCACTTCACCACACAATCCAAGGCTGAAACTGAGTGAATAAGAGGCAGGCAACTGAAGATCAGGCGCTCCGGGCGCTGGTGATCTCGTCGATTCCCTCGTTTCTCGAGGAGATGGGTTGTGCGGTAACCCCTGAACTGATTGCCGATGTCGAACGAGTTCTCGTGCCGTATCCGGATCGAAGCGGGTCAGCCGCTGTTCGCCGAGGGCGACGAATCCGACGCGGCCTATTTCGTGATCACCGGTCGGATGGAGATCTTCACCGGTGATTACGACCCCGGGAACGTGCTTCGCAGGGTCGGGCGGGGCGCCATAATCGGAGAGATCGGCTTGCTGGAAGACCGTCCGCGGACCGCATCGGTGAGAGCCGACCGCGCCAGCTCGCTCGCCGTGCTGAGTCGAGCGGACTTCGACCGACTGTCACGGGAACACGGGGGATTCTTGATCGGCGTCACCCGGACCGTGGTTCGGCGCCTGTCACGACCCGGACCCAACCCGTCGAGCATCAACAGCGTGGCTGTTGCAATCGCCCACCCCGAGATCGACCCTCGCATCTTCACCTCCCGCCTCATGAAGAAGGTGGAGACAGCCGGAAGAGTCGCCCACGTCAGCGCCGCGTCGGCGGCACAGGCAATCGGGGGAACAGCCGACCTCGACCTTCTTCAGGCCGAACATCTTCTCGACCAGTTGGAAGCCGCCAACGATCACCTCATTCTCGAGGCGGACCGCGCCTCCCCGGGGTGGTCCGAGATCGCACTGCAACGGGCGGACCGAGCGGTCGTCGTCCTCTCGTCACGGTTGACCAAGGACGAGGAGCGGGCCGCCAAGGCATTTACAGCCGCTGCCAGGCTCGGCGGACGAGGAGAGCTGTGGATCGCAGTGGTGCGAGAAACCACCGAACCGGATCCGCGAGGGCTGTCAGCAGTTGCGGAACGCTGGGGCGCGGACCGTGTGGTGCATCTGCGGCGAGGAGACTCGAGCGACCTGGCTCGTCTCGCCCGTTTGCTCACCGGAACCGGCACCGGTCTGGTACTGGGCGGCGGTGGCGCTCGCGGGTTTGCCCACCTCGGGGTCTACAAGGCCCTCTGCGAGGCCGGCGTCGAGATCGACGCCGTGGCCGGCTCCTCGATCGGGGGGATCATCGGTGCCTCGATCGCCTTGGGCAAACCGGCCGATGAGCTCATCGAGATCGCCCACCAACGCTTCAAGGGTGTCCTCGACTACACCCTGCCGCTCGTTTCCTTGGTGAAAGGGGCCCGAATCACCAAGGGGATCAACAAAGAGTTCGGTGGGATGGACATCGAGGATCTGGCTCTGCCGTTCCTCTGTGTCTCCACCAATTTGAGCACCTCCCAGGTGCAGGTCCACGATTCGGGTCCCATCACCCCCGCCGCCCGAGCGACCGTTGCCATCCCCGGGGTCATCCCACCGGTTCCAATGGCAGGCCACCTGCTGGTCGACGGAGGCGTGCTCGACAACCTCCCGATCGGGCCGCTTCGTGCCGCCAACTTGGTCGACACGATCATCGCGGTTGACCTTGCCGCTCCGGTTGGGCCACAGGCCAAGCGTGACTTTGGACTGAGCGTCTCTGGCTGGAAGGCTCTTCGATCAGCGTTGGGTCGGCGCAAGAGCCGCCTCCCTGGTGTCACCGGTGTTCTGCTGCGAACCATGATCGTCGGATCGATGAAACTGCGCGACGATCAACTCGCCGCCGGGATGGCTGACCTGGTGCTGCGGCCTCACCTGAGCGGGGTGTCCCTCCTGGCCTTCGACGACGCCAGAACCGTGGCCGATCGGGGCTACCGTTTAGCCCAGGAACCGATCGCCGAGTGGCTCGAGACAAGACCCGACAGGAAGATGGCCGATGCTGCTGCTGACACTGCGTGACCTTCAGTTTCGGGCGGTCCGCTTCGTCGTAGTGTCGGTCGGCGTTGCCGTCGTGATGGCGTTGCTGTTCCTCATGACCGGCCTCATCGAACAATTCAACCGGGAACCCTTCGATGCCGTCGACGCCGTAGGAGCCAAGGTGTGGGTGGTACCGGCCGGCATCTCGGGACCGTTCACCGCATCTGCGACTTTGAGCCCCGACGTCGGGAACGCCATCGAGGGGCCAGATGCAGCAGAGGTGATCGTGGCACGGGGCAGCCTCAACTCCGATGGCGAACCCCAGGAGGCACTGGTCATCGGCCACGAAATCGGTGCTCTCGGGTCCCCGGTTCCGGTCGATGGCCGGGCCGCTCAACAAGCAGGCGAGGCCGTCATCGACCGCACCGCCGGGTTCAGCATCGGTGACCAGGTGGCCCTGGGGACAACCGAGCTGACCATCGTCGGGATTCACGATGACACCACGGTGCTGGCCGGCCTGCCGGTGATCTTCCTCGGCATCGACGAAGCCCGGAACGCCCTGTTCGATGGACGCCCGGTCACGATGGGGGTGTTGCTGTCCGACGGACCAACCGCGCTTCCAGACGGGGTCCAGGTGCTCTCGCCCCAACAGGTCGCCGAAGACGCCCTCGGACCGCTCGAAAACGCAGTGAGTTCGGTGTCACTGATCCGAGCGCTGCTGTGGATGGTCGCAGCAATCATCATTGGCGCCGTTGTGTACCTCAGCGCACTCGAACGGCAGCGAGACTTCGCGGTGCTGAAGGCGATGGGTGTCGGCAGCCGGGATCTCGTCCTCAGCATTGGTCTTCAGGCAATTCTGATAGCGCTCTCGGCTGTGATCCTCGCCGCCATTCTTCAGGCCCTCATCGAGCCCGTCTTCCCGCTGAAGGTCCGTGTGCCGGCAAAGGCCTATTGGCAGATACCCCTCGTTGCGGTCGTGGTGGCAATCGTCGCCGGCCTCGGTGGAATGCGCAGCGTGACCAGGTCCGATCCGGCGGCGGCGTTCTCAGGACCGGGGGCCTAGCAGTGCTGGAGGTGCAGGATCTGACCGTCGAGTTCGTGCACGAGGGATATGCGGTCCGCCCGATCGACGGTCTCACGTTTTCCGCCGAGCCGGGAGAGCTCATCGTGTTGCTCGGTCCGTCAGGGTCCGGCAAAACGACATTGCTGTCCTGCCTCGGAGGCATTCTCACCCCCACCGGCGGCTCGATCGCGCTGGGCGATACCCGTGTGGATCAACTCGGATCCAAGGCCTTGGATCGCTATCGCGGCACCGAGGTTGGCTTCGTCTTTCAGGCGTTCAATCTCATTCCGTCCCTCAGCGCCTTGGAGAACGTGGCGGTGCCGCTCATGTTGGGTGGATCGAAGCGCAAGCAGGCTTTCGCCAGAGCGACCGAACTGATGGCCACCGTCGGTCTCACCGATCGCATGACCCACAAGCCGGGCCGGCTCTCCGGTGGGCAGCAGCAGCGTGTTGCACTCGCCCGTGGTCTCGCTCACGATCCCCAACTGCTCCTGGCCGACGAACCGACCGCCAACCTCGACTACATCCAGGCCGAACAGGTCATCCGCCTGCTCCGTGAGTTACGGAGCCGGGGCCGGATCATCGTCGTTTCCACCCACGATGACCGACTTCTCCCGGTAGCTGATCGGATCGTTCAGATGGCCCCCGACCACGAGGGCGGTGACGACGGGCCAATTCAAGTTGAGTATGTGGCGGGTGAGTCGATCTTCGAACAGGGCGACAGAAGCTCTCTGGTCTACGTGATCGATGAAGGCGAGGTCGACGTGATTCGGGTCCTGGCCGATGGGTCTGAGGAACCGATTCGAGTCATGAAGGCTGGGCAGTACTTCGGCGAACTTGGCCCGACACTCGGGTTCCCGCGGTCAGCGTCGGTTCGGGCCAAGACCGCGGTGAAGGTCACGGCGTACAACGTCGTGGAGTTCCGCGAACACGTTGTCTGAGAATCTGGTACCGGCCGCTCGTTACCCCAGATGGCCCAGGAGTGCGTCCAACGCCACCTTGTAGCTCTGCGGACCGAACCCAGCCACCACACCCACGCACACCGGTGCGATCATCGATGTCTGCCGGAACTCTTCTCGAGCGTGAACGTTCGAGAGGTGGGTTTCCACGCAGGGAAGTTCGGTGGCAGAAATCGCATCCCGAAGAGCGATGCTGTAGTGGGTGAAGGCGCCGGGGTTGAATACAACGCCGTCGACTTCGGTACGTGCCTGGTGGAGGCGGTCTACGAGTTCGCCTTCGATGTTTGACTGGAAATCCTGAAGTATGACGTCATGTTCGGACGCGTACGTCCGGAGATCGGCGATGATCTCGGGCAGCGTCTCACTGCCGTAGACATCAGGTTCCCGCGTCCCGAGCAGGTTCAGATTTGGTCCATTGAGCAAAAGAACTGTGCGGGGCACCGGTGCACCTCTCTGGGGGATCTTCCAACTGTGAAGTCCAGTATCCCACCCGAACATCCATCGGCCCGGGAGATTCTGCAATGAGCGGGTCGGCGAGCGGATGACGGGAATCGAACCCGCGTGTGTCAACCTTGGGAAGGTTGCGTTCTACCATTGAACTACATCCGCAGTTCGCGTGACCGCGTGGATCGACGATAGCAGCTTGACCTCAACGCTTCGTTGCCGACAGGTTCATCGTGAAAACCCCTCTCTCTTCTCCGCGTGCTGCTGCCTGGTCGCATCAGCATGCTCGGCCGGCGACGAGTCGGCGACCGTGCCCTCGACACTGCCCCTGGTGGATGCCGTCGCCTCCAGTTCCACCACCCATGCGCCGGTGGAGACAACCCCGGCAATGGCCCCCACTACGGTGCAAACCGACTTCAAGCCCGGCTCTGGTGAGATCTTCGTGCTGCAAACCACCACCACAACCACGACGGCTCCGCCCACCACAAAACAGCCTGCGACCACCGCTGCACCGTCCAGCCCAGGTAACCCGGCGGTCACCCAGCCCGCCGGAGCGCCCAAACCCCCCTCGTCGCTCTATCAAGGGGTACTGGGCACCTACTCGTTGGATCAGGTTCTGGCCGTGTCGCCGGTCGCAAAGCCAACCGCTGCAGCTGGCACTTTCCCTCTCACCGGCTTGGCCGGATCGGCGCCGAACCGTCCGGCGATCGTGGTGAAAGTCGACAATGCCTCGCGGGCCCGGCCCCAGACCGGACTGAACAAGGCTGATCTCGTGATCGAGGAAGAGGTTGAGTACGGCATCACTCGGTTTGCGGCGGTGTTCCATACCAACGACACCACCGTTGGACCGGTTCGCTCCGGTCGTTCCACCGACATCTCCTTCCTCAACGCCCTCGGCACACCGGGCCTGGCCTACTCCGGGGCCAACCGCGTCATCGATCAGCTGCTTCTGAATCAGACCAACGTCGCCAACTTCAGTGCGGCACGGTCCTCTGGCTACTGGCGCTCATCCTCGCGCCCGGCGCCGAACAACCTTTACACCAAGACCTCCAGTTTCTCGGGCGTTGTTGTCGGCAGCGCGCCGCCGGCACAGTTCCACTATCGCCCCGCCGGAACCCCTGCGAGCGCCGGGGTTGAGGCGACCGTCTTCGGGGTTCACTACCCCGCCAACAAGGTGCGCTGGGATTGGGACGGGTCAGCGTGGGTGCGATCTCAGGGGAATAGCGCACACACCACCGATGGCGAGCGTGTCAGCGCAGCCAACGTGGTGGTGGTCGCTGTCAGTTCGGTCGGAACTGGTCTGTTCGACAGCACCGGAGCTCCGGTGCCCGAGTATGTGTTTGTTGGCGAGGGGCCGGCCGCAATCTTCACCGATGGTCGTCGGATCGACGGAACCTGGACCCGACCGACGCTTCGAGATCCCGCCATCCTCCACGTCAACGGTCAACCGATAACGCTCACCCCCGGTCGCACCTGGATCCAGGTGACCACCTCGGGCCAGTACCAGCCCAACGGCTGATTCCCTCCCGCTGCCTCTCGCTCGCCTGCGGAGCATCTGCGGTCCATGTATTCGCTTCGCGGTCGGCAGGTAGCTCGCAGATCACTCCATGGAGGCCTCCGGAGGGAGTTCTAACCTTCGAAGACGTCGAGGCCCAGTTCTCTGGCGACGTCGCCCGCAAGGTTCACCAGGGCTGAAATGGCAGGACGGGTCGCGCTCGATTGACGGTAGGCCAGCTCGACCGTACGGCAGAACGGGACAGCGATGTCGAGCACTCGCAGGCCCTCGGGCTGGTGGGCCAAGCCAATTTCGGGCACCAGCGATACTCCCGCTCCGGCGGCAACCAGTTTGAGGGTGGCGGGATAGTCGTCGATCTCGTGAACAACCTTTGGTGAGAAACCTGCTTCCTGGCACGCGCCGTGAATCAGCCGGCCGCACCACACCCGAGACGGCGCCAGAACGAACTGGGCGTCTCCGAGCTCATGCAATCCCATCTCGGTGCGACCCTGACCCCATGGTGAATCGGCTTGTACCACGATCCGGAACCAGTCTCGGAAGAGCGGCTCGAACATGATTCCGTCCTGCACGGGTGCGTGACTGCTGGCCATGACGAAGCTGGCGTCCAGTTGGCCGGACCGAACCGCGTCTACGCCGGAAGACTCAGATGGGACTTCCTCTGTCCGGATAACCAATTCAGGATGGGCGCTCGCTGCTTTTCCCAACAACGGCGGCAGGAATCGCGATGCCATTGATTCGCTGAGCCCCACCCGGACGATTCCGGCGGCGTGACCTTTCACTCGCTCCAACGAGGCCTGCGCTCGTTCCAGTTCGGCCAGAACGATGTCGGCGTGGATCACCAACTGGCGGCCGGCATCGGTGAGTTGGACGTTGCGGCCCACCCGCTCGAGCACTCCGACACCGGTCGTCTTCTCGATCGACGCCAATTGTTGGCTTACCGCCGACGGTGTGTAGCCCAGGGTGTCGGCTGCCGCCGCGATCGTGCCCAGTTCGGACACCTGGCGCAGCATACGAAGCTGCTGAATGTTGAGATCCACAAAACCAATCCTACGGCAATAAGTAAGAAATGCTTACGAATATTGTTTCGAAACCATCGCTTTTC
The DNA here is from genome assembly GCA_963751955.1 of uncultured Acidimicrobiales bacterium. GTDB lineage: Bacteria > Actinomycetota > Acidimicrobiia > Acidimicrobiales > SZUA-35 > JABDIY01. The sequence goes on along the minus strand of CAVVWM010000002.1, from coordinate 564,155 downwards.
CTTTTCCCTTGAACGGTCGAAGATAGGAGCATGCTCTACATCCACTGTCCCCAATGTGACCGTTCCCACTTGGTCGGCACCGGTTCGATCGTCTCGTTCCATAACACCAGCGAAGGTGTGATCGCGTACGTGAAGTGCCCCGAGGGCCACATCACCGTCAATACCGGCAGTCTTCGTTCGATGGAAAAGGCTGCGGCCGGCGCAGAACGATCCCTGGACCCTGTCCGGAAATCACCGGTTCTCGTCGGCGCAGACTTCTAGACAGTCGATCGAAACCCGCTCACCGACTCTCCCGTCCACCCTCCTAGCCTGAGGCGGTGGCTGTACCGAGCGGGAACCTGTTCCAAGCCGCCCAGGCCCGCAACACCGGCCAGTTCAGCACCTCGGACTGGGGGCTTTTCTGCGCAGTTTCGCTCATCTGGGGAGCGAGCTTCCTTCTGATCGATATCGGTCTGGACGCTCTCACTCCTGGCATGGTGACGCTGGCCCGTGTCGGGAGCGGCGCAATTGCACTGCTGGTCCTAACCCGTGCCCGTCAGGGTCGATTCACGCTGCCAGACCGTGAGGACAATCGCCGCATCGCCGTCCTTGCCGTGATCTGGGTGGCCATACCTTTCACCCTGTTCCCGCTCGCCGAGCAGCGCATCAACTCCGCCGTCACGGGGCTACTCAACGGAGCCACCCCGATCTTTGCCGCCGGCTGCGCCGCCCTCATTCTGAAAGAGCGAACGCGCGGACCGCAATTGGCCGGGATCTTCGTGGGCCTGGCCGGGCTGGCCATGATCAGCCTGCCGAGTGTCAACGAAGGAGCATCCGAGGCCAGCGGTGTGGCGATGGTGGTGGCCGCCACATTTTGTTATGGCATCGCCCTCAACATCGCCGGGCCGCTCCAGCACAAGTACGGGGCCGTTCAGGTGATGAGCTGGGTCCTTGCCTCGGCGAGTGTGCTCAACATTCCCTACGGTGTCTACGACCTCGGCGGGAACAGCATCGAATTCGGCCCGATTCTGGCCGTTCTGGCTCTCGGCATCGTGGGAACCGGTATTGCCTTCGCCCTGATGGGTTCGCTGATGGCCGGTGTCGGTTCAACCCGTGCATCCTTCATCACCTACTTCGTGCCGGTGGTCGCCCTGTTTCTCGGGGTCACCTTCCGAAACGACCAGGTCTCGACGTTGGCGATCATCGGTGTTGTATTCGTCATAGCCGGCGCGCTTCTTGCCAGCCGGAAGACGTCCTAGGAACCCACCCGCACCGAACTCAGTTGCATCCGGTCCACGCCGGATCCCGGTGTGTTCGTGCAGCGATTCACAGAGGAGGGGCGTTCCAGCGCCAGTGCAAGGCATCGACCGAGGGCTCGCTGTCCGTAGGCATTGGGGTGTGCGGACTCCTCTGGGTCTCCTTGTGCGATTCCGGTGGTGATGAACCGGATCCACTCGCTCTGAGCGCCCTCAGCCGAGGGTCGCTGGCTGACCGTCGAAGCACAGGCCTCATGACCCTTGAGTGCGTTCGACAGATCGAGGAACTCGACACCGGCCACCCGAGCCTGCTCTTCCAGAGCCGAGGAGATCGTAGGCACCAGTTCACCGTTGGCCCAGTCGAGATCCGCATCCCACAGCGGACAGCCGCCTCTGAATGTTCGGTCCCAGCCGGTCTCTGCGTACCGAATATTCCCCGACTCTGCCACGGGCGACGGATAGCTGGTGAGAACGATGCGGGCCGAACGATCACCGTTCTCATCGAGCACCTTTCGGGTTTCGGCGAGAACTCGGCCAACGTTGGCCATCGCCTGATCCAACGCTGCTCGCACGTTGCGATCTTGACTCCGGTAGCAGGTGTTGGGACGCCAACGGTTGCTTATCACGTAACCCACCACACAATCGATGACCACGTTGCTGAATCCCAGGTCGTTGCCGCTCACCGAAATCGCCACGACCTCTACGGCGTGGTTTCTTGCTACGTCGGCCAGTTGATCGATCTGAGGCAGTTCGCCACGATAGGCAGCGCCACCGACGGCGGCGGGCAACAGGTTGATGGTTGATGCGCCCGAACAAGCAAGATTGAAGACCGCTTCTACGTCGAGTCCGGCCGACTTGATCGGAGCCACATCGGATCGATGGCAGCCATTGGAGTAGCTCGACCCGTAGACCCGCTCCTGTTCGTATCGCCAGAACCAACCTCGGCGATACGCGGCTCGATCGGTGCCCCGTCGGTCTCCGAAGTCGCTGCTGGAGTTTCCGTCCCACCGGCCGGCTTCGCCGGCGATGAAGCTGTCGCCCATCGACACCGCTGCGGTTGGCTCTCCTGGAGCGGCAGCCAATGGTGATGTGGTGACGCCGAGCATCATGAATGCGACGACGGCGGCCACTAAGCGGAGACGCATCAAACCAGTCTGGCAGGTGTTCGGTGCTCTCTGTAGCCGCCCCGTAGCGGTCCGCTATTCGTACAGCACATCGCTGGAAGTGATCTCTTCCCGGCGCGTAGACCCTGCCTGTTCATGTTTGGCCTCCCCGGCTTCGATGGCATCCAGAACATGCATGGCGATATCGGCGACGCGAACCTCGGACTCTTCTACCCCGTGGCCCTTCACTCCGTCGTCCATCATCACATAACAGAAGGGGCACGCAGTGGCTACCCGGGTTGCGCCAGTTTCGATCAGCTCCTTCGAGCGATCGACGTTGATGTTGACGCCGAGGTCTTCCTCCATCCACATGCGGGCGCCACCGGCCCCACAGCACATGCCCTTGGTTCCGTTGCGACCTGCTTCGACCAACTGAACACCCTTCAGTGATCCGATCACCTTGCGGGGCGCCAAATAGACGTCGTTGTGGCGTCCCAGGTAACAACTGTCGTGGTACACAACCCGCTCCTCGAGGGTGGCTTCGGAAACGTCGAGCTTGCCTTCGTCGATGAGGTACTCGAGGAACTGGCTGTGGTGGACCACCTCGTAGTGGCCGCCCAGTTGTGGGTATTCGTTCTGGAGGGTGTTGAAGCAATGCGGGCACTGGGTGATGATCTTCTTCACGCCGAGACCGTTGAGGTTCTCCACATTCTGCTTGGCCAGCATCTGGAACAGGTACTCGTTGCCGGATCGTCGGGCTGGGTCGCCGGTGCAGAGCTCATTGGGGCCCAGGATTGCCACGTCGATGTCGGCACGGCCCAGCAACTTGGCCATGGCCTGGGTGACTTTTTGGTTCTTGTCGTCGAAGGACCCGGCGCAGCCGACCCAGTAGAGGTAGTCATGGGTGAAGACCTCAGGGCCGTCGTCGGGGTCGATCACAGGAATCGGGAGGTCGGTAGCCCAATCCGCCCTCGTCGACTGGCTCATCGCCCAGGGGTTGGAGCTGTTCTCCATGCTGCGGAACGCCTGCCCGAGTTCGGTTGGGAAGTCGGATTCCATGAGGGTGAGGGAACGCCGCATATCGAGGATCTTGTCGAGAATCTCGATGTTCACCGGGCAGATCTCATCACATGCCTTGCAGCTCGTGCAGGCCCACACCTCTTCGGTGGTAATGCGCTCGAACACGCTGTCGGAGTTCACCACGATCTCGGGTTCGACCCCGATGGGGGGCGAAACAGCCGGATTGCCGGTACGGGCCATGACCTCGCCAGTCTTGAGCACGATCTCGCGGGGGTCGAGCGGTTTGCCGGTGGCGTTGGCCGGGCACACACTGGTGCAACGGCCGCACATGGTGCAGGCGTCGGTATCCAACAGTTGCTTCCAGGTGAATTGGTTGATTGTGTTGGCCCCGAAGTTCTCCAGGGACGTGTTCTCCAGATCGGGCATTGCCTTCATGGCACCCTTGGGGCGGTCACGATCGCTGAGATACATGTTGAGCGGAGATGTGAACATGTGGCGCATCATCGTTCCAGGGATGATCACCAGGAACGTGAAGAAACTCAGCACGTGTGCGATCCACCATGCCTGGTGCCAGCCCGAGAGGTTGCCGGTGGACTCGGCCAGAAAACTCAACGGATACCCGATGATGCTCCACTGTTCGAACTCGGGCCGGTCCTGAAGGGCGATCCGGTAGGCCTCGGCGCCAAAGCCTGTGATGCCGATGGCGAGAAGTGTTCCGTTGATCACGATGTGTTCTGGCCGGCTCTTGACTGCGATCCGGTATGGGCGCCACCTTTTGGGGCCGTAGCGACGCATGATTGCCAAGAAGACTCCAGCGAGGAACCCGATTCCAGCTAGATCACCGACGAGCGCGTAGCCTTTGTAGACGTCGCCATTGAGGAACTTCAGGCTCTCGGGAACCTGGTGGTTGATCTCCAGAACGGTGGTGACAGCCAGAAGAATCAGGAAGTTGAAATAGATGAGGCTGTGCATGATGCCAGCACCAGGCTCACGCATAAGTGTTTGCATGTAGACGCCGGACCGGAAGTCAGCCAGTCGCTGTTTGAAGTTCTTCGCCGTGGTCGCACGCCGATCGGGAGCGCCCCGTTCCCAGTTCTTCACCCGATGGCCGAGTTGGACGCTGGCCCACAGGAGCAGGATTGGCGTAACGGTGTAGAACGCCAGCTTCAGCGGGGAAGGAATGTTCACCAGCACCTCGCGCTGGATTTCTGAGTCGTCGTGGAACTGAAAAACAGCAGCCGCAACCCCCGACAGGGCCGTAACACCGGCGATGGCGGCACCTACCCCGACCCAGATGTGACTGGCTTTGATTCGGCGGGGCGGATTGATCTCGGGATTGGAGTCCCGGAGATCCTCAGAAAGCGACGCATCCATGCCAGGAGCTTACCTGCCGGTCATTGGCCGGTTGTCACTCGACCTGACTGTTTGAAGGCAACCTCGGCTGCTGCGACTTCGTGTTTCAGATGGCAACACTCACGAAACAAATCGGAAACATGACCTCCGTACCTTCTTTGGTGGCATCACGCGACCATCGCCGTTCGGTGCTGCCACCACCGCGACAACACCGAACAAAGGAAGAACAAGTGTCTCGAACACGAATTCGATCCCGGCGAAACACCCGGGATAACAAGCGTCATATCGGCAAACGGCTCGTGGCTCCGGCTGCGCTGGCAATGGGCGCAGTTATGCTGCTTGCCGGCCCGGTGTCGGCTCAGGACGTCGTCGAGCAGTACGACCGAACCGCCGCTGTCGGTGCCGAAGCGATGAACATGATTGTCCTCGACAACATCTTCATCTTCGTCTGCGCCGTACTGGTCTTCCTCATGCAGGCGGGCTTCGGACTCGTCGAGGCCGGTCTGACCCGAGCCAAGAACGCCGCCAACATCATGATGAAGAACCTGATGGACGTGAGCGTCGGGCATCCTGGTGTTCGCCTTCGTCGGTTGGGGCATCGCCTATCCCGGCAGCTTCGGTGACGGCAGCGCCGGCTGGATCGGTTCAGCCGGTTTCGGTGTCAACGGATTCTTCGACAGCTACCTGGTCGACGCGGTCCCGAGGCGCTGGCCTCGGACGGCTTCTACCCACTGGCGGTACCGGTCGACTTCTTCTTCCAGGCCGCATTCGCCGCTACCGCAGCCACGATCGTGTCCGGGGCGGTGGCGGGACGCACCAAGTTCATCGGCTATCTCGCCTACAGCGTCGTGCTGACCGCGTTCATCTACCCGGTCGTCGTCGGCTGGAAGTGGGGCGGCGGTTGGCTCGCCAGCGGCACGGCTTCATCGACTTCGCCGGCTCGGGCCTCGTCCACATGACCGGCGGTTTCGCTGCGCTCATGGGCGCCCTCGGTGATCGGTCCTCGCATCGGTAAGTTCGCCGAGGACGGCAACCCCCGAGCCCTGCCCGGTCACAGCATCCCGCTGGCGATCACCGGTGTGTTCCTCCTCTTCATCGGCTGGTTCGGATTCAACCCCGGATCCCAACTCCAGGCCGACATGGCTGTCCCGATCATCGCCGTCCTCACCGCCTTCGCTGCCGGCGCCGGCGGGACGTAGCCGCCATGCTGACGTCCTGGGTCACCATGAAGAAGCCGGACGTGTCGATGGCCGGCAACGGCATGCTCGCCGGCCTCGTTGCGATCTGCTCGGGTGTCGGCGAGGTCAGCGCCATCGGATCGGTCATCGTCGGCGCGGTTGCGGGCATCATCGTGGTCCTCTGCGGTCCTAGCGATCGAGCGGATCGGCATCGACGATCCGGTCGGTGCGTTCAGCGTGCACGGCGTGTGCGGCGTCTGGGGCCTGATCGCCACCGGACTGCTGCGCGACCACCTCGCCGGTCAACGGTGCCGACCGAGTCTGCCGGCCTCCTCTACGGTGGCGGATGCGCGGTCTGCTCGGCAACCAGATCCTCGGCGCTGTCGCAATCGCCGTCTTCGTGACCGATCGCAGCCGGTGATCTGTTCACCGGCCTCAAGCCGCCGGAATGCTGCGGGTCTCGGCCGAGGACGAAATGGCAGGTGCTCGACGTGGCCGAGCACGGCTCGCCCGGCTACGGCCCGGACATGCTCGTCGGCAGCGCAGTTTGATGACAGGATTTACGAACTCAAGAAAGGAAACCTATGCAACTAATCACCGCCATCATCAAGCCGCACATGCTGGACGAGGTGAAGGCAGCTCTGAAGTCGATCGATGTCTCCGGCATGACCGTCACCGAGGCCAAGGGCTTCGGCCGTCAGGGCGGTCACACCGAGACCTACCGAGGGCGCCGAGTACAAGGTCGACTTCGTACCGAAGGTCAAGCTCGAGCTGGTCGTCGATGACGCCGCAGGTGATCCCTGCTACCGACGCCATTGTCAAAGCGGCGCAGACCGGCAAGATCGGTGACGGCAAGATCTGGGTCACCCCGGTGGGGGAGATCATCCGCATACGAACCGGTGAACTCGGCACCGACGCCGTCTGATAGCACCAAAGAGCGGACTGTGGTCGGGCCTCCGGGCCCGGCCTCGGTCGTTTTATCCCGAAAGTTGGACTAGGGCAGACGGCGTTCGGGTGTTTGGATCGGGCCCCCGGCGAGATCCTTGAACGGGAGCGGACGAGCAAAGAAGTATCCCTGACCAAGCGTCACGCCGGCGGCCAGTAGGTCTGCCTTTTGTGCTTCGGTCTCGACACCTTCTGCGATCAGCTGCAATTCGAGATTCCGGGCCAGTTCGATCAGCGCCATCATGTAGGGCCGCTCCCCGCCCCGGAGAGCCGACACTACCTTGCGAGAAATCTTCACGGCGTCGACCTGGTTTCGTTTGATGACCCCCAATGACGCGTCACCGGAGCCGAAATCGTCGATTGCGATTCTGAAGCCGAGGTCGCGCAGCACCTGGAGGGCCCGGCTCAGATCGGCCGAGGCCATCATCAATTCGGATTCGGAGACTTCGAGCATGAGCCGCGATGGGTGGAGGCCGACGGCGTCGGTCGTGGTCAAAAGCGTCTCAACTGCGGAGCGGCGTCGGAGGTGTTCCGCAGAGATGTTCAACGTGGTGAAGATCGGAAGTCCTTCGTTGAGCTCGAGCGGAAACCGCTTCTCGAATATGCAAAGATCCTCGGCGGCGCGCCTCATCGCCCACTGTTCGATTGGGATGATCGCCCCAGTGTCTTGGGCATCCTGAAGGAACTCGCCCGGCATCAGGAGGCCCTGTTGATCTGAACGCCAGCGAAGCAGGCTCTCAAACCCAACGGTGCGACCGGTGGCGAGGTCCACGATCGGTTGATAGTGAAGATCGAACGCCTCATTGTCGACACCGTCCCGCAGCTCCTGGTCCATCGTGGGTCGATGGTCGCGTGGGGACATCTCGTCGCTGAACACCTGCCAGGTGTTCTTGCCCATCGCCTTGGCTGCGAACATTGCCATGTCGGCGTTGCGAAGGGTCTGCGACGTGGATTCGCCCAGGCGCCGCACAGCGAGGCCTATCGATGCTCCCACCACGACAGACTGCTCGATACCAACCGCGATCGGATTGGTGATCTGATCCAAGAGGCGAGGCATCACCTTCTCGGGGAATTCTGTTTCGCAGAACACGATGGCGAACTCGTCGCCCCCGAGCCGAGCGACTACGTCTCCGTCTCTCACGACGGCCCGGATACGCTCTGCCACCGCTGCCAAGACGACGTCTCCGGCCTCGTGGCCGTGTTTGTCGTTGACCCTCTTGAAGTCATCGAGGTCCACGAAGGCAACCGCCAGCCGGTCACGATGGTCGTCGACCAACTCCTCGAAGCCGCTCCGATTCAGAAGGCCAGTGAGGGCATCCGATCGTGCCGCCAGGCTGAGGATCTGTTCCAGTCGCCGGAGTTCGGCGACGCTCTCAGCGAGCCGTTCCCGTTCGATCGCAATGGCTAGGTTGTTGACGATCGTACCCATCATGCGAAGGTCCTCGGCCCCGAAAGAAGCGACGTCGCCGCGGCGATCACCGACGACAAGTACCCCGGCGTCGTTGGGTCCGTCTCCGACGCGGCTGACCATTGCCGCGGTCATGCCCCGGGCTCCGATGTAGTCCCCCCAGGCTGAAGTTTCGTCTGAGTGAATGAGCTTGGGATAACTCGGCCGCTGGCTCATGAGGTCCGAAACAAGTTCGGGGTCGATCGGGTGGAGTACTTCCTTCACATCGTCGTCCCTGATCGAGCTGCGGCGGGGTCGACTATGAGGATCAGCGATGAGGATGAAATCAACCGCCCGGGCTCTGAACATCTCGGTGGTCTCGCGAAGGAGTCGTTCCACACCGTCCTTGCGTTCACCCAACTCGGTGACCGACCGGGTCGATCGATACAACATCTCGAGTCTCGCCCGCTGGTCGCGTTCGGCCCCATAGGCGCGGTAGGCAAGGAAGAGCGCTGTTACGGGGATCACGAGTGGCAGAACAAGCGCCACTTCCACCGAGATGAGGACGGCAGCAATCAAGCCCAGACCGGTGTTGGTAAGTGTTACCACTCCACCGTAGGTGACGACGTGCAGCAGGTTGTCGTCATCGAGACGGCCTTCGATGATCGAGACGACGGCCACGATGAAGCCGACGTTGAGAAGCGATCCGAACATGATGGCGATGAACGTGGGCCCCCACACGCTCGGATCGGAGGGGTTGGGTGAGGCGACGGCGAGCCGGAACAGGTGCGCCGTGATGACCGTTTGCATTCCAAGAAGTCCCAGATTGAAGACGACCTTCACAAGCGGCTGACGACGCACCAGGGCTACGGCGACGAAGGTCCCTACCATCTGTGCGATCCATAGATCCCGGAGACTGAACATCATCAGACCCACGACCACGGGCACGTCGAAGAGATCGAAGCTCTCGCTTTCCTGCTTGAAATGAACGTGGATCACCGCTGAGGTCGCGACAGCGAAGACAAAGGCCAGGATCGGCCATGAGAACGGCGCCGGCGTTGGGGGCGGAGCGTCCGGAAGAGAAAACCCCAAAAGCAGCTGTACAACCCAAAGTCCAGCCGTGATAGCAAGCACGCCGGGTGGCGGCAGCGGTGAACGTGTGTCCGGACGGGTCACCTAAGGAAGTTCGGCGTCTTTTGGCCTCGACCTGAGTTCTTCGGTCAGTTGAAACTTCGAACTGGCTCAACTGTTCTCAGTTGTTCACCAATTCTGTGATCAGGGCGCGCGCCGCCTCGTCGGGGGGCGCACCGAGACTCGAGCGGAATGACGCAGTACCCACCTGCCACGCTGCAAAGGATTCTGCGAAGTCACCGGCACCGGTGGCGAAGTCGGTTGCCCCGTTTCCAGGCCACCACGGCTTTCCCTCGATTCCTCTGAGTTTCTGCCAGCGACGTCGATCGTCACCGCTGTTCTGGGTGACGTCGATGGCATGACCGATCTCATGGGCGATGACATGAGCGAGCAACGAGTCCGACATCTGATCTCGTACATAGATCTCGATACGTTTCTCTTGAACGAAGGTGTAGCCGAGAACTCGTTCGCGTCCGGAGTGGAACGAGATCTCCCAGCCCGGGAGGCCATTCTCCCAGTCGTAGGAAAAGCTGCTCAAGGACTGCACGCCCCGCTGGCGACGTGTCGGCGGAGGTGGGGTGGTCGGTACCGCCGCCGTTGTCGTCGGCGTTGGAGGAACTGTTGTTGTCGCCCATGTCCGGGATGTGATGGCTGCCTGTGGGGTGATGATGACGGTAGGCGTGGTTGGAAGCGGGGTCGCGGTAGGCACCTTCGCACTGACGTTTGGTGGCGAAGCGTCGCCTACCGCTGCGAAGCCAGGCTGATCCGTTGACGCACTCTGGTGAACCGCAGTCCCAACAGCCAAGTTGTTGGTGTCGACGACAGCGTCGACGATTCTGGCTGGCTGGAGCTCCACCGACTCGGCGCCCACTATCCCCACGGACCCGAACCCAAGGATGACCGCAGCTGCCCCCAGCATCCGCTTTGCCCTCGTTCCTCCCATCAGCACGAAGATAGGAGCCGGTGCGTCTCTCAGGCCAGGGCCGATCTACCCGCTCGGGACGCAGGAGACCTATTGCGGCAGCGGCAGACGCCTCAATTCGACAGGAGCGACTCGTAGAGGCTCTGCGCTTTCGCCAAGACCGATTCAAGATGGGCAGGGAGGTCGATCTTTGATGGGTCATCCTCGGGGTGGGTTGCAAAGTGGCTGGATGCCTCTACCGAGGAGTACCAGTACCGAGACCAAACACCGTCGCTGGGCCGGGGCCCAGCTGGCCAGCTCAGCATGGCCGGATCGAAGGGGACCGATGCGTCGACGCACATCTTCTGGAGGCCTGTGCCTGGGTCGGCCAGGAAGTGATCTGCGTCGATTACGGGCAATGGGCCAAAACGCCGTTGGAGCTCGATCAACTGGGGAAATCCGAGATCTTCGATGGAAGGGTCGTCTCTGACCTTGGTGTAGCTGGCCATCACCCTGCGGGGATTGCGAACCAAGAGCAAGTTCGTGGCATTGCTGATCCACTCCAAATCCATTCCGGGAAGCAGATGATGCGCCATGTGCTTCTGGTAGCTGATTGTTTGCCCAGGCTCGAGCCTCGGGGATTCGCATTTGCGCACAGCCTGGTCGAGGTCGATTGGTCCGGCGGCGAGGATCTCGTCCCGGCCGGGGTGGTCAAGTCCGGTCTTGGCCAGGTAATGGGCGTACAGAGGTTCGTCCATCACGGCGGTGTCGTAACGGTTCTCCCAGGAGCGCATGAGTGCGGTGGAGAGGTTCCGTGGCCCAGACCACATCCGGATGATTGTGGCCATGGGTCTACCCGAGGTAGCGATTCTCTACCGGGGTAGTGGTGGTGGGATGACCGTGGGAGTCGATTTCGTAGATGAGTGGTATGCCCCTCGGGATGTCGAGATTCGGGATCTCGTCGTCGGTGAGATTCGACAGGTGTTTGACCAGGGCGCGAAGGCTGTTGCAGTGGGCTGCGATCAGCACCGTGTCGTAGATCCCCAAATCAGGGACGATCACATCGAACCAATACGGCAGTATCCGATCGACGACGTCTCTGAGACACTCGGTCGTGGGGAGCACGTCGGGCGGCAGGTTGGCATAACGCGGGTCGGTATTGGGGTTGTCCGGGTGTTCGCTGGGCATTTCGGGCGGGGGAGTGTTGTAACTTCGGCGCCAGATGTGCACCTGCTCATCGCCGTACTTTTCTGCGGTCGCGGCTTTGTTGAGTCCGGTGAGACCGCCGTAGTGGCGTTCGTTGAGGCGCCAGTGGCGTCGAACCGGCACCCACAATCGGTCCATTTCCCGCAGCGACAGGTTGGCGGTCTTGATGGCCCGGGTTTGAAGGCTGGTGTGTACCACGTCGGGGAGGACACCGGCACCGAGCAGGGTTCTACCGGCGTCGATCGCTTCGCCAGCCCCTTTCTTGGTGACATCCACGTCGTACCACCCGGTGAATCGGTCTTCGAGATCCCATTGGCTCTCACCATGGCGCAACATGACAAGCGTCGACACACACCCAGTTTACCCCGGGCCGCTCCCGTCACTTGAAGGGGGGATATTCCTGTGTGTCGGCTTTCACACTTAGGAAAGTTGATAATAGTCCACTCAACTTTGTACACTTGGGGACAGTCAGTTTCTAACCGCACAACACAGGAGTGCCCCCACATGGCTAAAGCCGTAGGTATCGATCTTGGAACCACCAACTCTGTGGTTTCTGTTCTAGAAGCCGGAGAACCGGTTGTCATTCCCAATGCCGAGGGAGCGCGCACCACTCCGTCGGTGGTTGCGTTCAACAAAGAGGGCGAGGTCCTGGTTGGCGAGGTTGCCAAACGTCAGGCGATCACGAACCCGGACCGCACCATCCGATCGGTCAAGCGCCATATGGGCACTGGCTGGAAGATCGATATCGACGGTAAGGCCTACACCGCCCAAGAGATCAGCGCTCGTACGCTCATGAAGCTCAAGCGAGATGCCGAGGCGTACCTGGGCGACACGGTCACCCAGGCTGTTATCACGGTGCCGGCATACTTCGACGATGCCCAGCGCACCGCCACCCAGGAAGCGGGCCAGATCGCCGGTCTCGAAGTACTTCGAATCATCAACGAGCCCACTGCCGCAGCCCTGGCCTATGGCCTCGAAAGTGAGGACCACGACGAGACCATCCTCGTGTTCGACCTCGGTGGCGGAACCTTCGACGTTTCCGTGCTGGAGATCGGCGACGGTGTGTTCGAGGTCAAGAGCACCAGCGGCGACACCGAACTTGGTGGAGACGACTGGGATCAAGCCATCATCGATTGGATGGTGGCCGAGTTCAAAGGCACGAGTGGCGTCGACCTGTCGAATGACAAGATGGCCGCCCAACGGCTCAAGGAAGCAGCCGAGAAGGCCAAGATCGAACTCAGCCAGATGCAACAGACCAGCATCAATCTTCCGTTCATCACCGCCAACGCCGACGGTCCATTGCACCTCGAACTGGGACTCTCGCGATCAAGGTTCCAAGACCTCACGACAGACCTGGTTGATCGGGTGCAGAAGCCCGTCGAGGCTGCCCTGGCCGACGCCAGCCTGAAGATCGGCGATCTCGACCATGTGATTCTGGTCGGTGGTTCCACCCGTATGCCGGCCATCACCGAGCTGGTGGAGAAACTCACTGGGAAAGAGGCGAACAAGTCGGTCAACCCCGACGAGGTTGTCGCCGTCGGAGCTGCGGTGCAGGCCGGCGTTCTGCGAGGCGATGTGAAGGACATACTCCTTCTCGATGTCACGCCTCTGAGCCTCGGGATCGAGACCAAGGGTTCGGTCATGCACAAGCTGATCGAGCGCAACACCACCATTCCAACCCATGCCTCCGAGGTGTTCACCACCGCTGAAGACAACCAGCCGTCGGTGGAGATCCACGTGCTCCAGGGTGAGCGAGAGATCGCCAACTACAACAAAACCCTCGGAAAGTTCCAGCTCGTCGACCTTCCACCCGCACCCCGCGGCGTACCTCAGATCGAGGTGAGCTTCGACATCGACGCCAACGGCATCGTGAACGTGAGCGCGAAGGATCGGGCCACAGGCAAGGAGCAGAGCATCACGATCACCGGTCAGTCCACGCTCGACAAGGACGACATCGACCAGATGATCAAGGACGCCGAGGCCCATGCCGAGGAGGATCGTCAGCGCCGCGAGGAAGCCGAGGTCCGCAACCAAGCTGACAGCCTCGTCTACCAAACCGAGAAGCTGATCAAGGATCAGGGCGACAAGCTCGACAACGAGGAGAAGTCCAACGTCGAGAATCTACTCGTCGAATCCAAAACGGCCCTGGCTGGTACCGACATGGATGCGATCAAGGACGCCACCGAGAAACTGGCCGCAGCCAGCCAGAGCATGGGCGCCAAGTTGTACGAGCAGGCCGCAAATGCTTCTCAGGCTGAGGGTGGTTCCGAAGATGGTGCGGCGAGCGACGACGACGTTGTTGACGCCGAGATCATCGAAGAGGATGAAGACCGCGAGGCGTCGTGAGTGGACAGGATTCACCTGCGGGGTCAGACCCCGGTGCCGGCGACGGGTCTGATGCTGTAGTTCCCGACGACCTCAGCGGCCTCGAGGATTTGATGCAATCTGACCCGGGCGACGCCGGAGTGGGCCATGCCGGGGACGAGCCGGTTTCGGTCGAAGATCTGGTTGCAACGCTCGAGTCGGTTTCAACCGAACGGGATCAATACCTCGATTCATTGCGACGAATTCAGGCCGAATTCGAGAACTACAAGAAGGCGATCGCCAAGCGCACTGCCGATGAGAGGGAGCGAGCCAACGACAGAATCGTCGGCGATCTCCTTCCGGTGCTCGATGCATGCGAAGGGGCAGTGAAGAACGGCAACGACGATGTGACTCCGGTCCACAATCAGCTCATCGCCGCTCTTGAACGCCACGGTCTGGAACGGTCCGACCCGGCTAATGCTCCCTTCGACCCAGAGCTGCACGAGGCAGTGATGCACGAACCCTCTGACGAGGTCGATGAGCCCACCATCGCCGAGGTCCTTCGAACCGGTTACTTGTGGAAGGGCCGGGTACTCAGGCCCGCCATGGTCAGGGTGAAGGGCTAACCACATGTATTCAAGGGGTCTGGCCCCAACTCCCGAGCCGGGGTCAGACCCCATTGCGCGGTCACGCTCAATGGATGAACTGAGATCGAAAGGAGGCAACTGATGGCACCGAGCAGCGAGTGGTTCGAGAAGGATTACTACAAGGTGCTGGGCGTCTCCTCCGACGCTTCGGCCAAAGACCTCAAGAAGGCCTACCGAAAGCTGGCCAGCGAGTATCACCCAGACAAGAACAAGGGCGATTCCAAATCCGAGGAACGCTTCAAAGAGATCTCCGCTGCCTACGACGTGGTCGGCGACGAGAAGAAACGCAAGGAATACGACGAAGTTCGCCGAATGGGTCCGATGGCCGGAGCCTTCAGCGGAGGCGGATTCCCCGGCGGTGGCGGCAACCGTGGCGACAGCAGGTCCTTCGATGTCGGCGATCTGTCTGATCTGTTGGGTGGGATCTTCAGTGGCGGCGGAGGTGCAAGTGCCCCGGGCCGCTCCCGAGCCGGAGGGCCCCGCAAAGGTGGCGACCTTTCTGCCACCCTCAACCTCAGTTTCGCTGATGCCGTTTCGGGCGTCACCACGTCGGTGCACCTCACCTCCGATGGGGCATGCACAACTTGTTTCGGGTCAGGCGCTGCGCCCGGTACCCAGCCTGATATCTGCGGCAAGTGCCAGGGCCGGGGTGTGCTCGACGACAACCAGGGTCTTTTCTCTCTTTCCCAGGCATGTGATCGATGCGCTGGCCGGGGTCGGATCGTCACCAACCCGTGCTCAACCTGTGCCGGCTCGGGTCTGGTTCGTCGAACCCGCCAAGTGAAGGTTCGTATCCCGGCCGGAGTCAAGGATGGTCAGAAGATCCGCCTTGCCGGCAAGGGCGCCCCCGGTATCAACGGTGGGCCTCAGGGCGACCTGGTGGTTGAACTCCATGTAGGCAAACACCCTCTCTTCGGTCGTCGCGGCAACGATCTCAAGATCACCGTGCCGGTGACGCTCGTAGAAGCGGCAACCGGTGCCGACATCAAGGTGCCGACGCTCGAAGGCGGCACCAAGACCGTTCGGATTCCCCCGGGCACGCCGTCGGGTCGAACCTTTCGCATCAAGGGAGCTGGTGTCTCCACCAAGAAGGCAACCGGCAACCTCCTCGTGACCGTTGAAGTGGTGGTGCCCACCGACCTCACAAAGGAACAAGCCGAGGCATTGGCCGGCCTGTCCGATCCAAACCTTAGAGATCATCTGTTCAAATAGGAAGGAAGATTCGTGGACCATTACACCAGAGCCGTTTATGTCATCAGCGTCGCTGCCGAGCTCGCCGGCGTTCATCCACAGACACTTCGTATCTATGAACGAAAAGGTCTGGTTGAACCAGCCCGCACCTCGGGTGGGTCGCGCCGCTATTCCCAGGCCGACATCGACCGACTGAGCCGAATTGCCGAGCTCACCAACTCCGGTCTGAACCTCGCCGGGGTCTATCTAGTGCTCGGACTCGAGCAGCAGGTTGCCGACCACGCCGAGGCACTCCGCCAGCGTGATCGCAGGATTGAAGAACTCCAGGCCGAAGCCGCTAGAGCGGTCAGCAAGGCGCACCAACAACATCGTCGAGATCTCGTCCCTCTCCGTCAGAAACTCTCGCTCTACAACCGAAAACGAATCTTCTAGAACCCGGCGCGTCGTGCGTCCGGCCCACATCCGGCGGCGTCCTAGCCGCCCTGCGTTAGCGCAGATTCCAAAGGAGCTTCCCCCGCAATGTCCTCCTCCTACGACCCCAACAAATGGACCCTCAAGACCCAGGAAGCGGTTGCCGCATCCATCGATCGGGCCAAGCAGGAATCCCATCCCGAAGTTACTCCTGACCATCTTCTGCTCTCCCTCCTCGGTCAGCCCGAGGGTGTGGTGCTGCCACTGCTTTCCAAGCTCGGTAAGCAGCCGGCCGCGCTGAAAAACGAACTCGAAGCGGCCCTGGCCGATATGCCCAAGGCCTACGGCTCCGACGCCCGGTTCTCCAAACAATTCAATCGGGTGATCGGAGATGCCGACTCGGCGCGGCAGGACCTCAACGACGATTACCTCTCGACCGAACACCTCCTGCTTGGTTTGGCCAACCCTGATCCGGGCGGCGCCACCGCAGCACGCCTCGACCTGCGACGAGAAGAACTGTTGACCGCACTGCAGGAGATTCGCGGCTCCCACCGGGTCACGAGCCAGAATCCTGAAGACCAGTTCCAAGCTCTGGAGAAATACGGCCAAGACCTGACCGCAGCTGCCCGAGCCGGCAAACTCGACCCTGTCATCGGCCGCGACGATGAGATTCGGCGAGTGGTGCAGGTTCTCAGTCGTCGTACCAAGAACAACCCGGTCTTGATCGGTGAGCCGGGCGTGGGCAAGACCGCTATCGCCGAAGGGTTGGCTCAGCGGATTGTCGAAGGTGACGTGCCAGAGAGCCTCAAAGACCGTCGCGTCATCGCCCTCGACATGTCGGCCATGCTCGCTGGCGCCAAGTTCCGGGGCGATTTCGAAGAGCGGCTCAAGGCCGTACTCAAAGAAATCACCGATAGTGCCGGTGAGGTGATCACGTTCATCGACGAAATGCACACCGTCGTTGGTGCCGGCGCAGGCGGCGAGAGTGCCATGGACGCTTCGAACATGCTCAAGCCCATGCTTGCCCGTGGTGAGCTGAGGATGATCGGTGCAACCACCCTCGATGAGTATCGGAAGTACGTGGAGAAGGACGCGGCGCTCGAACGTCGTTTCCAGCAAGTTTTTGTGGGCGAACCGTCGGTGGAGGCCACAATCGCGATCCTCCGAGGGCTGAAGGAACGTTACGAAGTACACCATGGTGTGCGCATTCAGGATTCCGCCTTGATCGCGGCCGCCATGTTGTCAGATCGCTACGTCACCGGTCGCTTTCTGCCCGACAAGGCGATCGACCTGATGGACGAGGCAGCCTCCAAGCTGAGAATCGAGATCGATTCGGTACCGACCGAGATCGACGTTGTCGAACGTCGGATCCGACAGCTGGAGATGGAACAAGTAGCCCTGCAAAGGAAAGCGACGAAGCATCTTCGGCTCGGCTCGACGAACTCCAGGGCGAACTTGCCGACCTGCAAGAACAGTCATCGGCCATGCGGGCCCACTGGCAGAACGAGAAAGAGGCGATTGCAACTATCCAGCGTCTCAAGGAAGAACTCGACGTGCTGAACCGTGAAGTTGAGCGCGAGAACGACCTCGAGAAGGCTGCTGAGCTTCGTTATGGGCGCATTCCGACACTGCACCGTCAGGTCGGTGAGGCCACCGATGCTCTCGAAATCCTTCAGGCTTCTCAGACGATGCTGAAAGAGGAGGTCGATGAGGAAGACATCGCCGAGGTGGTTGCCAGGGCAACCGGAGTGCCCGTAAGTCGCCTGATGGAGGGTGAGAGCCGCAAACTTCTTCGGCTGGAAGAGGAGCTGCACAAACGAGTGATCGGCCAAGACGAAGCAGTTGCCGCTGTGAGTGCCGCGATCAGGCGGAGTCGAGCCGGACTTTCCGATCCCAATCGACCGATCGGGAGCTTCTTGTTCCTCGGTCCAACCGGCGTAGGTAAGACCGAATTGGCTCGGTCGTTGGCCGACTTCCTGTTCGACGATGAGCGGGCCATGACCCGGATCGATATGAGCGAGTACATGGAGAAACACGCTGTCAGCCGGCTGATCGGCGCTCCCCCCGGCTACGTGGGGTATGACCAGGGTGGACAGCTCACCGAAGCTATTCGTCGTCGGCCCTATGCCGTTGTTCTTCTCGACGAGATCGAGAAGGCTCATCCCGACGTGTTCAACGTGCTGTTGCAGTTGCTCGATGATGGGCGGCTCACCGATGGCCAAGGCCGCACGGTCGACTTCACCAACACCGTGCTCATCATGACCTCGAACCTCCCCGGTGATCCGAAGGACTTCTTCCGTCCTGAGTTCATCAATCGTGTCGACGACATCGTTCGGTTCAGCGAACTCAGTCGCGAGAACCTTGCTGGCATCGTTGAGATCCAGCTTCGGAGCCTGTCCGACCGCCTCTCTGATCGGCGGATCGAGATGGAAGTCACCGACGATGCCAAGTTGAAGCTGGTTGCAGTCGGCTACGACCCGGCCTTTGGCGCACGGCCCCTGAAGCGGGTTATCCAGAAGGAGATCGGCGATCGAATCGCTCTGCGTTTGCTCGAGGGTGACGTAGCGGATGGCTCGACGCTTGCGGTTGACGTGGTGGATGACGAGCTTTCGGTCGAGGTTCGCTAATCCCAGGACGTGGTCAAGGTGGCGATGGTCTTGCCCGCTGGAGCGGCAGAACCATCGCCATTTGCCTGGAACTACGGTGACAGCTCAGTAGTGCAGATACTGCTTTCGGCCTGGCCCGGTGGAGACCAATGAAATCGGCACGCCTGCTTGCTCGGCTAATGCGTCGAGAAACTCCCGAGCCTTTGTAGGCAGGTCAGCGACCTCGGTGACCTGGGTGAGGTCAGTCTTCCAGCCCTCGAACTCGGCGTAGATCGGCTCGGCTTTGTGTATCTGTGACTGGTGATAGGGGAGGGTGGTCACCGTTTCTCCGTCGATCTTGTAGCCGGTGCAGATCTTCACGGTTTCAAAGGTGTCCATCACGTCGAGTTTTGTTATCGCGAGTTCAGTGAGGCTGTTGAGACGAACGGCGTGCCGCAGCATGACCGCATCGACCCATCCCGGGCGGCGACGACGGCCGGTGTTGGTGCCGTACTCGCGGCCGATGTCGACCAGCTTGTCGCCGTCTTCGTCGAAGAGTTCGGTCGGGAAAGGTCCGGCACCGACCCGGGTGACATACGCCTTGGCGATCCCGATGATGCGGTCGATGTGCCTCGGACCGACGCCGGCTCCGGTGCAGGCACCGCCCGCGGTGGGATTCGACGACGTGACGAAGGGGTAGGTGCCGTGATCGAGATCGAGGAAGGTTGCCTGGGCTCCTTCGAAAAGCACGTTTTCACCAGCTTCGAGGGCTGCGTGGATCTCGTTGATGCTGTCGGCGATCAGCGGACGCATGCCGGGCAGGCACTCGGTCAGTACTCGGTCGGCTAATTCGTCGGGGTCGACGGGAAGCCGGTTGAAGACCTTGGTGAGGATCTTGTTGGCATGTCCCAGGGCTGTGTGGAGCTTTTCTCGGAAGATCTTCTCATCCAACATGTCCTGTACCCGGATACCCAGACGCATGGCTTTGTCGGCGTACGCCGGCCCAATACCCCGTTTTGTCGTGCCCAACCTTGCATCTCCGAGGTGCCGTTCGTGAAGTGCGTCCAGCTGCTGGTGGTAGGGCAGGATCAAGTGTGCGTTGCCCGATACTCGGATACGACTGACATCAACACCCCGCTCGGTGAGCATGGCCATCTCGGCCAAGAGCACAAAGGGGTCGACTACAACTCCGTTGCCGATCACTGGGGTGGTGTGGGGGTACAACACACCACTGGGGACCAACTGCAATGCGAAGCTTTGGCCGTCGACAACGAGTGTGTGCCCGGCGTTGTGGCCACCTTGGTAACGCACAACCAAGGATGCATCGGCGGCGAGGAGGTCGGTGAACTTTCCCTTTCCCTCGTCGCCCCATTGCGTTCCTAGAACGATTGTCGCTGGCACGCTGGCTAAGACTAACGGCGGATTTCGTGTCTACTCTGTGGATCATGTCAACGACTGAGAAACCTGCTGGCCTTGAGGACACAGCATTCGAGAAAGTGGCCGTATCAATTGACCTTCCGCCGTCGTTCGACACGCTGGCCGAGGAGCGCGACTATCGCAAGCTCCGGCTGGCCGGTGCACTGCCGCGTGATCGGCTCGCTCGGCTTCGCCGAGGGCGTCGCCGGCCACATCACCGCCCGCGATCCCGAGTTCACCGACCATTTCTGGGTGAATCCGTTTGGCAAGAGCTTCCGCCAGATGACCGTTTCTGACCTGATCTTGGTCAATCCCAATGGCGACGTGGTCTCGGGAACCAAGCCGGTCAACGCTGCGGCCTACGCCATACACCACGCCATTCACAGCGCTCGTCCCGAGGTTGTATGTGCTGTTCACACTCACACGATCTACGGCAAGGCGTTTGCGTGCACCAACCTCGACCTCAAGATGCTGAGTCAGGACCGCGTGCATGTTCTACAACGATTGGGTTCGCCATCGGGAAGGCGGTGGAGCGATTGTGGTAGGTCCAGAGGAGTCGGCTCGCATGGCCGAGGCACTGATTGGCAAGAAAGCGCTCATCCACCAGAACCACGGGCTCATCACCGTTGGAGAGACCGTCGACGAAGCAGCATGGTGGTTCATGGCGCTCGAGCGTGCCTGCCAGGTGCAGATGATTGCTGAAGCCACTGGCGAGGTCACCGAGGTTCCTGCCGAATCAGCTCAGTTCACCTATGACCAGAGCGGATTCCCGCTGGCCGGATGGTTTCAGTTTCAGCCCCACTGGGAAGATCTGGTCGCCCGCGACGGCACTGCATGGGAGTCCTAGGAGTCCTGAGGCTGCTGACGACGACGTCTCGGTAACTCCTTGCCGTTGCTTCCCGCCTGCGGGGCCATTCCCCGTAGTGTTGGAGGCACCCAGTTCCCGGAGTTATCGGTATCGGCTTTGCCCTGAGAACGAAGCTCTGCCTCGGAGACAAAGGCCGGTGGGGCGAAGTCGCTCATGTTCTCGGGTGGTCCCTGGTCCACCGCAGGCGTTGGGGACGACGCGACGCTTTCCCACGGTCCCGCCCCGCCCAGCGGCGACTGAGAAATGTCGGGCAGCGTCCAGGTCGTGGTATCACCACCGGCCGGGGGCAGCCAAACGTCGTCTTCGTCTCCTCCGGCTTCTTGTTCTCTGAGCTGTTCCAAGATGGCCGCAGCACTGGAGTGTTCTGGTGGGGCCGGAACGGACTCTTGGCCCTCTCCATCGGGCGGCGGGACAAGAGCGGTCTCCTCCGTCTGGTCCCCGCCTCCCAAGATCGTCACCTCCGGTGTTGGAGGCTCGGGAGAAACTGCTTCCTCGTCAGGGACATGGTCGGTCTTTCGCCGACGGAATCGGCCCATGAAACCAACTTGCTCCGCCGGAGCTGATTCCTCGGGTTCCTCGGGTTCAATGTCGGGCACCTCGATCAGAACAGACCCCGGAAGGTTTGTGTCCACGACACTGGTGTCCTGATCAGCCAGCTCGGCCTTCAGGCGCTTGCGCCGCTTCTTGATCTCCGCTCGTCCGAGAGGCTTCACGGGTCGCCGGTTGCGCACACCGCTGAGACCCATCGCACAATTGGTGCACAAGGGTGGCTTGTTTGTCCCGCGCGGATACACCAGGCAGTTCTTGCAGAACTGGTCGCCGCAGGAGTCGCACACCTCTGCAGCGAAGTCCATTGGATCGTTGTGACAACGGCAGTTCATGTATCGGAGGCTTTCCTTTCGGGCAGACTTACAAGGCTGGATCGACATTCTTTGGTCGGTCCTTGAGCATCTAGGAAGGATTCTCCGTGACGGTTCCCAATGTTCTTGCCGAGCGTTATGCCAGTGCTGAGATCCGGGCTGTGTTCGACCCTGTCGAGCGGGTGAAAGCCGAGCGTCGATTGTGGCTTGCCGTGATGCGGGCCCAGGCCGAACTCGGACTCGATATTCCGGTTGCCGACATCGCTGCCTACGAGGCGGTCGTTGACCAGGTCGACCTCGCCAGCATCGCAGAGCGCGAGCGGGTCTCGCGCCACGATGTGAAAGCCAAAATCGATGAGTTCTCCGCCTTGGCTGGTGCAGAGCACGCTCACAAAGGCATGACTTCCCGAGACCTCACCGAGAACGTCGAAGCGATGCTCACCTATCGAGCGTTGGAAATTGTCAGCAACAAGACTGTCTCACTGCTCGCCCGTTGGGGTGAGGTGGCTGCCCAGCACGCGGCGCTGGCAATTGTTGGGCGCACACACAATGTGCCAGCTCAGCCAACAACGGTCGGCAAACGCATCGCCCAGTACTCCGAGGAGTTGATGTCGGCGTTGGACGCACTCGACGCTATGCGAGAGCGGTTCGCAATCCGGGGGATCAAAGGGCCGGTCGGCTCCCAACAGGACCAGCTCGATCTCCTTGGGAGCCCCCAAGCCGTGGATGAGCTGGAACGCCGGGTGGCGGCTGAGCTCGGGGTGCCCAACGTGCTCAACGCCGTTGGTCAAGTGGCGCCCAGGTCCAGAGAATTCGAGGTGGTGTCGTCACTGGTCCAACTGGCGTCCGGTCCTGCCAACTTGGCGCTTCAGATTCGGCTGATGGCAGGACACGACTTGGCGACCGAGGGTTTCGCTGAGGGTCAAGTCGGGTCGTCGGCGATGCCCCACAAGATGAACAGCAGATCTTGTGAACGGGTGAACGGTCTTCAAGCAATCCTTCGAGGCCACCTCACGATGGCGGCCAATCTCACCGGCGATCAGTGGAATGAGGGCGACGTCTCTTGTTCGGTGGTTCGCCGAATCGTGTTGCCCGATGCGTTCTTCGCCATCGACGGGGTTTTGGAAACATCACTATCGATCGCCGACGGACTCGGCTTCTTCGAACAGGTCATCGATGCCGAACTTCAGCGGTATCTGCCCTTTGTTGCCACCCCCACCTTGTTGGCTCATGGGGTCCGGAACGGACTCGGTCGGGAGCAGGCCCACGAGATCATCAAGGAACACGCAGTGGCTGCGGCACTGGCGATGAGATCAGGCCAAGGTTCGGGCACACTCCTCCTCGACCGTCTTGGCACCGACCCACGATTTCCCGGAACCGCGGCTGAGCTTTGGGCCGCCATCGCTGACCCGAAAGCGTTGCTGGGTCGGGTGGAAGAGCAGATCGCCGCCACGCTCGCAAGGATTGATGCGCTGGTGGCCAGCCGCCCCGTTGCTGGGGCCTACACCGGGTCCCCGATCCTCTAGTGCAGCTGGGAAACAGGGTTGGGACCTTCGACCACGCTGCTAACATGATCCGACCCTCAGGCCCCCATCGTTCAGCGGCCTAGGACTCCGCCCTTTCACGGCGGCAACACGGGTTCGAATCCCGTTGGGGGTGCCAACCAGCTTAGGCTGGCGAATGCGCCGGATTTCGTCGGTGAATCTAGGTCCCGTAGTGCAGTCTGGAGTGCACGCCGCCCTGTCAAGGCGGAGGTCGCGAGTTCAAATCTCGTCGGGACCGCTACAGAGCAAGATCTGGTCGGGTAGCTCAGTTGGCAGAGCGGTCGCCTGAAAAGCGATAGGTCACCGGATCGACGCCGGTCCCGACCACACGAGACCATGGGTCAGCGTCCCAAGACGCTGGCCTGTGGTCGTTTTGGTCCGGTCTTGGGCCTCCAAGCGTGGTTTCTATCGAGAAGTGTGACCATGGTCACTGGGAATCCAGTCCTGCTGGCGCTGATTGGTGTAGACCAAACTCTTGGACTGCTCTCTGGGTTCGACAGAGGTCCAAGAGAATTCACTGCGATCGCCAGAAACGACGTGACCGCTTGGCGGCTGCCTCGGGATCGGTACATGCGCATGCTCGTGGAATTGCCCGAGGTTGGCGCCGACCAGCTCGAAGTTGTTGCAGCGCGCTTTCGACTGACGTTGCTGATGTGCGTGGGACGTTCAGATGATCTCACCTGCCGATAAGTCGGAGACTCGAGGCGCTGATTCGAGATGCTCCGAAATCAACTTGACCCAGAGCGAGCTTGCCAGCTGGGTTGGTGCGACCCGGGAGGCAACCGTCCGGTGCTTACGGCGGTTGAAAAGCTCTGGTGCAATCGCACACATCGAGGCGGCATCATCGTACTCAATTCCAAGACGCTGTCGGGGTTCCAGACGTCACCACAAACACAAGTTTGACATGCCTGGGATCAGCCTCGAATTGAGTTCTATGCCTGCTCAGGTCTGGCTTCCTATACTCGTTAAATGACCAAGAAGCGCAAGCCGATGTCCGAGGACCACAAGGAAGCCTTGAGCATCGGACGAAACCAGGGTCGGATTGTCAGGAACTATCTCGAAGGGCTTGAGGCGGCGAAACCAAAACGTGGTCGCAAACGTACTCGGGACTCAATTGCCAGGCGAATCGACGCCATCGAGCTGGAGCTCGGAGAAGCTAAGGCGCTACGAAAACTTGACCTGATCCAAGAACGCATTGACCTTGTCGAAGAGTTGGAAAACTTCGATTCTGCTCTGGATATTGAAGCGTTGGAAAGGTCATTTATTGAGGTTGGAAAGGCATACGCAGAACGTCGGGGTATTTCCCATGCGGCCTTTCGCGAACTCGGAATTGAGGCCAGCGTGCTCAAACAAGCAGGAATAACGCGAGCGAAACACAAATAGCCCTTTGTCAACGTCGATAGAAGCTAGAACTGGGCTTCCACGATGTAGCTCAGGAGTAGGTTCAACCACTGATACACCGCATAGGTCGGCTCCATATCGGGCGGCGGAACCCAGTCCTCACCCTCTCCCACGTTCAGATTGGTGCCAAGAACGAGCCGAAGATCGTTCACTACCCGCATCCATGCATCGAGTGTTTCCCCTGTCAACTCGTCGGCGTCCGCGGATTCGATCACGGTTGTGAGCGAGCTTCTCCTGGCCTCAACCAACTCTCCGTGAGCGAGAACTTGATACCCGGCGTCCTTCTCCGGATCGTCTGAATACGCCGTCGGGAACAAGCGCTGAAGGTTCGGGTTGTCCGTTTCAAGTTCGTTGTCGAGTTGCTTTGCGAGATCGATCACGGCGTCACGCAGGACCGAAGGGACATCGAAAATGAATCGATCCTCGTCAATACGCACGATCAGCATCAGACAGATCAGCCTTCAGCCCGTTCCATTGTTGCCCAGAGGCCGTGGGCGTGGAGTTTGTGAACGTCGGCCTCGGCCTCGGTACGAGTTCCGCTGCTCACGATCGCCCGACCCTTTTCATGCACATCCATCATCAGTTCGGTTGCCTTTTCGAGACTGAATCCGAACAGCTTCTGAAAGATCAGCGTCACATACGACATCAGGTTGATTGGATCGTTCCAGACGAGAACCTGCCATGGGTGTTCAGTGTCAACGTCCTCGTCGGTTCTTGGCTCGACGGTCTCCATCGGTGCAGTCATGCCGCCACCCCTCGTCTAAGTGGTGGTACGAAGGATTCGGGCCCGGGCGCATCTTCCCTCATCCACAGGAACAGCCACACGGTGGCGCACCAGACCGCGATGGACCCGACCACGTGGAGCTGCACGAGCCAGGGTGGGACGCCTGTGAAGTACTGGGCGTAGCCGATTGCTCCTTGTGCAAGGATCGATCCCAGCACGATCTGGACCGGAGCACCGAAGCGGCCACGTCGCTGGAGCTTCAACGCTACGAAAACGGTGATGCCCAAGAAGAACCACACCGTCACGCTGTGCAACCGAGCAACCGCCGACAGATCAAACGGGAGGCGATCAGCGCGTGCATCTCCGCTGTTGGGCCCTGTTCCGGTGACGATTGTACCCGTGACCAACACCGCCAAACCTAGAGCGAGGTGGGTCAACCCAACAGGACTGTTCGCCCGATGTGCGCCGGTCGGCCTACCACTGTCGGCGGCTCTGTAGAGCACGACGGCGTTGGCCAGCAGCGCCATCGAAATGAGGAAATGGGCAGTGACCGAAATCGGCGAGAGCTCGAGCAGAACCACGAGAGCCCCCACGAGAATCTGGGCGACCACGCCGATCACCAAACCCCACGCCAGAATGATGAGCTTACGATCCCTGGGCGTTCGTAGATATGCGGCGAGAACTGCGGCAGCGACAGCGGCCGACACCACGCCGGTGAAGAGACGATTACCGAATTCGACCCAACCGTGGAAACTCCACTCGGGAGCCAATGAGTCCTCGGTGCAGGTTGGCCAGTCTGAGCACCCAAGACCGCTCGAGGTCAGCCGAACCGCGGCCCCGGAAACAACGATCACTGCAAGCATCACCCCGGCAGCGAGGACGATACGTCGGTAGGTGGGGGGCGAGAGAACCACGCCCAAATAGTAGGCGCTTGGCGGCCGAGCACCACGACCGGGCTGACCGTCTGCGGGTCGGCTTTCACCAAGCGACATGCGAGCGTCCCGCAGCCGAACCTCACTCGAGTGAAGAACTCTCAGATGGTCCTCCTCCGCCGTGCGCCGGTACGATCAGCCAGGAATGTTGACCGCGGCCCCCACTCGATCTCGCGCTTCGGCCTTCGTGGCCCTCACCAAACCGCGAATCATCGAGCTGCTGCTCGTGTCCACCGTACCGGCGATGATCGTGGCCCAGGACGGCCTGCCGCCGCTGTGGCTCATCGTCGCCACGGTCGCGGGAGGAACGCTTTCAGCCGGCGGCGCGAACGCTTTCAACATGTACATCGACCGTGACATCGATGCCGAGATGCACCGTACGGCTAATCGACCCCTCGTCACCGGCGAAATCCAGCCGAACGAGGCGCTGTGGTTCGCCATAGGTATAGAAGCGGTAGCAGTTGTTTTCTTGGCTGTTGTCGTCAACGTCCTCGCCGCTGCGCTTGCGCTTGCGGCATGCCTGTTCTACGTCTTCGTGTACACCATTTGGCTGAAGCGGACCTCGAAGCAGAACATTGTGATCGGCGGTGCCGCCGGTGCCGCCCCCGCCCTCATCGGTTGGGCGGCGGTCACGAACTCCTTGGGCTGGGCACCCTGGCTCATGTTTCTCATTGTCTTCCTGTGGACCCCACCACATTTCTGGGCGCTTGCGATCCGCTACAGCGATGATTACGCCTCGGCCTCGGTGCCGATGATGCCCTCGGTCGTCGGCCACCACAAGACTGCTCAGCAGATCGTTGTCTATTCGGTGTTGGTCTTCGCAGCCACGCTCATTCTTTGGCCCGTAGCCGGCCTGGGCTGGATATATGGGGTCGCTGCGGTGGTGATCGGTGTCTGGTTCATCTTTGGGGCGGTCGATCTGCTTCGGGAATCTGACCCCGAAGCCATCGGCAGGAAGGCCATTCGGTACTTTGCGTTCAGCCTCACCCATCTCACGGTCGTGTTCGCAGCGATGGCGATCGATCGACTGATCCTCTAGGCGGCTCGCAGATGCGACCCTTCTTCCCTCCTGCACCGCTGGTTTCGGGTTGCCGAGCCGACATTTCGTGCGATTCGGCGTCGTCATCGCGGCACAAGGAAATATGACGCTACGGAAGCAATCTGGCCGCGAAGTTTCTGAGTTCGCGGCGCCGGGGGATACAGTGTGGCCGTTCTTGCCCGCTGTGCGGTTGGTCGCGCCCGATTCAAGCGTTTGAGGTTCTGTCTTAATGTCCAGTGAATCAGTTGAAACCGGACTGTTCGATCGAACGCTCGGATCCGGCGACCACAAGACCTTTGGTCGGCTGTGGATCTTCAGCGGCCTAGTGGTGGGTCTCGTCGCCCTCGGTCTACGTTTCGTCGTAGCACTCGAACAACTCGACACCGGCGAGGTCTCCCTGCTCGAAGACGTCAACGAGTTGGTTCAGGTCTGGTCGATGAGTCGTGATCTTCTTGTCTTTGGCGGCGTCGTCGCCGTCCTGATCGGAATCGGGACCTTCATCATCCCGCTCCAGGTGGGTGCCAGCGCCATCGCTTTCCCCCGGGGCGCAGCAGCCGCATTCTGGGTCTGGCTGGCTTCAGCTGCCATGCTCGTCGCCGCCTACATCGGTAACGGTGGTCCGGGCGGCGGAGTGAAAGACTTCGTCGTCCTGTGGGCTTTGGCCCTTGGTGGAATGATGGCGTCGACGGTGTGGGCACTGATCTGCATCGCAACAACGGTGATCGGAGCCCGGGCGCCAGGAATGCGACTGGAGATGATCCCGCTCACGTCGTGGAGCTTCTTCGTGTTTGCCCTTCTGGGCGTGTTGACTGTTCCGATTCAGATCGGGCAACTGGTCATCTCCCTCATCGACATTCGGGGCGGCTACCAGTCACTGGTCGACACGACGAGCCTCGCCAGCGTGATGGACACCATCACAATTGCTCCGTCGATCTACTGGCTGGGCATCCCGGCGCTCGGGATTGCGCTCGATGCCATAGCTGTTCACTCCAACCGCCCGCTTCGCTTTCACCGGTCGTCGATGGTTGCCATCGGGCTCCTCGCCGTCACTGCGTTCGGCGCCGATGTGACCGCGTTCGGCCGCCGAACCGGCGGGATTGATTTCAACAACGGCTTGCTGGTGATTGCTCTCATCGCGAGCATCCTTCCGATCCTCGCCTCGCTCGCGCTGGCCGGGGAGAGCCTCAAGGTCGGGAAGCCGACATTTTCGGTTCCACTCGGTGCCGGCCTTGCAGCGGGGCTCTTGCTTCTGGGCGGTGCAGTCGTGGCCCTGCTCGGGGCGATCGAGCCGATCGTTGGGTTCGTCGTGGACCTCAACAACAGCCTGACCGACAGCTCCGACGTTCCTGACCTGCCCGATTGGCTCGTCCTCAACGGCACAACCTTCAACGCGGGCGTCACCACGTTTGTTCTTGCCGGAGCTCTCCTGGGCTGTCTGGCTGGAATATCGCATTGGGCCCACAAGATCTGGGGCCACCGTGGCAACGCCGGCTTGGGTTCGCTGGCACTCCTCTCGCTCGCTGGTGGCGGAGCGATTTGGGCCATTGGGGAAGTGCTGGGCGGGCTTGGTGATCAGCCAGCACTGCCCGCAGTCGCCGAAACTGACGGAATTGCCAGTGTCGGCAATCTCCTCGTTCTTCTCGGTGTCGCTGGCGTCGCTGGAGGGGTTGGCATCACACTGGTCATCGCAGCCACCGCCGGACTCACCAAGACCGAGTCCCAGTCAGAGCCGTGGACCGGAACCACGCTGGAGTGGATGACCGAGTCCCCTCCGCCGTATGGAAACTTTGCCAGCCAACCGTCGGTGTCATCTGCCAATCCGTTGCTCGACAGGGATCCAACCGTTGCGAGCGACGGGGCTCCCACCGAACTCGAGGAGGTGTCGGTATGACCGACGTTTCGCTTTACCAACCCCTCACCGGCGATGCACCTGCGCCCGATGCTGCCCGGCCTCGTTTGCTGGTGATCGGAACAGCCTTTGCAAGCGCTGCGGTCTTGATGGGCTTCGTCGGCATGATCGGTCTTTACATCGGTTACCGCCAGGACGTCATCGGCACCGGTGAAACATGGCTCCCTTCCGGCGTGGTCATCCCGCTCACCCAACCCAACATGATGCTCGCCACCTGGAGCCTGTCGGTTGCGGTCCTGGTGTGGGCTCTTGTTTCGATGCGAAATGATGATCGCCCTAACACCTACATCGCAGTCGGCTTCATCATGATCCTCGGCATTGCTTACATCGCCCAGACGGGATACCTGCTCTCGCTCATGGAGATGCCGCTCTACCCCACCGGAGGTGATGCCCTCGACGCACTGAATCGCCCACCGTTGTTCTATGGCATCATCGGCTCGCACATCGTGATGACTCTGGCGGGCATGGCGTATCTGGCTGTGATGGGGCTTCGGACCCTCGGTGGTCAGTACAACGCCAAGGACCTCGAAGGTCTTTATGGGGCCGCGTTCTTCTGGTTCACTACATACGTTGCGTACCTCCTGATGTGGTACGTCATCTACATCACCAAGTGAGGGTCTGACGTGTTCACCTGGGGTCCCAAATATCTGATCGCCCTGTCGATCACGGCCTGGTTGGCGGCGCTCGCCTACGGCATGATCACCGGCGGCGACATCGTCGGCGTCTTGTCCTACGGTTTCAAAGGTGGGGTCGGAGACCACCTCGGGTATTCGCTGCTTCATGGCGTGTTCGGGGTCACCGCAGTACTTTCCGCGGTGTTGTTCGTTACCCGCGACGGGGAAGCCGAGACTATGGCCCGTCTGGCCGGGACCGACGTGGTTCCTCAGGTCACACCTCCCCATCGGCCCTCCTACTGGGGCGCTCTCAGCGCAGCGGGCGTCGCCTGCCTCATGCTTGGGATCGCAATATCGGGCGTCTTCCTCTACCTCGGACTGGCGATACTGTTTGCAGTAACGGTCGAGTGGCTTGCGTTGGCCTGGTCCGATCGAGCAACCGGCGACCCCGAAACCAACGCATTGGTCAAAGAGCGGATCCTCGGCCCGATCGAGGTGCCGATGCTGGGAGCACTTGCCATCGCCTCGATGATGATCGGAGTGTCCAGGGTTTTCCTGGCTGTTTCCAAGACCGGGGCCGTAGTGGCAGGATCGATCTTCACGATCATGGTCTTTGGAACCGCAGTGCTGCTGGCCCAAACCGACGCACCGAGGCGTTTCATCTCGGCAGCCGTCACTGGACTTGCCGTGCTCGTGATCGGCGGAGGGGTTGCCGGAGCCATCGCTGGAGAGCGTGACTTCCACGGTCACAGCGACGAGGGCGATCACAGCGAAGAGGAAGACCATTCCGAAGACGGAGAGTCAACCGAAGAGGGATTGTTGATCAATGAGTGAAAACAAGTCGATCGCGAGTTGTCTCCGAGCCAATACCAATGACAACATGACGCTTGTGAAATCCCGCACAATCTCCAGAACGGGAGTCTTGGCCCGGACTGGATTCACCCTTCTCGCCGTACTTCTCTTGGCAGCCTGCGCCGATGAGGACAAGCCGCTCAACACCTTCGAACCGGAGGGTCCTCGCGCCCAACTGATCGATGATCTCATGCGGCCGATCTGGTGGATCGCCGGCGCCATCGGC
The DNA here is from genome assembly GCA_963751955.1 of uncultured Acidimicrobiales bacterium. Classification (GTDB taxonomy): domain Bacteria; phylum Actinomycetota; class Acidimicrobiia; order Acidimicrobiales; family SZUA-35; genus JABDIY01. The sequence goes on along the minus strand of CAVVWM010000002.1, from coordinate 533,173 downwards.
GTGGCCGTTGTAGGTGGAGCCATCATCCTTGCGATCAAGAATCGGGTGAAGCCCGACGACTTCGATCCCGACGATCTACCTGAGCAGATTCACGGCAATCCAAATCTGGAGTGGGGTTGGACCGCCGCTCCCGCAGTTCTGCTGGCAGTCATTTCGGTTTTCACGGTCTTCGCGATCTGGGACCTGGAGGAGCGCAACGAACCCGGCGGGGGTCTGGCGTGCGGGGACGGTGACCTCGACGTGATGGTGATCGGACAGCAGTGGTGGTGGGAATACCGCTACGACATCGACTGTGACGGATTCCTCGAAGACGTAGACGGTGATGGATTCAACAACACCACCGACGAATGGGACGCCGACGATGCCGAGTGGCCCTTGGAGATCGTGCTCGACGACGATGACGTGTCGGTCGCCAACGAGCTGGTGATCCCGGCCGGCCAGCAGATCGACCTTACGATCACCTCTCGCGACGTGATCCACAGCTTCTGGATTCCCCGCCTCAACGGCAAGAGGGACGCTGTGCCGGGCCGGCTCCACAACTGGAACTTCCAAGCCGACGAACCGGGCGAGTACACCGGCTGGTGCACCGAATACTGCGGCTTGTCTCATGCTCGGATGAGGATGAACACGATCGCACTTCCCCAGGACGAGTTCAACGAATGGATCGCCAACCAGAGCAACACTGCCGACGTTCCCGCCGAGGGATCAGAGGCAGCTGCAGGTCGGGAACTGTTCCAGCAGCAGTGCGCCAGCTGCCACATCATCTGGGAAGAGGGCCTTGGTCAAGATCCGCTTTACACGGGCGAACGCAACGAGGGCAACGCCGAACGGCAAGGTCGTGACTTTGAAGCGGCGCTCGCTGCCAAAGCCGCTCCCAACCTCACTCACTTCGCCACGCGATCGGTGATGGCGGGAGCTATCTACAGCACCTATGTGGGGCTCGATGCAAACGACAACGACTTGAGCGTGGGGCAGCCGAACTATCGGTATCTGGCCGACTACAACAATCTCGCTGACTTCATCCCCGAGGATGACGATGAGTTGGGCGATCTTCGCTGGAACAGGGCTCAGCTCAAACGTTGGATACGAAACGCCCCGAGCCAGAAAGAGATGGCACCGGATGACCTGCGGGGGATGCCCGCGTTCCCCGGACTCACCGACGACGATCTCGACAACATCATCGCCTACCTAAGCACGCTCGACTAGGAGTTCTTACAAATGGCAATCATCGAAGAACCACTCGCTCTCCCGTCGGGCGAAGGATCCGAAAAGGTCACCAGACCCCTTGGTGCGTTTTCTCGTCCCCGTCAGCCGGTCGGTCTCAAGAACTGGTTGACCACCGTTGACCACAAGAAGATCGGGATCATGTACGGCTCGGCAGCGATGTTCTTCTTGCTGTGGGGCGGGGTGCCAGCTTTGCTGATACGCCTTCAGCTGGCTCGGCCCAACAGCGGCCTGCTGTCGGGCGACGCCTACAACCAGATCTTCACGATGCACGGCACCGTGATGATCTTCCTCGTCGTGATGCCGATCGGTGCTGCGTTCGCCAACTATCTCCTGCCGCTCCAGATCGGGGCTCGAGACGTAGCCTTCCCCCGTATCAATGCTTTCAGCTTCTGGGTGTTCCTGGCTGGCGGCTTGATGTTGAACACCAGCTGGTTCCTCGGCGGTGCTCCAGACGGTGGTTGGTTCAACTATGCCCCCAACAATGGCGTGGTCTACAGCCCCGGTCCCGGTATCGACTTCTGGAACGTCGGTTTGATCATTGTCGGGTTTGGTTCGCTCACCGGTTCGATCAACCTGATCACCACTGTGCTCAACATGCGGGCGCCGGGGATGACCTGGATGAGAATGCCAGTGTTCACGTGGATGACCCTGGTGACGCAGTTTCTGTTGTTGTTCGCAATCCCGGTTATCACTGTGGCACAGCTGCTCCTCGTGTTCGATCGCAGGTTCAACGGCAACTTCTTCAACGTTCAGCAGGGCGCCGATCCGCTCCTCTGGCAGCATCTGTTCTGGATCTTCGGTCACCCCGAGGTGTACCTGATGATCCTGCCGGCCTTCGGTATCGTGTCCGAGGTCATCCCCGCCTTCGCTCGCAAACCGATTTTCGGGTATCCGTTCATGGTCTTCTCCGGTATCGCGATCGGTTTCATGGGCTGGGGTGTGTGGGCGCACCACATGTTCGTTTCCGGAATGGGACCGCTGTCGGTTACCGCTTTCTCCGTGGCAACCATGTTCATCGCCGTCCCCACCGGCGTGAAGATCCTCAACTGGCTCGCCACACTCTGGGGTGGCAAGCTCATCCTCAACACAGCCATGTTGTTCTCGATCGGTCTGGTGACCCAGTTCACCCTGGGCGGACTGTCAGGCGTTACCCACGCAATCGCCCCCGCCGACACCCAGCAGACCGACACCTACTACATCGTGGCTCACTTCCACTATGTGTTGTTCGGTGGTGCGCTGTTCGGCTTCTACAGCGGGGTGTACTTCTGGTTCCCCAAGGCCTTTGGCTACAAGCTCAATGAGAAGATCGGCAAGTGGAACTTCTGGACCATGGTGTTGGGTTTCAATCTGACCTTCGGGCCGATGCACATCCTGGGCCTTCAGGGCATGCCACGTCGCATGCAGACCTACGACACCTCGCAGGGGTTCAACACATGGAACATGTGGGCAACCATCGGGTCGTTCATCCTGGCGTTTGCAACCCTCTCGATCTTGTACAACGTGCTGTACAGCTACAACGGCTGGCGTCGGTCCGGCCGACCCGATGTGGGTCCGGATCCCTGGGACGCCCGGTCGATCGAATGGAGCATTCAGTCGCCCACACCAGAGCACAATTTCGATGTCACCCCAACCGTCACAAGCCTCGACGATTTCTGGCACCGCAAATACCAAGAGGACGACAGCGGCAACATCCGTCGTGTCGCCACTGGCAAGGAACTCGCCCAACCCGGCAACGGCAAGGGTGTTCATCTGCCCGCGCCGTCGTACTGGCCGATCGTACTGGCCTTCTCGATGCCGGTGATCGGCTACGGGATCATCTACAGCTTGTGGTTGTGCATTCCTGGCATCGCCATGGTGCTCACCGCCATGTACGGCTGGAGTCTTGAACCCGCCGACGATCTCGACGACGATGGGCATCACGACGAGCCCGAACCTGAATTGGTAGGCGCAAATGTCTGACACTGACCTCACCGTCGACGACATCGTCGCTGCTGGCGCCGATGGCGCTGCAGCGATCGAAGATGCCGCAACAGATCACGCTGACCTGCCCGGTCACGGCGGTCACGAGGAGCACTACACCAGCCTCGGACTGAGCAACATGAAGCTGGCCATGTGGCTGTTCCTGGGCTCGGAGTGCCTGCTGTTCGGCGCGCTCATCTCCACGTACCTGCTCAGCAAGACCCGCTTCATCATCGAACTCACGGCCGGCAATCCCGATGTGATCGCCGGGATCAGCGACGGCGAGAACGGTGAACTCGTTGCCGAAATGATCGAAACCGCCTCGGTGGAGCCGATCTTCGACATCCCGTTCACATCGCTGAGTTCGTTCATCCTCTTGATGAGTTCGCTCACGATGGTGCTGTCCCACAAGGCAGTCAGCGAAGGCAACTACAAGAACCTTCGGATCTGGTTGAGCACCACGATGTTGCTGGGCGCCACATTCATGGCAGGGCAGGTCTATGAGTTCACAGCCTTCTATCGCGAAGGCCTCACTTACGACGGCACGGTGTTCGGCACGGCGTTCTACACCCTCACCGGGTTCCACGGCGCTCACGTCACCGGCGGCTTGATCATGCTCGGCTCGCTCATCTACCTGAGTTTCAAGGGCAAGATGCAGAAGGACCGGGCCGAGACAGTAGAACTCGTCGGGTTGTACTGGCACTTCGTCGACATCGTTTGGGTACTGATCTTCACGATCGTGTACCTGATCCCGTAAGGAGCAGCTGATGGCCACCGCAACAACTGACCACGCCGTCGAGACCCACGACGACCACGAACATCATCCGACCGCCCGGACCTATTGGATCACCTTCCTGATGCTGGCGGTCCTTACGGCCGTCGAAGTTGCATGGTCCTATCTCGGACTGTCAGGGATTGCTCTGGTCGCCCCGCTGTTGGTAATGATGGCGATCAAGTTCGCGATCGTGGGCGGGGTCTTCATGCACCTTCAAACCGATTTCAAGGTTCTCAACGGGTACTGGTTCACGTTCGCTTTCGGTATCGCAGTGGCATTGGCTCTCTGCGTCTACATCGCCGTATTTGCTGCGTTCCAGTTCGACATCTAGCAACACGCCGTCGGCGTAGCACGGCGGACAAGGAGGCCTCTCGATGGATCTGGGCGGCACGGTTCCATACATCTTCCACGGCGAGGTTTGGGCGCTGATCGTTGGCGCTCTGGCGCTCGGCTGGTATGGCGTGAAGGTCATCCAACCCCGAGCCATCGCTCTGGGGTACCCGGCGATTACAACTAAGCAGAAGGCGCTCTACCTGACGGCGGTCGCCACGATGTGGGTGATGTCTGACTACCCGATCCACGACGTCGCTGAGCAGTATCTGTACGTGGTCCACATGGTGCAGCACATGTTCCTGAGCATGATCATTCCCGCATTGTTCGTGCTCTCGATGCCCCGTTGGTTGCTCGAACTGGTGATCCCTCCAGACAGCGCCGTTTGGAGATTGCTACGAGTGGTTACCCGGCCGGTGTGGGGCTTGCTCATTTTCAACGTTCTCACCGTCACGCTGCACTTCCCGATCACCGTCCAGATTTCCGCCGACTCCGGAGCCCTTCACTTCCTCCTGCACCTCATGGTGTTCTCCGCCGGCCTGCTGATGTGGATGCCGGTGATCGGACCGATCAAGGAGTGGCACATCACCCCTTTGGGCAAGTGCGTGTATCTGTTCGGAATGTCAATCGTCCCCACGATCCCCAGTGGTTTTCTTGTGTTTGCCGAGAGAATTGTCTACGACCACTACGAGGACGCTCCGTTCCGTATGTGGGGGCTCAGCCCCCTGACCGATCAGACCGCCGCCGGTCTTGTTATGAAGTTGGGTGGGGGTTTCTTGCTGTGGGCGATCATCGTGGTGATCTTCTCCCGATGGGTGTCGGCGGAAACCCGCAAGGATGAGGCTGAGCGTAGGGCTCGCCAAAAGGTTGCCCGACAACCGCTCACGTTCGAAACCGTGACCGAAGAATTCGCCAAAACCCCGGCCCCAACCGAGACCTAGTTGGCCTCAGGGAGCGAGCCGGTGCTGGGTCCAGCCGTCATCGGTTCGGAGATACCGGATCCGGTCATGTAGCCGGTTGGGGCGTCCCTGCCAGAACTCCACCTCGTGCGGAACGATCCGGTAACCACCCCAATGCGGTGGCCGGGGAACGTCGTCGCCAAACCGATGCGATAGTTCGTTGAATCGGCTCATCAGGACCTCCCGGGATTCGATCTCGGCGGATTGCTCGCTGGTCCAAGCGCCCAGCTGGGCTTCTCGGGGTCGGAGTCCGAAGTATGTGTCGGACTCCCCAGCATCGACCTTGGCAGCCTGGCCCAACAGTGTCACCTGACGTTGCAGCGCCAGCCACACGAATGTTGCTGAAACCGGACCGGCGTCGCCGAGTGCGGTTCCTTTTGACTCGTGTAGTTGGTGTAGAAATCGATTCCATCGGGAGCGACACCTTTGGCCAGGACCGTGCGGGTTCGAGGCTGCCCGTTCTCCACGGTGGCTAGAACCATCGCGTTCGGCTCATCGAGTTGGGCCTCTACGGCATCGTGAAGCCACTTTCTCCACTGTTCCAGTGGATCGTCATGAAGCGCGTCCTCGTCGATTCCGTGCTCGCTGTAATCGAGGCGCATCTTGGCGAGATCCATCTCACCACTTTGCCCCACTTCACCGGGAGGGTCACATCTGCGGGCAGGGAACCGTGCAGGGGCATCGACGTTGGCCGCCCGCCTATAGGTTGGCGGGGTGCCGGTTGTTGAAGTCAAGGACCTGAGCGTGCGCTACGGACCCGAGATCGCAGTTGAAGGTGTCAACTTCGCTGTGGAGAAGGGCGAAACGGTGGCTTTGGTGGGCGCCAACGGAGCTGGCAAGACCTCCACGATCAACGCACTTCTCGGAGTCATCCGACCATCGTCGGGTTCGGCCAGGGTTCTGGGCGCCGACCCTCAGACCGACCGGGCTCGAATCGCCACCCGTTGGGGCGTGATGCCACAATCAGGCGGGTTGCCGATGGGCCTCAGAGCAGGGGAGTGCGTCCAACTCTTTGCCGACCTTTACCAACGAGGCCCTGATGCAACCGCTGCGATCTCCGATTGTGGGCTGGCCGAGGTTTCCCGACGCCGCTGGCGCAATCTGTCCGGTGGCCAGCAGCAGCGGTTGAGCCTCGCGATCGCCCTGGTGAGCGGCACCGAATTGTTGGTGCTTGACGAACCGACCGCAGCACTTGACGTCGAGGGGCAAGAGCGTGTGGTCGACCTGCTCCGCCAACGCTCGGCCGAGAGTGGAACGGTGCTGTTCAGCACGCACCGCTTCGACGAAGTGGAGCGGGTGGCCGACAGGGTGGTGGTCCTGCACGACCGTTCGGTGGTGTGTGACGAGACCGTCGCTGCACTCACCGAAGCTGCGCCGGAAATCCGGCTTCGTGGCATCAGCCAAGCAGAGGCGCAGGCGATCAACCAGGCGCTCGGCACTTCCTTCGCCCCGGTAGTAAGCGGCGAGGTTGTTTCGGCGCTGCCCGCCGGCTCCGACGCTCACCGGCAGTTGACTGCCGTGCTGCAATGGTGCGAATCGAACCGAATCGCAGCCACGGCCGCCTCGGTGGGCAGCCGATCCATGGCCGACGCCTATCGGGAGCTGATCGCTCAGTGAGCGCCCCGATCTCGGTTCTCACCCGCTCGGAACTGAGGGTCGCCGCCCGCGACGGCGAACAGCTTCTGCTCACCGCTGGCCTACCGATCCTGCTGCTGGTCTTCTTCAGTCTTGTCGACGTGCTTCCGACGGGCGAACGCGACGCAATCGACTTCCTGGTGCCCGGCGTACTCACGGTTGCGCTGTTGAGCAGCGGATTCGTGCGTTTGGCGATCGCCCTCGGGTTCGATCGCTCGTTCGGAGCGATCCGACGATATGCCGTCAGTCCGGTCCGGGTTGCAGACTTCCTGGGTTCGCGGGCGCTCGCAGCAGCGGTGATTGCGGGAATTCAGATCGCAGTGTTGTTCGCAGTGGGCGCAGCGCTGGGATGGCGACCATCGCTGCATCCCGCCTTTCCCATCGTGGTGATCTTGGCTCTGGTCGCCTTCTTCGGGCTTGGACTCACCCTGGGTTCGGTGACCGATGGGCTTCGATCTCTGGCGCTGGCCAACGCGCTCTACATCGTTCTGCTTCTCCTCAGCGGGGTTGTCTTCGACCTCAACGAACTTCCTGGCGGGCTCGAGGCGATCTCCCGGCTGCTGCCAACCACCGCGGCGTCTGAGCTGTTGCGAGCGACCACGGAGGGGACCGCCGGGGATGGGTCAGCTTGGATCGTGCTTGGCATCTGGGCGGTCCTGAGTCCGATCTTTGCGCTGAAGACGTTCCGATGGCGTTGAAAACATGGTCGTCCCAAGCGGTGAAACGCGGGCTCAGCTTCTCCCAGGTGCTGGCTCTACCCAACGTCGACGAGCACGTCGAGCTGCGAGGCCGGTTCGGGTTCATGGCATTCCATGGCGGCAATCTCGAACGACGAACCGACTGGATTGCGTGGGAAGCTGCGGCCCGGAGTGGTTCTTCGGTGTACTCGGTGTCCCAGCCCCCCGGAATACGGCATCACTACCCTTCTGCCACGGTTCTCCCCGCGCATTCAGAAAGGCTCAGCGGTTTCGTTGATCATTGCGAGGTGGTCATTGCGGTCCACGGCTTCGGTCGCCACGGCCACTGGGACGATCTTCTGCTCGGGGGTCAGAATCGTGATCTGGCTGAACACACCGGTGGCATCATGGGAGTAGTGCTCCCCGAGCGGTACAACGTGGTTACCGACCTCGATGCGATCCCTCGTTCGTTGCGGGGTCTTCATCCCAACAACCCGGTGAACCTAGTGACGGGCGGCGGGATGCAGCTCGAACTCCCGCCCGGGATCCGCGGGCTCACACCGGCCGCCAACAAGTACCCCGCCCCGTTCCCGCATCTCGAAGTAGTGATCGATGCGTTGGTTCAGTCAGCGCGCACGTTCACAATGTGAGCTACCGGCCGACTGCGGTAGATCGGGCGTTCTGGGTGTCGAGCTTGGGAGCCTTACGCATCCGACGCTCGCCAAAGCCCAGAACGATCAGCACCACATTGATGGCGAGGAACGTCCATCCGAATACGGTCGACCGGTCGCCGATGAAGTTCGACAAAGCGGTTTGCACATCGAAGGCGCTGCGCATGAAGTTGTTGAGCCACGGGGTCCAGTCCTGGACCGGCGTTTCGAGTACCTGGCGGTCCCAGACGCCGTAGAGGAAGACGTAAGCGCCGACCGGGATCAGGATCAGGCCCGAGATGAAGTTGATCCTTGGGAGTAGTTTCTTGAAGTTGGTGACGATGTTCTTCTTCCCGAATCCAACCGCGAGGGTGAGGATGGCCGCAAGCAAGCCCATTCCGGCTCCATAGCTGAGAAAGCCACCCATCTGTGAGGTGAATGACGTCCCGGGCACGCTCGTTCCAACAACAGCGAGAAAAACTCCGATCGTGCATGACAGCGAGGCCACCGCGTACGACACGCCGAATAGGAACATGTTGAGCATCGATCCACCGCTGGTGCCCTTTTCCATCTTGGGGATGCTGATCATCGGCGTGAAACCGCGCAGCATCGCAATGCCGAGCACGACGAGCGCTATGCCAACGGCCATGGAGAACCAAGGGAGTATGGGGGTCAGCTGACTTCGCAGCCCGGTGAAGGCGATTCCCAAGACTCCGAACACAGCGAGGAACCCCAGTGAAAGGGCACCGGCAACCAGCTGGGAACGATTGAGTGCCTGCAACCGACTCTCGGTCTTCCCCTCGTTCATACCGAGGAAGTAGCCCAAATACGCCGGCAGCAGCGCGAATCCGCACGGGTTGACCAACGCAACCATTCCAGCGGTGAAGGCAATCGGATTGAACAGGTCAGACATGGGGGGAGAACTCCTGTACGCGTAGCGTAGAGAACAGTCTCCAGTGTCCCTCGTATTCCCTCTGCTCGGGGACCGGGATCGTGGGGAGTTGATCCTCGGGCCCGGGATTCTTGGGTGGCCGACCCCGACGACGTTTGACCGTGACGATCTTGCCGTCCTCGAACAGCTGGCCACCCCACACACCGCAGGGCTCGCCACGGTCGAAGGCCACTTCGAGGCACTGAGCCATCACGGGGCATTTGGCACAGATGAGATTCGCCACCCGAATGTCGGCGAAATCGTCCGAGAAGAAGAGTTCGCTGGCGTTGTCAACGGTCCGGCACGCTCGGGCAACGGTCCAATCCGTACCGGTAAGTGTGAGGAGGGCATAGGGCATGGCGGCGACATCAGAAAAGCCGCCGGCGCTGGTTGTGCAGTGTCGGAGTGGAATGAAGCTCCTCGAACCGAGGTTCACCACGCTGTGAATCCACACACAACTCCCCACTCCGAGAACCGTCGTCTACGCCCGCGTTTCCTGGCTGTCGTAGCGTCTCTAATTTTTGTTCTTGTGGCGTGTACCAACAGTTCCGACAGCGCCGCTGAACTGCCCCAGGAGTCTGAATTCTTCAACCCCGACGGTTCCGCGTCCACCCTGGCCGACTACGCCGGAGTCCCCCTTGTCTTGAACTTCTTTGCCTCCTGGTGCGCACCGTGCAAAGCCGAACTCCCCGAGTTCGAGGAAGTGAGCCGGGAAGTGACCGGCGGAGTCCAGTTCCTCGGGGTCAATACCGATTTCGAACGTGATGCGTGGCTTCAACTGGTTGATGACACCGGGGTCACGTATCCGACCGTGTTCCAGCCATCGAATGAGCTCTTCCAGGCGTCGGAGGGCCTGGGAATGCCCACCACAGTTTTCATCGCCGCCGACGGCACTGTGCAGCACACCTTCAGCGGCGCGCTCAACAAAGCCACGCTCAGGAAACTGATCGACACCCACCTGTAGCCGGCTACGGAAATCGGCTCACAACCTCTGCAGCTGCTAGGTAGTGGTTGGTCAACTGAGCGTCATCGTCGTGGGTGAGCCACCACATGCGCAGGCCATCCGATTTTGGCTCAATGACGATCTCGGAGTGGTCGTCGGGCTGTACGCCGGCGCCGTGTTCGATCAGCAGCCGACTGCCCGAGCCGACGCTTTCGCCCAGGGCATGTTGAAGGGCTGACCAGTAGACCACGTTGTTCATGTGGCCGAATGTGTCGAAGTCACCCCACCGAGGTGTCCAGTCGAGCCTGGTTCCGTGAGCGAGAAGTTCCGGGCCGGGCCGGGAGATGCGCTGTTTGGCCGAGACCTTTCGCCCTTGAGCCGCGGGGCCGTAGAGCTCCAAGAACTGGGGAGAGAGCCGCCGTGGGCGGAGCGCATCCGGATCGATCGAGACCCATAAGGTGGCCACCTCGTAGCGGCCGCCCCCTTCGCCTCGGATGCTGACTCTGCGTTCAGCCCACGTCCGCCCCAGTCCGGCGCAGAACGTCGTTAGTTCGAGCGGCTCGTCTACGACGGCCGGTGAGACGATCTCGACCACTGTTGACCGAGCGATCCAGGCGAGGTCCTCCTCCAGTCCAGCGTTGTTCGTGTCGTCGTTGGAGATGATCTGTGTGTATCGAACCAGGGCGTCCAGCCGGAGATGCCCGTCCCTCGTGACATCACCAAGACGTACGCGATCGTTGATGCTGAATGCCCGGCCCACCCCCGAGAGCGGGACCATCTCGAACTCGGTGATCACCGATGCGACGCTATCGGGCATGCTGGAGATGTCTTCCCACGCCGCCGCGTACCGGAGTCTACTTTTGGGAAGTAACCGGCGACACCGGCTTGGCTGGTTCGGCGAAGACGGTGGCACGGTAGTGCTGAAGCTCTTTGACGCTCTCGCGGATGTCGTCCATCGCCCTGTGTGAGGTTTCCTTCTTGGGACCGCTGCTGAGCGCAGCGGGGTTCCAGCGCCGGGCCAGTTCCTTGATGGTCGACACGTCGACCGATCGGTAGTGGAGGTATTCCTCGATCTCGTTGGCGTATACGGCAAGGAATCGACGATCTGTACCGATGGAGTTTCCACAGAGCGGTACGGTCCCAGGTTCGGGTATGTGCTGCTTGAGAAATTCGAGTGTTTGGTCGATTGCCTGCTGAAGCGATACCTCTGACGCCTTGATCTCGTTCAACAGACCGGACTTGGTGTGCATCTCGACCACCACCGGGTCCATTAGGGACAGTTCCTCGTCGGTTGCGTGAACCACGACGTCGGGTCCTTCAGCGAGGATGTTCAAATCGTCGTCGGTGATCAAGGTTGCAAACTCGACGATCACGTGCCTGGCTGGATCGAGCCCAGTCATTTCTAGATCCATCCACGCAAGCATCCCTGCACACTACCCGGGCCCTTCTTGTACCGTCGGGGTGTGATTGTTGAGGTTCCCTTCGCAGCCGTTCGTGATGACGCCCCTGAGGTTCCGGTCCCGATACGGGCCGGTGATGCCGCCGCTGATCTTCGGGCCGCCCAGCCGTTTCGCTTGGAACCTGGAGAGCGGGCTTTGGTACCCACCGGCTGGTCAGTCGCGGTCCCCGAAGGAATGGCGGGCCTGGTCTTGGCCCGAAGCGGTTTGGCCATCAAACACGGGATCGCCCTTGTCAATGCGCCCGGTTTGGTCGACAGCGGCTACCGGGGCGAGCTACGCGTGATCCTCATCAACCTGGGAAACGAGCCCTTTGTCGCCCTCGCCGGTGAGCGGATCGCACAATTCATGGTCATTTCGCTGCCCGACATCGCCCACATTGAGGTCGATGATCTCCCGCACTCTGCCGATGGCAGGGGAGTTGCCGGGTTCGGGAGTTCGGGGACGGCGTGACCGGCGGTTCCCTCCAGCGGATTGCTCCGATGAAGGCGGTTGTCGATGTCCTTCCCGCTGACCAGGAAGCCTGGGCAACAGAGCTCAAGTGGGACGGCATGAGGGTGATGGTCCACATCGCCGAAGGCAAGGCGATCTTGCGGTCGGCCTCGGGTCGTGAGACGACCAGTGCATTTCCTGAACTCCACGAGCTCGGGGATCTTGTTCGGACCGGGACCGTGCTCGATGGCGAGGCTGTGGTGATGGTCGACGGCGCGCCGTCCTTTCGCGCCCTCCAACACAGGATCCACGTGGAAAAGCCTTCGCCCAGCTTGCTGGCGGAGTATCCGGTCCAGATCGTGCTGTTTGATCTTTTGTGGTTCGACGGACACGACATTCGCACACTCGGGTTTGAGAAACGACGAGCAGCCCTGGACCAGACCGTAGAAAACGGTCGAGCCTGGACGTTGTCTGTACTGAGCGCCGGCTCGCCGCAGTCGTTGTTCGACCTTGCGGTCGAGCACCATCTGGAGGGAGTGGTGTGCAAGCGACTCGATTCCCCCTATGTGTCGGGGCGGTCTGCTCACTGGCGCAAGATCAAGGTTCGGCCCAGGACCGACATGGTGATCGGTGGATGGATCGGTGGCTCGGGTGCCCTGGAGGGACGAATCGGGTCGGTCGTGGTCGGGGTTGCCGAAGGGGGCGGCTTCCGCTGCACCGGTGCTGTCGGGTCCGGGATTACCGACGCTGATCGCACGCGAATGGCGGCTGCGTTCGTTGAACGGCCCACACCACCGTTCACGAATCCAGAACTGATGACTAGGCGAGTCGGCGACGCGATCAGCTGGGTGGAACCTGAACTGGTCGCTGAGATCGGCTTCTCTCGCTGGGATGACGGACAACCTTTGTGGCAGCCGACCTTCCATGGTCTTCGAGCCGACGCCGACCCGCTCGCAACCGAATATCGTCAATGAGGTGAGCGATCAACTGCGAGTGGAGTTCCCGTGCGATCCCGCTCTGCGTTCGGTTGGCCGGGTTGCGGTTATCGGGGTTCTCCTGCGGCTTCGGATGCCGATGACGGCGGTCGAGCGGTTCCGAGCCGAGCTCGACATGGCGATCGGTCTGGCCGCTGGCGCAGAACCCGACCCCGGCGACGTGCTGACCGTCCAAGCGCAATGGGACGAGGCACAAATCGCCGTCGAGATCTCCGGGCCGGCCTCCAACCAGAAGTTGGGCCATCCGCGGGTCTATCGCTGACTGCACAGGGCCGGACCTCCTCAATGGGTCGAGCGTCTCAGGTAACCAAGTGGCCGCTGAATTGGTCCAAAAGAATCGCGGAGAAATGCGATCGGCGGCCTCGCCCGCTGGCCACCCCTACCGACCGGTCGGTAGGGTAGTTTCATGGTCCGCTCCGCCGATATCAGTTTTCTCGCCGAACTCGAATCAGAAGCCGAGCGTTTACTCGAACGCCACCTGGGGTCGGTGAAGGAGTGGCATCCTCACGCGTTGGTTCCATACAGCCGGGGCCGCGATTTCGAACCGGACTACGAATGGTCACCCGAGGATACCGATCTCACACCTGAGGCCCAGAGTGCGCTGTTCGTCAACTTGCTCACCGAAGACAACCTTCCGTACTACTTCCGCGACATCGAGCGGATGTTCGGTCCCGACGGTGCCTGGGGTGAGTGGGTGCGCCGCTGGACCGCCGAGGAAGGTCGCCATGCGGTGGTAATCCGCGACTACCTCACGGTTACTCGGTCCATCGACCCCGTTGCGCTGGAACGGGCCCGGATGATCCAGGTGAGCAAGGGCGAGGTGCCCCAACCCCCCTCTGCCGCCGACGGCATGTGTTATGTCGCGCTGCAAGAGCTTGCCACCCGTATCTCTCATCGCAACACCGGAACCCACATCGAGGACAAGGTGGGTTACAACATCATGCGCCAGGTGGCGATCGATGAGAACCACCACTTCCTCTTCTACCGTGACATTGCGACCGCTGGCTTCGAGTACGACCCATCACAGATGATGCAGGCTCTGGAGCGTCAGCTGATCGGGTTCGCCATGCCTGGTACCGGTATCCCAGATTTTGCCGAACATTCCAAACGCATCGCCAACGCCGGCATCTACGACCTCGTTGCGCACTACGACAAGATCATCGAGCCTGTCGTACTGCGGGAATGGAAGGTGGAGACCATCGAAGGTCTCGACGCCGAAGCAGAGCAGGCACGCGAGCGAATCATGAAGTACATCAACAAGTCCTGCCGGGTAGCCGATCGGATGAGGGCCAAGCGCGAAGCCAAGGCCGCCAACGACGATCTGGTCTCGGCTTAACCCGAGCTGAGGCTCAGTTCGTACATAACCGGCCAGAGCTTGCCCGTGACGAAGAAGGTATTGGTTTCTGGCCGATAGGCAATGCCATTGAGGACAGATCCGCTGCCGTCGAGATCTGGTGGAACGAGATCGGTCAGGTCGAGCCGACCGATCACCTGGCCCGTCGCAAGGTCGACCGACACGATGTCGTTGGTTTTCCACACGTTGGCCAGGACCCAGCCGTCGAGGCATTCGAGTTCGTTGAGAAGTGCAACCGGGTCGCCCGCCTCATCGGTCACTGTCACCGTGCGCTCAACGTCGAAGGTGTTCGGGTTGCGGACAGTTAGTTGGGCAGTGCCGTTCGACATCACGAATGGCTGGCCTGGCTCCGATTCTGCGGTGCATATTCCCCAGCCTTCTCCCTCATAGCGCAGTGGTTCAGCCACCTGCTCGAGCGACTCTGCATCGGAAATCAGCAGGAGCCCCGAGGTGAAGGTGAGCTGGTACAGCAGACGATCTCGTTCGGTGATCCCCTCACCGAAAAGATCGTCGTCGAGAGGGACTTCTGCAATCACAGCGCCCGTCTCAGGATCCACGATGCGGCGGTCGCTTTCGCCTCGACGTCCAGTGCTCTCGAAGAGCCGATTACCTACGAACTCCAAGCCCTGCGTGAATGCGCGGCTGTCGTGAGCGTTCGTCGCCATCACTGTGTACCGAATGGGTCCGGTCAAGGGGTCGAGCTCCACCGCTCGAGATGGCGAAGTCGATGTGCTCGTCTCCTCGGCGGGGGCGCCGGTCAGAGGCACCGGGGCTTCAAATTGTGTAGGCCCGGTCGCAGGGGAGCCGCATGAACCGACCGTTGCCGTCAGCCCGGCCAAGATGAGCGCCCTAAGGAGCAAGCGAGATCTCATACAGAACATCCCAACGTTTGCCGGTGACGAACCATGTGTCCGTGGTCGGGCGAAAGGTCAGCCCGCTCAACACATCGGTTCCTGCGAGGCCAGCCGGTGTGAGTTCGGAGAGATCGGCGAACGATTCGACGGCCCCGGTTTCGGCGTTGATCCCTGCGATGACGCTGGTTTCTCCCACGATGCCCCAGATCTCACCGCTCACACAGCTCAGATCTGCGAAGGCGGGCAACCGAACCGAGCCTGCGCTCGGAGAGATGGAACGTTCGATTTCGAGCGATGTCGTTGAGACGATCTGGATATCACCGTCGGAGGTGCTCACCGCAAGAGCCTGATCATCCAACGAACAGACGCCGTTCACCTCGGCCTCGAAGCGTTCGATCGACCTGATCGAGAGATCGGTCGGATCAAAGCGATGAACCCGTCCTTCCAAGCGAGTGAACTGCAGACCTTCGGCTGGGTCACTCCCGGCCACCAGGGCGATGCCAGTTGCATAGAGCTCAGGTTGCAGCCGCTCAGCGAGGTCAAGACTACCTTCGTCAAGGCCGATCACCCGCCTCGATGAGCGCCCGTAGAAGCCGGTGCTCTCCAGAAGCCTGTCCGTCGTCCAGCAGCGTCAAACCCTCGGTAACTGCGGTCCGGTCGTGGGGCAGCACCCCCTGAACCGACGGCTGGAGAAGTGTGATGCCACCGAGATCGGTGTCGTCCAACTCGAGAGCGGCGAGCCCGGCAGGACGACGGGGAACGACCACCGTGGGCGTTACCTGTCCCGGCGGCACCGTTGTTGATACCAACGATGTCGGAGGGGCTGTTGTGACTGTCGAGATCTGTGTAGACGGCGAGGCAGGAGCAGTGGTGGTGGTCGCAGGATTTGATTGACTCCCCGTTGTGCACCCAGCGAGCAGAACAAGCGCGCCACAAAGCGTCCCGCCCCGTATCCACTGCATGAGAACGATGATAGGGGTCGAAGCGTTGGCGGGTTTGCCGCCTCCCCGCAGCTGCCGATGAGCCGTAGACAGCGTGTGGCTATCCGCCCGTGAGGCGCGCCTTTGCGGCCTTGCTGCGTTCGAGAAGGAGAGCCGGGATCTGAGCGGCCAACCCACCGCCCGTCGAGGCAGCGGGCACCTCGGCCACCGCCGTAGTCTGGGACTGCGCAGCCTCAGCCCTTGCTGCTTGAGCCGCTTCTCGGTCCCGCCATTGCTCGTACATGCGGGGCCGCACCAGATCGTCGTGATCAACTGAACTCACCAATTCTCCGTCGGCGAAGCGAACCCAATATCGTTTCCAGTCGTCGAATCCGCCGATCAGTTTCACCTTGCCCCGCTGACCGGCGACCCGCCCGAGGATGGGACGGACGAGCATGACGTTTTCGCCACGATTGAAAGGAGTGTCGAGTGTGATGTTCTTCTTTGGCATGGGTACCCCCGGTGGGATTCGAACCCACGATCTTTGGATTAAAAGTCCACTGCCTTACCGCTTGGCTACAGGGGCAGAACCGATGCAGGAACACTGGGTTCACAAACTTCGGATCGGCCCAGTAATCGTACCGTGGCACGGCTCGCGACGCCGTCTGCGATCCCGATGTCGCTCAACTCGGCGTAGCGGTGGTCGATGGGGTGGGAGCGCCGTCTGTCCGGCGTTGGTTCAACTATGACCAAGCGCTCCAACCAGCTTCGAAACGCAACGAAGCAGCGATTACTTGCGGGTCTGCCCGTCGAGGAGTCCGACGTTGGTTCTTGGCAGGAGCGACCCTTCAGCCTCCAGCAGCTGGCGGCCCTGCTCGACACCGAAATCGACCGCGCCCGTAGCGAGCGCGGTTCCCTCGTTGTGTTTCGAGCCCGGCATCGCCCGCTGGGTGTTGTTGAAGATCAGCTCGTCCATTTCGAACCGCTACGTCGCGAGCTGCTCGATGTGCTCCATCGCGCCCATTCGGGGATCAAAGCCATCGGTTCGCCTCAGGGCGAAGTCGTTGGTTTCGCCCCCCGCCTGCGACGTCAAACCGATGGTGTTGAACTCCTCGAGGAGCTTGTGCGGGTCCTCTCCGAGCCGATTCTCATCGACGGCCTTAGCAATCTGATCGCCCCAAGGATCGGGTGCGCTGTGCTCGACGATGACAACACAACTTCTCAGGAATTGCTGTCGGCGGCGAGGCTGGCGGTGCTCGAAACCGGTGCATCGCAGCCAGGTGCGATGTTCCACGTCTCCCAGCGACACCGACGGCTTCACAAAACCGTTATGGCGGAGACTCTTCATACGGCTGTGGTGGAGCGGTCGCTCTCGACCCGGTACCAGCCCGACGTCGATCTATCAACCGGCGCGATCGTTGCGATCAAGGCCTACGCCCACTGGTCAACCGACGACGGCCGTGTGATATCGAATCACGAGCTATTCGAGACCGCCCGAGAAGCGAATCTGCTGGTGCCGATCGGGCGACTTGTCATCGAGGAAGCTCTGAGAGCTACCTACAGCTGGATCACAACTGGTCTTGTGGGCAATGCCACGTTGTGGGTGAACGTGCATCCCGACGAGGTTCTCGCCCCGGACTTCGAAGCCGCCATGGCCAATGTGATTCGGTTCGACGAGCGCCTCCGGCTCGGGTTGGAACTCACCGAGAACCCTGTGCAGGATCAACCCCATATCTATGACGTGTTGCGCAGACTCCGCTCGGCGGGGGCGGCAATCGCGCTCGGCGGATTCGGTACCGGGTACCTCAACCTGGGGTCTGCGGAGGACTTTCCGTTTACGGCGGCGAAGATCGACAGAACGCTCACCCGCCAAATAGTGAGCAGCACCGCGTCAGCCAAACTGGTCCGAGCGATCGCTGACCTGGCAGAACTCTTCGGGCTCGAGGTGACAGCTCACGGCATCGAAACCGTCGAGCAGGTCCGCCGACTTCGCGAAATCGGCTGCACCGTCGGTCAAGGGTTCCACTACGCCCGCCCTATGACCGCCGACGACATGAGAGAAACCCTGATCCAAGTCCGAATGGGCCGCAAGCAGTTTTAGCGGGGCTCGCACCCTGATCTTCAGGGAGGGTTCAGACCCTCCGTGGGCGCAGCGGAATTGTGCGCGACCATGTGGGTTGATGTCCCGTTTCAGTTCTGCGCTCAGCGCCGCCGTCGCCGCACTAGCGCTGACATCGTGTGCTTCGTTGGGCGATCCGGATCTCGGGTCATTCCCCACAACCTCGGCCCCGTCCCAGTCTGAAGGTGGTGCCGACGACGCCGTCGGGGAGAATCCTGGGCTAGGGGCGCTCGGTGATGTGTCCGTCGAGGCGCTTCCCCCGAGACCCCCCGGCTACGTGCCGTCCATCGTGGTGGTCACCTCCACCGGCGTTGGTGTGATCGAACGAGGCTCGGGTTCACAAGCGTTCTCCTCTGTCCGACTTCTACCCCTCAGCGAACCAGCGGCCCCAGCGGCCGAGCCTGAGTTGTCCACCAGCACAACCACATTTCGGTTTCAAACAACCGAGCCTGACGGCGCAGCAACTACGACCACGGTCACAGAAGAACCGACCCTCGTTTGGGCCCGAGCCAGCGATGACCTGTTCGGTGGGCTGGTTCTACAGGCGACCACGGGGGAAATCCGCTGGTTCCCGGGCACCGGCGGTGGCATTCGTGATGTAGACGCCGATGGTGACTTCGTCGACGTTGGCTACAGCGCCGGGACACCCGAAGTTCTGACCGAGCAAGCCGGGCAGATCATCAGAACCCGGCTGATTGACAACGAGTCAACGGTGTTGACATCGCTCGAGTCAGGCCAAGAGTTGATTGATCTCTCGAGTTCGGGCGGAATAGTGGCGATCGCCACCAGCGACGATGCCTGTGGATCGGTTGACTTCGTCGCAGCTGACGGCACCCCACTCAGCATCAACCCGTTCGGCCAATTGGTCTGCATTCGGACATCGCGGCCAACCGTTGGAGCGCTGGCGATGAGCCCTGACGGCGAGGCAGTCGCCTTCACCATTGTTGAGTACCGCGCTGATGGTGTGGAACTCAAAACCAACTTGCGCGCGATCGAGCTGACCTCGGGAGCCGAGATTCTTTCGAGGGAGGTCGGCGGTTCTGGTGACGTGATCGACTCGCTTGCATTCGATGGCTCTGCTGCAGTAGCGCTCCGACGCTCCAGCGCAGGGAGCGAAGTGATCGTCGTCAATGCTGACTCCTTGGAGGTTGTTGGCATCGAGGCCGTCGGGATCCCTCGCTCGGTGACGATCGCCCGGCTCCCTCTGTCGGAAAACCTCGGCCTCTGATCAGCGGTTCTGCCATGTTGGTTCCAGAACGGCCCCGAATCTGGCGTCTAGGGAGCTGCCACCACTGAGCGAAGCTAGGGAACTACTCTCGAACGCCATGGCTCCCGAGTTGGTTGAAACGCAGGCACTTTTCACTTCGGCGCCCAGCCTCTTTCGAATCTGGTTCACCACGACACCAAAGAGGTTGAGCTCCCAAGCATGGAGGATCTAGACGCCCTGGTGGCTGAGCTCGACCATATCGATGCCACGCTCTCTCAGCTGGGCTGAAGCAACTGTCACACTCGATTTGAGTCGCCGCCGGTTTGGTCGTGTTCGCCCAGAAGGTCGAAGCGAGCCGACACGGTGAGCGAACTGTCATCTAGCCACACGATGTAGCCCGACAGGTTGGGCGTCCGGCCCGGGTTCACACCCAGTCGGTTAACGAGAGTGTTGATCACACCTCCGTGGCACACGACCAAAACGGTCTCATCCCGATGTTCGACACCGATCCGCAGCAAGGCCCGGTTGGTCCGGTCCAAGAGTGAGTCATCCAATTCGTATCCAGCGGGACGCCGGTCGCCGTTGAGGTATCCCGGATATTGGGCATCGATGTCGACTTTCGTGAGACCGCTCCATGGACCTGCAGATCGTTCTCGTAGCCCAGGCTCGTGCTCGATCGTTTCGATATCGACGGTTGCATCCGAATGTGCGACGAGAATGCTGGCTGTTTCCCAAGCGCGAATTTGGGGTGACGCCACGGCCGCAGTGATTCTCGGGGCGAGTGTCGCGAGGCTCCCTGCCGCCAGCCGGGCCTGGCCGCGACCTACCTCGGACAAGGGAGGATCGGCCTGACCCTGCCAGCGACGCTCCGCATTCCATGTGGACTGACCGTGTCGCACCAGCAATAGTGACGTGACCATCGCAAAGTAGTATGCCCTCGGTCCGAGATCGACCTTCTGGTCGGGCGTGATTCCCCTAGACTTTGTTCGTGGCCCGCCTACGACTGTTTGCCCAAGCCCGAGAGGCGGCTGGAACCGGCCGAGCCGACGTCGCCGACGGAACGGTCGACGCCATTCTCCGCGCTGCGGAAGCTGCCTACGGTGATCATTTCGCGGCCGTGGTGGCCGCTTCACAGGTGTGGGTGAATGGAAGACCCGCCGCTGGCACCACAGAAGTAGGAACGAACGACGAACTAGCTGTGCTCCCCCCGGTCTCGGGCGGATGACCGCAGCCAGCGAACCTCAGCGGGATCAACGGGTAGCCCGCAAGGCCCGCAGGCAAGCCGGTGTGAACTCCCGAGCTGCCCAGCGGGAAGACCGCTGGAACAACTTCAGGTATTCGGTGCCCTATCGCACCGAAGGTCCCAAGCTGAGCCTCGGCATTCTCTGGTTCGCTTCGGTCCTCGGTTTGGCTTGGGTTGCGGGAATCCTCACGATCGTGCCCGTCTCTGTGGCGGTGACGGTCGGAGGTTTTCAAGTGGGCCACGCCTGGGTCACCGACCCTGTCGCTGGGCCCACTGCTCACCGGGTGGGAACGATGGTTTCAGTGCCACTGTTTCGGTTTCTCACCGCAGTACTTGCCCTCCTCACCGCTCTTGGAGGCTGGGGCGGTGCATTCGGTCTGGGTATGGCAACAATAATTGCCACGCTGCTGGCACTTCTGTGCGGTGCATGGTTCGGCGGTGGCATCGGCCTTGATCGAGCCCTCGAGATTGGATCGTTGCTTGTTCGTAGCGCTGTGCCCGTCGGAATTGCCGGCGGGGCTTTGGTCGCGGTGGCAGTCGCCCAGCCACGCGCTTTCGTAGTCATGTTCGTGCTGATCTCAGCATATGAAACCGCCGATTTCCTTGTCGGTACCGGCTCATCGGATGCCATCGAAGGACCGGTGGCTGGCCTGGTCGCTGTCGCTGTCGCCGCTTTCGCGCTGAGGCTCATTCCACCGGAACCGCTGACTCAGGACAGTCTCACAGCGTTTGCAGCACTCACCGGCCTCTGTTGTGTAGTGGGCCAGCTGCTGGGGTCAGCGGTGCTTCCCCGAGGTGGTGCCTACGCGCCAGGTCTACGGCGTCTCGATAGCGCATTGGTGTCAGCTCCGCTCTGGTTGATCCTGCTGCCTCTTTTGGCTGAGGCCTGACCCTCCAGCTGGATCGGCCGACGCGGTACAACGGCGCTGGCCTGACCCCAGTACGATGAATAGTGTGACTCCGACCATCGACGGGCTACTTGCTTCAGACGCTCTTGACGGTATCCGCACCCGTCCTCTTCCCGAACTGCGGGAACTCCGAACCCGCTGCGCCGGGGTGGAAAGCGACGTGTCGATGGTCCGTAGGCTCACCCAGGGTCGACTCGATATTGTGATCCACGAAGCGCAACGCCGCAGCGGTGACAGGTTAGCCTCGCTTCTTTTGACCTCCCCGACATTCTCGCTGACGAAACCAAACTGCACCACACCCCCGGTAGCCGCCCAGGCGTTCGGATTGACACTCCTGGCGAGGTGGGCGGAGACCTGGTGGAACGCCTCGAGGCCATCGCCTCCCCAACCGTGCTGAGCGGAGTCCAGCTCCTGGAGCAGGCCGAACTCGACGATTTGTTCGCCCGGATCAGCGAGTTCGAACAGGAGCTATCGAAGAATCGTCGGGCACTTCATGAACGCATCGACGCGATTCAAGCCGAGATCGGGCGCCGCTACCGTGACGGGGAAGTATCGGTCGACGCAATCCTGGGGTCGGGCGGATCCTAATCTCCACCTGGCCAGATACGTGAGCGGTGATCGCAATGAGTGAATCAAAGAAATCAGATCTCGGGGAGTTCATTCGAGAACAGCGACGGATAGCCGAAATGTCGCTGCGCAGACTCTCCGAAGTCGCAGGGATCTCCAACCCATACCTGTCCCAAATCGAGCGAGGGCTCCGCAAACCTTCTGCCGAGATCCTCCAGCAGATTGCCCGAGGGCTGTCGATCTCGGCCGAGACCCTGTACGTCCAGGCAGGCATCCTCGATGAACGTTCCGAGCGCTCCGATCTCGTCGCTGCCATTCGCAGCGCTCCCGAACTCAACGACGTGCAGAAACGAGCTCTGCTGGAGGTCTACAAATCTTTCGTCGAAGATTCATCGAGTTCCGACGTCTCAGACACAGGGGAGTAGCCACTCAAAATGCAAAAGCTTGTGATTCTCTCGCTCCACACCAGCCCCCTTGCCCAGCCCGGAATCGGTGACGGAGGTGGCATGAACGTCTACGTTCGCGAGTTGGTTGGAGCGCTGGCCCAGGCCGGGGTTCAATGCCGGGCCTACACCCGACGTTGGGCAGACGACCTGCCCGAACGTGTTCAGGTCGAGCCCGGTTTTGAAGTTGTTCACGTGCCTGCAGGGCCCGCCGATCAGACCAAAGAAGAGCTGACTCATCATGTTCGAGAGTTCAGCGATTGGGTGGCCGACGACATTCGTGGATGGGGTGCGAATGCCATACACGCCAACTACTGGCTGTCCGGGGTATCGGGGCTGCATCTCAAACAGATGCTCGACCTGCCCTTGATCACCACGTTCCACACGCTGGCGCGAGTCAAAGCAGAAAGTGGCGACATGGAGCCAGAGAGTCGCGCCAAAGCCGAGGCAGCTGTGATGGCCTGCGCCGACGTCGTCCTCGCCAACTGTGTGGCAGAAGCCGATCAATTGGAGGAGTTCTATTTCACGCCGAGGGAGCGAATCGAGATCGTGCCACCGGGAGTCGATCAAGCCTTTTTCTCACCCGGAAGCCAAGCGGGCGCTCGCAGGGCAATCGGAGCTGGCGACAACCCATTGCTTCTGTTCGTTGGTCGCATTCAGCCCTTGAAGGGCCTCGATGTCGCCGTCGGCGCGCTCGCCGCCAGCGAACACAGCGACACAGATCTGTGGGTCATCGGTGGCGCCA
Organism: uncultured Acidimicrobiales bacterium; assembly: GCA_963751955.1. Lineage (GTDB taxonomy): Bacteria > Actinomycetota > Acidimicrobiia > Acidimicrobiales > SZUA-35 > JABDIY01. The sequence goes on along the minus strand of CAVVWM010000002.1, from coordinate 509,843 downwards.
GTGGAGCTGAGGGAGCGGCGGAACTGGAACGCATCGAGCACCTGATCAAGGACCTCGGAGTGGGGGATCGCGTGAAGTTCGTGGCTCCCCAACCTCACCACCTGCTCTCCACGTTCTACCGGGCGGCCGATATCTCGCTGGTGCCAAGCCGATCTGAGTCCTTCGGGTTGGTCGCGCTTGAAGCGTCGGCCTGTGGGACGCCTGTTATCGCCAGCGCGGTCGGAGGGCTCACGACCTTGGTGGACTCAGGTGTCACCGGGTTCCTCATCGACGAGCGTGACCCAGAACGGTGGGCAGCCCATATCGACTTGCTTCTCGATGACCCCTTGCTTGCACGCCGGATGTCGATCAGTGCCGCAGCCCGAGCCCGCACGTATACGTGGTCCACCTCGGCGGGTCGGCTTCGCCGGATCTACGCCGACGTTAGTTCTCGAGCTCTCCAACCCTGCATCTAGGGAAGGGTCGGTTCAGTTAGCGGCCGGTAGTCTCGGAGGTGATGCAGCTTCAGATCGTCGGTGGCGGAAAGATGGGCCAGGCCCTCCTAGGTGGCCTGATCGACACGTTCGCTCCCGCCCACGAGCTCGGTGTCATCGAACCCGACCAATCGGCTCGAGAATCGATCTCCATCGCGTTTCCACACGTTTGGGTCGGTGAGCAAGCCAGGGAGGGCGTGCCCACAGTTCTCGCCGTGAAACCCCATCTAGCTATCGAGGTCGCAGCGGCTCTGCCCCCCGTTCCCCAACTCCTCAGCGTGTGCGCCGGGGTGACCACAACCGCACTGGAGGCGGTCACCCTTGCAGCGGTAGTGAGGTGTATGCCGAATACGCCGGCCCTCGTCGGCTACGGCGCATCTGGAGTCGCAGTCGGAGCATCCGGCAGCGAGGCTGATCTTCAATGGGGTCTAGATATTCTCCGGGCCGTAGGTGTCGCTGTTGGGGTCACCGAACATCAGCTTGATGCTGTCACCGGGCTCAGCGGATCGGGCCCGGCCTATGTGTTCCTGCTTGCCGAGGCCATGACCGACGCTGGGGTCGCAGCGGGGCTGGCTCGTGGCGTCGCAAAGGAGCTGGCCTACCAGACCATCGCCGGAGCTGGACAACTGTTGCTTCAGGACGGTGCCGATGCCGCACAGCTTCGGGCCAACGTCACCACACCGGCCGGAACGACCGCTGCGGGATTGAGCGTCCTCGAGGCGAATGGTATGCGGGCCGCGCTCAACGAAGCGGTGGCCGCTGCAGCCCGCCGCAGCCGGGAGCTGGGCGCGGCATGAGTTTCGACAGCATCTCGTTCATCAGCGACTTCGGACTCGTTGACGAATCGGTCGGAGTGACCAAATCGGTGATTTGGTCACTCGCCCCGTCGGTCAGAATCGTCGACATCACCCACGGCATTGATGCTCACGACGTTCGTGCCGGCGGCCTGGCCCTCGCCCGAGCCGCACAGTATCTCTTGCCCGGGGTCGTTCTCGGCATCATCGACCCCGGAACAGGCACCGAACGCAAGGCGGTTTGCATCGAAGTTGGCGAAGGGCAGAGCTACCTGGTCGGCCCCGACAATGGTCTCTTTGCTCCAGCGGTTGGGCTGGTTGGCGGAGCGACGAACGCCTGGGTGCTGGACAACCCTGAGTTTCACCTCGCCGGGATCGGGACCACCTTTGCCGGACGAGACATCTTTGCTCCTATCACGGCCCACCTCACACGGGGGGTTCCTCCAGAACGGATGGGAACTGCGATCGATCCTGCCCTACTCCTCCCCGGCGTTCTACCCGTGGCTCAATCCAATGACGATGGCGAGATCGAGGCCGAAGTGCTTTGGATCGACCGGTTCGGAAACGTGCAACTCAACGTTGATCCCGACGCCGTCAAGGCGTGGCCGGCGGTTCGGGTTGAGGGTGACCATGTGTCTCGGGCAGCGATGCCGGTTCACGCCTACTCCGCCATCACCACCGGATCGATCGGTGTTCTCGGCGACGCATCCGGATTGTTGTCTCTGGCCGTCGATCGCGGTTCGGCTGCAGAGGAGTTGAGACTCCTCGAAGGCGACCGCCTCAAACTCTCCAGGACTGATGTCGCCGGCAAGCAGGTGCCGGTCCAATTGAGCGCCACAAGGGAGAACCCTGAGCAATGAGACGATCGATCGTTATCACCCTGGTACTTCTTCTGATCTTGATTTTCGGTGCTGCAACACTGCAGCTGTTCATATTGGCCCGCTGATGTCGGAGCTCTCCACACCGGCGGAATTGGCCGAACTCGACGCCTTCATCAGCGCTGCTCTTGCGACCCAGACCCTTCAGAACCCCGCCGTTGTCGAAGTGCAACGTATCCGCGAGGATCCACCCGTCGTGGTATGTCCGCTTCAGCGGCGAGGCGAAGCAGAACTATTCCGCCGAATTCACCCTTGGTCAACGATCGCTCCACTACGAGACATACTTCATTCCCGCCCCGCAGGAGAACCTCGAAGAGTTCTACCGGCACCTTCTGGGACGAAACAACAAGATGTACGGCATGGCCTTCACCGTCCACAACAACGGGGGTGTCTACATCGAGGGACGGTTGGCCAACCGAATGATTCAAGAGCCCGATGAGATCGATCGGATCCTTGGCTCGTTGTTCGCCTACACCGAAGCGATGTTCACGACTGCCGCAAAGATCGGTTTTGCTTCACGCTTTGCCTAGCTGAGGTCGGGACTCGCAACGCTCACCCGAGTTTGACACCTACAGCTTCGGGACTCACGTCCATGAAACGCTGGGTCATCCACAAATCACCGTCGGAATGAACGATTCCGACGCCGATCAGATCGAAGCTTGGGTCGACGAGATTCGCCAGGTGGGTGGGGCTGGCCACGAACGCTTCGAATAACTCGTCAAGTTGATTCACCGGAGCGACACCAACGTTCTCGCCCAGTTTGCGCCAGTCGGCGGAGATACCGAGTGAAAGGTCGTCGGAGTGTTCGAGTTCTCCGGTCTGGGACATCTGAGCTGCCCACGCAGTAGCGGTGAGACTGAGCTCAGGATCAGGAGTCACCGGGCTCAGACCCCGCTCGGTGCGGAGGCCATTGATCTTGTCGATGAAGACGTCGATTTCGGCTTGTTCGAGGGTTCGAAACGACAGCTCCGGTGGGGCATCGTTCGAAACCGTTGTGCCCATAACCACTTGTTCCTCGGCCTCGGTCGCGCCGGCTGCGAGGCCGACGCCTATCAGGCTCAGGCAGCCTGCAGTCAGCAGCATCGCGAGGCGCAATGGCGGGTGGTGGAGGCGGTTCATCACGAGGTCAGGGGCATTTCTCTTCAGCGTGCACGCCCCAATTTCGACCCGGTGGCCTCGTGGGCATTCTTAAGACTTCGGCGTTTGTTCGACGCCACTTGAGAGATGTGGTGAAATCAACAGGTGACTCCATCGGCCAATCTCGTGTCCACCCTGCTCACCGAAGAGACCAGCTGCATAGTTGCTGGTGACGTTGTCACGCCCGTTGCGGCGCTAAGGGCCGAAGCAGGTTTGTGGGCGGGGCACCTCAAGAGCCGGCATCCCAAAGGCTCTCAGATTGGACTCGTGAGTCGGAACGACGTGTCGTTCGTGTCGGGCTACCTGGCGTGCTTGGCTGCTGGCATGGTGGCGGTTCCGATGAACCCTGCGTCGCCCGATCCCGAACGCCGTCGTGACTTGGAGGCCGTTCGTCTGGTCGAGGTGCTTGTAGGCCCCTCGACGGCGCACTGTGCTGACTCGCTGCGGACGGCCGCTCCCGACGCCGTAGTGACGATCATGGAATCTACGAACGTGGAGGGTACGGCGATCGATGTGCTCAGCGACCCCACGCCTGTTGATCCCGACGACATTGCGCTTCTGCTCTTCACCAGCGGTACCGCCGGCCCCTCCAAACCAGCCAGCCTGACCCATCACAATCTGCGGACTTCACTCCTGTCGATCAAGTCGACTGATCTCGACCTCACCTCTGAACCCCAGGCGATGGTGGCGGTCGTGCCGTTGTTTCATGTGTTGGGCCTGAACGTGATCCTCAATCTGGGCTTGGCAGTCGGCGCCACGATCGTGCTTCATGACGAGTTCGACATTCCCACCCTGCTCGATCAGGTTGAGACTCACGCTGTCACCGTTCTCGGTGGCCCACCCAATATGTGGCGTGCGTTGTCGCGCCTCGACCCCGAGCAGACCGTTCCTCTCCAGCGGCTCACGGTGGCGTTGTCGGGGGCTGCGACGTTGGACCCGAAGGTTGCTCGGACCATGCGTGAGGTTCACAATGTAGATCTGCGGGAGGGGTACGGTCTCACCGAAACCTGCGGTGTGCTGTGTTCAGGATTCGGAACCGATCACGTGGATATCGGATCGGTCGGACCGGTCTTGCCCGGTATCGAAGTTCGCCTGGTCGACGCCGACGGCAGCGATGTGCTGGTGGGCGACATCGGCGAGGTGTGGGTGCGGGGTCCCATGGTCAGCCCGGGCTATTGGAACGACGATGCCGCAACGGCTCGGACCCGTTCGAGCGAGGGGTGGTTCCGCACCGGTGATCTGGCAACGGTTGACGATATGGGTCACCTGTCCATTTCCGGTCGCACCAAGGACCTGGTGATCGTTTCTGGGTTCAACGTGCATCCGGCGGAGGTCGAGAACGTCTTGCAGTCTCACCCAGCCGTCGATGCAGCAGCGGTGATCGGCGTTCTCGATCCTGCGACCGGTGAGCGTGTGGATGCGTTCGTGATGCTGCATGAGGGATCTGAGCTCGAGGGTTTGGAACAACGGCTGCGCGAACACTGCGCCGCCAACCTGGCCCGGTACAAAGTGCCCAAGCGCATCGAGGTGATGGACAGCCTTCCGACCGGGATCGCTGGCAAACTTCGCCGACGCGACCTTGCCAATTGACGCCAATGCGTACGTACGCAAACCTCACGGTCGTGGATCCTGCAGTCTCAGATGCAACCGTGGGTCGGCTGCCGGCATACCTTCGGGCTGCCATCGATCTTGGTGAACGACGGGTCCCTTCGGTTTCATCTGAACGATTGGCAGAGGAGTCAGGTGTGCATCCGGCAACCCTGCGCCGTGATCTCGCATCGCTCGACATCACCGGAACCAGGGGAGTCGGGTACGACATCAAGTACCTGGTCTCGCAGATTTCCCTCGTCCTGGGACTCAATCAACAGTGGCCGGTCGTGATCATCGGTGCCGGGAACCTCGGCATTGCGTTGGCCAACTACGGCGGCTTCGGCGAGCGAGGGTTTCCCGTGGCAGCACTGGTCGATATTTCCCCCGGTGTGCTTGGATCAGATGTCGCCGGAATCCCGGTTGTCTCCCCTGAGGATCTGGGGCGCCTGGTCTCCGAGGAAGACATCTTGGTCGGGGTCATCACCACTCCGGCGCCGGTGGCTCAGGAAGCTGCCGACCTGCTCGTTCGGAATGGAATCCAGTCGATACTCAACTTCACGACCGAGATCGTCGAGGTTCCAGCCGACGTGACATGTAGGTCTGTCGACATCGCGACCGAACTGCAGATTCTCAGCTTCTACCGCCAGCGGGGCCGAGCGGCAAGAACAGGAACCGGCGTGCCACTGGGCTCAGAGGACCATTGAGGCACCCGTTGCCTGCCGGTTTTCGATCCGCCAAATCAAGATCTCGTGACCAATGATTCTTTCTGCCTGTGGAGTAGCCGAAGGGCCCCAAAACCGGCGACAATAGAGCCTTCATGACCTATCTCGCCGTGGGGCTCAACCATCGCTCAGCACCGTCTGAGCTGTTGGAGAATCTCACCCTCAACGCAGACGTTGTCCCCAAGGCGCTCACCGAACTCACCTCGTACCCCTTCATCAACGAAGCGGTCGTTCTGTCCACCTGCAACCGCATCGAGTTCTATGTTCATGCCGAGCGTTTCCACGACGGGTTCAGGGTCTGTCGCGACTCCCTTTCGATACTGTCGGGGATCCAAACCGATCATTTCGGCGACTACCTGTACGTTCATCACGCCAGCGATGCTGTGGAACACCTCTTCAAAGTGGCTGCCGGCCTAGACAGTGTCGTGCTCGGTGAGCACGAGATCCTCGGTCAGGTGCGGTCGTCATGGGAAACAGCTCGCACCGAAGGGACGTCGTCGGCGCTACTGAATCCGCTCTTCGAACACGCCATAGCGGCTGGCCGGCGGGTCCGTACCGAAACTGCGATCGGCGAACGCACGGTCTCTCTGGCCCACAGTGCCCTCGAACTGGCACAGGATCGCCTTTCCGATCTCACTGACAAGCGGGTTCTGATCGTTGGTTCCGGCGAGGTTGGCGCATCAGTCGCTGACGCGCTGAGCAGACACGGTGTCGCCGAACTTCTGGTCTGTAACCGCACGCTCGACAAGGCCGAGGCCCTCGCTTCACGCATCGGCGGCTCGGCCCGTCCCTTCAGCCAACTCACCCAACTCGTATCCCAAGCCGACGTGATAATCACTGCGACCGGGGCATCGGGCAACATCATCGAAGCTGAGATGTTCCCCGCAGCTACCGAACGCGTCCTGGTGATGGACCTTGCGATACCCAGAGACGTGTCCCCGAGCGTCATGGCGCTCGACTGGATCGATCTTGTGGTCCTGGCTGATCTTCAGGCGTTTGCCAACGCCAACATCTCCGAGCGACAGGTTGCCGCCGAGAGCGCTCGTGACCTACTCGATGAGGAGATGGAGCGGTATCGGCGCACGATCACCGCTGCTGAGGTACGTCCGCTTCTCGCCTCGCTGTATCGCAGCGCTGAAGCCGATCGAGCCCACGAGGTGGACCGGCTCCACAGACATCACGACCTCACTGCTGATCAATGGGATGCGGTTGAGGCTGCCACCAAGGCCGTGCTCGCGAAACTCCTTCATGCACCGTCCTCAGCCGTCCGGCAAGCTGCCGGCACCCACCGGGGAGATCGCCTGGCTGAAGCGATCCGGGAGCTGTTCGACCTCTCGTGAGGTTGAGATTGGCCACCCGCCGGTCTCCGTTAGCCCTTTGGCAGGCGAACGAAGTGGCCAGGCTTCTGGTTGCAGCCCATTCCGGAATTGAAGTTGAGCTCGTCCCGACCTCAACCACTGCCGACGAGCGACTCGACTTGAGCATCGCCGATCTGGGTGGCAAGGGAGCATTCGCCACTCAAGTGCAGGCAATGGTCGCCGCCGATCTCGCCGATGCGGCCGTGCACTCGGCCAAGGACCTGCCCTCGAGCACAACACCGGGCCTTGTGCTGGCGGCGGTGCCAGAGCGTGGAAACCCTTTCGATGTTCTTGTCGGATCTTCGTTGGAGCAGCTCGCCGAAGGTGCCACGGTCCGGACCGGCTCATCGCGCCGCCGTGTCCAGCTTCAGGCCGCTCGGTCCGACCTTCGATTCGAGGAGCTGCGGGGCAACATCCAGACCAGGCTGGGCAAGATCCCCCGGGGCGGAGCAATCGTGATGGCGGCGGCAGCGTTCGAGCGATTGGCCATCGTTGACCCGCTGCCGCACGCGCTCCCGGTGGAAGTGATGATTCCCCAAGTAGGCCAAGGCTCATTGGCAGTGGAGTGTCGACTCGATGATGGCCCTACTGCCGAGATTCTCGCCGCCATCGAGCATGAACCGAGTCGTGTGCGGCTGGATGTGGAGCGTGAGTTCCTGGTGGAGTTGGGCGGCGATTGCGACCTTCCCGCCGGGGCGTACGCAGAGCTGGGGGACGACGGCTCGGTTTCGATCACGGGGATCCTGGCCGAGCCGTCAGGGCTACCATTGGTCAGAAGGACAGTCGTCGGTCTGCCCGATCACCAACCCGGTGCGGCGTTGGCAGTGAAACTTCGCTCCATACTGCAGGGGTGAACTCGCAACCCGCTCGGTTGGACGGCTTGGTGGTCCTGAGCTGTCGGCAGGCGAATCGAGGACTCGATCTCGATGCTGAGATCGAGGCACTGGGTGCGGTCGTGGTACATCTGCCCCTGATCGAGGTGATCCCACCGCCCGACCGAGGAGAGGCGCTGGAGGATGCGCTGAGTCGTCTTGATCGGTTCGATTGGTTGGCGTGCACATCGGTCAATGGGGTGGCAGCTCTGGCCGGCGTCGAGCTGCCAGCCGGTCTACGCCTTGCGGCGGTGGGCCCGAGTACGGCGGCAGCCTTCGCAGACGTACTGGGCCGTCGTGCGCTGGTTGTCCCACAAATTCCGACCGCCGCTGAGCTGGCAAACGCGTTCCCATCGCGCCCTGGCAGGGTGTTGGCACCGCTGTCCGAACTGGCCGGTTCCGACTTGGCTGACGGTCTACGACACAAGGGCTACGAGGTTGAAGTTGTCACCGCATACGCAACTTCGATGCCCCAGCATTCGGCGGGAGATCTGGAGTCAGCGGCTGCAACTGACGTAGTGCTGATCACTTCGCCTTCGGTGGCACATCGGCTTGTCGAGGTTCTCGACGGTCGTTGCCCAGCAACGGCCATCGCTATTGGCCCCCGCAGCGCCAAAGCCGCCACGGAACTCGGCTTCAACGTGATCGAGACCACGCCTGATGAGGTAGTGGCTGCACTTGGCTCCTTCGAGCGGCGATGATCAGCCGCCGACTTGTGCTCGGGGGCGGCCTACCGACCGCGATCGTGGCTGTTGCTGTGGTTCCGATCTTCTTGTACGGAGACGAACTCCCCGACCGTGTGGCATCACATTTCAACGCTTCTGGAACCCCGGACTCGTCGATGACTCCGATCGTCTTTTTCGGCACCGACATGAGCCTCCTCACCCAAGGAGACCTCGACCAAGCCGCCCAGTCACTCAACACTCGGCCTCGACAACCCTCGAATGGATGACACCATCAGACAAACTTGCCCGAGCGTTGCACCGACCCCCTGAGACCGCACCGGTTATGGGCGGGGCGGTCATTTTGGTCGCGGGACTGTGCAGGAACACCTGGGTGGAGTCGACCGCTGGCAAACGCTGTTCCGTGGTGACTCGCAGGTTGGGGCTGTCCACACCGCAGGGTCATTCGGGGGTGAAGAACTTAAGCCCAGCCCAGTAGTGGTTGGCGATCTTCAGAACGCCGCCGTCGTCGACGATGGTGTAGTTCGCCATGCCTTCAAAGGCGAAAGTCCCTAGGTTCCAATGCTCCTCGAAGGACACGAACCATGGGCCGTCACCGGTGATGATCGCCTCGCCTACCTGTTCATTCCGCCATTCGAGTGGGAGACCGTTCGCGACGACTCCGTCGACGTCGCCGGCGATGTGTTCATCCAGGAAGACCCTGTCGGGGTTGGTCACGCTACGGCCTTGCACATAGATGTACTCGTTGATCACAAAAGCCTGCGTCACGGCGGCCCGGATAACCGCCTCGTCATCCTCCTCCCAGGCACGGAGATAGTCGTCGATCAACTGGTCAATCTCAGCGGTGACCGCAGTACCGGAGGTATCCGAGGACGTGGTTTGCTCATACAGAACCCACGCCCCCAGACACACCACAGCGACCCCCAGCACCATCACCGTGATGATCCAAGGACGAACGCTAACCCGCTGCCCTTCACTGATTTCCGGCGGCCTTTCTGTGACCGATATCATCTTCCCTTCCTTCGCTCATCGCGCGCAGATCGCTGCACCACCAACATCACCCACGACAGCACCCACCGGCAAGAGGCCAAGGTCACCTACCCGTCTCAACGACAAACAGGCACTCGCCACCGAGGAAGCCGCATTGGAAGCCGACGAGGAAGACCGGGCTGAGATGTTGGCGGTCGCCGACCTCATGGAGAGCCTCTGTGCGCCGAGGTGACATCTTCGCCTTGCGGCTCCCCAAAGGCGTGGACCACGAACAGCAGGGGCGACGCTTTGGAATCGTCGTGCAGTCCGACGCCTTCCTTCCTCGATCCGTGGTCTTGGTGGCGCCGACGTCGAGGAGCGCTCGATCGGCTTCGTTTCGACCCGAGATTGAGATCGGTGGTGGCTCGACAGGTGTACTGGTGGAACAGGTCGGCGCAATCGACATGAGCCGATTGGGAGATCTCGCCGGCCACCTGACACCGGAAGAGCAATGGGGTGTTGACGCGGCCTTGCTCACCGTGCGCCACTCTCGGTGTCATATCGGGACACCATCTTGCGAGTCACCACGTCGGGGCAGATAGGTCAGTTTGCGGTCACGAGGTGGTCTTGGCTCACTTGCGGATCAGCTTGGAAGCCCACGCGTACTGGCTGGCAAACGTCGAGACGAGGTAACTACCAACTGAGGTCGACCCGGTCCACGGGAATCGCTTCTTGGTGAACAGATCCTCGTCGCTGTTCGACTCAATGACAGCCATGACCTGGCAGTGAGCCTCATCGTTCCCGGAATCGCCATGATCGTCGGCGCGGCGCTATGGAGCGCCCGAATGCCTCGCCCCGTCCCCGCATTCCTGGCGGGCCTGGGGGCCTTCCTCGCGGTCCTAGGAGCCGGGATCGTGGTCGAGACGATCTTGGGTCAGCGCGGACTGAACGATTGGACCCAAGCGTCGACGCCGATCACAGGGGTTCTCCTGATAACTGCCGCTTCTGTGATTGTGGGCGCCGGTGCGGCGCTGCTGGCCAAGGGGCTTCCCTTTGACACCAGCGCTGACTCATTCGCCCCATCGGTGATGGGTGAGACACCCACCATGGATCTCGCCGATGCCGAGCGAGCGGTGTTCGTCGAAACCATCAGCGCTTCCTGGATGATGATGGTCAGCGGAGTTGTCGTCGGGCTTGGGGCGGTCACTTGGGTGGCGACCGAGTGGTGGTTTGGCCTGATCTTCCTGTTCTCGGCTCTGCCCATCGGGCTCCTGAGCGCCTTTCGGGTACACGTCGACCAGAGCGGCCTGACTGTCCGCTCTGCGCTTTTTGGAATCCAGTTCGCCCGTGTCCGTATCGAGGAGGTGAAGCGAGCAACGGTGCTCCACGTTGAACCCACGCAGTGGGGCGGATGGGGCTACCGCGGATCGCTGAAAATGGCGGGGTCAGCGGCGGTGGTGGTGCGGAGGGGTCCCGGGATTCACCTCCAACTGTCCGGCAACCGCAGCTTCGTGGTGACGTTGGAGGATCCGCGGACTCCAGCGGCGATCCTCAACGCTCAGTTGAACGAGATTCGGCCAACTCGTCCACGCTGAGGGTGAGGTTTGTCGAGGTCCGATGGAACGCTCGAAACAGCAGGTGAACCCCTACGGGCAGGGTGAGAACCATCGCAGCCGTTGCCGTCACCAGCAGTGCAACACCATCCCATTCCAGCGCCATAGCGGCTCCGACCGCAGCGATCGCGAAGGCCACCGGGCTAGCTTTACCTGCAGCGTGGAATCGTGCGTAGGTCGACCCGAATCGCAGCAAGCCGATTCCCGCAAGCAACGCAGTGAGTCCTCCGGTCAGCATCAACAGGGATGACAGAAGATCGATCATTATCGGGTCTCACCCCCTTGGACAACCGACGATTCGTGATCTTCGATGAATCGGCTCGCCGCAACAGTTGCGGTGAAGGCGATGATCGAAAGCACAACCAGGGTGATGAGGTAGGTGGTATCGGATCGGCGGGCGGCGTCGACTGCGATGGCCCCCATGAGTGAGATAAGCGCCACGTCGAGAGCCACAACTCGGTCCGCCAGTGTCGGACCCTTCACCAGACGTACCGCTCCGCACGCTCCCGCAAAGACGAAAAAGGCGATGGCCAGTTCTTCCATCAGCGCACCTCAGTTCCCTGATGGCTGGTCGTTGGCAGCGCCTGAATAGCGAGTTCGGCCAGTTCTGCGACATGAGCCTCAACTTGTTCTCGCCGTTCCATATGCAGGAGATGGAGGAACAACGCCGGACGATCCTGATCGACTTCGACCACTGCGGTCCCCGGGGTCAGGGTGATGGCGCTTGTCAACAGAAGCATGTGATTTGTCGCCTCGGCCGGGACCTCTACGGCGATGATTCCTTCGTTGGTGTAGTCGGTTGGAGTGAGCACCTCTCTGGCCACCTGCACCGTGGAGGATGCGAGGTCGACCAGAATCAGACGGCTCAGTCGCAGCAGTGGAACCACTTTTACCCCGGTCCATGGAGCGGTCGGGCCAAGGAGAACAGCGAGCGCTCCGACCGCAAGGCCGGTGGCGACATTGGCTACCGAAATCGTCCCCCACAGGCCACACCAAGCTGCTGCAAGGAGAAGTACTGTGAGTACGCCGGTTGGCGATGGTGTCCGTGTCATTGGATCACCTCTGCGATGTAAACGCTCGGGGTTCGAAGATCGTCCGCAGCTTGGCGGCTGAGGTCGAACAGCGTGCCAGCGAAGAATGAGATGACCAGGGTTCCGGTCACGGCGAGTCCGGTGGCGGAGCGCATGATCCGTCGGCCGGACACGCTGGCCTTCACCGGATTGGATTCGCCCGCGGGTGGGCCCCAGAAGACACCGATCCAGATCTTGGTCATCGACAGAAGTGTCAGAACACCTGCTGCCAACGCCGTGATCACTATCGGAGTGGAGGCTGCATCGACTCCGGCGGAGATGACGGCGAACTTGGCGATGAACCCCGAAAATGGCGGCAGGCCCGCAAGGCTGAGAGCAGGAACGGCGAAGAGGGCAGCGATGAGAGGGCGCCGAGCCGCCAGGCCACCCAAACGATCGAGGCGTCCGGTTCCCTGCTCGTCTTCGATGAGACCGCCGACGAGGAACAACACCGTCTTCACCGGCATGTGATGGATCAGGAACAGGATCGCACCCGCAGTGCCTGCCGCGGTGAACAGGCCCAGCCCCATCAGCATGTACCCGATCTGACTGATCACATGGAAGGAGAGAATTCGTTTCACGTCGCTTTGGGCGAGGGCTCCCAGGGCACCCACAACCATGGTGATTCCTGCGACCGTGAGCATCACGCCGCCTAGTTCGTCCATACCGGTAAGGGAGTGGAACCGGATCATGGCGTACACGCCAATCTTGGTGAGCAGTCCGGCAAACACTGCGGTAATAGTGGTCGGAGCGGTGGGGTAGGAATCGGGAAGCCAGGAGAAAAGGGGGAACACGGCGGCCTTGGTGCCGAACACCACGAAGAACCAGGCCCCGATTCCGAGGCGCACGCCGGTGCTCAATTCTGGAATTCGCTCAGCGAGCAGCGCCATGTTCACTGTGCCCGTTGCGGCATAGACGTAGGCAATTCCGAACAGGAACAACGTCGAGGCAAACAGGTTCATGACCACATAGGTCATGCCGGCCTGGAGCTGCGCCTTTTGCCCCTGGTGGGTGAGCAGGACGTAGCTGGATACCAGAATCATCTCGAATGCGACGAAGAGTGTGAAGAGATCGCCGGTGAGGAACGAGAGTGAAACTCCTGCCGTGAGTACTCCGAGCAGAGGCCCGGTCAGTTCAGGATTCGCTCCCCACCGAGTCCGTCGTTGGCCGATTGCAAAAATCTCAACAACGACGATGATCGTCAGTGCCACCGGGAGAACAAGGACTGCGAAGAGGTCGGCTACCAAGACGATGCCCAATTGGGGGTGCCAGCCACCCACCCACAGCACCGTGGTGCCGTTGGCCGCGACCGACGCCAACATGGCATACGAGCTTGCCGCTGCCCCAGCGAGTCCGAGCAGTGTTGTCAGGTCGCGAGCGGTGGGCTGCTTCCGCAGCAATAGCGATAGCCCTGCACTGAGAAGCGGGAGCAGAAGCGTGACCGCCATGAGCGTGGTCATGTTTCGCCCTCGGTCTCTGCCGTAGCGGCGATTCGACGGTCTTCGAGATCGTCTTCGACGAGGTCATCTCCGGTCAGGATCTGTTGTCGACGGGCCAACGCCAGTAAGAACAGCGTCAGTCCGAATGAGATGACGATCGCCGTCAGCGCAAGAGCCTGGGGGACCGGATTCGCTGTGTCGCTTGCTGTTGTTTGATCAGCAATCGGAGCATCCCCGGCTGGACCGCCCGAGGTGACCAATGCCAGAACTGCTGCGTGTCCGAGCAAGCTGAACCCGAGGATGACCCGGCTCAGGGAACGGGACGTGATCAGGTAGATCCCGACTGATGTGAGCCCTCCCACGGTGAGGAGCAGAGCGAGGCTCATCGTTCACCTACCGGTTCATGTCCGGAGCCTGGCGCTGACCCCATGCCCAGCCCATCGAGGAGTGCTGCGACCAGTCCTACTACGACGGCTGTCACGCCGATGTCGAAAATGAGCGCCGTTCCGGTTTTGACCTTGCCCACCAGCGGAACCTCGGTTGAGAAAACAGCCTGGTCCAAGAGGACATCATTCCAGAACAACGGCAGTGCAGCGGTTGCCACGATTGTCAGAAGTCCAGCACCCAAGAGGATCGACGAATTGAAAGGCCGCCGTAGGCCGGTCATTCGCTGAAGTGCCAGAATGCACCCGAAGACCAGCCCCGCAGCAAACCCGCCCCCGGGGTTGTTGTGTCCGGCGAACAAGAGGTAAACGCCGATGACCGAGGCCAACGGGGTGGCTGCGGCTACACCCAGACGGGCCGCCGGCGACTGAGCGGCAATCATCGCTGTCCCGCAATCGATCGGATGTTGGCGAGCGCCAGAATTCCTAGCGCCACTGTTGCCAGCACCACGACTTCGCCCAGGGTATCGAGGCCTCGCATATCGGTGAGGACAACGTTGACTACGTTGTTGCCGCCACCCTCCTCAACCGCCTGTTGCTGCAAATCCGACAGCGGGGCCTTCCCTGTGGGGGACGAGGAAGAAGCTGCCAAGGCGAGCACAACCACCGTTCCGCCCAAGCCCGCAACAGCGATTCGGATGATCCGCCAAGCTCGGTCTACGGGCGGGAAGTTCCGGGTGAGATGTCCAAGCCCCAGTACGAAGCCGACAACGACGATGGTCTCGACCAGCAGTTGTGTAAGAGCCAGATCGGGAGCACCGTGCAGCACGAACAATCCAGACATCGAAAGGCCTACCGCACCGAGGGTGAGCGCAGCGCCCAGACGCGATCCTACGACGGCCCCACCCAGCGATACTCCGACGATGATGAGTCCGAGAACTGCTTGGAGCGGCGTGTCCCACAGAACGAGCGAGTCGGCATCGACATCTACAGCCAGGACAGACCCCGCGAGTGTTGCTGCCAGCGCCATGGTGGCCAAATACACCGGCAACGACCCATGTTGTATGCGGGCGGTGACTTCTACCGCAGCGGACAGCGTTCGATCGAGCAGGGAATCGGCAAGATTCGCTCCTACGGCGTGGGGAGCGTTCGATGGACGTCGCGCGATGATCCAGCCCAGTGCGGCTCCGGCCCCGACGATTGCCACCGAAACGAAGAAGGCGGTCTTGAAGCCCGGCCATCGAAGCAACTCGAACTGGTCGGCGGTCTGGTTGAGCTGGACCGCGGCTGGGATGACGATCCGGTTGGACGCCTCGATCCAGAAGAAGCCAAGCACTCCAAGGGCTGCGAGGAGAACGGCCGGCAGCGACATGGCCCAGCGCCTCGGCTTGACCTCGAGGGTTGGCAAGCCGGGCTTCGCGGAGCCGGAGAACACGAGCATGACAAACCGCAAGGTGTAGGCGACTGTGAGAACCGACCCACCGAAAATCCCCACGGCGGCCATGATCTGTTCGAAACCGTCGAGTTTGAGAACCGCCTCGACCGCTGCTTCCTTGGCTGCGAATCCCAGAAGTGGAGGCACGCCGGCCATCGACAGTGAGGCCGCAATCGACACCGCAAATGCGATCGGCATCGTTCGACGCAGGCCGGTCAGTTCGTTGACGTTTCGAGTGCCGGTCCTCACGTCGATCTCGCCGACGACGCAGAACAGTGTCGCTTTGAACAGCGCATGAGCAAACAGGATCGAGACCGCGGCAAAGACAGCCTTGTCGGTTCCAATGCTGAGCAACGTGATGAGCAGGCCGAGCTGGGAGATGGTCCCCCAGGCCAGAATGAGCTTGGCATCAACGTGACGAAGCGCAACCACCCCGCCCCACATCATCGATGCGATCCCGAAGGACATCCCGACTGCCTTCCATGCAGCGACATCGATGAACGCCGGTCCGGTGAGTGCGACCAGTACCACTCCGGCTTTGACCATGGTTGCCGAGTGCAGATAGGCACTGACTGGCGTCGGGGCGGCCATAGCTCCGGGCAGCCATACGTGGAAGGGGACTTGGGCCGACTTGGTGGCAGCACCGATCAGGATCAATACCGCTGCTACGGTGCCGGCGGTCCCCGAGACAGGTGCTAGTTCGGTCAGCGATCCCGCCCCTGCATCACCCTGAAGCACCAGTAGACCCGCGAGGAGTGCCAGGCCCCCGAGTCCGGTGATCATCAGCGCTCGCCGGGCTGCGGCTTGAACCGAGGAGCTTGTGTTCTTGTGGCCCACGAGGAGGAATGAGGTAACGGACGTGAATTCCCAGAAGATGAACAGGGTCCACACCGAATCGGCCAGCACCAGTCCCAACATCGAGGTGGAAAACGCCAGCAGGGTGACCGGGAACCGAACAGCGCCATGGGCATCGCGGGCGAAGTAACCGATGGCGTAGACGAACACGAGGGCACCGATGCCGGACACCAAGAGTGTCAGCAGGAGAGCCAGCGGCCCAGACCGGAAGTGGAATCCTATTCCCAGCCCAGCGACCCAATCGATGCCGGTGGTTCTGGGCGCGGCCTCCGTGATGATCTGATGTGCGGCCCATGTTGCTGTTATCGCCGGGGCGACCGCAGCTGCCGCCAGTCCGTGGTGGATCGAGCGTCTTCCAAGGTAGGCGGCAGCGATCATGCCGACGACATGCGCAGCGAGAATCCACCAAATCACGATGGAAGCCTATTGGCCACTTGACAAGATGCCACCCAATAGGTATATTCTAACATACGTATTATTATCCAGCTATCTTCCAACAGGAGGCTCCACAATGATCGATGCCCTGGCACCCAATAAGTCTTGGAACAACTCACTGCTCGATCTGCCCCACACCGCGCTGCGCGAAGAAGACGGGCTCGCCAGGCTCACGCTGAGGGTTCGATCTCTTCTCATGGCCGACCCGCTGGGGGATGGGCAACAGCGGCAGTCGCTCATCACCGCAGCGTATGACATCAGCCTTGCTCTGGAATGGATCGAGGTGCGGGTTCGCAACGGCGGTTTCACCACTGACGTCGAGTCGGAGCTTCTGGTGCTGGCCCTCGAGCTGAGCGTGCTCGAGCGGGAGTGGTTCTGTGGAGACTATTAGCGCAGAACTGATGGCGACAGCGCGGGAACAGCCTCGATCGAAGAGGTACGATTCGGGAATGCAATTGGTTGAGCCCGATCCCGATATCCCCGCGTGGACCTTCCTCACCAACCATGCGCACGTGTTGATAGCGATCGGCCGCAATCCCGAGATTCGTCGAGCGCGACATCGCATACGTCGTGGGTATCACGGTGGGGGCCGTCACCCGGATTGTCCACGATCTGGAAGAGGGCGGTTACCTTCGCCACGAACGGATCGGACGCCGGAACCGCTATGAAGTCGTGGCCAACAAGGCCCTTCGCCATCCGCTGGAGAGCCAGCACACCGTGGAAGAGCTCCTCTCAACACTGAATCAATAACGGCAGCTCGAACCGTTTCGAAATCAGCTGAGCGTCGAGGCTAGGTTCGGTTCATGCAGATGTTCACACCCGATCGGCTTCACGACTTCGTCGTTGCGGTGCTGATCGAGCTCGGATCCACTGGTGATGAGCCTCGCCTAGTCGCCGATCAACTGGTCCGTGCGAACCTTTGCGGACACGATAGCCACGGAATTGGGGTGCTGCCCCTGTATGTGGATTCGGTTCAGGCCGGTTTGCTTTCGGTGAACGCTTCGCCCAAGACGGTCGTCGATCGCGGGCCGATAATTGTGTTGGATGGACAGCATGGGTTCGGTCAAGTCATGGGGTATCGATCGATGTCGGCCGGAATTGAACGGGCCAAAGAACACGGAGTCGCACTTTTAGGTTTGCGAAACAGCTTCCACATCGGGCGGATCGGCCATTGGGGAGAGCAGGCAGCCCGAGCTGGCATGGCCAGTCTTCATTTCGTGAACGTCGCCGCCCACGGACCATTGGTCGCCCCCTTCGCCGGAGCGGATGCCCGGTTCGGGACCAATCCGGTGTGTATCGCGATTCCCGCGAGTGATCGCGGCGAACCTGCTGTGCTCCTCGACATGGCCACATCCACCATCGCCCTCGGGAAAACCCGAATTGCGAAGAACAAGGGCGAACCGGTGCCCCAAGGAACCCTGCTCGATTCTGCCGGCCGTCTGACCACCGACCCGAACGTGATGTGGAACGATGGCCCAAGAGGTGCGCTGGTGGCCATGGGCGACCACAAAGGATCAGGACTGGCGCTCATGTGCGAGATCCTTGGTGCGGCGTTGCTCGGCGGGGCCACCATCGACCCGCGATATGAACGGACCGGAGCGATTATCAACAGCATGTTGTCGATCATCATCGACCCTGCCGCAGTTGGGGATCCATCTGTGCTCGCACGGGATACCGACAGCTTTCTCGACTACGTGAGACAGTCGGCGGTTCGCGACGGGTTTGATGAGATCCTTGTGCCAGGTGAACCTGAGGCGTCGGGCGCGGGCTGGCCGTGCCGACGCCGTTCCTGTCGATGACAACACGGTCGCGGAACTCAATAACGCTGCAGCGATGGTGGGTGCCGACCCACTTCTGCGTATCTGAGCCAGGTCTTGCTGCCGGACAGGCCAGGAACTACGGACAGGCGTCGATCCAATCGATCTCCAGTCGGAAGGGTCCGTCCAGCCCATCACTGATCATGATCCCCATACGGGTGGCGAGGTTCTTGTCGAATGGAAGGTCATCCACGGGGCGCCCAAAGATCGCAGGAAACAGGTCGGCGAACTTCACCGAAGCCGTCTGCCACTGGAACGACCCGTCGAAATCGATTGGCGCCCGGTGCGAGACCCGTCGATCACGAGAACTCACGTTGTCGTCAAAGGTCATCATGTAGGTGCGGTTATCTGGCCGGACTCGGAGAGAAACCCGCTCGAAGCTTGACAGCACCCCCGGTTCAAGCGGTAGGCGTAGAGAGGAGAATCCACCTCCGTCGGTGTTGGTTTGACCGGCGAAGACCATCAGCCCTTCGCCGAACTCGGGGCCGCCCAACGACCGGCCGCCCATCACGTTGTCGTTCACGGTTTGCCATGCCGTGCGCTCAGCCTCTGTTGAGAAATCGGTGAGCCGAAGGCAGGCTGATCGGGTCTCGGCGTTGTCGGTCGTGGTCTGTTCCATCTTGGCTTCCTCGGCGTTGGTCGTGGGTGGTGAGCTGGTGCTTGGCAGCGGGCCCGTGGTTCCTGGGTTCGAATCGAACCGGCCCGCATCGACTGTGACGGGGTCTGATGAGGAACAGCTCACGGGCACGAGAAGAATGAGAATCGCAAGACAACAGCTGATAGGGCAGGTTCTGACGGCGCTCCTACCCATCGTCGCAGATTACCGATAACGCAAGATCGATGGCTGACGGGGCGTACCCCCTTTTTGCCTGGTCGCACGATTTGACCGATCCCAACCTCTACCCGGACCTGCTCAGGCGTACTGAGCGAGGGCTCGGTCGACCGCCGAACGGTAGCTTCCACCGAACTTGATGGCATGCACGATCAGCGGCGACAGTTGGTGGAGGGCGATCCGCTCGGCCCAACCGTCGTCCAGGGGAGCCGCCTCTTGGTAGGCGCTGAAGCATTCAGGACCGAAACCGCCAAAGAGATGCATCATTGCCAGATCGAATTCTCGATGGCCGCCGAAGCAGGCCGGATCGATCAACCAGCTGCGACCGGCCGCGTCGATGACTCGGTTGCCCGCCCACAGGTCGCCATGAAGGCGGGCCGGTGGCTCATGTGGTCCAACGAGGCCCACCATTCTGGAGGCCACGTCCTCGATGAGTTGCACCGTCTCTTCTGGCAAGCAAGATCGGTCGCGTGCGATTCGAGCCAGTGGAAGCAGTCTCTGACTGGCAAGAAACTCCGCCCATGTTTCACACCTGTTGTTGGGCAGAGCTTGGGAGCCGGTAGTTCGGCCATCGGTTCGACCGAAGTCATCAGCCCCAGCCCGGTGTAGAGCAGCGAGGGACCGGCCGAATCTCGCCTCGTCTGGCGATGCCGATCGAGACGCGTCGATCCACTCGAGCACGAGCAGGGGAGGGGAATCACTAGCGTGCAGAACCTCGGGCACACGCAGTTCGCTTGCGTTTCGTAGCCATTTGAGTCCGGCAGCCTCGGTCGTGAAGAAACCACCCGGAGGATTGATGTGGGTTTTGGCGAACACCACGTTTCCATCAACCAACTCCACGCGATGGGCCGAAGCGAAATCGCCGCCGCCGAGCTGTCGACTTCGGACCGCCTTCACGCCCAGCGCCTCGGACACGAGTGCTAGATCGAGATTCACCGCATCAGTATCGTCGGCATCGTTCACACCGTCGGCATCCTGCCACCGTAGAGCCCCAAACAGGTTTCTCTTTCGCTCTGTCCCTCCCTGGGCTTAGTGTTCGTCGTAAGGGGTAATCGAGCGTGTCACCGAGACCCGCCCTAGGAAGGGAAATTGCGATGCCTAAATACGTACTCACCTATCACGGCGAAATGGGCTCAATGCCAGATGATCCTGAGGCCATGGCCGGTGTCATGGCCAAATGGGAAGGCTGGTACGGGACCATCGGTGCCGATCTGGTCGATGGTGGAGCGCCTTTCGGCGAGACCTCGGCCGTCGGACCCGATGGTGCCGCCGAAGCTCCAGCGTCGATGACCGGTTACACAATCGTCAACGCCGCCGACATGGAGGCCGCGAAGGCAATTGCCAATGGTTGCCCGGTCCTGGGGGATGGACACACGGTCCAGATCTCACAGGCAATAGACATGTGAGCCCAGCTAGCCCAGGTCGAGGCCCTTTGCCGCGACCGGGGTCAGCCGAAGCACCTCGGGTGGACCCGCCATCAGACCACCAAGGCCTGCCATGGCGAGTGCCATTCGCTCACCTTTCCCGTGAGCCTTCAGGGCGTTGCTGTCGGTATAGAGCTCGAAGAATCTGAAGATCCCTGGCTCGTCTCGGCTGGCGTGGGCGCTGTAGATCTCACAGCCTGGTTCTTCCTCAGCTGCGGCGATCAAATCGACGATGGCATCCCGCAGCTGTTGCTCTTTGCCGTCTGCGGCAGTGAGGGTTGCGATGAGGGTGATCTTGGCCATCGCAAGAAGATAGCTCGTTCGTCACACCCCGGCGAAGGGCCGGTCCCTGCTGCCTGGAAACCACTAGCCTCCGCTGGTGAGTTTCGCCGCACCTATCAAAACGGTCCGCAGGCTCAAGCCATCGGTATCGCCTGGCCTGCTGATGGGTTCGGCGGCGGTCACGGCGGTCTTCGTGGCCACCACCTTTGCGGTACCCGATGTCGTCGATCAGTTCGCAGTTGGGCCAGGGACTGCTGCACTTATCTCGACAGTGCAAGTTGGGGGATTCACACTCACCAACTTGCTCGGAGGGCGGCGGCTCCTTCCAACGAGATCGATGGCCCAGAAGGCTCTGCTGGTGATGGTCACGGCGAATATTGCGTCTGCGGTTGCTCCAGATTTTGCGAGTCTTGTTGTGCTTCGATTCATCTCCGGTCTCGCCATGGGGTTGTTCACTTGGATCGCGTGGTCCGATAGCGCTTCGGACGGGATACGCAGGGGCGAGATAGCAGCCATCGGCCCCCTGACTGCGGCAGTCGCGGCACCAGTGCTCGGATTGGGGTCGCAGGCCTTTGGGCTGGCCGGTCTGTATTGGCTCCTTGCGGCTCTTTCGGGTGTGTGCCTTCTAGCCCCGATAACGGTCGAAGCCTCGATATCCAAGGGACGCCGGCCTATTCAAGCTAGGGGTGTGATCCCGGTGTTGTTTGGTATGTCAGCCCTGACGCTGGGAGGATCTGCCGTCTTCGTTTTCCTCGGCGTGATTGCCCGCGAGAACGTCGGGATGTCGACCCTGGGGCTGTCGCTGGCACTGAGTTTGAACGCTGTGGTGGGAATCCCTACCGCTCGATATGCCGGCCGTCGTCGCTTCCCCGGCGTGTTCGTGATGATCATCGGGATGTGTGCGGTGCTCTTGACAATCACCTCGAGCAGCTTCGCTTTGTATGTGATCCTCGTGGTTTGGGGGATGTCATTCTGGGCCGCCATCCCGGAGGCGTTTGCGTTGATCTCGGAGCGTTCGGTTCATGCTGCCGATCGAATCGGCGATGCTCAAGCGGTCATGGCGGTCGGTCGGGTGGTGGGCCCGACGATAGGCGGTGTCCTCGTGGCAACTGGCTCATACGCGGTTCTCGGCATAGTGGCCGGTGCGATCATTGTCGTTGGCGGCGTCGTGATCGAGTTGGTCTCGCGGGCATCGCCGGTGACGGTCTGATATCAGACCGTGCGTTTGGAAAAGACTCGAGGTCTGGGCGGGTGTCGGTTGGGTCGTCGAGGTGCGCGAGTTGTGTGCGTTGGGTCAATGACAAGAAAAGCCCGATGAGCAGCACAATGGTGCCGGCGGCGGTGACGACCAACCGGGGACTTGTTGCGTCGGAAAGGCGAGTCTGGAGAAGTGCCCCGATCGGAAAGGAGCCGGTGAACGTCATGATCCGGATCGCCATCACGCGTCCCCGAATCTGTTCGTTTACGATGCTCTGCACTGCGGTGTTGCTGGTGACAACGATCATCATGAAGCCGCTGCCGGCCAACAGAAGTCCGATGGAGCCTTGAACTAGCCCCGTTGAGCTTCCAAAGACAATGATTGCAAAGCCATAGAACGGCACCGCAAAACCTATGACTGCCGCACGGCGAAGGTCGCCGAACATGCCGCTCACCACGGGAACTGCGATCACCGCACCAGCCCCCAGCAGGCCTCCGAGGAGCCCCACGTATCCCCTGTCCACCTCGTACACCTGTTGCACGAACACTGCGGCGAAGTTCAGCAGTGGGAATCCGAAAAACGCAACCACTGCGGCGAGTCCGATTCCGACCTCGATTCCGGGTTGAGTGCGGATGTATCGAACCGCCTCGACGAAGCCTCGGCCCACTTTGCGTTGAACCTGAACCTGCCTGGTCTGTGCCGGTCGCACAAGCAGCAGGGCTATGACCACTGCGCCATAACTCACCGAGTTGCCCAGAAACGCCCACGACGGTCCGGCGAGCGCCAGGATCACCCCTCCGAGAGCTGGCCCGATTCCTCTGGCGGCGTTGAACTGGAGACTGTTCATCGAAATCGCCGACGGAAGGTCTTCGATCGGTACGAGAAGGGGGATGAACGATTGCCAAGCCGGAATGGTGAAAGCACTGAACAGGCCCGTAAGTGCAGCCACGGCAACGATGGTGCCCGGGTTGCGGACTCCGGAAACCCACACGAGCCACAGTGTCAACGCGGCGAGCGCGGCACCGCTTTGACCGACGATCAACAGCTTGCGTCGCTCGATACGGTCGGCGAGATTGCCGGCCAGGGGGCCCAGCAGCATCGACGGGAAGATTGCGGCGAATGTGGCGATTCCAGTCCAGAACGCCTGTCCAGTTATCTCCAGCAACACAACCGGAAGAGTGATGTTCTGGAGCCAGGTACCGGAGTTCGATACGAGTGCACCGGCCCAGAAGCGTCGAAAATCCTGATGGTGAAACGCTCTGAAGCCGTGCCGGACACCGCTGGGATTTGGCGTTGCTGCCGGTGCGGACCCGGGAGCGCGAGAAGAGTCCACGTCTTCCAATCTATGAGCATGCCCGTCCTGTGAAGAACCTGAAGAGACCTAGGAAGTGGTGACCGTTCGAAGACCGGTGCGGAAGGACTCGTTACCGGCCGCGTCGAATGCCTTCACATACAGCTGGTAGGTCCTCGCCGGTAGATCCACAGCAGTCGACGTGGTCGCCACCTCTGCCACGACGCTCTGGTCGGCGAAGTCGTACACCCGGTAGCCAGCGACGCCGTCATTGTCGGTTGCTGGACCCCACGACAAACTCACGGTTGTCCCCACCACGCTCTCGACCGTGATTGCGCCCGGAATCGATGGGCGTTCGGTGTCGGAGGATCCAGCGACAACTACGGTTCGAATACCACTCCGGAACGAGATGTTCGCGGCACCATCTACCGCCCGGAGATAGTACCGGTAGGTCCCCGGCGCCAGCGGCTCGAGTCGAACAGTGGGATCGGGAACCTCCACGATGAGTCCATTGGTATCTGCGTTGTAGATCCGGTAACCCGTGACGCCGACGTTGTCGCTCGCAGCGCTCCATGCGAGGTCGACGTAGTCGTCGCCGATACCGATCACCGATATCGCACTCGCCAGTATGGGACGTTCGTTGTCCACAGGTGTACCGGTGACCGCAAAGGAGCGGAACCCTGTGCGGAACGACTGGTTGCCAGCTTGATCGAACGCTCTGGCGTACACCGAGTAGTCACCGGGAGCCAGGTTGGTCAGCGTCACCGAGTTGGTGGAGGTCTCTGCGATCAGGTCATTGGTTGCGGAGTCAAAGATCCGGTATCCAGCGACACCGAAGTCGTCGATTGACGCCACCCACGAGAGATCGGCCGAGTCGACACCGATTGATGTGACCTGGATTGCGCCCGGGACGCTTGGGCGTTCGGCGTCGACGACGGCGCCGGTGATGGTGAAGCTGCGGAAGCCGGTTCGGTATGACTGGTTGCCGGCTTGGTCGAAGGCTTTGGAATACACCGAGTAGTCGCCAGGGGCGAGGTCGGTGAGCGTCACTGAGTTGGTGGTGGTTTCCGCGATCAGGTCATTGGTCGCGGAGTCGAAGATTTGGTAGCCGGCGACACCGAAGTCGTCGGTTGAAGCTGCCCA
Organism: uncultured Acidimicrobiales bacterium; assembly: GCA_963751955.1. Taxonomy (GTDB): domain Bacteria; phylum Actinomycetota; class Acidimicrobiia; order Acidimicrobiales; family SZUA-35; genus JABDIY01. Next base: position 485,150 of record CAVVWM010000002.1, on the reverse strand, counting down.
CGAGAGGTCTGCCGAATCGACTCCGATCGCGTCGACAGAGATGGCCCCTGGAACCGACGGGCGTTCTGTGTCGATGGTTCCTGCTTCGCACAGTCGGACCAAGCTATCGACCGACGCCGTGCCGGCGAATGTCAGGTCTCCGCCGAACCATAGACATCCGTTGGTGTCGCCATGAATCGCCCAGACGCCGGCTCGGGCGGCCTCGATGTCAGGCCGGAATGTGGAGATCCAATCGCCGGTGTTGGCGTCGAACGCCGCAATCCATGTGGTGGGTCCACTCTGCAGTATCGGGGCATCGCTTTCACCCGCCGGCGGTGAGGGGAACCACCTGACCCCGGCTGCTGACTCCATGATTGCGTCGGTACGGCAGTGGCAGCCGGCGTAGACCCGATCGCCCACAACTTCGAGGTCCTGATAGTCACCTCGCGGGTCTGCGATGTGAAACCGGTGAATTGACAGATCGGACTCGTTGAGGACCTGGACGAAGTGTTCACTCCCGACGATCCACACGTACCCGTTGGCCACCACCACGTCGTACAGGTACTGACGACTTGGATTGGCGGTGTTCGGTTGGATGTCCTGGAGTCCGGGAACCAACGCCCCGGTGGTTCCGTCGAGAGCTGCGAATCCGTTCACCACGGGCGTGCCGTCGACCTCGGTCAGATAACCAGCCACGTACACACGATCGAGGTCAGGGCTGGGGGCGATGCCCCATACGCCGCCGCCGGTGATCACCGGACGCCAGCTCGGATCATGACCACCGGTTGACACATCGAACCGGAGCGCCCGCCAGGCGGCGTTGTTGCCACTGCTCGAGATCACGCTTGTGAAGCTGCCCGCCACGTACAACCAGTTGCCAAGTACGGTCAGCGAGCGGACTGTCGGCGCTCCGTTTATGTCTCCGGTCCACGAAGAATCGACCGCTCCGCTCGTAGCGTTCAGCGCCACGAGTGCATCGATGGATACGCCGTTCACCGAGGTGAACTCCCCACCGACGAAGAGTTTTGTGCCGTCGGGTGAAGCCGCCAGAGCGTGCACCACGCCGTTGAGCTCGGGGGTGAACGTGTTGATGTACTGGCCGGTGCTCTCGTGAAATGCAGCAAGGTAGGGCTGATCGATTGACACCGCCCCATCGGTGACCTCTTGAAACCGACCTCCGATGTAGACCAGATCGCCGATCTGCTCGATCGCCCACACTTCGGTACGAATGCGCGGGCTACCGTCGGGGAGGTCTGTTCCGTCAACTCCCCAAGGCAGATTGTTGTTGTCACCCAGCTCGGCCGCGGCTGGTCGCGCAATGCCCAAGAGGCTTGCCAGAATCGCCGTGCAGAGGAGGACGGCTGTCGTTCGACGTGAACTCATCCGATTCTCTTTCCTTTTGTTCGCCGCGGCAGACAATACCGGCCCGGATCAGAAACGGACAGACTGCTGAGCCGCATTGCCTTGGCACGGGTAGGTCCTACGCACTACGCGGTACCGGTCCACCGCGTGTCGTCCGCACAAAGCGGTGGCCTTGCCGCGAAGTGGGGCGACGCGGTCGTTGTCATTCGAAGGCAGATGGCTGCGCTCCGAGACTGGGGGTTGCGACGATGAGCATCGCCACGAGCGCAAACCCGGTGAATCTAAACACGAACTGAGTATGGCAAAGCCCAAGTTCCGCCATCTTCAGTGCGGAGAAGTCGTTGCGGCGGCCATCGCACTGTCGATCCTGTGGAAGAGCGGGCGGGCGAAGAACAGCAGCGATCCGACTACAGATCCAGAAACTACGTACACCCACTGAGGCCCGAACCGCTCGGCGATGAAGCCGCCGAACAACGCCCCTAGCGGCTGGAAGCTCCACGCAAGGAACAAGTAGGCCGTCATCATTCGGCCGAAGATCCTGTCATCCACAAGCCGCTGGCGAACCGTGCCGCTGATCACGTTCCAGGTTGGATCCGAAACACCACCAAAAAGCACGGCGAGAACGGCTAATGGAACCAACGTCGAGAAACCGAAGATGAACGCCTGAATCGAGAATGCGACGACGCTCACCTTCATGCTGGTCCCGTGACTGGTCTTCTTGACCAAAGCGAGCACGAAGAACGACATCGTCACCGATGCGATGGCATCTCCGGAGAGGAGAAGCCCATACTGGAACTCGCTCAGCCCGAAGCGCTCGGTCGCAAGAATCACGAAAATTGCGTTGCCGGCCTCTCCGACGAAGGAAAACGCAGCCACCGTCAGGGCGAGGGGCCGGAGCACCGGATGGCCCCACACATAGGTCAGGCCGGTGGTCATCTGCTGAAGGAAAGACCCGGCATTGGGGTCGATCTCGGGCTTGAAGGTCCCCCGCAGGTTGGCCAGTAGCCCGATTGTGCTCACGTAGAGAGCGGCAGCTGCGAAGAACGGAATCGACGGGTCGACCTGGAATAGGAATGCGCCTACCGGCGGGCCGATGAACGTGTTGGCCACGGTCTCGCTGGCTCGGAGTCGACTATTGGCAACTTCGAGATGGGTGACGCTCACCACATCACGGACGACGGCTGGAAGCCCACCGTCGGTCATCACCTCGCCCATCCCAACCACGAATGCCCCGGAGGCGAGGATAAGGATCGAGGCTTGATCGACAACCACCAACAGGCCGATGCCAACCAGCGCTGCGGCACGCGCCAGCTGGGCGATCATCGCAATATGGCGGCGGTCGAAACGATCGATCAGAACCCCGGCGGGCAGCCCGATCACCAAAAACGGAAGAAAGCGGAAGGCGGCCACGAGTGCGACCAGTCGGGCGTCGCCGGTGAGCGTGATCGCCAGCAACGGAAAACCGACCAAGGTGAGGCCGTCGCCGAGGTTTGAAGTGGTGAAGGCCGACCACAGCGACCAGAACCTCGGTCCCAGCGCTGACTCGCTCACCGCCTGAGCCTATGGCTCATCGAGGACGTGATGCACCGCGACTTCCCGGCCCACCGCAGCGCTACTGGGATCTTCTAGGTGAGGTAGAGACGTCCGTTGGCTTCGGTAACCGCCCTTACTCCGAGGGGGTTCCGAACCGGCTTGCGGGTTGGTTCCCCGGTTCGCAGGTCGAATCGACCATTGTGTTTGGGACACTCGAGTTCGCAGCCCAGAACCAGTCCCGTCGACAGGTCGGCTTCCCCGTGTGTGCACATGCGATCGGCGAGTACATGATCCCCTTCTTCGGTGCGGGCCAGCACGAAATCGACCCCGTCGATCTGCACTGGGCGCAGGTCACCGAGAACCATGTCGGCGGGTCCGAGGTCGGTTCGTCCGCTGTCGCCGGCCCAATCGGTGACCTGAACGATCTGAGCTCGTTTCCCGGGGACATCAGGAATCTGACGATCGGGGATCTCCCAGTCGGGATCAACACTCTGGTGCTTGAAGGCGTTGATGATCTCGGCGTAGGCATGCCACGTGCTTGGGTTCGGAGGCACCAGTTGATCCTTGATTTCCTCGTGCAGCTTGGGCAGCGAGTAGTACGGAACCGACGGAAACATGTGGTGTTCCACGTGATAGTTCATGTTGAGATACAGGAACCGGAAGATGGGGTTCATCAGAACCGTGCGGGTGGAGTACCGATGGTCGAGCACATTCTCTTGCAAGCCGGCGTGCTGGGTGACCCCGAAGAAGATGTAGAACCACGCGCCGTACAGCGTGGGTCCTCCCACGTACAACACTGGCCAGATGGTCCATGTGGCCAAGGAGAGAGCGATGGCCCCAAGCCAGATGAAGGTATAGATGCGAGCGTCTCGGATCAGCCGTCGGTGGTCCTCGGGCGGGACCAACTCCAGAGTGTTCTCATCGAGTTGCCCCAGAGCGGTTCGGGCCGTGTTCACCATGCCCATTGGTCCGTTCTTCACATTGCTGTACAACAACGCGGCTGCGCCGAACGACGGTGGTCGCGGGAAGACGATCTCGGCATCCCGTCCTCGGATGATGGTGTCGGTGTGGTGGCGGAAGTGCGACCATCGCCAGAAGAGAGCCTGGCGGTTGAGCATGAAACTAGCCGGGTAGTAGAACAGGTCGTTGAGGAGATTCGATTTGAATGCGGTGCCATGCCCACATTCATGCCAGCGGGCATCAGATGCGCCACCGGTGAGAGCGCCGTACAGAAGGAACGCGGGAACCGCCCACCACGAATCGCGCACGTTCCAAGCCAGGAGCCCCGATGCGATGATCAGTCCGATCCACAACGCCATATCGATCCCAGCCCGCCCATTGGACCGGGCCGATAACTCAGCGAGCCGTTTGGGATCGATGTCAGCCTGGAACCAACGCCCGTTGGCCATACCGTTGGCCAACGCATCCGCGGATTCGGCCCCTCGCAGGGAGTAGTCCCGTTGCGTGGTCTGAACAGCAGTCATGGTCTAGATCGTAGTTGTGCGCGCCGAGCGGCTCACAAGTGAGGCAACGCCAGTTCCTCAGCGCAGTGAGCTGATCAGACCTCGGCGTTGCGATGAGGTTGCAAACGCGCTGCGGCTGCTTCGGTGAAACGGTCCAAGATCATTGCCAGCAAGACCAGTGCGACCGCAACCTCGAATCCCAGACCGAAGCGGCTGCGTTTGAGAACCACGACGGTCTCGAAACCAAGTGCTCCACCGCCAACCAGTCCCGAAATGATCACCATTGCCAGCGACATCATGATCACTTGGTTCACGCCGGCCATGATCGTCGGGGCTGCCAATGGAATTCGAATTCCGAACAGTGTTTGCCGGGGCGTAGCCCCGAAGGTGCGCGACGCCTCGAGGCTTTCGACTGCAACCTCGCGGATTCCCAATGCCGTTATGCGTACACCGGGAACCATCGCGTAGAGAACGGTGGCCATGATTCCGGGCACAACTCCGACGGTGAAGAAGATGACAGCGGGGATGATGTACACCAGCGATGGAATGGTCTGAAGTCCGTCCAGGACTGGCCCCAAGGCAGCCTCGACACGAGGTTTGCGACCCGCCCAGATACCGATCGGTAGGGCCAGCGCCAGAGCGAGTGCGGAGGCCAGCAACACCTGCACCAACGTGTCAATCGAGAGCTCCCACATCCCGAGCAGCCCCACAGTCAACAACGCTGTACTGGTGAAAATTGCCAGATCCGGTCCTTTCACGCGCCAGCACGCCCATCCGGCAGCGAAGATGACCACGGGCCATGCCAAAGTGTCAGTGAGAAGGTCGTGGGCGGGAAGGTAGAGCCAGGTGACGATCCAGTCGCTGAAGGGACGGGTGAGCCAGCGAAGGTTGTCACGAATCCAGGTAACGACGTTGTCGATCGGATCGAACAGCGTCCAGTCGAAGACGTCGGGGAATGCTCCGACACCCAAGATTCGCCCCACAAGGACTCCTAACGCCAGCGCACCGCCAGCGATCAAGGTTCGGTTCCGAGGTTGGCGCATCAACGGGTCCCGCTCGGCTGCGGACCTCCAGAGTCGGTCGAGCACCATTGCGACCGCCATGATCGCGAGGCCCGCAGCGATTCCCCGACCGGTTCGTCGCTGGTTGAGACTCTGCAGAACCGGCGAACCCAGTCCGTCCGCTCCCACCAGAGTTGCGAGTACCACTACTCCGAGCGCCAACATGATGGTTTGCGACAGCCCGGTGATGATGGTCGGGATCGCCATCGGAAGCTGCACTTTGGTGAGCGTTTGACGGCGGGTGGCGCCGTACATCTGCGAGGCCTCAACCGCGTGAGCCGGGACCGATCGAATACCCAGTGTCGTGAGTCGAACCACGGGGGGAAGGGCGTAGATCAGGGTGGCGACCGCCCCCGGAACATTGCCGATGCCGAACAACATGAACAACGGTAGGAAGTACACGAAGGCAGGCACGGTCTGCATGATGTCGAGCAGCGGACGAAGCAGCTTCTCGAAGCCTGGTTTCAGTGCCGCCAGAATTCCGAGCGGAAGTCCGATGAGAACCGCCAACAGCACTGCGGCCGACATCAGCCCTAACGTCTGCATCGTTTCGTCCCAGAGGCCAATCACTCCGGTGTAGGTGAGAGCCACAGCGACCGTCGCCGAGGCGTTGTACATCCTGACCCGAGCCGGGATTGCCGCCGCGACACCGACTACAACAAACCACGGTAACCAGAGCAGCAAGTCGCTGATTCCGGTGATGATCGCATCGATCGCTGAGCTCAGGGGAGAGAAGAACCCAGTGAACACCCAGTGGGTTGTTCGGTTGGAGCGAAGCCAGTTGCCGGCGTCGTCAATCGGGGCTTCGAAGGTGCTATCCAACCGGGCCGGGAACACGTCATCACCGGAGAACAACACCTGGAGAACAAATCCAGCCCCTACCAATCCGACCAGAGGAAACCACTTGCGTAGATCGCGATTGGCCAGCCCCGTGTGGATAGTCGGGGCGGCGGCGGTCATCGTGCCGCCACCAGAATGTCGGTAACTGCCCGTCGGTCAACCACTCCGATCGGAGTACCGGCGTTGTCGGTGACCATGATGGGATCGTCGTCTTGCAGCAAGAGGGGAAGCAGGGATTCCACCGAAGCCTTGGAGGAGACAGTACGCAATCCGGTGCCGTCCGCAGTTGGGGTTGACTGCATCACATCCCCGGCGGTCAGGACCTTTATTTTCGGAATGTCCTCGGTGAACTCGCGCACATAGTCGGTGGCAGGTGTTGTGATCAGCTCGCTTGCACTTCCGACCTGATCGAACACGCCGTCTTTCATGATTGCAATTCGATCCCCCAACTTGATCGCTTCTGCGAAGTCATGGGTAATGAACACGATCGTGCGTTGCATGTTTCGCTGAAGTTCCAGCAGCTGATCCTGCATGTCACGGCGGATCAGCGGATCGAGCGCGCTGAACGGTTCGTCAAAGAACAGGATCTCTGGGTCCACCGTCAGGGCTCGAGCCAGCCCCACCCGCTGTTGCATGCCACCCGAAAGCTGACCTGGATAGTGCAACTCATAACCTTCCAGCCCAACTTCGCTGAGGACTGCGGATGCACGTTCCAGACGGTCTGGTTTCGATACTTTCTGGATTTCCAATCCATAGGCGGCGTTGTCGATCACGGTTCGATGCGGGAAAAGACCGAAATGCTGAAACACCATCGACAACTTCCGACGGCGAATGTTGCGCAGGGCTGCCTCATTCATAAGAGTGAGATCTTCGCCATCGAGGAAAACGCTTCCGGCCGTGGGTTCGGTGAGGCGGGCAACACAGCGAACCAACGTGGACTTGCCTGAGCCCGACAATCCCATGACCACGAAGGTTTCGCCACGACGAACCTTCATCGAAATGTCCTTCACACCCACAGTGCAGCCGGTTTCCTCCAGCACGGCCTTGCGGGACGCTCCGCCCTCGGACAGTTCGACTGCCCGGTCGGGTTTAGATCCGAAGACCTTCCAGACGCCACGGGCCTCGAGGCAGGTTGTTCCGGCGTGGGTATTCACAAAATAGTACAGTAATCAGCATCGGCAATCGGTGCCGAAGAAGGACAAGGGGAGTCCACATGTTTAAGAGGCTGTTCATATTTTTAGCCGTCGCATCGTTGGTCGCAGCAGCATGCGGTTCAGGGTCGGACAGCGAGGGCGCTGGTGTCGACGAGAACAAGGAGACGATTACTTTGATCGTCAACCCGTGGTCGGCCTCGCGGCTCAATGTGGAAGTAGCGAAAAAGATTATTGAAACCGAACTTGGCAACCCGGTCGAAATCTCCGAGGTCGACGAGAACGATGCGATGTTCACAGGAATGGCAGACGGGACGCTCGATGCAGTCCTCGAAATCTGGCCGTCCGGCATCACCGATGCAGAAAACGCCTTCTTCGACGACGGCACCGTGGAGAAGATGGGCGATCTGGGAGCGATCGGCCGTATCGGTTGGTTCGTGCCGAGCTACGTAATCGATGAGAACCCGGAATTGGCCACCTGGGAGGGATACAAGGATCCCGCAAACGCAGCTCTCTTCGCCACGGCCGAGACCGGCGACAAGGGCCGATTCCTGGGTACCGATCCCAGCTACTCAGAGTTCGATAGTCAGATTATCGAGAATCTCGGCCTCCCCTTCGAGGTGCAGTTCAGCGGATCCGAGCCGGCAACTGTGGCTGAGCTTGATTCGCGAGTTGCGGCTAAGGAACCGGTACTCATGTACTGGTGGGAGCCAACCGCCGCAGTGTCCAAGTACAACCTCGTGAAGGTTGAGCTTCCGCCCTACAACGAAGCCTGCGGTGCATCACAGGCAGCCGGCGACGGCGGTGTCGACTGTGACTATCCAGAAGACCCGATCATCAAGGCCGCTTCGTCCAAGCTCAAGGACAAAGACTCCGATGTCTACGAGTTCCTGAAGGCGTTCTCGCTTTCCAACGAAGATCAACTATCGATGCTTCCAGCCATGGAGATCGACGGCGAGGATCCCGCCGATGTCGCAGCCAAGTGGGTCGATGCCAACCCAGACAAGTGGAAGGCCTGGCTGCCGTCGTAGGGGGAAACACCGAGTCTCTCACACAGCACGCGCACCATCTCCGGTCGCTGTTTGAAAACCCTGCCGTCTCCCTCGATCGGATCGCGGTCGCGATTTCGGTCGGGGTCGGATCGGCACGCGCCACCGGAGTCGCAGCCGCTGCAGACAATTGACGAACTGGCCGGTGCCGCTCCTCCAGCGAGCGATGCCACCGATGTCATGGGGTACGTATTCGGTGAACTGGGGTTCTCACCCAACGCATCCAACTACTACGCACTTTCCAACTCGTTGCTCCACAGGGTGCTCGAAAGTCGGAGAGGAAACCCGATTTCACTGGCGATCGTGGCGATCGAGATCGGTAGACGGCGTGGAGTGAAGCTGGTCCCGGTGGGTATGCCAGCGCACTTCTTGATCGGTCTGGCCTCGGAGCCCGTTGGTGAACCCGGCCGGTGGTTCGACCCCTTCGCAGCGGGACGGGAACTTCGCGCCGCTGACGCGCGCGCAATCTTCGACGCCATCATGCCGCCCGCATCCGAGTTCAGCGTGTCGATGCTCAGTGAGACCCCTCTCCCGTTCGTCGCAGGGAGAATTCTGGCCAACCTCAAGAATGCGGCCATCCGCTCGGGCGATATTCCTACGTTCATTGCGGCCAGCGAGTTGGTGCTTGGCCTTCCCGGATCGGGAGTTAACGAGTATCGCGCGCTTGTTCGGGCACTCGGATCCAGTGGCCGTCACGACCGTGCCGTCGAGGTCCATGAGTGGCTGGTCGAAAACGACCCCGAGCATGAACTGGAGCATCGTCAGGCTGCACTGCGCCATGCCGCCCACCGAAACTGACCGTCGTCGAGCTAGTCGCCGGCGAGGGAGTAGGCCCAGTTTCGGTCTCTGTCGAGCTCGTCCCAGAATCTATGTCGTGTGAACCTCTTGACAGTTCACACCAACACTGTCGAGGACTATTGCCGTTCGTCCTTGAGGTCGCGCGCCATCAGTTCCTGGGCGACCTTCCTCGGATCCTTGTCTTCGTACAGGACCTGGTAGAGCTGGTCGGCGATTGGCATCTCGACGCCGACGGACTCGGCGAGCTGTTTCGCCGCCAAGGTGGTTTTGACACCTTCTGCGACCATCTCCATTTCGGCGAGAATGTCGTGGATGTTGCGGCCCTGGCCCAGCGCGACGCCGACCGTGCGGTTGCGCGACAACCCCCCAGTGCAGGTGAGCACGAGGTCGCCTACGCCCGACAGCCCGGCGAACGTGAGCGGGTTGCCGCCGAGCGCAACACCGAGGCGGGTGATTTCGGCGATGCCGCGCGTCATCAACGCTGCCATGGTGTTATGGCCATAACGAAGGCCCTCGACGATGCCGGCGGCGATGGCGATGACGTTCTTGAGCGCCCCGCCGAGCTCGACGCTGAGTATGTCGTCGCTGGCGTAGACCCGGAATGTGGGGGTGGCGAACAGCTCTTGGATGCGATGGGCGTTCTCGAGATTCCGGCTCGCTGTCACCACCGCGGTGGGATGCCCAGCGCTGACTTCGCGGGCGAACGATGGACCCGAGAGTGCCACGATCCCTTCAGCGACAGGGCCTCGGACCACCTCGTCGAGAATCGCGTCGGGGGTCATCAGGGTGTCCACCTCGATGCCTTTGGACACCGTCACCAGTAGGGCATCGGAGGCGATTTGAGCGGCTACTGGACTGAACACCTTGCGAATGAACTGGGTCGGCACGGCGTTGACGATGACCTCGGCGTCAGCGAGCGCGCCGGGCAGGTCGACGGTGGCGCCAAGGGCCTCGGACAGATCGATGCCAGACAGAAACATGTCATTCTCTCGGGCGGTGTTGATGCCGGAGACGACCTGGTCTTCACGGGCCCAGATCGTCGTCGGCACTCCTTTGGTTGCAAGCAGGTTCGCAAGCGCAGTGCCCCACGATCCCCCTCCAACCACCAGCGTTCTCGGTGCGGCCATTAACTGACGGTACTCGGTGGCTCCTCGAACGGGCACGCTAAAGTCCGAAGCAGTGGCGGCACCCGCCTACCTTGGGCTTGCCGTTCTGCGGAAAGATCGTTCCAGGCTTGGGTGGGACGGCGATTGGCGAGGGCCGTTAGCCTTACAAGGTGTTCCCCCAACGCAGACTGCGCCGAATGCGCCGCACGGAGGCGCTCCGCCGGATGGTGGCCGAGACTACTCTCACGGTGGACGATCTGATCGCACCGCTGTTCGTTAGTGAGACCCTCACCCAGCCGCGCGAGATCCCATCGCTGCCCGGAGTGGTCCAGCACACCCAGGACTCGGTGCGGGCCGAAGTCTCCCGGCTCGCGGGCCTCGGTGTACCGGCGGTCATACTTTTTGGCCTTCCCGAGTCCAAAGACGCCACGGGATCCGAAGCTGCCAACCCCACTGGCGTGGTGCAGGTGGCGTTGTCAAACCTTCGATCCGACGTTGGTGACGACATCGTTCTGATCGCCGACCTCTGTGTGGACGAATACACCAGCCATGGGCACTGCGGAATCGTCACTGCCGACGGGAATGTCGACAACGATGCAACCCTCGAGCTCTACGCGGACATCGCGGTCGCCCAGGCCGAGGCTGGCGCCGACATCTGTGCTCCGTCGGGGATGATGGATGGTCAAGTGCTCGCCATCCGTGACGCGCTCGATTCTGAAGATCACACCGACGTGGCGATCATGGCCTACGCCGCAAAATACGCAAGTTCTTTTACGGGCCATTTCGTGATGCGGTCGATGTCACCATCGCTGATGGAGGAAACCGCAAGGGATATCAGCAGGACTATCGGAATGCCCGAGAAGCGATCGAAGAGATCACCTTCGATCTGTCCGAGGGCGCCGACATGGTGATGGTGAAACCGGCGCTGGCCTATCTCGACATCATCGCCGCCGCTCGAGCCGTAACGAATGTGCCCGTCGCCGCGTATCACGTGAGCGGGGAGTATGCGATGGTGAAAGCAGCTGCAGCCAACGGGTGGATTGATGGTGATGCGGCGATGTTCGAGATCCTCACCAGCATCAAGCGAGCCGGAGCCGATCTCATCCTCACCTACTTTGCGGCCGAGGTTGCCGAGGCGCTCGGCCGATGAATTACTCAACCAATGAGGAAGCGTTCGAGGCATCCAAGAAGGTGCTGGTCGGCGGGGTGAACAGCCCGGTTCGGAGTTTCGGGTCGGTCGGTGGAACGCCATATGTGGTCGATTGGGCTGAAGGCGCTTACATCTACGACATCGAAGGCAACTGCTACATCGACTACGTGCAGAGCTACGGACCCTCCATTCTTGGTCACGCTCATCCCAAGGTGGTTGCTGCCATCACCGCTGCCGCCCAGCGGGGCACCAGCTACGGCGCGCCCACCATCGGCGAGCTGAAGCTCGCAGAGCTGGTCGCCGACCGTATCGAGGGCCTCGAGATGTTGAGGATGACCTCCAGCGGCACCGAAGCTGCGATGTCGGCAATCCGTCTGGCGCGGGGCGCCACCGGGCGGATCAAGATCGTCAAGTTCGACGGCAACTATCACGGTCATGTGGATGCTCTGCTGGCCAAGGCTGGCTCGGGGGTGCAGAACCAGGGTCTCAGCGGATCGGCCGGTGTGCCTGATTCAGTTGTTGCCGACACCGTCGTGTTGCCCTACAACCAAGTGCCGATCTTGGCCGACGACATCGCCGTGGTTGCGGTGGAACCGATCGCAGCCAACATGGGACTCGTTCCACCGCTACCGGGGTTTCTTCAGGGACTGCGTGACGAGTGCGACCGTGTTGGCGCGATGCTCTTGTTCGACGAGGTGATCACCGGTTTCCGTTTGGGATATGGCGGCGCAGTGGAATGGTCCGGCGTCACCCCAGACGTTTGGGCATTCGGCAAGGTCATCGGTGGTGGTTTGCCGGTTGGTGCCTTTGGAGGGTCCCGAGAAGTGATGAGCCATGTCGCTCCGCTGGGGCCGGTGTACCAAGGGGGCACGCTCAGCGGGAACCCGCTGGCCGTCGCTGCCGGACTGGCCACCCTCGAGCTGCTCGACCGTGGGGCCTACACCGAGCTCACCTCGAAAGCGGCGAAACTCGCAGACGGGATCCGAAGCGCATTCGCCTCGACGTCTATCCCTGTTCAGGTGCCCCAGGTCGGCCCCCTGCTCGGGTTCTTCTTCGCCGATGCTCCGGTTGTCGACAACGTCGGGGCAACGGCCTCGGCCGAGACCGGGCACTACTCGCTCGTGTTCCACTCGCTGTTGTCTCAAGGGGTGGCCTTGGCTCCCGGACCGTACGAGATCATGTTCCCGAGCCTTGCCCACCACGACGACGAACTGGATCGCACCATCGAGGCCTTCCACATAGCCGCAGCATCTCTCTGACTGCTATTGGTTCCCCTGCACTCGGCTGGCATCGGAGAGCCCGGCCTTGAGCAGATCTCGGGCCTGCTGAGGGGAAATGGCAGTACAGAACTCACCATGCAGGCTCGCCACACTGAGTTGATGAACCACCTGGGGGTCGTGGTCGACCCCGTCGGGTCCAACTCGATTCGTGGTCGCGCAAGCGTCGGGAACGAGGTAGGTGTCGAATCCCAAGTTGCCGGCCATGCGAGTGGTGGTCTCCACACACATGTTGGTAAAGAACCCAACAATCACCAGGCGAGAGATACCAGCCCGTCGCAGCTCGATCTCCAGCGGTGTCCCTACCCAGCCGCTGTTCACGTCCTTTTCGATCACGATCTCGCCCGGTGCAGGTTCGAAGCCGTCCTTCTGCTCACCGGTGGGAAGCGAGAACTTCAGCGGCGATGCCTCCTCGCGGGAGTCATGGCGGGTGAACACCACGGCACGACCTGCGTTGCGAAAGGCGTGGAGCAGTGATGCCATCTCGGTTTCCGCCTCGGGGTTGTTGCGACGTCCGGTTGGGCCGCCCCAGTGTTCGAGCACGTCGACTCCTTTTTGCGCGTCGATGAGGAGGAGGGCGGTGTCTTTGCCGAACTGTTCGATCATCGTTGGTCAAGGTAGAGCTCGGCGGGTCGCTTTGTCGATCGGTGGGTGCTAGACACGCGGCCATGAGTGGTGTGAGTTCGATGGCGGGTCGGTTGCGAAAGGTCGGGATGCGCCGCCCCGGTGCGATTCTGGGGGCTGACCCCGACGTGTGGCACTACGCAAAGGCGATCGACCCGGACGCCTTGACCGCTCAGTACAACCACTTCGCCTCATTGGTCGAGAAGTCCGGGGTGGAGATCGTTTGGCTGCCTGATGACCCTCTGGACGGTCTGGCCGATTCGGTGTTCACCTACGACCCATCTTTCGTCTTCCCCGACGGCGCGGTGATCATGCATCCCGGCAAAGCGCTACGCGTGCCCGAGGTGGAGCTGCATCGTCGCTTCTATGAGGCCAACGACATCCCGGTGATCGGTGAGATAACCGCGCCGGGTCTTATCGAGGGAGGGGACTGTTACTTTCTCGATGCCACCGCGTTGGCGGTAGGCCGCGGATTCCGCACCAATCAGGAAGGCATCGACCAACTGCGGGACATCATCGAGCCCCGGGGAATCGCCGTGGAGCAGTACGACCTGCCCTACTTGCACGGTCCTGACGCCTGCCTCCACCTCTTATCGGTGGTGAGCCCGCTCGACCACGATCTCGCGTTGGTGTACGCACCTCTTGTTCCCACCGCCCTGTATCAACGGATGGTGGACCTTGGCTATGAACTGTTGCACGCCCCCGCCAACGAGTTCGACGCCAGCCTGGGGTTGAACCTCAACGTGCTTGCTACCTCACCCCGCCGATGTATTGCGGTGGACGGGTTCCCCGCTACCCACGAGCTGATGCGGGCAGCTGGGTGTGAGGTCGAAGTCTTCGCTGCAGATGAGCTGTGTTTGCCGTGTGAAGGTGGCCCCACCTGCCTTACGAGGCCCCTCGTGAGGGACTGACAGCTACAGGTTCGGGGCTGGGTGGGGTGCTCCCAGGAGAGTGTGGGGTGTGATTTCTTGGGTTTTCCGTTGGGCTGGCGACTTTTCGACCGGATCGGGGTGGGAAGACCCGTAGCCGTATGGACCGGTTGCGGTGGGGATGGGGTTTGGGAATGATCATGTGCCCTTTGAGGGTGTGTTCCCAGATTGCGGTGAGTCGTTCTTGAGCGTGGGCGACGCACCGCTCGAGGTTGCGGCGCAGCTGTTCGCATCGTCGGCGAATCCGCCAGCTTGTGGTGGCCGGCAGTGGCCCGGTGAGCTGGTAGCGGCCCCATCCCGTGCGCCGGATCCGGCCCCGGTCGGTTTCGGTGTGCAGGGCATCGGAGATGGTTTTGCTGGACCGGCCCTGAATAGTGAACCCGGCGTCGGTGACCGCGGTGATCAGGTCGGCCACGCTGTGGTGGGTGTTGTCGTGGTTGGCGAGGAACTGGAGGAGCCAGTAGCGGAGGTCCCGGCCAGCAAGCACCCGTTGATCGATGCCCTCACATTGGTACCAGGCATCGTCGAGTTCGATGTTGTAGGTGCCCTCAGGGGTTTGGTCAGGGTCGGGACGGGCGGCCTGTTCGTGGGGTGACCACTGGAAGAGGTGAGGGTTTGCCCGCACCCATCGGATTTGGAATCGAAGCAGGCTCTGCTCGATGGCGAGCTTGTACCGGATGTCAGCAAACTGGTCATAGGCGGGTTCAAGGCTGGCCGAAGCGGCCCGGGTGGGCCGGTTCGGGTTATTCAGTTGTGTCATGTTGTCGTTCCCTTTCCCGCACCCGGGACCGATGTTTCACCTGGCACCCAGATGGGAGTTCGACCCGACGGAATAGGGTCCCGTCGGGTCGTTTCCACAACAGGTCCCGGTGATCATCGAGTTCGATGGTCCAGCCATCGTCGTGGACACGGTGGTGATGCACCCCACACAACGGAACCAGGTTCGACAGGTCAGTGACCCCACCGTTCTCCCAGAACTGGATGTGATGAATCTCGCACCGATCAAAGCACACGTCACACACCGCACAGGTGGGGTACATCACTGCGAGGGCGGCCCGTTGTGCATCGGTAGCGGTGCGGTGGGTACGCCCAACCGCCAGCGCCCTACCAGCATTATCAACACAGGTTTGTGTGACCCACGCATCGCACCACAAACGGCGTAGATGGTTCAACGGGATGTCATTACCCATGCCGGTCCGTTTCTCGGTGCCGTCCCACACGCCCTTGGCCAGGGTTTCGAGGTCGACGATCACATTGATCGACGCCCGACCCCTCGCACCATTCCCGGCCTCAACCAGCGACTCCAACGCGAACGCATTCAGCAGATCACCGTGATGGGTTTCGTCACCCGCATCGAGTTGCTGTTTGGCCAGCGAACGGGCCTCGGCATCGATCGCTGTCTCCAACTTCTCCCCCGCAAGCGCGTCGAGATCGAAAGACCCCTTCACACGGCCATCGCGTTTCCAACACCGAAACGAGTTCTTGTCCCGCTCAGACCGGGCATCAGTAGAGCCGTCATCGCCCAACTCCTGGACCAGGCCATTGAGCCATACAGCGAAACGGTCCGGCCGCATACGGGTTGCCTTGGACAGGATCGAGGCTTCCTTGTCATCGAATGCTGCCTGCCACTCAGGCTCGTGCCGTAACCGGTTCCTGGCCACCACGATCCGATCCAGGTTCTCCACCGGGATCGAACCCGAAACGAACGCCTCGCCAACCCGGGCAAGGACACCGACCAAATGGCCACGACGATCCATACGCCGACCCTCAGACTCCGACATCTTCCCAATCGTGGAAAACACATCCTCAGCGCTCAAACCACCCAACTCGTCCAAACGAACTGCAGCCCGCAGCGCCACACCATGCAGAACCCGAGCGGCCCGCTCATTGGAACGAACCAGATCCATCACACCCGACTCGTCCAAACCATCAACTTCGACGGTCTCCAACAAATCCACATGAGCCTGCAACACGCCCACCACACCGGCCGAACCGGCCACAAGCGAAGACGAGAACTTCATACTCCCATCATGACGAAGGGGTGTGACACAGTTGGATCCCGCGATTGTCGAGGAGCACTTCACTCGTGGCTTGAGGAGGTGGAGAACGCAATCGAGATGGATGGTTGATCGGCTGGTGAGCCGGCCGGAACCGGAGTTGACCCGGTGCGCAACCCGAGAGCGATACCGCGTCAGCTCTTGGTTTGGGCGTATTCGATGAGGCGTTCCATCACTTCGGGGCCAGCCTTGTTGACACTGCCGGCATCGAAAGGCGGCTGCGGGTCGTACTCCACCATCAGCTGCATGGCCCTAGCGGCGACCTCGTCGACCAACAGCTCCGACAGTCGCAGCGCCATATCGATTCCTGAGCTAACTCCGGCGGCGGTGATGATGCGCTCCGCTAGGTGCTCGACCACCCGCTCCTCAGTGGCGATAGCGCCATGCTTCTCAAGTGCTTCGTAGGCACCCCAGTGGGTAGCGGCGGTCAGACCGTTCAGCAGCCCGGCTTTGGCCAACACCAATGATCCTGTGCACACCGACGTGGTGTACTGAGTGGTCGGGTGAACCGCCCGAACCCACTTGAGCAGCGGATGCTCTTCATCGGCAACTAC
Organism: uncultured Acidimicrobiales bacterium; assembly: GCA_963751955.1. Lineage (GTDB taxonomy): Bacteria > Actinomycetota > Acidimicrobiia > Acidimicrobiales > SZUA-35 > JABDIY01. Next base: position 468,217 of record CAVVWM010000002.1, on the reverse strand, counting down.
TGCGCGGGTGCCCACCCCACCGGGAACTACAACCACGCTCGGGTTCGGCACGTCGGCATATGCCGCGTCGGCGATCAGACCGAGGAACCCGTTCTCGGTTCGGACCTCGCCGACTTTGTCGGAGACGAATACTACTTCCACACCCGGAAGACGTTGGAGAACCTCATATGGCCCGATGCCATCGAGGGCGGTGAGTCGATCGAACAATGGAATTGCGATCTGCATTCGAGTTCCCGTTACAACCTAGTTGGATTGCTGTGACCCAACCGCTCGAAGAGACGGTCCACTGGGTTCCAGCGTCCCGTTGCCTACTCTTCTGGAGCGAGGAGAGCGTCTTCGGCCTCTTCCACACTGTCGGACACCGGCACGATTCGATCGAAACCCGTGGTGTGCAGAAGGCGCACGAGCTGGGGCTTATTGCAGGCCACGGCCACAGCATGCTCGGCTTCGCGCGAGAGGCGTATTCCACCGATGAGAGCACCCAAGCCGGCGGAATCCATGAACGACACCTGCGACAGGTCGATCAACAGGTCTCCCTGCTCGGCGAGGCGAGCCAAGGCCTCGCGGAAGCTCCCAACGGTGTATGCGTCCAGCTCACCGGAAGGTTGGATGAGGGTGTAGTCCTCGTTCTCTTCAATACTGATTTCGAGCACGATGGCCTCCACTTCGACGTCGTCGCCGGGGCGATGTCAACGCCACATGGTACTGCGATGGCTGGTAACCTCCGCACCGTGACAGACGTGCTGCTTGCAACCGACTCAGACGAGCTATTTGCCACCATCGACTCAGCCCTGGCCAGCGACGATACAAACGTCTACCGAGTTCGCCGCGGTCAGGATGTCCTTCCGGTGGTTGAGCAGAAGGACCCAGATCTAGTGATTCTCGACCTGCAGATCGGAAATATGGGCGGGGTTGCGGCCTGCATCGCGATTCGACAGGAGGAGGGAATGGATCGGTTGGCCAAGCGCCCTGTGGCGCTGTTGCTCGACAAGTCCTCCGACACCTACATCGCTCAGCAGTCCCGGGCTGATGGTTGGTTGGTGAAGCCCCTGGACCCGTTGCGGTTGCGATCCTTGTCTTCGGCTCTGCTCGAAAATGGCACGCTGTTCGAAGGCTTGGGCAGTTAACCTGGAGTAACACAACACGGGTTGTGGCGCAGGTTGGTAGCGCGCCTCGTTCGGGACGAGGAGGTCGGGAGTTCAAATCTCCCCAACCCGACCAGTTCGATCTTGAGATCATTGGCGCAGGGACGAGGCCATCTTGATCAGGGCGTCCAGTGGATCTTCTTGATCACACTCTGGGATCTCGACCCTCGAATAGCCTGCGGTCACAGAGTAAGTATCGAGTACCTCAGCCTCGCTGTTGGCGAGCGTGTTGTGCTCGTTGATTGCGGTCTGCAGCGACGCGTGCAGCTGGCTCGCCGGCCGAGGGACCGCGACGATGCGTCGGTTGATGACGAGCACATCTGGCACTATTCCACGGTCGCGAAGTTGGTCGCTCAGCCATGTGGCAGTTCGGAGTGGTTCAGGGCGTGCGGTGCTAACGAGCACGAAACGGGTGCGGTTCGACGCCAGAAGCGCATCAACCTCAGCAGCCCGATCACCAAACCCTCGGTCCATGCCTTCGAAAAGAGCGAAGAACTCGATCACGTCGGACAACAACGAGGCACCGACGACTCTACCGATTGCTCGGGCAGCGAGTTGAGTGGCAGCGTTGAGCGTGCGAAAGATGCCACGCCGAGGCGCCAGCAGTGTGCGGTACAGACGATGATCGAGCAGGTTGGTCATGCGGGTTGGCGCATCGAGCACGTCCACCCCATTCTGGGCCGGTGGTGTGTCGACGATCACCAGATCGAACCGGGGGTCATGGAGCAGTTGCCGGAAACGTTCCGCTGCCATGTATTCGCTCAGCCCCGAAAGTGACGTGACCAGGGTCTGGAACAGCCGGTTCCTGTGGATCGCGGCCGCCCGCGCCGGCGACGGGGCGAATTCGTCGACGAGCGTTGTGAGGGTGTGGCCCGGATCGAGCATCGTGGCATAGAGAGATCCCGATCGAAGGCCGTCGATTCCCGCAATCTCCACCACCTCTGAGGGATAGGTGGAACCCAGACCGAGTGTCTCGACCAGGCGGCGGGCCGGGTCGACTGTGAGCACTACCACTCGGCGTCCGGATCTTGCCGCTGCTATTCCCAGCGCTGCTGAGGTGCTCGTCTTTCCTACGCCGCCGGCCCCCAGCAGCACAACGGCATCGGCCTTTGCCAGCGTGACCCCCGGATCAGGCATATGCGTCTGGCCAGGCGATGAATGTCATCAGGAGCAAGAGCTGCGGTCGAGCAATTGCGGAAGGTGAATCTGTTCGAGCGGGAGCCCCTCAGCCAGTCGTGTGAGCTGAGCTGATCTGGATACGAGATTTCCGCATTCGCTGTTCGACAACCGCCTGGGTTGAGGCCGACAGTTGAACCAAACGCGATGCAGAAATCAGGCCCTTCAGTGGTTCCACGACTTGGTTCACCACCACCGGTGCGAGCGCAACGCCAACATCGTCTTCGAGCACATACGCGGTGTCGATGCACTCGGTGACCGGCGTCACCTCGGGAACGCACACCAACTGCACGCGGCATCGGGTGTCGTCTCCCAGAAAATCCAGGGCAGCAACAGCTTGGCTGTGCACCGGACCACCCAGGCTGGCTCGGGCCAGTCCCAAGGGTGTCCGTAGGAATGAGATGGCATGACCGGCAGCAGGTCCGTCGACGACCACAAGGTCTGCCTCGCGACGATCGGCGATTTGACGGATCTTTCCCAACGCCATCAGATCACGCACTCCAACTGCGGCGGTCGTGACCACATCGATGATTCCGGAGTTCGCCAAGCGGCTGGTGATGCGATCCAGGCCGTGCGATCCGAGGTAGTCGAGAAGTGCCTCGTCAGGGGTGATTCGACGGCCCCAGATCTCGCCACCACCCGCAGAGCAGCGCCACAGCAGCGAATTGTGGAAGGTCGGCGCAGGGGCGTTCGAACAGCGAGGCCAGTTGACTCTGCCCTTCGAGCTCGATCAGGTGAACTTTGGCACCCGCTCGGGCAGCCGCGAGTGCGACGGTCGCGCCTACGGTTGTCTTGCCCACCCCACCCTTACCGGCAACGATCAGGACCCCCGATGCCCCGACAACGCTTTCAACACTCATTGCGGTTCAGGCTAGCGGTGGTGCTGCTCGCCCTGTGCTGGTTCACCAGCCTCGGCTCATCGGTTGCGGCAGCGCAGGGCGCTGACCAAAGCGGTGATCGAAACGATGTGCGCATCATCGAGGTTTCCGGTCTGATCGACGCAGTGCTGACCGATTTCTTGATCTCAGAAATCGATCGTGCTGAGGAACAGGGAGCGTTGGCGATCGTGCTTCAGGTCGACTCGCTCGGTTCGGTCGTGAACGACGATCGATTCACAGAACTCGCTACACGACTTCGCGATACCAGTGTGCAAACCGCATTCTGGGTGGGGCCCAGCGGGAGCGCAGCTGAAGGTGGCGCAGCGGAGCTGTCCTCTGTGGCGGACATCGTGGGAGTGGCTGGCGGTTCCCGAATTGGGAAGAGCGGGCCAGCCCGACTGTCAGCGGAATTTGGGCCGGCCTTCGGTTCAGCCACCGACCGCCTCGTCGATCAGGTGATCGGCGCCAGCGAGGCACTGGAGCTGGGAATTGCCGACAGGCCGGATCCATCGCTTGTAACCGAGCTCCCAACCGGTGGGGTGGCCGACGATCCACTCGTGGCAATTCAGTCGACGCTACCGACTTTTCTTGTGGCACTGGAGGGCTATGACCTCATACAAAACAGCGATGGCGACACAGTGTCCAGCGTCAACCAGGACTTCCTGAAGATCCCGATCACCAGCCAACTGTTCCACACGGTCGCCAGCCCGGAGATCACCTACCTGTTCTTCACCGGTGGTATCGCCCTGCTCCTGTTCGAGCTGTTCACCGCCGGTGTCGGTATCGCTGGGGTGTTGGGGCTGCTCATGACGTTGGCGGGCACCTACGGACTTGTCACCCTGCCCTTCCGGACTGCAGGTTTGGTCTGCCTGGTGCTCGCGTTCTTGGCAATGGCGGTCGACATCCAAACCAACTTGCCTCGGGCTTACACCGTCGTCGGGCTTGCCCTGTTCGTGGCGGGAACATTCTTGATCTGGGACGGCGTCACCATGAGCTGGGTCACTGGCGCCGTCGGCATCGTGGGAGCTGGGCTGTATGCCTACCTGGGCATGCCAACGATGGTGCGCACGAGGTTCTCGAGTCCGGTCATCGGTCGGAGCTGGCTGGTGGGTTCACAGGGGATTGCGCTGGTCGACCTCTCCGAGAGTGAGGCTGGTGAAGTGAACGTCGGCGATGCGAAGTGGTTGGCGAGAGCCGCATCGGGCTCGATCGCAGCTGGCGAGAACATCGAAGTGGTTCGCACGAGGGGAGTCCGATTGGTGGTCGAAAGACCGCTGTCGGCCAACTGACGCGCCGCGGTGGCCCCACCCTGTAGGCGGTGGACGTCACGGGGACAAAGTTTACAATTTGTACATTCCACATTGTGTTGTCCGTCACATGGGCTGTAGCGTCTCAATCACAGAATCAAGGGGGTGCGGACATGTCCGCTGTTTCATCGGTTGCGACGACACAACCAAAGAGCCCAATGGGTGACACGTTCTGGTCCCAGGCTGCGTGCCGGGGACCACATCAGGAGATCTTCTTCCCGCCGACGGTGTCGGAGACTCGCCGGTCCAAACGACGCCGCGAGGCTCGGGCCAAGGAAATCTGCGAGACCTGCAGCATCCAGGGACTTTGTCTGACCACGGCATTGAACCGAAACGAACAACACGGCATCTGGGGTGGGCAAACCGCCAAAGAACGCCGGGTGCTGCTCCTCAACTAGTTCAACTGCTCACAATCACAAGCGGGGGCCGGCGATCCGATAATCACCTCGTCGACGAGTTCGGCCGTTCTTGTCGAAATAGGCGAGCAACGCCAGCACGTACTTGCGGCTGGTGTTGAGCATGTCCCGCACATCAGCCACTGTCACACCGTCGGGCTCCACGGTCAGGCGATCCCGCAAGAGATCAGCCATTCGCTCGACCGCTGCAAGGCCGAAATAGATCCCACCGCTCTCAATAACCAAGCCCTGACGCACCATTGCCCGCAGCTCGGCTCGATCGACATGGTCAGGCGCAGGTGGGCGAAAAGGATCGGCATCCAGTTCTGCGATCCATGGATGATCGGAGAACTCCGAGGCCGACTCTCCGATCGTCACCCGACCATCGGAGACCACGATGTCTTCGCAGAGATCGAGGATCGCCCTCTCGCGTGCTGTCGAGTAGCGCAATGTCGAGCCCGAGGTCACCGGCCGCGGCAATTCGGTTCCGAACCGAGGACTCGGTTTTACCGAGAGCGTCGCTACTCACCAGCCATTCGCCCAAATTTGGCTTTCGTTGTTCGCCGGTGAGCATTTCGAACTGAGCGGCTTCGATCCACCCTCGCTCCCGGAGTACTCGATCGGGATTTCCATCGGGGTCGGCGTTCTTCGCCGGAACGACCGGGTCGACGTCGAGGAAACGTCCGCCCCCTATGGTCTGGGATCGTCCCGACTCCCGCAGAATGAAGTGATCACCGGGCAATGCCGGAACCGGTCGGTCGAGATAGAGACGAACCTGCCCGAGTGCACCGGGATCGAGTTGGTCGAGCCCGCCGAGCAGCCGAACTCGCGCCTGAAACTCAGCCGAGCCGATGTAGACCCGAAACGCACCGCGACGGGTGAGTGGCTGCCCGACGGAGAGGAGAACGCGAATCTCAGCATCGATGATCGACGCAGAGTGCCAGCGATCAGGATGAACAAGTACGTCGCCTCGGTTCACCGCCGAATGGCTGATACCGCTGAGGTTGATAGCGACTCGATTGCCCGGTTTGATCTCCTCGACGGACCGGTGATGACTTTGTAGCGTGCGAATCCGCCCCTGTTCCAACGACGGACTCACGGTGATGTAATCCCCGACGGCGAGGGATCCGTCGGTCAACGTGCCCGTGACCACCGTGCCTGTTCCGGTAGGGGAGAACGACCGGTCGACCCACAGGCGGGGAGCGTTTCGATCTCGGGCCCGACCGACGGCCTCGAAGAGATCGGTGAGTGCCACCTTGAGTTCGGGAATTCCCAAGCCGGTGATCCCCGACACGGGAACGACGACCGCCCCGTCGGCGAAGGTACCGGCGATGTGGTCCTCGATGTCGAGAATGGCCAGCTCCAACAGTTCGTCGTCAACGAGATCGGCCATCGTGACTGCGATCACAGCGTGCTGGATGTCCAGGAGGTCCAGAATTCTGAGGTGCTCTTCGCTTTGGGGCTTCCATCCCTCGGTGGCCGACACGACGAAGAGGACTCCCTGCACGGCTCCGACGCCGGCGAGCATGTTGCGCAGAAAGCGTATGTGACCGGGGACGTCGATGAGCGAGATCGACCGTTTGCGGCTGAGCCCGAGGTTGGCGAATCCAAGGTCGATCGTCAAACCTCGCTCTTTTCCTCCGACAGACGATCCGGATCGGTCCCGGTCAGGGCCCGCACCAACGTTGACTTGCCATGATCGACGTGTCCGGCGGTAGCGATGACCGTCATTGCCGGGCGCCGGTTGCGTCTCTCAACGCTTCAACCACCCTGTCATCGTCCTCGGGGTCGACGGTGCGGAGATCACAAATCGTCATTCCCTCCTGCACTCGCGCGATCACCGGAACATCGCGATTTCGAAGCTGGCTCGCCACATTGCCCGAGCACCGCACACCTGCGCTCGGGATAGTACGACCAGGCAAGGTTCCACCACCTGGCACTGCGTCGGTGAGTTGCAGCTCGACCTCACCCGAACCCACTGACTTGACGATCTCGGTGGCTCTGGAGATCAAAGCCTCGACCGGAGTTGTGGCCATACGCCAGAACGGGATGGCTTGGCCATCCCGTCGCAGATAACTGAGCAAGGTTTGTTGCAGTGCCTCGAGAACGAGGCCTCCGGGTCGGAGCGCACGAGCCAACGGGTATCTACTGCAGGCGGTTACCAGATCGGCCCTACCAGCGATGATCCCGGCCTGGGGTCCACCCAGTAACTTGTCACCGCTGAAGATCACGAGATCAGCGCCGGCTTCCAAAGTCTGACGGGCGGCTGGTTCGTTGTTCAACCAGGCGGGCGGCGGACCGTTGAGCCACGGACAGGCTGCGTCGAGTAGACCCGAACCGATGTCGGCCACCACCGGCACCCCGAGGCTGGCGAGTTCGTCGACTCTGGTTTGTTCGGAGAAGCCGGTAATTTCGTAATTGGACTGATGGATGCTTAGAACCAAGGCGATATCCGCCACCGAGAACGCACGCTCGAAGTCACCGATTCGGGTCCGGTTTGTCGTGCCAACTTCCACCAGCTGAGCGCCTGACTGTCGCATTACGTCGGGAACCCGAAACGCCCCGCCTATCTCCACCAGCTCCCCTCGGCTTACCGCCACACCCCGTCCGCCGGCCGCAGCGGCAAGCACCAACAGCAGTGCCGATGCGCAGTTGTTCACAACCATTGCCGCCTCGGCACCGCAAGCCAAAGCGGCGGAACCACCCACGGCTCTCTGGCGCGAACCGTGCTCGCCTGTTTCGAGGTCGAGTTCGATGTTTGCATAGCTGGCTGGAGAAGTGATGTGAATCGGTGCCCGCCCGAGGTTGGTGTGCAACAACGTGCCCGTTGCATTGATGACCGGCATCAGTTGTTGGCGGGCTCGGGCTCGGGCCATGGCTGCCGTTTCGTCTATGCGATCTTCTTGGATGGCCTGCCGCGCCACCTCGACGCAGACGACGTGGGGGAGTCCCGACGATGCCAGCGATTTCGCCAGTCGATCGACCGATGGCGGGCGCTCCATACTCATAGTTCGAGGATATGCCCGGCGGTCCCCGGGACAGGGATCAGCCACTTGGCAATCCCGGTCGCGTAACATCACGTGGTTTTGACGTTGCGAAGTCCGGTAGACTCATTACGGATGGGGAACAAGTCAGGACTAGTCGGCGTGGCCGTTCTATCGTTACCGATTCTTGAATTGATCGCGTTGATCGTGATCGGTGGAGCGTTGGGTGCGTTCAGGACAGTCGCTCTCTTCATACTCTTGAGCGTCGTCGGCGTCTACGTCTTCAAGGCGCGCCTCGCCCGGCTCGCTGCGCTCTCACTGGGTCAGGGCTCCGATCTTCAGGACACACCGCGGGCCTTGGGCTCCGCTGTCCTGGCGGTAATGGGCGGGGCCCTCATGATTCTTCCTGGATTCATAACTGCGGTGGCGGGAATCGCACTGCAGTTCTCCCCGCTGCGAGCAGGCCTCGCCCATCGTGTTACGTCACAGTTCACTACAAGAGTCGGCTCAGTCGGCACTCGATTCGGCATGCAGGATCCCTTCGTCAGCTTCGGCCCAGATGGATTTGGTCCCCGATACGACGACGTGATCGACACCGATGTCGTCACCGGTCCAGCCGATCGCCCAACGTCCCCAACACCAACTGAGCTCAATTGAGTTCCCGTCCCCTAGCAAGCAAGCTTCAGGAGAATCCCGTGCCCGTGGAAGAACCAACACCGCCACCGCCAATCATTCCGGGGGTCGCCCGCGCACTGAGCCCACTGCTTCGCAGAATCGCTCATCAGGGACCCGATGGCGAACCCGGTCTCAACACCTACCTCGTCGGTATCGACGAAATCGTCATCGTTGACCCGGGACCGGGCGATTCTGATCACCTCGATGTGATTTGTGGTTGTGGGGGTGACCGTATCCGGTGGATTGTCATGACCCAGACCACCGAGTACTACGCTGCTGGAGCGCTGGAGCTAAAGAACAAGACCGGGGCCGAGCTTTGGGCTGCCCCAGGGTTCCCCGGCGCCGACAAAGAGATCGGCGACGGTGACAAGATCGACGCCACCGAGTTCGTTATCAGGGTGGTCTCGCTTGGCACGGGCAGCAAGTTCCTCTACATACTCGAACAGGAGCGATCGATCCTGGCTGGAGACCTGTTCGAAGCCGGCGTCCCGAGTGATATCCCCGCTCGGGTGAAGAAGGATCGGATCAAAACTATCGCTCCAGGGCACGGCCAATTCATCGAAGACGCTCGCCCGATGGTGGCCGTGAAGTAGCCCCCAGTCTGCGAGCGAGTGGTCCCCGTCTTCGGGATCGGGGCTCAATCCCCACAGAAGCTCAACACTGAGTGCGGTTAAAACTGAGACATCCCTGAGAACTTCACGGCAAGCGTAGTCATCGCCGGTGTGCGCTGTTTGGACCACAAGTCAGTGTTGTATGCAGGATCTATCACTTTCTGTGGCGTGATCTCACAGATAACACAGCCCGTGACCTGAGCGACGCGTGCAGCGTTGACACTGGGCGTAACCAAATCGTCAGATGAAATGCCGCGACTTACGCGCCTAAGTTGCGTCTTAATAGGAGCCGGCGAACTGCGTCGCATACCAAACCAATAGGGAGAAAACCATGCTTGCTGTGGAATTCCAACAGCCGATCGAGGATGCGTTCAGCAAACTCTTCAGCTTTATTCCGAATCTGATCGTCCTGATCCTGATTCTCGTCGTCGGGTACTTCATCGCACGATTCATTCGCCGAGCAATCGTCACGCTGCTCCGCAAGATCCGCTTTGATGATTATATCGACAAGGCCGGCATCGGTGGACCTCTTGAGCGGGCCGGCTTTGCCGACAGCGGCAAGTTTCTTGCGATGATTATCTACTACCTGATCATGCTGGTTGTCCTCCAGATCGCCCTCAGTGCGTTCGGCGATAACCCAGTGAGCGATGTGGTCAACGATCTGATTGCGTTCATCCCCAAGGCGATTGTCGCCATCGTCATCGTCATTGTCACCGGCCTCGTGGCCAACGCCGTACGCAATATTCTTGCGCCAGCCGTTGCCGGGCAGGAATTCGGCAATCTAATGACGACTGTGGCCGTTGCAGCGATCTGGTTGATTGGTGGCTTTGCTGCGGTCGATCAGCTCGAGTTCGCTGCGGACATCGTCGACCAGCTCTTCACAGCCATTATCGGCAGCATCAGCCTGATCCTCATTCTCAAGTTCGGAATCGGCGGCATCTGGGAAGCTCGTGATCGCTTCTGGCCGGCGGTCTATGACCGGGTTACAGGAACCGTGAGCGATAAGTCCTCTCCTACTCCCTAAAGAAACCCCAGAAGTTTCGCGACTAACACCGTCCCACATGCGTCAGGTTTGGTGCATGGGGCCGGTGGGCGATCCGGCCTCGTAAAGAAGGGAGTCAGGCTTGGGGCCTGGCTCCCTTCCTCTTTTCTCAGCAGCGTTCCAGCACATTGACCCGTCGCACCTATTCACCACACCAGTACGGTCGAGAACGATGATGTTCGCAGTCACGCCGCTTCGCCGCCCACGTGGGCTGTTGATTGCGTGGGCCATCGAAACAGCGAAGCGGGTAACCGAATCGATACACACCTCCGTCGAATCCGGGGTGGAGCCACCGAATCCCGACGATCTGTCTGCGCTGGTGGTCCAACACGGCGAGTCGATTTATCGTGTGGCGCTGTCGGTGGTGCGAGACGCGGCTCTCGCTGAAGACATTGCCCAGGACACGTTGGTGAAGGCGTGGCTTGCCCTTCCCACATTCCGAGGTGAGTCATCCCTGAAGTCGTGGGTACTGCGGATAGCCCGGAACACGGCGATCTCCACCATCCGTGCAAATCGAATGGTCGCCATGGATCCATTTACAATGCCGGAAGAGGAAACGGGTCAGGATGGACTGGTGGAGCGAAAGGTCGAGAACCGAGAGGCAATGAAGGACTTTGTTGTGGCTCTCGGTGAGTTGGACGATCTTTCTCGCTCGGTTGTCGTGTTGCGCGAGATCGAAGGCCTGCCCTATGACGAGATAGCTGAGGTGCTCGACGTGCCGCTTTCTACAGTGAAGACGCGACTCATGAGGGCTCGCAAACGTCTTGGTTCTGCACTCGAGGAGTGGGCTCCATGAGATTCCGCCACCCATCAAAAGATCAACTGAGCACCTGGCTGAATGGCCTCACCGGTGATGACCCCAAGCTCGACGCCCACATCGATGGCTGCGACCGCTGTGCGTCGGTAATCGAAGCCCTCGGCGAATCGAGTGCAAGCGAACCCTTGGTTTTTGCACTCGCCCAGGTGCTCGCAGCCCCTAGGGATCTTCCCGACCGGCTCGAAACCCAGGTCAGCGAGCGGCTTTCCGGGCGCGAATTGGTAGGCCTCATGGCCGAAATGTTCGGGGCCGGTGTAGAAACAAGCCGTCTGCTGATCGTCGATCCAACTCCTCCCGAGGACTAGAGCAAACCAAGGAAACCCATGACCATCCTCGATTGGATACTCGTCGCTAGCTTCCTCGCCGGAGGAATCGTACTCGGCAACATTCTCGGGCGAATCACCAACCACTACCTGTCCGGCGAAAGCCAACCCGAGCCGATCCGCGACGCCGCAAAGCCGCTGAGCAGCCTGGTGATGTACGGATTCGTAATTGCAGGGCTCATGGCTGCGCTGGGCATCGTGCAGCCCGACGCGCTAGCAGAGATTCCCAAAGACCTCATCGCATTCCTGCCACGAGTGCTGACGGCCGCGATCATCGTCATAGGGGCCAACGTCGTCACGTCATTCGTGCAGGCGGCGTTGCGGCCGATGATGGGTCGCTCCAGCGCCCGAGTTCAACGGCAGGTCAACATGGCGGTCAAGGCCCTGATCGTTGGCATGGCCACGGTCCTCGCCGTCACCCAGATCGGGATTGACACGACGATCATCAACATCGTTCTGGGAGCGCTGTTCTTTGGCCTGGCTGCCAGCATGACGCTGTTGGTCGGTCTGGGCGGTCAAGCTGTCGCCAAAGAAGTTGCTTCCAGTCGGGCGGTTCGTCGCCTCGTGAGCGAAGGCGATCAGGTGTCGGTCGGGTTGATCACCGGCACCGTGATCGCAGTCCGACCGACGGCGGTCGAGGTTCGCGACTCAACCGGGGCCACGATGCTCATCCCGTCCAGCCACTTCGTCGGTGACACCCTCACGGTCATTCGAACTCAATCGGACCCTGGCTAGGCGTCACTCACGTCGAGTGCGGCCTCGACCGCGGCCAGCATGCTGGCGGTAGAGCTCGCCATGCTCACAGTAGGCACGATGTCCGAGACGATCTCTTTGGCGGTGGCGTGAACCTGGGCGGACCCGGGACCGTTTGGCCGGGTATGGTCAGCGAGTGCCGGTTTCCGGTAGAATCATGGTTCGCACGCCGGTATTGGCGGGCCATAAACCCTTTGGAGGTTGATGTGATCACACTTACCGACAGCGCCACGTCGAAGGTCTCAGAGCTGCTAAAGGAAGAGAACGACGAAGCCCTCGCTCTGCGGGTCGCAGTGCGACCTGGCGGGTGCTCGGGCTTCAGCTATGAGATGTTCTTCGATGCCGAGTCCGATACCGAAGTGGATCAGGTGACAACCTATGGCGACAGCGTTCGGGTGGTCGTCGATGCAACCAGTGCCTCACTTCTCACCGGTGCCACGCTCGACTACAAAGACGGTCTACAACAGACCGGCTTCAGTATCGACAACCCCAACGCTCAGCGAACCTGCGGCTGCGGTCAGAGCTTCAGCTAGTTCACCTGCAGCGGCCCGTTCCACACCGAGGTTCATCGCTCGTCCTCCGGGCCCACGTTCTTACTCGAGCGGTTCGCTCCTTCGGAGCGCTGCCGTCTTGCTTCACGGTCCCGCCCGAACTCGACTCGCACCAGCGCAGTAGCGGCCGCGGGCGATCGTGGATTCGGTCAACCTACGGGTTAGCGTCCCGAATCGTCGCAGCCCGCTAGAGCTTCTGAAGCGCTTCGCGGAGTTCGGTGTTGTCATAGACGTTGTCGATGCGGTCCATGATCGTGCGGTCAGGCCGAAGCAGGAACAGCGTGGGCTCGAACGGCAAGTCCAGGTCAACCACCGTTGGTGACCTGAGCACTCGTTCGTCAAGGAAGTTTCCGTCGGCCTCGTTGGGGTTCTGGTACACCTCGGCGTGGAGAAACTCGATGTTGGGGAAATCGGGCCGGAGCTCCAACATCACATCCAGTACCGGACCGCAGTAAGCGGTTTCACAGAACGCCGGCGTGGCGATGAGAAGCGCCAGCGGTCGACCGGTTTCCAGAGCTTCTTCGATCGTCTTGTCGTGGAGCGGACAGGGACCAGCGAATTGGGTGCAAATGGGATCCATGTCCATCTCGTTGCCGAAGGTCGGAAACCGGAGTTCGGGCAGCGTCTCTCCGGGAAGAGGGACGACCACATCCTCTTGATCGAAGATCTGGAACGGGAGGCTGGCGGCTTTGTCATCGAAGGACAGCTCGAGGTCGTAGATTCCGGGATCCTCGAAGGTGGCCCGTACTGCGAAGTAGCGCAGTAGGTCGGCGTGTTCGTGGGGTTGTGTCTCGTTTCCTTCGGGGTGGTCGTGGGTGACAATTCGGGCCGGCACCTCCCCGTCGAACACAATCTGTTCACCGCGACGGATCTTCGCTCGAAATGTCGTGGTGTCCTCGTTCAACGGGATGCCCTGATCGATCAGCCCGAATGGGATTCGCTGTTCGATTCCAGCTGCCAGGACAAAAGAGGGAAAGAACAGCGACTGGAGCTGGGGAGGAGCTGTGTCATCGTTGCCGGAACAGCCGGTCAGACCGAACCCACTCACGGCCAAGGTTGCGGTTCCGGCGACGAGAAACTGACGGCGGTTAGTTGCAGGGAATGCCCTCTGCGAGCAACGTTTGGTCATCACCATTGAACGTATCCTGTTGTGGTGAGGGACAACGGGTCGGGGAGGGTGCTGGAACTGACGGTCAATGGTCACGTTCACGAGGTTCCTGACAGGGGCGACACATTGCTCGGCGTGCTCCGGGAAGATCTGAGACTCACCGGGGCCAAGGACGGATGCAGCCCTCAGGGTCAATGTGGCTGTTGCACCGTTCTGGTTGATGGTCAGCCCAGGGTCGCCTGTGTGACGCCGGCGCGGCGGGTTCGAGGCCGCTCCATCGTCACGATCGAGGGTCTCGCCGACGACCGGGCTGAGGCATGGGGTCAGACCCTCTGTGCGACCGGTGGAAGTCAGTGCGGGTACTGCACGCCGGGGATCATTCTTCGGCTCGAAGCGACTCTTGACGGACTGGAATCCGACATCAGCGCGAGTGAGTCCAAGGCTGCTGCCGATCAGGCTCTCCTGGCCCACATGTGCCGCTGCACCGGCTGGCAGACGATTACCGACGCATTTGAGCTGCTTCACCGAAACCGTTTGGTTGATGCACCCCGGATGACTGACGAACGGGCCGAACGTATCCGACTAGAAGGTGGGGCACCTCAGGAGATGTCGCCGTCCTCGGCCCTCGGCGCAGGTGGATTCGCAGCCGACACCGCACCCGACGATGCACTGATCGCGGTGCCGAACTTGCGAGGGGAATGGTTTGTTGGAGAGACCCTGTCGGAGGCTCGGCAACTTGGGGGGAAAGTGCAGGGCCGGCGAACCACTATGGACCACCACTACCCGATCCCGGTACCCGAAGGCGATTTCGTAGCGACGCTTCAAACCACCTGGACCGACCCCGCCTATCTGGAAACCGACGCATCATGGTGTGAGGTGGGTGGTGAGCCTGCCCCAGCTCTGGGCAATGGCGGCGCATTCGGAGGCAAGACCGGGGGAGAGGTGGAGCACGCCGCCCACGAGTTGGCGGACCACTACGGGCGTACCGTGCTGGCCCTCTACAGCCGCGAAGACGTTATACGTCTCGGGCCCAAGCGGCCACCGATCGCAGCGGGTATACGGGCGGACGGAAGTGGCACGCTGGTCGTCGCTTCCACCGCCGGGGCAGCCAAGCTTGTCGCAGATTTCGCCCCCGAGTTTGAGCTCCGCGAGCTGGAGATCCCCGGACCACCAACCGACATTGGCATCAGGGCGGCGGTATGGGCCGAAATCGCAGTACTGCGATCCGCGCTACAAGACCCTCACCAGCCGATCACGGTTGCCGGTCCCATGGGGGGGACAGCCAGCGCCGACGGCGGCCCGAATGAGATCCGTATCTCGGTTTCGGCCGGAGCAGTACTCGATGAAAGTGCTCTGCTTTCCTACTGTGTGGGTGCTGCCCACATGGGTTGGAGCTGGGTAACATCCGAAGCCATGACCACCGACGCAGCCGGCGAGATTCACGATCTGACCGTTCGCAGTCTTGGAATCGTTCGATCCGTCGACACCCCCCGAATCACCATCGAGATCATCGACGAACCTTGGGTTGAGTCTGTGAACGGTAGCGATGCAGTTTTCGCCGCCGCAGCGTCTTTGGCTTGGCGGACCTCGGGTTACAGCCCCCGGTGGCCGGTGAAACTCCCGGTAGGTACAGTCTGACCACACGCGTGGTTGTACGATGAGACCGTGCTCGGAGTCTTCATCATCGTTGCTGTCCTGCTTCTGATTCCGGTGGGATTCCTGATGTCAACCACTGTGGCTGCGGCCGTGATCGGGTGGGCGCTCAAGAGCAATTCCGATGCTGAGCATGCCGATTCCGAGCTGCTCGACACCAACTACTGATCGAACCGGCCTCACATCCAAACCTGCGTAACGGTGCGGTGAGGGCTCTATCGTCAATCCACGATGATCGACTTACGCCGACTCACTGACGACGATGACTATCGCCTCGGCGCGATCCGCAAAGGAGCTGACCCCGAAGTTGTCGGCTCCCTGGTCGAGCTGGCAGAGTCATCCCGTATCCAGCGCACCAACACCGAGTCGTTGCGAGCCGAGGCGAACCAGGCCAGCAAGGACATTGGCATAGCGGCTCCGGTTGATCGCGAGGCCAAGATCGCGGGAGCGAAAGAGTTGAAGGCCCGACTCGCTAATGCCGAAATCGAACTCAGCCTGTTGGAGGACAAGCTGAACCAGATTGCCCTGCAGATCCCCAACCCCGCTCATGAGTCAGTTCCCGACGGTGGCGAGGACGGCTTTCGGGTTGAGCGGGTCCAAGGCGTTGCGAGCGGCCCTCCACCGCTTTCCCATGCCGAGATCGGCGAGAAGCTCGGACTTGTTGACACCGAGCGGGCTGTTCGAATGAGCGGCAGCCGATTCGCCTACATCATGGGTGATGCGGTCCGCCTCCAGTTTGGGCTCGTCCAATGGACATTGAACAAGCTGATGGCTCGAGACTTCACGCCGGTAGTTGTTCCGGTTCTGGTACGCGAGGAGATGTTGACCGAGGCTGGGTTCTTCCCTACCGACCGAAATCAAGTCTACGAACTTGAAAAGGACGAGCTGTTTCTGGTCGGTACGAGCGAGGTGGGTCTGGCGGGCCTTCATCGTGGTGAGCGACTGGCTCTCGAGGACCTTCCGGTTCGTTATGCCGGATACTCGAGCTGCTTTCGCCGTGAGGCAGGCACGTACGGCAAGGACACCCAGGGCCTGTTTCGTGTGCATCAATTCGACAAGGTGGAGATGTTCTCCTATGCCCACCCCGACAAGAGCTGGGATGAGCTGGAGGCGCTGCGAGAGATCGAAGAGGAGATCTTCACCGAGCTCGGTTTGCCGTATCGGCTGATCACGGTGGCTGCCGGTGATCTGGGAGCAGCCGCAGCCAAGAAGTACGACATCGAGGTCTGGCTTGGTTCTGAGCAGCGGTACCGAGAAGTCACCTCATGTTCGAACTACACCGACTATTCGGCAAGGCGGATGTCGACCAGGGTGAAAACCGACAGCGGTTCGGAACTGGTTCATACGCTCAACGGGACCGCGTGTGCGATCGGACGCACACTCCTCGCAATCTTTGAGAACCATCAGAACCCCGACGGATCCATCACCGTCCCGCAGGTCCTCCACCCCTACACCGCTGGACTCGAAGCGATCGAACCGAAGTAGCGGGGTCTGACCCCTCCCCGCTGCCGGGTTCAGAACCTGGGGACGTCGATCAAGGGTCACTCCTCCGAGCGCTGGTAGCAAGGGTTCCCTCAAGCGAGGCGCAGCGAGCGCGAGTCCCGGCGCAGCTCGTGGTTGGCTGATAGAGAGTAGGGCCGCAGGCTCAAGCCTGCGTGGCGAATGAACGCTCCCCACCGAAGGTGGAGTTAGGGAAAGATGCCGCGTCGGTCATAGACGTCGGCGAGTCGCTGGAGAGAAACGGCGTAGGCGGCGTCTCGGTGGCTGCAGTTCAGTTGCGCCTTCATTGCCACGACTTTGTCGTTGGCATCCCAGATGATCTCCCGCAAACGGGTGTCTACGTCGTCGATTCGCCACGCCCTGCCACTCTGGTTTTGCAGCCACTCGAAGTAGCTGACCACTACGCCGCCGGCGTTGGCGAGAACGTCGGGGATGATGTCAACGCCCTTGCTGATCAGAATCTCTTCGGCCTCAGCCGTGGTCGGTCCGTTGGCTGCTTCCAGCACGACCCGGCACGACATGGTCTTGGCCCGATCGGCGTTCAGTTGGTTCTCCAGAGCGGCCGGGATGAAGCCGTCGACCGGGATTGAGAAGAGCTCTTCGGTGTTGATTTCGTCGGCCCGCGGGAATCCTTTGATCATTTGTTCGTCGCGTGCGTAGTCGAACAGCGCAGGTATGTCGATCCCGCGTGGATTGTGCAGTGTGGCCGTGTGATCAGCCACCGCCACCACCAGGCATCCTTCGCGGGCAGCCAGTCGCGCGAAGTGACTTCCGACATTTCCGAATCCTTGTATCGAGAGCGTCAAACCGCTCAAACGCTGACCGGTTTCGCCGCACCAGTGCCGAAGGGCGTAGAGCACACCTTGCCCGGTGGCGGCCTCTCGGCCGAGAGAGCCACCGACCTCCACGGATTTCCCGGTAACCACCCCTTTGAGCTGCTGCCTCCCGCCCGGGCCCGAGACGTTGGCGTATGTGTCCATTATCCAGTCCATCATCCGGGAATTGGTTCCAACGTCAGGAGCAGGGATGTCGGTGGCGGGACCGATCATATCGCCGAGCTGGTGAGTGAATCGGCGAACGAGGCGCTCCAACTCCGACTCGGTGTAGGCGCTCGGATCGATCGTGACTCCGCCTTTGGCACCGCCATAGGGCAGACCCACAAGCGAACACTTGAAGGTCATCCATGCTGCCAGAGCCTTGACCTCATCGAGATCGACATCAGGATGAAACCGCAGTCCGCCTTTGTAAGGGCCGAGGAGGTTGTTGTGCTGAATTCGGTAGCCACGGAACAGTTTCAGATCACCCGAATCCATGCGGACTGGGAAGTTGATGATCACTTCCCTTTCGGGTTCGGAAAGAATCTCGCGATATTCAGGATTGAGATCTATCAGCTCGGCGGCCCGCTGGAACTGCCGGTTGGCGGCTTCATGAAGTGAACTCACGGCTGAGAGCCTTTTGCACCGGCGCGCCCATGTCGCGTTTTCGAGGCATCTGAGAACATCTCTGTTCGTGGTTCCACAACTGTCTATCGGGACCGAAACGGGACCCCTTAACGATCGTCGCAGTTCGCATGGGACGCATCGATTTGATTGTTCAGGCCAGGATGGGAGACTGAACACATGGCCGAACTCGTCACTCCGCGGGGCAGGTTCCCGCATCTTCGGCGTGTCGGTGGATTGGTCTTCGTTTCAGGAACCAGTGCCCGGCGTCCGGATTACTCCATCGCCGGCGCCGAGGTTGATGCGGCGGGAACGACCTCACTCGACATCGCCATCCAGACAAGAGAAGTTCTCCAGAACATCGAGCGGATTCTGCAGACCGTTGGACTGGACCGTTCGCACTTGGTCGACGTGTCGTCGTTTCTGGTGAACATGAACGATTTCGGCCCCTACAACCTCGAGTGGGCAACGTTCTTCGCCGATGTTGAGTCGCCGACCAGGACAACAGTGGCTGTTCACCAGCTGCCCCATCCCCATCTGCTGATCGAGATGAAAGCGATCGCATTCGACCCTCACTAGTTCTGGAGAAACCATGACCGAATCCATTACGAATCCATCGGCCACCATGGGTCTGCCATTCAGCCTGGCTGAGTGGCTCGAGGAGAACTCCGATTCCTTGAGGCCTCCAGTGTCCAACAAACAGATCTGGGAAGGATCTGACATGATCGTGACCGTGGTCGGCGGTGGAAACGAACGCACCGACTTCCACGATGATCCTCTACCGGAGTTCTTCTACCAGCTCAGGGGCAACATGAATCTCAGGATTCAGGATGCACCCGGTCAGCCAGCCCGTGACATGCCGATCAACGAGGGTGACATCTTTTTGCTGCCACCTCATGTCCGCCATTCGCCACAACGCCCCGAGCCGGACAGCATCGGCCTTGTGGTCGAGTACGCCCGACCCGAGGGTCAGGTTGATGGGTTCGAGTGGTTCTGCCCCGACTGCCATGAGCTGGTTCATCGCGGAGAGGTGCAGCTGAAGTCGATCGTTGACGATCTCCCGGTGATGTTCGAGTCCTTCTATTCCAGCGAGGAAGCTCGCACCTGCCCCAACTGCGGCACCCTTCACCCTCGTCCGGGGCAGTGATGCCAAGTCGCTCTCGTCGCGTCGACATTCATAGTCACTTCTTCCCGACCGTATCGAAGGCAGACTCAGCGATCCTGTGCAGCACGCGGATGCGCCGTGGCTGCAAGACAATGGCGACGGTACCGGGTTCATCATGTCGGGGGACCAGGAGTATCGACCGGTTCAATCGCCGCTTTGGGATCCCGCAGAACGTTTGGCGGAGATGGATCGAAGCAGCACCTCGATCCAGGTGATCTCGGCGACACCGATTCTGTTCTCCTACTCGTGTGCGCCGTCGATCGGTGAACGGTGGGCTAGCCATATCAACGACCTCGCAACAACGATGTGCGAAGCCGACCCGGTTCGCCTCCGCCCCATGAGCCACGCTCCACTTCAAAACATCGACAGTGCCTGCAAAGAGGTGTCGAGGGCTAAGTCCAACGGTCACGTCGGAGTGCACATCGGGAACCATGTGGGGGGTCGAAACCTCGATGATCCTGAGCTGGTGCGGTTCCTTCACCACTGTGCCGACGAGGAGATTCCCGTGTTTGTCCACCCGTGGAACACCATGGCACCTGAGCGGATGACCAAGTACATGCTGAAGTGGCTTGTTGGTATGCCCGCCGAAACTCACCTTGCAATCCTGTCGCTCATTCTGTGCGGAGCGTTCGAACGGTTGCCACGGAATCTCAGGATCTGCTTCGCTCACGGCGGAGGGAACTTCGCAGGTCAAATCGCGAGAGTCGACAATGCCTGGAAACGGCGAGACATCATTCGTGCCGAGTGTCCACACCCGCCCTCGCACTATGTCGACCGTTTCTGGATCGATTCTGCGGTGTTCGGAGAGAGTGCGCTGAAACTTCAAGCCGAGGTGATGGGCATCGATCACATCATGATGGGTTCGGACTATCCCTTCCCGCTTGGTGAGATCGATCCCGGTGAGGTAATCGACAGCGCTGAGTTCCTCGATGACGCCGAACGCGATCGGCTGCTATTCCGCAATGCCAACGAGTTCTTCGATCTCAACGCTGAAGGGGCTTTCCAATGAAGACCGCATTCGATTCGTCAGTTTTCGATGTTTCGGAGAAGTGCGCCAAGGCCCTCGATGACGCCGACCCGCTCACGTCGTTTCGCTCAGAGTTCGAGATTCCGACCGACCAAGCAGGCGCAACGAAGATCTACTTGGTTGGGAACTCCCTTGGCGCATTGCCGGTCCGATCTCGCCACTACGTAGCCGCCGAGTTGGACCGGTGGGGTCGGTACGGGGTGGAGGGACACTTCACCGGGGAACTCGCATGGGAGCCCTATCACGAACTCCTCACCGAGCCGATGGCCTCCATCGTGGGTGGTCAGAGCAACGAGGTGGTGGTGATGAATGCGCTCTCGGTCAACCTGCACCTGCTCATGGTGTCGTTCTTCCGGCCCACCGGCTCCAGGCACAAGGTGATTATCGAGGAACATGCATTTCCCTCCGATCACTTTGCTGTGGAATCCCAGATACGTCAGCGAGGCTTCGACCCCGCGGACTCGCTCGTCACGCTGGCCCCTCGTGAGGGCTCGGAGACGCTCAATCCCGGCGATGTCATCGACGCGATCCATGCTGCTGGCGACGAGCTAGCGATGATCATGCTCCCAGGGGTGCAGTACTACACGGGTCAAGTACTGCCGATGGAAGCGATCACCGCAGCCGGCCACGAGGTTGGCGCGACAGTAGGTTTCGATCTGGCCCACGCCGCCGGGAACGTGCCGCTCCGTCTCCACGATTGGAACGTTGATTTTGCCGCCTGGTGCACCTACAAGTATCTCAACGGCGGGCCCGGTGGTGTAGGTGGGGCTTTCGTGCATGAGCGTCATGTGAACGATCAATCGCTTCCCAAACTGCTGGGCTGGTGGGGTTCCCGGAAGGACACTCGATTCAAGATGGGCACGACATTCGAGCCGATCCCCACAGTGGAATCGTGGCAATTGTCCAATGCCCCGATTCTGTCGATGGCGGCTCTTCGGGGAGGGGTGGAGATAGTCGCCGAGGCGGGGGGTATGGACGTTCTCCGGGCCAAGAGCGAAAAGCAGATCAGGTATCTGGACTTCCTCTTGGCCAGCGAATTGGATGGCAAGATCGCGAGCATCACACCGGTTGAGATGGATCAGCGAGGTGCTCAGTTCGCCCTCACCATCACTGATCCCGCCATCGATGGTCGAGCGGTGTACGACCGTCTCGAGGTAGCCGGGGTGGCCTGTGATTGGCGCTATCCGAACGTGGTCCGCGTTGCGCCCGTCCCGCTGTACAACTCCTTTCGCGATATCTATCGGTTCGTCCAGATCCTGAAGGGACTTGTTTGATGAGCTCGTTGGCAGATCTTGGACCCGTAGCGGTGGTTGGCGCTGGCCCAGCAGGCTCACTCTTGGCCCTATACCTCGCACAACGAGGCCATGAGGTGGATCTCTTCGAAAGTCGGCCCGACCTTCGTCTAGACAGGCGGGATGGTGGTCGATCTATCAACCTTGCGCTCGCCACGCGAGGCATCGTGGCGCTCCGAGCTGGGGGAATCACTGATGAGGTGGCAGAACTCGCCATTCCAATGGTGGGTCGGATGGTTCACGCTGATGGCGAGGCAAGCCTTCAGCCATACGGCGCGGAGTCTCACGAGGTGATCTACTCGATCAACCGTGGCGACCTCAACGGAGTGCTGCTTAGCGCCGCGGAGAAGACCGGACGGGTTCGGATTCATTTCGAACACAGATTGCGTACCGTCGATCTCGCCGAGCGACGCCTCAGCTTCACAGCTCCAGGCGAGGATGGAACCGAGTTCGAGGTGACGATCGGGTTTGGAATTGTCTTCGGGGCCGACGGTGCCAACTCGCTCGTGAGGGCGGCGACGTTGGAGGCAAACGGAGGTCACTTGATCGAGGATCAGCTCGACCACGGCTACAAGGAACTCACCATTCCACCTGCCGCTGACGGCGGCTTCCTCCTGGATCCTCATGCGCTTCACATTTGGCCGCGAGGAGACTTCATGCTCATTGCGTTGGCCAATCCCGAAGGTGACTTCACCGCTACGTTGTTCCTCCCCAACGATGCCGGGATTGCCGCCGAGGGTGGCAGTTTTGCCGAGCTCAACACAGCCGCAGCGGTTTCCAGCTTCTTCGCCACCGAATTTGGTGGCTTCGCCGACCTCGTTCCAGACCTGGTGGAACAGTTCTTTCAGAATCCCACCGGAGACTTGTCCACCATCCGCTGTTCGGACTGGAGTCACCGCGATGTCAGCGTGTTCCTCGGCGACGCCGCCCATGGCATCGTGCCCTTTCATGGCCAGGGTATGAATGCAGCCATGGAGTCGGCGGCTGTTCTGGTGGAAGAGCTCGATCGTACTCCCGATGATGTCGCCGGAGCTGTGAAACGGTTCTCGGTGAGACGCAAACCCAATGCCGATGCCATTGCCGACATGGCCCTGAGCAATTACATCGAAATGCGGTCCTCGGTGGTCGATCCTCATTATCTCATCAAACGTGAGTTGGCACTTGTGCTTCAGAAGCGTCATCCCGAACGGTTCGCACCCCGGTACGGAATGGTGATGTTCTCGACCATTCCCTATGCCGAGGTGGTGGCTCGAGCACAGGAGCAGGACGCGATCCTCAACGACCTGGTTGAAGGGTGTGAGTCGGTCGAGGATGTCCAACTCAACCGGGCCGATCAGATGGTTCAGGCGTTGGAACCTCTATCGGCGGATGCAGTCAAGCCGGTACAGCTGAATGTCATGGGCACACGATGATGGAGCACAGTGAATCGAAGCCGGAATTCACCTACGGGTCTTACCTCCGAGTCCCGGAGTTACTGTCGCTTCAGCAAACGGCGTCAGATCCGCCCGAGCACGACGAGACATTGTTCATCATCATCCACCAGGTGTACGAGCTGTGGTTCAAACAAGTTCTCCACGAACTGGACCACCTGGTCGAGCATCTCAACCAAGATCGACCGCACAAGGGTGCGCATCAGCTCAAACGCGTACTGAAGATCTTCAAGACTCTCGTGGCGCAGCTGGATGTTCTGGAGACCATGACGCCGTTGGAGTTCGAGTCGTTTCGCCACTTCCTGGCGAATGCGTCCGGATTTCAGAGCGTGCAGTTCCGGGAGCTCGAGTTTCTCCTGGGCTTCAAGTCCGCAGTTCACGCCGAACGATTCGCCGACCAACCAGAGCCCGCTGCCGCTCTCAACCGTCGACTCGAGGCCCCGTCGTTGTGGGATGTATTCCTGGCGTTTCTCGGCCGCTCGGGTTACGACATCCCCACGGAGGTGCTGACCCGTAACATGCGGGAACCGGTGGCGCCGTCGGAGGGTGTTCAGGAAGCGCTGGTTGAGGTCTACCGAAACAACCCGGCGCTTGCCGAGCTTTGTGAAAGCCTCACCGACCTGGACGAGGGCCTTCAAGAATGGCGCTATCGACATGTGAAGATGGTGCAACGCACGATTGGCACAAAACCGGGCACCGGCGGTTCGGCCGGTGCGGACTATCTACGAACCACGTTGTTCCATGCCGCCTTCCCCGACCTCTGGGAGATCCGTGTCCGTTTTTGAGGACCCGGTGCTCTACCCATCGGATCCCAGGGAGCGTGACAGGGCCTACTCTCCCAGCAGCTGTGTCGACGACATCCAGCCCTTCCTCGATAGGTATGCAACCGAAAGCAGTCGGGTTCGAAACGCCGTTCGGTTCGAGACCTGTAAATACGGGTCAGGACCCCGAGCCGAACTAGATGTCTTCGGTGCCGGTGACAAGGCGGTGCATGCATTCATCCACGGCGGCTACTGGCAACAGCTCTCGAAGAGCGATGCATCGTTTCCTGCCGAACCTTTCACCAAAGCTGGGATCACCTATGTGGCGGTCGGCTATGACCTGTGTCCGCACGTGTCACTGTTTGAGATCGAAGCCGAAGTAGTGGCGGCGTTGCGGTGGGTTCGTTCGGAGTTTCCCCATGCGAGGGTGACCGTGTCGGGATCATCGGCCGGAGCTCATCTAGCCGCTTTTGCTGCGAGGTCTGTGAGGGTCGACCGACTTATCTTGTTGTCCGGTATCTATGATCTCCGCCCTCTTGTCGATACCTACGTGAACGATCAGGTGGGACTTTCACCCTCGGACGCTGAGGAACTCAGCCCGCTGTTGTGGTCACCGCCGGCTGTCCCAGCGACTGTCGTATGGGGTGAGCACGAAACCGCCGCGTTCAAGCGTCAGAGCACCCTGTATGCCGAGCACATCGGCGTACAACCGCACGAAGTTGCCGACAGGAACCACTTTGACATCGTCCACGATCTCTTCGACATCTCCCGAAACCCTGCATTTGAGTCTCCGAGCATCTAGGCGTGCGGGTTGACCGTGGTTTGAGGCCACGGGCTAAGGCCTCCGTGGCGGGGAACGGGCCCCCTGCAGGGGAGTACTAAGGCCTCCGTGGCGGGGAACGGGCCCTCTGCAGGGGAGTTCTGAATCTCTGGGACCGTCGAAGCCGAAGCGAAGCAAACCATGAAGCAAACCCGACGAGGTACGAGGAGCGGTGAGTGAGAACATGGGTTGTGCAGCGAGAGCGCCCCGAGCATCGAGGCGTGCGGGTTGACCGCTGGTTTGAGGCCACGGGCTAAGGCCTCCGTGGCGGGGAACGGGCCCCCTGCAGGGGAGTATTAGACCGCCAGCAGGTCCCGAGCGCCGGTATCTGAAGAGGGATGACGCAGCTTGCTCATCGCTCGAGCTTCGATCTGCCGGATGCGCTCGCGGGTGAGGTTGAAGTGTTCACCCACTTCTTCCAAGGTCCGCGGCTCACCCCGGTCGAGGCCAAATCGCAGTTTGAGTATCTCCCGCTCACGCTCATCGAGAGGCGAAAGAAGGCGGCTGATCTCTTCGGGCAACAGAGCAGTCGCTGCCACCTCGAAGGGTGAGTCGGCGCCACGGTCTTCGACAACGTCGCCGAGTTCGGCATCGCCGTCTTCTCGAAGTGGTTCTGAGAGCGACAACGGTTCCGCGGCGAATCGAAGGGCTTCGGTGACCTTTTCTTCGGGCATCTCGACCTCTTTGGCGAGCTCGAGCAGCGTTGCAGGTCGGCCATACTTGAGTTCGAGGCGGGATCGAGCCTTCTGGAGGCGGGCGAGGGTGTCGCCGGCGTGAACCGGAAGACGGATGGTTCGGCCGGTGTTCGCGATGCCACGAGTGATCGCCTGGCGAATCCACCATGTTGCGTAGGTTGAGAACTTGAAGCCCTTGCGCCAATCGAACTTCTCGACGGCGTGCATGAGCCCGAGGTTGCCCTCTTGGATGAGATCGAGGAGAGGAAGGCCCGAAGCCTGGTATTTCTTGGCGATCGAGACGACGAGGCGCAGGTTGGACTGCACGAAGGTTCGTTCAGCCTCGCGGCCCTGCCGAATGGCTCGACGAAGCTCGCGCTTGCGAGCCGGGGTGACCTCGTTGCTTGTTTCCATCTCTTCTGTGGCGGCCTTGCCAGCTTCGATGGCCTGGGCGAGTTTGACCTCACCCTCCTTCGTGAGCAGCGGATACTGGCCGATATCTGTGAGATACAGCCTGACGAGGTCTTCCTCGTCCCTCTCAACTCGCTCTTTAGCCAATGAAAAACCTCTCGTGCGGGGTAGAACCTACGGGACCACGATCCGGGGGTAGAGGTCAGACTACCGAAGAGTCGAGGAGTTCCTACGATCGGAGCATCGGCATTGTCAAAGAGACCCTTGACTACCAAAAACAATAGGTGGCGAGGATCTGATGGTTCTTGTGACGTTGTCGACAACGATCGGGGTCTCGCAGAATTCGACAATTGGCGCCGATCCGTACTTCTCGGTGACCCCTTCGACCCAGCCGGGATTGAAACGAGCTTCGGCATCGGCTCTGTTGGTCCACCAGTACACCGCACCGACGCTGCCGTCCTCGGCTCGCAGGTAGGCCTTGCCGATCAGCCCCGGCGCGTCCAGATAACGGGCCGCTGATTCGGCGAAGATCTCCGCAGCTTCATCCACGGTTGAGGTGCTGGTTCCCGGGAACCGAACGATCGTGAGGATCATCCCCGATACCGGTTGGTCATTGGCATGCGCCGGTCGCGACCGAATGCCTTGGAGCTGACCCGAACCCCGGGAGGATTCTGTCGGCGCTTGTACTCGGCGATGTCAACCAAGCGTACGATCCGATCGACGACAGCAGGTTCGTAGCCCTTTTCTTTGATCTCTGAACCGGTGAGATCATTCTCGACATACAGCGCCAGCACCGCGTCGAGCAGATCGTAGGGCGGCAGGCTTTGATCGTCCCGCTGGTCTGGTCGCAGCTCAGCCGAGGGCGGTTTCGAGATGATGTTTTCCGGAATCAGTTCTCGTCCTGCGCGGTCGTTTCGCCATCGGCATAGATGATAGATCTGGGTCTTCCACAAGTCTTTGATGACGGCGAAACCTCCGGCGGTATCTCCATAGAGTGTGGAATAGCCGACCGAGGTTTCGCTCTTGTTTCCAGTTGTCAGAATCAGCCAGCCAAGTTTGTTGGACAGCGCCATCATGATCACGCCCCGGATCCGGCTCTGGAGGTTCTCTTCGGTTGTGTCGGCCTCGCGTCCCTCGAAGCTTGGATCCAGCAAATTCAACATCGACGCATGCGCAGCTTCGATCGGAATCGTTCGGTAGTCGACCCCGAGGTTGGCGCACAGTTTTTCGCTGTCGGAAATGCTGTGGTCGCTGCTGAACCTACTGGGCATCAGCACACAGTTGACGTTTTCAGCTCCGAGTGCGTCGGCAGCGATTGCGGTGACAATTGTGGAGTCAATACCGCCCGAGAGCGCCACTCCGACCGAGTGGAACCCGTTCTTGTGGACGTAGTCCCTTGTCCCGACAACCAAGGCATTCCACAGCTCTTGGTAGGGGTCCTCCAAGGGCGTGATCGGCGATTCGACCGGAAACCCGGTGACCTCTTTTGGCCCACTCACTTGTATCACCGGGAGCTCTGGAGTTGCCACGTCTTCACCGCGGGGATCGAGGCGGCGCTTGCGATACGTGGGTACGACATCCAGATCGCAGATCATCAGGTGTTCTTCGAACTGAGGGGCCCGTGCCAATAGACGTCCCTCGTGGTTGAACACCACTGATCCACCATCGAAGACCAGTTCATCCTGACCGCCGACCTGGTTGGTGTAGACGATGAAAACGCTGTTGTCGCTGGCCCGGGTACTGACCAGCACATCCCGGTCGAGCGCTTTGCCCTGCCGGTAGGGCGACGCGTTGGGGCAGAGGATCACTTCGGCGCCGCCGCGCGCCTGATCGAGGATGGGACCCGTCGGTGACCACAGGTCTTCACAGATCACGATCCCGCAACGGACACCGTTGATTTCGACCAGGTCGAGAGAATCGGTGCCAGGGGTGAAATAGCGGTTCTCATCGAAGACGCCGTAGTTGGGCAGAAGCCGTTTGTAGTGTTCGGTGACGACCTCACCATTGGCACACAAAGCGACGGCGTTGTAGATGTTTCGTCCTCCTCGAAGGAACCCGACGACGGCTGTACACGACTCCGTAGTTGCGGCCGCCACTTCGTTCAGCGCGTCTTGGCAATCCTCGACAAAGCCGGTCTTCAGAACGAGGTCTTCGACCGGATAGCCGCACACCGCCATCTCGGGAAACACGGCCACGTCGGCGCCTGCAGCTTCGGCCTCCCGCAGGGAAGCGATGATGCGCTCTACGTTGCCCGACAAGTCTCCGACCACGGTGTTGATCTGGCACGTGGCAACTCGAAGTCTGCGCATACCTGAAGTGTATTGAGTGGTTCGGTCCCTGGGTTTCACCACTTCTCACAGCGCAAGGAGGATTGCCTGCTGTCTTCGCGCTGGGAAGCTATGGGATCATGGAGGGGTGGTACAGGTGAGGTTGGATCGTGGTCTAGCCTGGTCCAGCACGGGCAGGTGACTTCTTGATGAACCCCTCGCGCCGCCACGTACGATCAGAACGAACCAATTGGTTCCTCGTCATGTCCGTGATTGGACTGCTGGTTTTGGGCGCGGCAGGAGCCACTCCGTCGGCGGCTCAGGAACAGGATGACGAAGAACTCCAGTCCGAAGAGCTGGATGAAATCCGGGCGGAGCAGGAACGCAACGAACAGCAACTTGCCGACGCCGCTCAGGGGATCGATGGCACTCTCGGAGAGATATCTGACCTCACCACGGCGATGGAAGTGGTCGATCAGGCGATCAACAAACAAGAGCTTGAGGTGAAAGCCGCCCGCACCAAGCTCGGTATCGCCGAGCGGCGACTGGCTGAGTCCACGGCGGCAGTTGTTGCGGCCGAGGCTGCGCTGGTCGACCTCGAGGCTCAGGTGCGCCGACGAGCGGTTGAATCCTTCGTTGGCCAAGACGTCGCTACTCCCGACATCGTCTACACCAACAATCCCGGTCTCACCGTTCGGATGGAGAGTCTTCTCACCGCAATTCTCCAAGGCGATGCCGACGTCGCAGACGCTTACACCGCCGTTCAGAACGAGCTGGCTGTAGAACGAGAAACTGCCCGAGAAAACCGGGTTGCAGCAGAGCAGTTCCGTGTGGAAGTGGAACGGGTGCAGCGACGCCTCGAAGTAGATCGCGCGACTCAGAACGAGCTGTTCGAAGCAAGCAACGAGCGCCTCGAGCATCTGCTCAACGAACAGGCCTATCGCGAGCAGCTGGGTGAGGAACTGGAAGCCAAGGAGAAGACGGAACTCAACAAGCTGGCTGCCCAATTGCGGGCCGCTTCTTACACCGGACCGGGAGGCCTGGCTGGACCGGTTGCGACGCCAGACGAAATCGAATGGGTCTATGGCATTGCGATCCACAAGACGGTGGCGACGAACCTCAAGGCCATGATCGAAGCAGCGGAGGCGGATGGGATAGTCCTTCGCGGCAATGGTTGGCGCGATCCTTCAGCTCAGATCCGACTGCGACGAGCGCACTGCGGCACCTCGGACTATGCAATCTGGGAGGCGCCGGCCAGTAGCTGTCGTCCGCCCACGGCCCGGCCCGGCTCTTCCTACCACGAGCGTGGACTCGCTATCGACTTCACCGATAATGGCAAGTCGATCAACAGCCCTAGTTCGCCCGCCTACCTGTGGCTTCGACGCAACGCTGCCAACTACGGCTTCTACAACCTGCCTACCGAACGCTGGCACTGGTCCACCACCGGCAGATGAACCGGGCCCGCCCAACCGGACTCAGAGGCGCGAAGGCCGACAGGTGGCTGAGGTAATTGGAAGGAAGGCCGAACGCGTGGGCCCCTCGAATCACTTTCTCCAGATCGCTCTGACGGGGTAGTCCGGGTTCGGTCCGGGGGTCGACATAGACGATGACTGGCTCCGGGTCGTGACCGGTCGGGGTCACATGGACAATGCGACCGTCGTACCGTCCTTCGCTCACGCCCTCGTGGCGGTCGAGTGCCATCACGTCGCCGGGGCCCACCCTCCACAAGACCCCGAAGATGGTCCACAAGGGATTCGGGCATACGGTTGCGACACCCCGCTGGTTGATGAGGAACCGCCAACCGTCCAGAACTCCAACCTGGCCGGGCTGAGCGTCAGGGCATCGCTGCTACATCTGAAAGCTGTGCATATTCGATCCGTAGGCGAAGTACTGCATCACAAGACGTGAGATCGACAAACCGAACACGAGACTTCACTACCGGATCCTGGGGCACGTAGCTCTGTTAGCGCGTGTGATCGATTTTGTAGCCAACCGAACGTACGGTCTGAATCATGTGGGCGAACTCCTCGCCGAATTTGGCCCTCAACCGGCGGACGTGGACGTCAACGGTGCGAGCGCCGCCGTAGTACTCATAACCCCACACCCGGTTGAGCAGGACTTCTCGGCTGAACACCTTGCCCGGGCTGAGTGCCAGATACTTCAGGAGCTCATATTCCATGAACGTTAAGTCCAGAGGGCGGTTGGCCAGGTTCGCCTGATAGGTCTCGAGGTTCAGCGCCAAGGGTCCCAGCTCGACAACTTCGGGCCCCGGTGCTTGGCCGCTTCGCCAGAGTAAGTGTCCAATTCGCGCTTCCAGCTCTCTGGGGTGGAAGGGGGAGAGCAAAAAGTCATCGAACTGTTCGTGCCGTTGGGCCAGGTCGGCGATCCTGGAGCCACTGACCAATACCAATGTGGGCATCACCGGATCATCGAGTTTGCGACTATCTCTGCAGAAACTCCAACAGGCCGCTGCGTACGGTTCGTCATCGGCGATGGAAACGATGCTCCCGGACCACCCCTGCTGTGGGCACTTGGAGCGCAGCTCTTGTGCCGAGACAACCTCGACACAGCCGAAGCCGGCCATAGACAGCGTTCGCAACACTTCTACCGGACCCGATCCCGGTGTATCGGGATCGGAGAACACGGCGAACACGGGCTGATCGCCGGTCACGACAGACCCTCGTCGCTTGTTACCACGAAGGCAGATAGCGCTGGAGTTCCCACGGGCTCACATGCGCCTTGTAGTCGGTCCATTCCCGTCGCTTGTTTCGAAGGAACCACTCAAAGATGTGATCTCCGAGAGCCTCTTGGACGAGTTCGGAGCGCTCCATCTCGTCAAGTGCCTCTGCAAGCGAAGCAGGAAGGGACTTGATTCCCAGTTCGTCCGCTTCGGCGCGGCTGAGGTCGGCCAGGTTCTGAGTGAGCGCTTTGGGCAGTTCGTAACCTTCGCGCACGCCCTTCATTCCGGCGGCCACGATGACCGAGAAGGCCAGATAAGGATTGCAGGATGGATCGGGGGAACGCAGTTCGATTCGGGTGGAGCTGGGTTTGTCCATCTTGGTCACCGGCACTCGCACCAACGCGCTGCGGTTCTGCTGGGCCCAACTGATCCACACTGGTGCCTCGAACCCATTGACCAGCCGCTTGTACGAATTGACCAGTTGGTTGGTGATGGCGGTGATCTCCCGAGCGTGACGGAGCAGGCCGGCGGTGAACGCTCGACCCACATCGCTGAGGCCGTACTGACTGTCCGAATCATGGAAGGCGTTGCCGTGTTCGCCGAACAGCGAGAGGTGGAGGTGCATTCCCGACCCTTGGATCCCGGCGATCGGTTTTGGCATGAAGCTGGCGTAGCGATTCTGCTCGAGCGCCAATTCCCTGACCACGAGCCTGAAGGTCATGATCTGATCTGCCATTGTGAGGGCATCGGTGTAGCGGAGATCGATCTCGTGCTGGCTGGGGGAGTCCTCGTGGAAGGAGTATTCAACCGGTATGCCCATGGTCTCGAGGACGGTGATGGTGCGTCGACGAAGATCCGACGCCACATCACTGGTGGTCAAATCGAAGAACGAACCACTATCGAGAAGTTCTGGCGCATGGTTGGGGTTGCCGTCGGCGAAGTAGAAGAACTCCATCTCTGGCGCTGTGAACAGTCCATAGCCCTCGGCTTCGGCCGCTTCCAGGTTTCGGCGCAAGACATGGCGCGGGTCGCCGGTAAACGCAGTGCCGTCGGGTTTGGTGATGTCGCAGAACATCCGGGCGGTCGAGCCGCCGTCGGCCCATGGCATCAGCTCGAAAGTGCTGGGATCGGGTTTGGCGATCACATCGGATTCTTGGACCCGGCTGAAGCCGTCGATGGCCGAGCCGTCGAAGTGCACGCCCTCCTCGAGAGCGCTGTCGAGTTCGGCAGGGCTGATGGCCACAGATTTCAGTTGGCCCAAAACGTCGGTGAACCAGAGGCGTATCAAACGAACCCGACGCTCCTCTACGGCCTTGAGCACATAATCAAACTGCGGGTTCATCGCCACTCCTCCTTTCGTTCACGTTTGCCACATTCGGCCTGTCCATGTACATCGTGATCCGTCCTTGGAAGGGTATCGAGTTGGTGTCTCACCCTCAGACCCTTCAGGGAACTGTCATCGGGAGCGAAAGGCCACGCAGCCTCGGACAGCGTTCACACCGCGTTAACAATGTGAAGATTGCGAAACCCGTTCAGCGCCGTTTGACTCAAGGGGTCAGAGAACGGCTGACAGTGCGGTTGGCCGCCACCAGCGCGTTGTTGGTGTTTTGTACGCCGATCCGCATGAACCTCAACAAGGAGTACCAATGGTCTATAGGGCTGAATACCTCTGGATCGACGGGGCCGAACCAACCCCGGAGATCCGATCGAAGACAAAGATCTATCCCGACGGAGTCGAACCAGGTATCTGGGGCTACGACGGCTCGTCGACGAATCAGGCTCCGGGTGATCGATCCGACATCGTCCTGCAGCCTGTCTTCACCTGCCCGGACCCCGTCCGCGGGGGCGACAATGTCATCGTGATGTGTGAGACCTTGCACACTGCGGACATGTCGCCGATTCCGTCGAACACCAGGGCTCTGGCTCGCGAGGCCGAGGAGCTGTACGGCGATCAGGACGTATGGTTGGGGCTCGAGCAGGAGTACACCCTTCTAGACCCGGTCACCGGCTGGCCGGCTGGATTTCCCCAGCATGGCTACCCCCGGCCTCAGGGTCCCTACTATTGCGGCGTCGGCTCGGTAGTGATATTCGGGCGGGAACTTGTGGAGCGTCATACCACTGCGTGCATCGATGCCGGCCTGAAGATCAGTGGCACCAACGCTGAGGTGATGCCCGGTCAATGGGAGTTCCAGATCGGTCCGGCCGCCACCGTTGAGGTCGGCGATCATCTCTGGATTGCACGTTATCTCTTGTACCGCCTGGCCGAGCAGTATGACCTCGAGGTGAGTATCGAAGCCAAGCCGATGAAGGGTGACTGGAACGGTGCTGGAATGCACACGAACTTCTCAACTGCAAAGATGCGCGAGGACTACGACGCAATCATCCTTGCATGTGAAGCCCTGGGTCACCCCGGCAAGCCCGAGCTCCATCTGGATGTGTACGGCGTCGGCATCGAAGACCGCCTCACCGGTGCGCACGAAACCCAGCGTTTCGACCAGTACAGCTACGGCGTGTCCGATCGTGGTGCGTCGGTACGGATTCCGTGGCAGGTTGCTCAGGACAAGAAGGGCTACATCGAGGATCGCCGTCCCAACGCCAACGCCGACCCGTACCTGGTGGCCGCCGTGATGACCAACACTGTTGGTGCAGCACTGGCGTAGCCACACTCACTGATAACCGAGCGCCGGGCCCTTGGGTCCGGCGCTTGTCGTTTTGGCGGAGGTGGACGGGAATCGAACCCGCCTGACGAGGATCACCCGTCACACCCGCTTTGAAGGCGGGGGCGCCCACCAGGTACGCAGACACCTCCAGTGGAACGTCCAAGTTATCAGCCGCCCCCACCGGCGGAGCTCTTCTGATGCACCCCCAGCGGGTACCCACCTGGGATCGAAGTCGGTGTTCGACGATCCATGATGGTGACGACCTCAGTTGCCTGGCCAACCTCACCAGTTGAATTCCCGTCCAAAATACTTCTAATAGCGTAGGAATACTGTTATTGCCTGGTTAAAGTTCGAGTTCCAAGCGCAATTCTTGTTTGCAGTTGTGGACTGCCAGGGTCGTTCCTCCCACATTGTGAGGCAACGACGAGCTCCCCGTTAGGAGCCTTCATGACCTCGAGAACCTCTACGTGCCTCTCGTTCCATTCGGCCAAGGGCGGGGTCGGCACCTCGATCGTGGCCGCCGCCATCTCATTGCTATCGGCAGAGCAGAACGAGACGCTACTGGTCGACCTCGCAGGCGATCAGACCCTTATCTTCGGCGCCTCTGAGCCCACGGCCACGTTGTCGGATTGGTTGGGAAGCGATGCACCCCATCCCGATTCCCTAGCTCGGCTTGCGCAAGAGGTTGCCCCGGGACTTTCGTTGCTGGCCGTTGACCGAACCGGTTGTCTGCCCCGAGCCGATCGGTTACGAACACTGGCGCAGATTCTCCGATCCGATGCCCGGTCCGTGGTGATCGATCTCGGGCGAATGCGGCAGGCCGGCGTGCCTTTGATCCAAGCCGCTGATCGCAGCTACCTGGTCACCCGCCCCTGCTACCTGGCACTTCGAGCAGCGATGACGGGACCAACGCCCGACGGGGTGGTCTTGGTGTCTGAGAAGGGTCGTTCACTGGGAATTGGGGATGTCAGTTCGGCGTTGGGCGCGCCGGTGACGGCTCAGCTTTGGATTGACCCCGCCGTGGCTAGGGCAGTCGATGCTGGCCTGCTCGCCAACCGAATGCCACGATCGTTGCGTGCTCTGAGACAGCTGCTATGAGTTCGGAGCTTCGAAGTTGGTTGGCCGACGATGCTCAGCTGACAAAAGAGCAACTCACCGAGCGTGTACGACGCTCGGGTCCCGCATCAGGTGCGACGGAAACATACTCCGAGATCCACCGAACGTTTCGCCGCATGAGCGGGTTCGGTCCGCTGACGCGATTGCTCGCGAGTGAAGACGTCAACGACATCTGTATCAATGGACCCGGGGAAGTGCTTGTCGATGCTGGCGGTCGCTGGCACCGGTCGGGAATCCAAGTCGATGGAGACGATCTCGATCTCATGATCGAGCGGCTACTTGCGCCCAGTGGTCGACGGCTCGACCGCCTGCATCCCATAGTCGACGCACAACTCGGCGACGGTAGCCGGATCAATGTGGTGAGCTCACCGGTGGCTCTGGGCGGTCCCATCGTCACCATTCGACGCTTCAAGACTTGGGGTCACCCGCTGGACTCCTTCGGGGACGAGTCACAGGTCACCCAGATCCGTGCGGCACTCAGAAATCGGCTCAACATTGTGGTCAGCGGAGCCACCGGTGCTGGAAAGACATCTCTAATCACGGCTCTCGTCAACGAACTCCCCGAAGATGAACGCCTCGTGCTGGTGGAGGACACTGCGGAGTTGTACGCCCCAGCTCACTCGGTTGTCCGTATGGAAACCCAGCCGGCGGTAGGGGAGCTCAGCGTTCATATCTCCCTCCGCGATCTCCTCAGGAATGCATTGCGGATGCGACCAGACCGACTGATCGTCGGCGAGGTTCGTGGTCCTGAGGCGTTGGATCTGTTGCTCGCCCTCAATACCGGACACCGCGGATCGCTGGCCACGTGCCATGGATCCAACAGCGGCGCAGTGTTGGAGCGAATAGCGCTACTGGCCCAGCTGAGCCGCGAGGCCGATGCCGGCCCAATTCGATCGATGGTGAAGGCGGGCATCGATTTGGTGGTGCACGTTGAGCGAACCGGAAGCGATCGTCGCATCAGCGAAATCGTACGCACAGCTGACTTGAGCTTCACCTGATGATCGCTTTCGGACTTGGACTATTGACCAGCATGATCGTCTGGGCGGCAATCGACCCAGGACCAGTGCGTCGAGTGGTGCGGCCCGACAATTCATGGCGATCCCTTCTCGTGGGCGTGGTTGCGGTGGTGATGTTGCTGGGAGCAGGTCAGGCAATTCTTGTTTCGGTGGTTGGCCTGGTCACTTCGGCGATCGGGTGGCTCCTGGTTCGATCCGAAACCAGCCGGCGTGCAGAACTGCGTCGACTTCGGGAACAGCCGGTGGTCATGGAAATCCTCGCCAGGCGAATTGCGATGGGACTCACGGTTCAGGCTGGTCTCGAATCTCTCACACATCATCAGCTGAGGATCATCTCGATGTCCGATGTGATGGCACGGATACGAAGTGGCGATCGGGCCGCCGACGCGCTCGGGGGTGAGCGAGGCCTCATCAGTGCTGCCCTGCTCGCCACCGAGATCTGCGGTGGGACGACGGCGGTCGCTCTCGAGCGATTGGCCGATCGGCTGGGTTCGGTGGCCCTCGATGGTCGCGCTGTCCAATCGCAATCGGGGCAGCAGCTGGCCTCAGCGGCGGTGATGTCCAGTCTTGCGCCGCTGTTCTCAATTCTCTACGCCCTGAACGACCAACGCGCTGCCCACTTCTATCTCAGGACACCTCTGGGTGCAGCAGTGATTGGGGCCTCTTTACTGCTCTCGGGCGCAGGTTGGTTCTGGATGCGCTTCATCACTCGACCGAGGTCGTTGCGATGACGGCGGTACTTCTCGGGTTGGGGGCCTTTTTGGTACCGCTCATATGGACCGGCAGGGACCGTCAGTTGCTCGCTCGTCCAGACCCCCGCACAGGGCGAATCCCGAAGGCAGCTGTCGGTGGGTTCCTCCTCACACTGATCTCACCTTGGCTGGGCCTGTCGGGACTCACGGTCTATTTCGCCCGAAAGCCTTTGGTGGCCAGGATCCAGAACGCCCGTTCCGATCGAGCCGTGGCCGACGCTCTCTGCGAGTCCCTGGAGATCATCGCCATGGCAATCTGCGTCGGCATGCCGATCGATGACATGCTCAGCCTGGTCCTACGGTGTGGACAACCAGAAGTTCGGCCACTGTTCGAAGCAGCACGGAATGCGCTCTCGGGCGGCCGTAGCCGGCGGGAGGTCTTGCGGCAGATCGCCGAGGGGGGCGGAGCCCCGCTGTCGTCGGCGTGTGAGGTGCTGATCGCAGCCGATCGCGATGGCGCATCGGTCGCTCTCGTGCTGGATCGGCTGGCGGCCGAGGCCGGGCGGGCTTACCGGCTCGCAGCGGAGGAGCGGGCCCGACGGGCACCGGTCTTGATGCTTGCGCCTCTCACTCTGTGTAGTCTTCCGGCGGTTCTGATCGGCACCGTGCTCCCGCTGGTCCTGTTGTCATTTGGCCAGACCTCGTTCTGAGTTGCCTACTCGCGGAACTCCAGATCTCCGCCTTCCATCCAATTTCGAAAGGAAATCCCAATGGCTCTCTTCTTTGCTGCCTTTCTGTATCCGCTGACCGCCAACGTTCGCTCAACCCAACGAGGACAGGCGACCGTCGAATATGTCGTCGTTGTCTTGGCCGCCTCCTTGTTGGCGGGGCTCTTCATCCGATGGGTCAACGGCACCGGCAAGATCGGTGAGCTGCTCGATCGCGTGATCGACACCGTGATCGGCAGCGTCTGATGAACAGGGCCGGTAGCGCTCGGAATGGTTGCCGCGGGCAGGCAACTGTCGAGCTGGCACTGGTGCTACCGGTCGTGGTGTTTTTGCCCTCGCAGTCGGGCAAGTGGCTGTGATCGGGGTCGACTCGGTGCTGGTCCATCATGCCGCCCGAGAAGCGGCTCGTGCCGCTGCGGTTGACCCTCAGGCCGGTTCGGCGAGGGCAGCCGCGGTAGGTGCCGCTGGCTTGAACAGCGACCAGCTGGAAGTTTCGTTGTCAGGTGGCACCCAAGCGGGGGACTCGCTGTCGGTGACCGTGATGTATGTGTCGTCCACGTCTGTGCCGCTGGTCGGCCGATTCGTTGCTGACGTGGATCTGGCGTCCACCGTGACGATTCGAGTTGAGTAGCGGTTGTCTCAACTCGAATCTTCATTGGCCTGATAGACCCCCAAGACGTTTCCACTGGGATCGGCAAAGTGGAATCGGTGCCCTCCCGGGTAGGAATATCGGGGTGACACAATGTCTCCGCCTGCGGCTCGAACTGCTGTTTCTGCCGATTCGAGGTCGTCGGTCTGGAACAAGAGGAGGGGGCCAACGGCGTTCTCAGCTCCGGGAGCGTGGGTGGGACCAACCGTGGCCGCATTGTTCAGTGCCACCTCGAGACCGGTGCTCGTTGCGGCTGCGTAACCGGGTCCGTAATCGATCCAGGCCCAGCCAAACACGTCCTCATAGAACGTCTTGGCCCGCCCGATGTCGGTTGCCGGTAGTTCGACGTAGTTGATAGCGGTCACAGTCTCGACTCTAGGGAATATCAGGGTGGAATCAGGGTTGTCCCCGATGACGATTCCAGTCCTGGCAGGTGAGGATGGTGTTTGTTCTTCAGGTCCTCGACCACGGGTGCCTGACCCCCGCCGGCGGGAGTGATCTCTCCGCTCGGTCGGATCGGAACTTGGTGTGCTGGTCGCGACCACCGATGAGGAGAAACCCGTATGCAAATTGAGAATTGTGCGACTAACGTTGGAGGTAGGTAATTCTTATGGCTGCGGTATCGGTTGGAGAAGAACGCACAAGCGGGCATATTCCTGACCTTGTTCGCAACGTCATTTTTCTCGGTCTCCTCTGGTACGTCTACGGCACGGTTCGCGACCTCGCGAGCCAGGGAGTAGGCGACGCGTTTGACAACGCCCGAACCGTGGTCGACGTGCAACGGTCGATGGGAATCGATATCGAGGCCGGACTCCAGACCGCTCTCGGGTTCGCGTGGGTCTTCAAAGCAGCCAACTGGTACTACCTCGTCCACTTCCCGGTGACTCTTGCGGTACTCGCCAGCATGTATGTGTTTGCCCGCCACTCCTGGTTCAGCCAACTACGGAACTCGATCGTGGCCGCCACCTCCGTAGCCCTCTTGGTGCACGTGCGTTATCCGTTGGCGCCGCCGCGCATGCTCGATGGCTACCTCGACACCGCAGCGGTCTTCGGTCCAAATGCGTACGCCCTGCCCGGAAGTGACAATGCCAACCAGTTCGCGGCAATGCCATCGATGCACGTTGGCTGGGCGGTCCTGGTCGCGCTCGTTTTATGGTCGGCGTCTAGTCGGCCTTGGGTACGCATTGCCGGGGTGTCCCACGCAGTAATCACCTCAACGGTGGTGATCGTGACCGCCAACCACTTCATGCTCGATGTTCTGATCGGCGCTGGCCTGGCGCTTCTGGCCTGGTTCGTCATGGGTCAGCTAGAGCGCAGACCCCACGATCCCTTCACCAACTTCGAGCGCACTACGCCCGATGGTCCTGCTTGGAATGATGAGTCGTTGCGGCTTCGGTTAGAACGGGTCAGCGTCACCCAGCGTGGCCCGCAGTAGGCCCAGCGCGCCCCACCGATCAAGCGGCTCGTTTCCGTTGCCGCACTTGGGACTCTGCACGCAACTCGGACAGCCGGTTGTGCAGTTGCACTGCTCCAGCACATCGGCAGTAGCTGCGAGCAGCTCCTCGGCCTTGTCAAAGGCCAGCTCTGAGACTCCTGCGCCGCCCGGGTACCCGTCGTAGATGAACACCGACGGTAGGCCCGTTTGGGGGAACTGGGCGATCGAGACTCCTCCGACGTCCCATCGATCGCAGATGGCGAACAGTGGAAGCATTCCGATCGCCGCATGTTCGGCCGCGTGCAGCGCCCCCGGCACGGCAAAGTCTCGAACTCCGGCCGCCACGAGAACCGAGGGGTTCCACTCCCACCACACCGACGTGGTCTCGAGCGTCTGAGGCTCGAACTCGAGATCGATGATCTCACCCTTGCGCTGCACCTGTTCGGGACCACCGTTCTGAAACTCCTGGTAACCGGTGACAGTGGTGGTCACGCGTACCGTGCCGAAGTGAACATGGGCTCGGCCCAACCGGCGGCGGTGGACGATGTTGACTGTCTCGATGTCGACTCTGCTTCTGGCGCTGGTCCAACGGCCGGAGTCATCGGGCTCCGCCACGGCTCTCCGGGTGTCCAGGTCGAGTTCGAGCACTCTGTAACTGCGACCGCGATGGAGATACATCGCTCCGCTGTGAACCAGCGAGGGAGCCCGCGCCTTGTCCACGGTCCCAATGGGATCGCCGTCAGCGTCGACGATCTTGACTTCACCGCCAGATGTCGAACGCAACCCGATCCTGCTGAATGGCACCCCCCGCCCGTCCCAGAACGCCTGAGGAAGCCGCGTGTCGTCGGTCCTGATTGCTAGCTGGTCAGACGACACCATGCGCCTGATCCCATCGTCGAGGTCTTCCCACCAGCGACCATCGGCGGGAACCAGGGGAGATTCGTATGCAGCACAGCATAAGTGGGGGTCCATGATGTGAGGATTCGTGACGTTGATGACCGCCGGTTCAGGGGGACGTTCGAAGAGTTGGGTGGGGTTCTTCACGAACCATTGGTCCATCTGGTTTTCACCGGCGATGACAACCGCCAGTGACTCTTCGGTTGCCCGCCCAGCCCGGCCGATCTGCTGCCAGAGCGATGCGATCGTGCCGGGGAATCCGCAGAGGACGGTGGCATCGAGACCTCCGATGTCCACACCTAGTTCGAGGGCGCTGGTTGCGACAACCACCCGCACCTTGCCGGTGGCAAGTTCCTCCTCGATTTCCCTGCGCTCTGACGCCAGGTAGCCGGACCGATAGGGCCGAACTTGTGTCGACCAGAGTGGGATCCACGGCCTTGGTGATTCCGGCTGCAACTCGTTCAGTCATCGCCCGGCTGGGGCAGAAGACGATCGCTCGCCGGCCCGCCGTGGCCAGTTCAGCCCCTAGGCGTATGGCCTCGGTTGCGGGAGATTGACGCTTCCCTTTCTCGGGATCGATCGCCGCTGGCTGCACCAATGCGACGTTGCGCGCCCGGCGCGGTGAGTGATCGGTGTCGACCTGGGCCACAGGTCCGCCGATGAGCTCTGATGCGAGAACCGAAGGTTTGCCGATCGTGGCGCTGGTGAAGATGAACTTGGGATCTGCACCGTACAGCCGGGCGACACGCTGCACCCGACGGAGCAGGTGGGCAACGTGGGTGCCGAAGATGCCTCGGAGTACGTGGAGCTCATCGACCACAACGAACTCGAGCCGCTTGAAGAATGTGGCCCATCTTCGATGCTGGGGGACGATTCCGTTGTGCAGCATTTCTGGATTGGTGAGCACCACATTGGCGTTGCTTCGCACCCACCGACGTTGGTCGGTGTCGGTGTCGCCATCGTAGGTAGCCGCCTGCAGTCCGGGCACAGCGAGGTTGGCAAAGGCCCGCAGTTGATCCTGCGCCAGCGCCTTGGTGGGGTAGAGCAACAGTGACGTCGAAGCTCGAAGGCCAGTGAGAATCGACTCTGCGATCGGGAGCTGATAGCACAGTGACTTTCCACTTGCTGTTCCCGTAGCGATCGCCACCGATTCTCCTGCTCGGATCAGATTGATGGCTTCGGCCTGATGCCGCCAGAGACCGCCGCTGGGCACGCAACGGCAGATTTCTGGTGGGAGCGGTTGGTCGAGTTCGGCTGTGGCCCCCGGGCGGACCGGAATGACCTCATGATGTACAAGCCGCCCGTCGGCGAGGAGCGAATCTACGATGTGCGAGAGCGGCAGTGCTCCTTCGATCGGCTCGATCGGTGGAGCTGGGAGGTAATCGGGAAGGACAGTGAGAGCCGGACGACGCGATCGGCGTCTTCTGGAGCGCGGTCGGAATGTAGCCTCAAGCTCTCCAGGAGCAAAAGGAAGTGGCTCCATCCGCACCTGTCACATCGTAGGCGGAGCCTGTGACGGCTCGTCTGGTGGTCCATCCAAAGAGAGCACAAGGGGTAGTGTCACACCGACCGTGCAGAGTGGAACAATGACAGGCCAAACCCTCACCCTCGAAGAACAAGCCGTCGTGATCGCCAAGGTGGAACGCCTATGGCGCAAGGCCCGATCAACCACCTTCGAGGCCGAGGCGAAGGCCTATGAAGAAAAGGCGCTGTATCTCATGGCTCGGGCCCGCATCACCGATGCGATGCTCGACCTCAACTCGAGTTCTGACTCGATCATCGATGCAAAGGTGGGGGCAACGCTGTCGGGCGGCTATCGGATCCCGGCCGAGACGATATTCAGTTGTGTGTGCAAGGCCTTCGGATGCCGTGGATATCTCTATGTCAGCGGACGAACGAGTCAGCCTGCAGCCGTCGGCTTTGCAAGCGACATCGATCGTGTGAGATTCCTGTGGCCCTTCCTTCACAACGACGCTCTCGCCGCGGCCGCCGAACTCAAGGGGCGAACGGCATCCCAAACCTCGGCTCTGCGGAGGTCAGCCATGTTCGGCTACGCCGAGGCAATTACCGAGCGATTCGACAAGATAAACCGGATCGCTACGGTCGATTCGGACTGCGGAGTTGATCAGAGCGGCACCGATGATCCTCTTTCAATTGACTACCCTTCGCAAACGAACTCAACCTCGAACACGGCTGTTGTTGTGAAGAGCCGCGAGAAGCTCGTCGATGAACACTTCGCTGGCCTAGGAGTGAGCAATCGGGCTCGCCGGGTGAGCGGGGGCTCGGGAGGGCACGATCACGGCCGATCCGCCGGAATGCGGGCCGACCTCACCGGTGGATCGCGGGGTGTGCGAGGCAACGGAGGAGAACTCGGCTCCTAGGCGCCGTCGTCAAAGCGGATATTCGGAGAGAAGTGATGGGTGAGGAAGATGGCACGAGAGACAACGAACGCAGGCAGGTTTACGCTGCCGAGGACCTTTGTGGAGAAGGAACCGTGTTCGCCCAACCTCGGTCGATCGCATACCTCCAGAACCTCGTTCAACAGCTGACCGCCTCGCCGTGGTGGACCGATCCTCTGAGCGCCGAACCCGTCTCGGTCCAGGTGAATCGGAGCGGCCGACGCAGCTTCTACTGCCACGATCGGCGCCTCATCAGTCTCAGCCCTCGATCGCTCGATCTGAACACCCTTTGCCACGAACTCGCCCACGTTGCAGCGTTCGATCTGGGGGTTGCTGGACCTGCGCATGGGCCGGGCTTCCGTTCGCTTCACGTGCTCATTCGGCGGGTGATACTTGGATCCCAGTGCGCTGAGGATCTTGCCCAGGTCTATGAACAATTCGGGCTGTCGGTCCCTTCTCACTCAGACTTTCCCGAAGATCCCGAACGGCCGCTCCTCGATGGGTCCGTGTACAGCCATGTCGTGATCGTGGGACGGCCATCAGAGGGACCAGCAATCCCGTCCCAGAGGCCCCCGATCGCCCTGTAGTTCCTGCGCCTGGGCCATTATGTGAGGTGATGCCGGCTCCGATTCCAATCCCCCGTGTCGGAAGAGAACCGGCCGAAGGTTTCGTTGCCGAGCACCTCGGCGGATTGTTCTGCGACGAGCCGCACGGCTCCGAGGCGTTCAAGGGTGGCCAGGCGGCGGCGGACGCAGCGCTGGCCGGGTTCGACGTGGCCGGCTACGCCTCGAATCGAAACGAAGTTTGGCCTGCCCCTCGACGCGGAGCTTCTGGCCTTTCGCCCTACATACGACACGGCCTACTCACGCTGGGGCAGGTGTGGTCTGAGGTCGGCAGTGGTCCAAACCGAGATGTCTCGAAATTCCGGGATG
The DNA here is from genome assembly GCA_963751955.1 of uncultured Acidimicrobiales bacterium. Lineage (GTDB taxonomy): Bacteria > Actinomycetota > Acidimicrobiia > Acidimicrobiales > SZUA-35 > JABDIY01. The sequence continues at coordinate 424,809 of CAVVWM010000002.1, read as the reverse complement.
AGTTGGAATGGCAAGAGTACGCCCGACATTGGTACGCCCGACTTGGCTCTACGACATCGAGAAGTCTTCGCTACGAGCTGGACCACGATGGCGAGGCGCGGTTCGATCCTTCGATGGCTTGCATTGATATGTGCGTCGAGGAGTTGGAAGCCGACGGCTGGCTCGCCAATCAAACCAGGATGTGGATGGCGTCTCACTGGACAGTCCGGCAGGCCGGTTATTGGAAGGAAGGTGAGGACTACTTTTTCGCCATCTCTTGGATGGTTCCCGGGCCGCCAACCGGCTTGGTTGGCAGTGGACCTCGGGTGCAGGATCGTCCAAGCAGTACGGGTTCAGCCGTTGGCAGGTGGAGAAGCGAGCACCCGGGCTCTGTGGTCAGTGTGAACGGTCTCAGTCGTGTCCGATCGAACGGTGGCCCGACGACAGAGCCCGCTTGAAGATCGAACCGAACCCTCGATTGAGAAGGGCCTATGATCTCGGCTCCGAGGCTGGACCGGCCAGCCTGCAACACCAAGCTGAGCCCGACGTCGTGTGGCTGACAGCCGAGTCTCTCGCAGCTCAAGATCCAGCACTGCTGGCCAACCCCGATCTCCCGGTCCTGTTCATCTTCGATGAGCCACTTTTGGCGCGACTTCAACTGTCGGCCAAGCGTCTGGTCTTCCTGGTGGAGACATTGTCAGAGTTGGGAACTGAGCGAAACGTGAAGTTGTACCGAGATCGTCCCGAGAGGGTGTTAGCCGACCACCGCCCTGCGGTAACGTTCGCACCGGTGCCTGGATTCGCTCGCATCTCCGACTTGCTGACTATCGGTGAGACCCATCCCTACCCGTGGTTGACGCGTCCCGTCGGTGGCAGCGTTGCCTCATTCTCCTCCTGGCGCAAAGGTCTGGGCCGCTAGAATGCCTTCAACCCCGGCTATAAACCCCTCCACCCCGGCCATCAACATGGAGATCCCGTCGGCGGTCGAACTCGTCAATGTCGTCAGGATGACCGTGCTGAATGCAGTGGAGTCGAGCGGGGCTCTGAGCGGTGCGCGGTTGGATGACCTTCGACTAGCAACCTCCGAAGCAGTGACAAATGCCATCCAAGCCAACCTGGAACGGGATCCATCGAAACCGGTGAGAATTCGCTGTGTTATCGAAAGCGGGTTGGTGGAACTCGAAGTCACCGATTTCGGATTCGGCATGCCAATCGATGCCAACGAGCTACCCCCGCTTACTGACCCCGATCGACTGATCACGGAGGGGGGGTTTGGTGTGCCGCTGATGAGGGCCTTGAGCCACGACCGCTTCGAGTTCGAATCCACCCCCGATGGAACCACGGTCCGAATCTGGGTGGCGCAATAATCCCTTTCTTGGTGGCAGTGACCGGGTTCGGGAGCAGTGGGAGGACCGTGCCCACTATCCTCTGAGGCCGTAGTCTCCGCGTTGCGGGCCACACGGGTCTCGCACGGTGAATCCCCGAAGAGTTGGTTGATGGCAGCCCACAACAGTCTCCCGATACGCGATCAAGCCTTTAGCGGCAGCGACAATGCGCTCGCCAGGGGGGTTGTCCGTCCTGTCGCAACCTTCCTCGCTCGTGAAACCGCGGCCGGGGTGCTCCTCATCATCGCTACGGCCGCCGCGCTGATCTGGGCCAACCTCAGTTTCGACAGCTACAGCGAGTTCTGGCATACCGAGATCGCCATCGAGATCGGCAACTTCCGTCTGGTGGAGGACCTGTCGCACTGGGTCAATGATGCGCTCATGGCGCTGTTCTTTTTCGTCGTAGGCATGGAAATCAAGTCCGAACTTGTCCTCGGCGACCTGCGAAATCCCAAGATTGCGGCCCTTCCTGCGATCGGCGCCCTCGGTGGCATGGTCGTTCCAGCAGCTCTCTATTTCGCCTTCAACACCTCAGGCGTAGCAGCGACCGGTTGGGGAATCCCGATGGCCACCGACATCGCCTTCGCCGTTGGAGTCTTGGCTCTCGTGGGTCACAAGGTTCCCAAACAGCTGCCGCTCTTCCTGCTGACCCTCGCAATTGTCGACGACATAGGCGCCATCGTTGTGATCGCAGTGTTTTATAGCGGCGGCGGCCTGCATTTCGACTGGCTGGGATGGGCATTCGCCGGGGTGCTACTGGTTGTCGTGCTTCAGCGGATGCGGGTCTGGTTCATTCCCGTGTACGTCATCGTGGGATCCTTCGTGTGGTTCGCCACCTTCGAATCAGGTGTTCACGCCACAATCGCTGGTGTAACGCTCGGTCTGCTCACCCCGGCCAAGCCGCTCATTGGCCAGCAGACTCTCAGCCAGATCTTCTCCGGTGAACAGTTCGAGATGGAGAACTTCGGCGTCGGAACCGCCCGCGACGCCCAGTTTCAGATCCGCGAGCGGGTTGGGGTGACCACCCGTTTGATCTCCACGCTGAGCCCGTTCACCAGCTACCTCATCATTCCGATCTTCGCCCTGGCCAACGCCGGAATTCTTCTGAGCACCGACGTGATCGGCGATGCTCTCACCAGCACGGTCACCCTCGGGATCGTCGTCGGACTGGTGGTGGGCAAGCCGGTCGGCATCTACCTGTTCAGCATCCTGGCCCTGCGCACCGGCGTGGCCACGCTACCGGCCTCCCTCAAGCGGGTGCATATTCTCGCCGCCGGTGCGGTCGCCGGTATCGGATTCACAGTGGCGCTGTTCATCAATGGGCTGGCGTTCGAGGACGAAGACATCATCAGAGACCAGGCCACCATCGGTGTTCTGCTGGCCAGTCTTTTGGCCACGCTCCTGGGCTACTTCATAATCCGGTTCTCCCATTTGGCTGACGAAGCCACCCCCGAAGGCAATCGACGGGCCGAGATGGTCGATGTCGACGCTGACGGTGTTCCAGACCCGGCTCCGACCGCCTGAAACTACGCACACGATTTTCCTGCTCAGGGACCTTTCCTGTAGACGGCTGCAACAAATCGTTGCCGGTTGTCTCTACAGTCTCCTGTCGTGGCCCAAACCCTCGTAATCGTCGAATCCCCAGCCAAGGCCAAGAAGATCGGTGAATACCTCGGCTCGGAGTTCGTGGTCGAGTCGTCGATCGGTCACGTCCGTGACCTCCCCAAGAACGCCGCTGACGTCCCCCCTGCGTACAAGGGAGAGAAGTGGGCGAAGATGGGCATCGACGTCGACAACGACTTCAAAGCCCTTTATGTCACAAATCCGGACAAGAAACATCATGTACGCCATCTGCAGGCGTTGCTCAAGGACTCCGACGAGCTGATTCTGGCAACGGATCAGGATCGCGAGGGTGAGGCCATCGCATGGCATCTTCTCGAGCTACTCAATCCGCGTGTTCCGGTGAAGCGGATCGTTTTCAACGAGGTCACCAAGGAAGCGATTGAGCGGGCGCTGGCCAACCCGGGTGAGTTGAACCTACGCGTCGTAGAAGCCCAGGAAGCCCGCCGCCTGCTCGACCGTCTGTATGGCTATGAACTGTCGCCTGTCATGTGGCGCAAGATCGCCCAGGGCACTTCGGCCGGACGGGTGCAGTCGGTCGCCACCCGAATCGTGGTCGAGCGTGAGCGGGAGCGCATGGCGTTCGTGTCGGCGAACTACTGGGACCTGCTCGCGACCTTCACCGCCGCTGGAGCCGAGCGGCCCTTCGCCGCCAAGATCCTCGAAGTCGACGGCGCCCGGATCGCTGGCGGCAAGGAATTCACCGATGCCGGCGAACTCAAGACCGGCACCAAGACAGAGCTGCTCCACCTCGATAGGGACGGAGCGGCGGCCCTTGTCAACGGCGTGGAAGGTCAGGATGCAGTTGTAAAGAGCCGTGAGGCAAAGCCCTATCGTCGCCGGCCGGCGGCACCGTTCATCACCTCCACCTACCAGCAGGAGGCGGGCCGGAAACTTCGCCTGTCGTCAGCGCAATCGATGCGGGTGGCTCAGGGGCTCTACGAGCGGGGCTTCATCACCTATATGCGAACCGACAGTGTCAAGCTGTCGAGCCAGGCCATCACCGCCGCCAGAAGTCAGATTACCGAGCGTTACGGCAGCGACTTCCTCCCCAACGAACCTCGCACCTACAAGGGCAAGTCCAAGAACGCTCAAGAGGCCCACGAAGCGATCCGTCCTTCCGGGGATACCTTCCGGACTCCTGAGCAGGTTGCATCCGAGCTCAGCACACAGGACCTCAAGGTCTATGAGCTGATCTGGAAGCGCACGGTTGCGTCGCAGATGACCGACGCCACCGGCGAGACCGTCACACTCCGGCTCGGGGTGGACACGACCGATTCACGGCACGCGGTGTTCTCCACCAGCGGCACCGTGATCAAACATCCCGGTTTCTTGAAGGTCTACAGAGAAGATGTCGACGAGGAAGACCAGTCGGAGGAGCCCAACGAACAGCAGCTCCCTCCGCTGGAAACCGGCGATCCGGCCACCGTGCTCTCCGCCGAGGCCGAAGGCCATGACACCCAGCCGCCGGCCCGGTACACCGAGGCGTCGTTGGTGAAGAAGCTGGAAGAACTGGAGGTTGGGCGACCCTCGACGTACGCGAGCATCATGGCGACCATCCAGGCCCGTGAGTATGTGTGGAAGAAGGGCACTGCGCTGGTTCCCAACTTCACCGCTTTCGCGATCGTGAACATTCTCGAGAAGCACTTCCCGAACCTGGTCGACTACAAGTTCACCGCTCAACTCGAGGACGACCTCGACTCCATTGCGTCGGGCGGCGAGGAGCGGATTCCTTATCTGCGGCGCTTCTATTTTGGCGATGGCGAAGATCCAGGGCTCAAGGTGAAAGTGACCGAACGGCTCGACGAGATCGATGCCAGGGAAATCAACTCGATTCCGATCGGCGTCGACAGCAACGGCGAGCTGGTTGAAGCCCGGCCCGGAAAGTTCGGCCCGTACCTTCGACGCGGCGAGCAGACGGCTTCGATCCCACCCGATCTCGCTCCCGACGAACTGACTATCGACAAGGCGATCGCAATTCTCAACGCCCCTCAGGGTGACAAAGAACTGGGGGTTCACCCCGAAACCCAGCAGCCAATCTTCGTGAAGACCGGCCGGTTCGGGCCCTATGTTCAGCTGGGCGAACGCGACGAAGAAACCGGTGTCAAACCGCAGATGGAGTCACTTTTCAAATCGATGGATCTCGACACCATCACCGTGGAACAAGCGGTCCAGCTGTTGTCGCTGCCTCGCCGGATCGGGGTCGATGAAACCGGCCAGGAGATGCTGGCTCGAAACGGACGTTATGGCCCCTATGTCGCACGGACTCTGGTCGATGAGGACGGCAAAGAGAAAACGACAGCCGCAGCCTCGAGACCGAGGAGCAGCTGTTCACCGTGACCGAGGCCGAGGCCCGGGAAGTATTCGCCCAACCCAAGCGGCGACGCGGTCAAGCTGCCCCCAAGGCCGGCACCGCAGTGGGTGTAGATCCCGCAACCGATAAACCGGTGGAGTTGAAGGACGGTCGTTTCGGGCCGTACGTAACCGATGGCGAAACCAACGCCAGCCTCCGCAAGGGCGATGACCCCGAGACCATCACCATCGAACGGGCCTCGGAACTTCTTGCCATACGCCGTGAAGCTGGACCGGCCAAGAAGCGCAAGAAGGCTGCCAAGAAGAAAAAGAAGAAGGCCACCGCCAAGAAAGCAACGAAGAAGAGTGCGAAGAAGAAGGCTCCGGCGAAGAAGACCGCTGCGGCCCAGAAGGAGGCCGCAGCCCAGGCCGTTGCCGAGGATCCGTTCTAGCGTTGGGGCTCTACATTGCAATCGAAGGCGGAGAGGGTTCGGGCAAGAGTTCCCAGGCGAAAGTTCTAGCCCGCCGGCTGGATGCCGTGTTGACTCGGGAACCCGGCGGTACCGCGTTGGGCGCTGAGCTCCGCAAGCTGCTGCTGTCGCCGGACATGCCCGAGGTGTCGGCACGAGCCGAGACGCTGATGATGGCGGCCGACCGAGCCGAACACGTGGACCTGGTAGTGGAGCCGGCGTTGGCGTCGGGTCGTCATGTGGTCTCGGACCGTTCGATGTACTCCTCGCTTGCCTACCAGGGCGGTGCGCGGGGGCTCGGTATCGATGCGGTACGTAGAGTAAACGACTTCGCGCTTTCTGGACGCCTGCCCGACGTTGTTGTGCTTCTGAATACCAGCCCCGATGTTGCTCGCTCCCGCATGAAGTCGCTTCCCGATCGGCTGGAAGCGGCCGGCCAGCGTTTCCACGACGTCGTAGCTGAGACCTATCAGCAGCTGGCCAGCTCCGAACCCGATCGCTTTGTCGTTGTGTCAGCGGACGAGTCGTTCAAAGAGGTCCAATCGGCGATCTGGGCGGTGATCGAGCCGCGGATCTTGGCAGACTCGGCGTAGTGCTTCCCGATCCCTACCGCCGAGTCGTCGGTCAAGACGAAGTGGTCGAACGCCTTCGCGCGGCTGCCCGTCAGCCGGTCCACGCGTATCTTCTCGTCGGGCAGCCAGGTTCGGGCCCAGCTGCCGCTGCCCTCGGTTTCGCGGCAGAACTGCTGAGTGACGGGCTCGAGGGTGAGGCAGCAGCGAGAGCGATGGAATTAGCGCTGGCCGGCACCCATCCCGACCTCGTGACCGTCGAATCCGAGGGTGCGGCGCTCCGGGTGCCCGAGGCCGAGTTCATCATTGCCGCTGCGTCCATGTCGCCGGTGGAACACTCCCGCAAGGTGCTGCTGATCCACCGAATCGACGTGATCGAAGAGCAAGCGGTCGGCAAACTCCTCAAGATCATCGAAGAACCGCCTGCCTCTACGGTGTTCATAGCGCTTGCCGGAGAGCTCACACCGGAGCTCACCACCATCGCCAGCCGGTGCGTCAACGTGGAATTCGGTCCGGTTTCGGTGATTGTGATCGAAAACCAACTCGCCGCTGAAGGGGTTGAACCTGACAAAGCAGCCCTTGCTGCATCGGCGTCCGGTGGTGACCTTGAACGAGCTCGACTGCTCGCTACCGACCCCGCCATCGCCAGCCGAGCCCAACTGTGGCGCGTGTTGCCCGAGAGGCTGAATGGAACCGGGAATGCTGCGTACGACTTCACCCAGCAGATCAGGGCTGCCCTCGACGAAGCGGCGGAACCCCTCACTCGCCGGCAGGCCGAGGAAATGGTCGAGCTCGATCGACGAGCTGAAGAAGTGGGTGAACGGGGCCTTGGCCGAGCCAAGGTGATCGCGTCGCACAAGCGTGAACTACGCAAGCTGCGAACCGACGAACTCCGGTTCGGCCTCGCCACCCTCAGCCGGGTCTACCGCGACCGCCTGCTGGAGGGATCGGACCCTCAGGCGGTCCGAGCTATCGAACGAGTCCAATTCGCCGCCAACGAACTGATCCGCAACCCCAACGAAGCCCTCTTCCTGCAGTCACTCTTCCTCGACCTCGCCCGCTGAAGTCGGTGGTCGAACAGCCGACAGGCTTGTTAGCCTTTAGGGCCCGCCCGGATAGCTCAGTTGGTAGAGCGACGCTCTCGTAAAGCGTAGGTCACGAGTTCAATTCTCGTTTCGGGCTCTCCACTTATTGCCTGCGCTCGCCGGCGCTCGTTCCTCGCTCTGGGTCGCTGCGGCCACGTTGGCACGGAGCCGGCTCGATCGGTCGGTGCTGCTTCGTCCCTCCGCAGCGCTGCTCGCCGGCGCTCGTTCCTCGCTCTGGGTCGCTGCGGCCACGTTGGCACGGAGCCGGCTCGATCGGTCGGTGCTGCTTCGTCCCTCCGCAGCGCTGCTGCCGGCGCTCGCCGGCGCTCGTTCCTCGCTCTGGGTCGCTGCGGCCACGTTGGCACGGAGCCGGCTCGATCGGTCGGTGCTGCTTCGTCCCTCCGCAGCGCTGCTGCCGGCGCTCGCCGGCGCTCGTTCCTCGCTCTGGGTCGCTGCGGCCACGTTGGCACGGAGCCGGCTCGATCGGTCGGTGCTGCTTCGTCCCTCCGCAGCGCTGCTGCCGGCGCTCGTTCCTCGCTCTGGGTCGCTGCGGCCACGTTGGCACGGAGCCGGCTCGATCGGTCGGTGCTGCTTCGTCCCTCCGCAGCGCTGCTGCCGGCGCTCGCCTGCGCTCGCCGCTCGCTCTGGGTCGCTGCCGCCACGTTGGCACGGAGCCGGCTCGATCGGTCGGTGCTGCTTCGTCCCTCCGCAGCGCTGCTGCCTGCGCTCGCCGGCGCGCGCCTTTTGGCGCAGTGGGACCGAACGCTGCCGTTCGAACTACTGGGGCGAGTTAACCAAGTTCGTTGACGATGGCGGCGCGGATGCGGGCGGCGAGGTCCTCGGGTACTTCGGTCCGCAACTTGTCCGCGACCACTGTCCGCAGGTCGGCCTCGAAATCAAAGGCTTTCATGCACGGTGGACACTCATCGAGGTGTGCCTGGATGCGAACACGCTTGGTCTCGGTGATCTCACCATCGAGAAAGAAGTGGAGTTCATGAGCCGTTTCTGAGCAGTCGTTCTTCATGTTGAATCCGGTGTTGGTTCTAATCGGCAGCGGCCGAGACGATTCCTCGCTCAACGGCCAGCTCGTACAACACCTTCTGGAGTGCATTTCTTCCACGATGCAGCCGGCTCATCACCGTTCCGATCGGGATCTCCAAAATTTCGGCGATCTCCTTGTACGCGAAACCTTCGACATCGGCAAGAAGGACCGGCAAGCGGTAGTGCTCAGGAAGTCCGGCCACCGCATCGGTGACAGTCGGGTCGGTGAGACGTTGCATCAGGTCATCTTCGGCGCTGGGACTAATACCTTCATCACCCACCCGTTTGTAGAGGTACAGGTTTTCCACGTCGTCGAGCTCGGCTTCTTGGGGCCGACGGGACTTGGTTCGGAAGCGGTTGATGTGGGTATTGGTGAGGATCCGAAACAACCATGCCCTCAGGTTCGTGCCCTGTTGGAACGAGTCGTAGGCACGGTATGCCTTGAGGTAGGTTTCCTGGACGAGGTCCTCGGCATCGGCGCGGTTGTTGCTGAGCCGTATCGCTGTTCCGAAAAGTGCTCCCATGAAGGGTTCGGCGTCGTTGGTGAAGGTTGCCTTGTCGGCCACCAGTACAGGATAGGGAGACCGAGGCTCAGGAGGTGCCCAGGGCCGTCAATCGCCCCTGTTTCAGCAGCTACGAGAACCCAACCGGTGTCGGCTTATACTGATCTCATGTTGGCTGTCATCTGGACCTTCTGGATCGGTGTGATCCTTACGATCGGCTCGGTCGGGGCCATCCTCGCATTGATCCTTGGCTACATCGTGAAGGTGAAGCGGATTCAGTACCCTCGGAACAACTGATGGTCACCACGGTCGACTGGGACACCGCTCGCTCTGTCGCAGCCCGGGTCGCCAAGGACGACGGTTTCGAACAGACGTATAGAGCCCAGTCGCTGCGCGACGACATGGCCGAACTCACGCCGCAGGCCGAAAAGCTGGTGGAAGAGGAGACCGGCCTTGTCTCGCTATCAGGCCAGGCTCGAGGAAAGGTGGTCGACCGTGCCGCCTGGGTCGATGCCAATCTGGCCAGTTTCGATCGGTTGATGCGTCCACTGCTGGCCAAGCTGGAGCGCAAACACGATGAGGCCAAAGATGGTAAACCGTCCACGGCGTCGCAGATCCTCGCGCCCCTTGGCAACGCATTGAATCTTGCGGCCGGCAAGGTTGGTCCCAAAGTCACCGGCGGGGAGCTCGGCATCTTGCTCGGGTGGATGAGCGGCCGGGTGATCGGCCAGTACGACCTGCTGGTTATCGAAGACGAGCGCCCCGAAGACCAGGACTGGGTCTACTTCGTCGGACCCAACATGCTGGCGCTGGAAGAACGGTACGGCTTTCCACCCGAAGAGTTCCGACTCTGGGTCGCCATCCACGAATGCACCCATCGAGCCCAATTCACCGCTGTCCCCTGGCTTCGGCCCCACTTCCTTGGGCTGGTGAACGAGTTGATCGACGCGGTCGATCCTGACCCAAAGGCGTTCCTGGAGACCATCAAGAAGATCGCGGAACAGAAACGCAACGGTGAGGCTGTGATCGACAAGGGCGGAATCTCCAGCCTCTTCGCCTCCGATGAACAAAAAGAGATCATGGACCGCATGACCGGTCTCATGAGCCTCCTCGAAGGCCACGGCGACATAGTGATGGATCGAGCCGGCAAGGATCTCATCCCCAGTCAGCCTCGTTTCCATCGGGTGTTCGCCAATCGGCGAAATAAGTCCACCGGTGCAGCCAAGGTTATGCAACGCCTCATGGGCATGGAAGCAAAGATGGCCCAGTACGCCGAGGGTGAGAGGTTTGTCGAATCGGTCGAAGCTGCCGGCGGGCCCGAATTGTTCGCTCGGGTGTGGGAACAGGCAGAACATCTTCCAACCGGTGCAGAGATCAAGGACCCTTCGTTGTGGGTTCAGCGAATGACCTGACCCGGTCCCTGCGACCCTGGCTCCTCAAGTGCACATTCGGCCCGCCGGGCTCGGTGGTCCGCTGCGGTGTATCGGGCGGTGCCGATTCGCTCGCCCTCGTGGTTCTTGCTGTGGCGGCGAGGCTGGAGGTCACCGCAGTCCACGTTGATCATGGCTTGCGGGAGGAATCCGAGGCTCAGTTGGTGCAAGACGCTGTGTCGGGCTTCGGTGCTCGATTCGAAGCGATTTCGGTAAACGTCGCCCCGGGTCCCAACCTCGAGGATCGGGCCCGTTCTGCCCGCCTGACGGCTTTGGGTTCAGGAGCGTTGACAGGCCACACCGCCGATGACCAGGCCGAAACAGTTCTACTCCAGCTCATGTGGGGCGCAGGACCCACAGGAATCGCGGCCATGCAACCTGGCCCGACCAAGCCGCTGCTGGGTCTTCGACGCAGCGACACTGAAGCCGTATGCGCCAAGGTCGGGCTGAACTGGTTCTCCGATCCCACCAACTCAGAACCCCGCTTTCGGCGGAATCGCGTTCGTCGCGAACTGATCCCGCTCATGAACCAGATCGCCGACCGCGATTGTGTTCCGCTCCTCAATCGTTCAGCTGCTGTGTCACGTTCCACCGTCGAAGCGCTGCAGGAGTTGTTGCCCCAGGGCGACGCGACCGACACCCGCTGGCTCGGTTCGCTGCCCGATCCTGTGGCTCGACTCGTCGTTCGACGGTGGCTGAGAGTCCAAACCGGACGACCGATCAGCGCCGACGCAACCGATCGAGTGATGCGGGTTGTTGCCCACCAGAGCAAGGCTACTGAACTCGAAGGCGGTGGCCGAGTGGAACGGTCCGATGGCCGCCTGTCCATTCGGCATCCTGCATGACCCGAGTAGCGCCAGGCCCGACACTGTGGGAGTGGCTCAGGATGGCCGGCTCGGTTCTGTCGGTAGGATGAAGAGTCATGCGTCCGCTGGTCATGGGCATTCTGAATGTCACCCCCGACTCGTTTTCCGATGGAGGGGAGTTCAGCGCCGGCGACGCAATGCTCGCCCGAGCCGAACAAATGATCGATGAGGGTGCCGACATTCTCGACATCGGGGGAGAATCGACTCGTCCAGGTGCCGATCCGGTGTCGATCGACGAGGAGTTGGAGCGGGTCATTCCGGCCATTCGGGCCACAAAACACCTTGGTCGGATATCGATCGACACCCGACACGAGGTAACCGCACGGGCTGGGGTCGAGGCCGGCGCCTCGCTCATCAACGATGTCTCCTCAACCCTCGGATCTGTTGCGGGTGAACTGCGAGTCGGCTACGTGGCCATGCACATGCAGGGTGATCCCGGAACCATGCAGCGGGAGCCGTATTACGACGACGTTGTGGCCGAGGTGGCGCAGTTCCTGTTCGAACGGGCCGATGGTGCGGCGGGTGCCGGTTGCGCGGAGGTATGGGTCGATCCCGGGTTCGGTTTCGGAAAGACCGAGGACCACAACCTCGAGCTACTCGCTCGGCTGGACGAACTCACCTCGGGGCCCTACCCCGTGATGGTCGGTCTCAGTCGAAAACGGTGGCTAGGCACGATGCTCACCCGTTCAGACCAACGGGTGTCAGCTGAGCCGCTCGATCTGGTAGGTCCCAAGGATCGCCTGGAGGGTTCGGTCACTACCTCAACACATGCCATGGCGCTGGGAGCAAAGATGATTCGAGTTCATGACGTCAAGGCCGGATGGCAGGCAGCCACCGTGGTTGCAGGAACCACCGAACCGATAGAAGTTAATGCTGAAGGAGGCCGTTAATGGCGAAAGGTAAGTGGGCACAGGGCATTCCCCCTCGCGACTTCAAGTGGGTGATCAAGGAGAGATTTGCTATCTGCGAAAGGCTTGGCGGATACGGCGAGCAGCACCGGGCCGTGCGGCGCCAGGAAGAAGTCATCTGGGTGCGGGAGCGTCGCTTTCGGTATGTCATCAGCCTTCAACCCGGCGATGACCTTTCGGGCTATGACGAGCTGGGGGTCCGTTGGAAGCACTGGCCCCTCCCGCTCGTGGGCGAACTCGACCCAGCGCTGGATGTGATCTACACCGAGCTTCAAAAACTGATCCGAACCGACTCGCCGATTTTGGTGCACATGGAAGAAGTCAGCGACAGAATGGCTGGCTTCATCGGTGGCTACCTGGTCTTCACCGGCATGGTTCCCGAGGTGTCCGAGTCGATTCAGCTCACTGAACGGCTGATGGAAAGGGCTCTGGGCCCACACGGTCGTCAGATGATCACTGCCGCTTCTCGGATCGTCCAAGAGAGCGAAGCTGAAACCGAGGACACCGGGGCCGAGTCGGCCTCGTGAACGACCTGATCCAGATCCGATCCTTCGAGCTTCTTCTCTACTGCGGTGTACTTCCCGAAGAAACCGTGAGGCAGCAGCCGTTCCGGTTCGACCTCGACATCGAAGCCGACCTCCGACGACCCTCCAAGAGCGACGAACTGGCCGACACAGTCGATTATGGAGAGGTTCTGAAAACGCTCGCCAAGACGCTCGAGGCTGAGCGATTCGATTTATTGGAGCGTCTGGCCGGCCGTACTGCCGAGCTGGTGCTGATCAATCCCTCGGTGTCGGCGGTGACGGTTGCTGTGTCCAAGCTTCGCCCGCCGGTGCCCTACCACGTGGCCAGCACTGGTGTGAAGATCCGACGGGAGCGATAAGGGGTGACGAACGATCCTCCCCAGACCGTTCGTGCGTTCCTGTCGTTGGGCTCGAACATCGGGGATCGTCGCCGCTATCTGAGAGAAGCGGTTGGTGCGATCGACGACGTGCGGGCTGTCAGTCCGATGTATGAGACCGAAGCGGTTGGGGGAGTCGACCAGGATCCGTTTCTGAACATCGTGGTCGAAGTCCAAACAACCCGTTCGCCCCGGGAACTTCTTGGGTTGTGTCATCAACTGGAGGAAACAGCAGAACGTGTCCGGGAAGTCCGCTGGGGGCCACGCACCCTCGATGTCGACGTGGTGTGGATCGATGAGTACACCTCCGATGATCCAGACCTGACAATTCCCCACCCTCGGGCCCATGAGCGGAACTTTGTTCAGGTGCCGCTGTTCGATCTCGATCCTGATCTCACCCTTCCTGGGTTCGATTCGAGCTCCGCATTTGGCCGGGTACAGAACGCGGGACCGCTGTAGCCCGGCCGGGGCGCCTCGATAGCGTTGAGACCGGTTGATCTGGTCCACACTCGTACTCCAGCGACTCCCCTAGGTAAGGATCTTCATGGCTGAACTTGATCTCCTCGTGATCGGTAGCGGGGTTTCCGGACTGTCGGCTGCAGTGCGGGCCGCTAGCGCCCACCGGCTGCGGGTCGGCGTCATCACAAAGGGCCAGCTGCACCAGACCACGACCCGATGGGCCCAGGGCGGCGTAGCAGCCGTTTTGGGCGGGACCGACGATCCCGATTCGACCGACCTGCATCTGGCCGACACGCTCTCAGCTGGCGCCGGTTTGTGCGATATCGATGCTGTGAGGGTGTTGGTTGACGAAGGGCCAGGCCGGGTAAGTGATCTGATCGCGATGGGGGCGATCTTCGATCAAAATCACGAAGGTGACTATCTGAAAGCTCGCGAGGGTGGCCATACAGAGGCTCGCATCTTGCACGCTCGGGGTGACGCGACCGGTGCCGAGATCGAGCGGGCACTTGTGGTGGCGGTTCACGACACAGCAGCGTCGCTGGTTGAACATGCTTTTGCGGACAGTTTGCTCATGGAAAGCGGCCGCTGTGTCGGCGTGCGCTATCAGGACGCCAACGGGAACCTCCGTGAGATGGCTGCCAAGAACGTTCTCTTGGCCGCCGGTGGGGCTGGTCAGCTCTACTCGGTGACTACCAACCCGGTGGAAGCGACCGGCGACGGTATCGCAATGGCCTTAGCGGCTGGAGCTGCATTGGGAGATGCCGAATTCGTCCAGTTCCATCCCACCGCACTTCACAACGAAGCGATGCCCCGACCGCTGTTGTCTGAAGCGCTGAGGGGCCATGGAGCTCTGCTGCGAGACAGCAACCGCGAACGATTCGTCGACGAATTGGAACCGCGTGATGTCGTGAGCCGCGCCATGATGCGAACCATGATCGAACAGGGCGTCGATCATCTCTGGCTTGACGCCACCGAGCTTGAGGATTTCGCAATGCGGTTTCCAACCATTCATCGGTCCCTGGAGGTGGTCGGGCTTGACGCAACTACCGACCTGCTGCCTATCGCGCCTGCTGCCCATTACACCTGTGGCGGTGTCATCACCGACCTCCTCGGGGCTACCACGGTGCCAGGTCTGTGGGCCGCCGGCGAGGTGGCTTGTTCGGGAGTTCACGGAGCCAATCGGCTGGCCTCCAACTCACTGTTGGAGGGAATGGTCTTCGGACCCCGCGCTGTGGATGCGATTGCGGAGGGCGTTGGCGGACCCGAGGCATCCGGAGCGATGCGTACCGTTCTCACCCCCGACGACACGCTGGTGGCGGGGCGCCGGCTCGATCCGCCGCGTCCACCGGAGTGGGGATCGGTCGACTCGGACCCTGCTGTGGTCCGCAGCGCGGTGCAAGCTTCGATGACCCGTGGTGCCGGTGTGCTACGAGATCGCAAGTCGCTGGCCGAGACCGCAGCGACCCTCGATGATTTGATGAGCCACGTGCCAGCCCAGGATTCCGATCCCGCCTGGCTGGAGATTCGAAACCTCATCACACTCGGGCGGGCCGTTGTGGCCGCCGCCGCGAGTCGCGAGGAGAGCCGTGGCGCCCACACCCGCGATGACTTCCCGGCAACCTCGGACGACTGGATGCTTCGTCAGGTGATGGTCGGTGCCTGAGGGCCACACGATCCACCGGGCCGCCCGCCTTCAGAACAAGCGGTTCAAGGGCACTGCGATTCGGTCCGAGTCGCCCCAGGGAAGGTTCACAGATGGTGCAACGCTTGTTGATGGCGTCGGCCTGAAGAAGATACACGCCAACGGTAAACATCTCTTCTACGACTTTGAGTCTGGGGACGTTGTTCACGTTCATCTCGGTTTGTTCGGCAAGTTCCGGATGCGCTCGCTGCCAACTGATGATCCGGTGTCGGACAACTGTCGCTGGCTTGTGGCCACCGATTCAGATCGACTTCACTTGGCAGGCCCCACCGTGTGTGAGGTGATCAGTCCCGAGGAAATGCAGGCGATCCGTGACCGGCTCGGACCCGATCCACTGGTGGCTCGGCACACTATCGATCCGGTGGAGAAAATCGCCAAGCGACTGAGCCGACGCCGGATCCCGATCGGCGCTGCCATTCTCGACCAGAAAGTGATCGCTGGGCTGGGGAACGTCTACCGGGCCGAGATCCTGTTTCTGATCGGGCTGGATCCCTTCACCCCTGCCAACGAGGTTGGTGAAGACACGCTGTCGGCCCTCTGGAACGAGTCGGTCCGTCAGCTGAAGATGGGGGAGAAAGCGGGCCGAATCGTCACTACCGAGCCCGCTGACGTAGGTCGAAAGCGGCGCGCTGACATAGGAAGGGGCCAGCGGCTGTACTGCTACAAGCGGCGCGGGGAACCCTGCCGGCGGTGTGGCTCGATCATCCGGTCCGCCGACATCGACGGCCGCAACATCTGGTGGTGCCCAACAGAACAAGCCTGACGCCCTGGTGCCGCTAGCCTTTCGCCGTGCTCGAGATCTTGACTTCGGTCATCGGACCGGTGGTGATCGTGGTAGCGGTTGGCGCGGTCGTCGGCCATCGGCTCGAGTTGGAGACCAAGACGCTCTCCAAACTTGCCTACTGGATTCTCGGTCCGGCGTTCATGTTCGACGGCCTTGCCGGGGCCACCCTCGACGGTGGAGCAGTGCTCGGTCTGGTCGGAGCAGCTGCGCTCAGTTTCGTCGCTGCCGGGTTAGCGGGTGGAGCGATCTCCAAATCGCTCGGTAATGGACGGGACAATATGGCCGCAGACATCGTTTCATCGACCTATGGAAATGTTGGCAATGCCGGTATTGCGATCTGCGTTTTCGCACTTGGTGACGAGGTGAGGGCCTCGGCGATTGTGGTGATGGTCGTCGTCAACACTCTCGGGGTCGTGATGGGCGTTGCGTTGGCCACCGGCCGAACTCAGAGCGTGTGGGCTGCGGTTCGGACCGGACTCACCACACCGTTGACTCTCGGAGCGCTTCTGGCCATCCCGGTGAACTACTTCGATATCGCACTACCGGATTGGTTCGAACGGCCGGTGGGACTCATCGCGGGGGCTCTCATCCCCGTGATGCTCCTGACGCTCGGCCTCCAGCTTCGCTCGGTCGATCTGGCCCGTCCCGAGGCTGGAGTCTTCGCATCCGCCCCCTCGAAACTGATCGTCTCTCCGGTGGTGGCCTATGGGCTGGCGACCGTGTTCGGCCTGTCCGACACTGATACCGGCGTCGTGCTGATGCAGGCTTCAATGCCGCCAGCGGTCTTCACGATGTTGGTTGCGCTCGAACACGACCTTGCTCCGAAACGCATGACGAGTTCGTTGGTGACCCTCACCGGCCTGTCGCTCCTCACCGTGCCCTTTGCAGTACTTGTAGCTCGCTGACCACCACGCACCTCAGCCGACTAGCCCCGCACGTCGGGCGGTCATCCAGCGGACTTCGGCGTCGTTGCTGCACAGTTCGATAGCGCTGTCGTAGGCAGCGATGGCTTGGTCCACTCGGTTCAGCTTCACAAGCAGCGCCGCACGACTCGAATGAAAGTACTCATAGCCTGCCAATTCATCCTGAAGCTCATCGATCAGGGCGAGGCCAACCTCGGGCCCTTCGCTCCATGCCATCGCGGCGGCCTGGTTCAACCGAAGGACGGGGGTGTCGTGGAGAGCGATCAGTGCGCCATAGAGTCCAGCGATCCTCGACCACGGTGTGTCTTCCACCGAGGGTGAACGGGCGTGCAGACCCGCGATCGAGCCCATCAGTCGGTACGGCCCCACCCCGGGGAGCCCTGCGCTGCGAGCGAGGTGGGCGAGTCCTCGGCTGATCTTGTCCTGATCCCACCTCGAACGGTCTTGATCCTCCAGCAGTACCGGGAGACCATGTACGTCGGTTCGTGCCCAACGTCTCGAATCGGTGAGCAGGATGAGACCGGCCAAACCGTGCACCTCTGCATCGTCGGGCGTGAGTTCACAGAGCAATTCCGACAGCCAGATCGCTTCGTCGCACAACGATCCCCTGAT
The DNA here is from genome assembly GCA_963751955.1 of uncultured Acidimicrobiales bacterium. Classification (GTDB taxonomy): domain Bacteria; phylum Actinomycetota; class Acidimicrobiia; order Acidimicrobiales; family SZUA-35; genus JABDIY01. The sequence continues at coordinate 407,280 of CAVVWM010000002.1, read as the reverse complement.
GAGTTCAGGGCCCGCCGCGCTGGCGTATCCCTCGTTGAACACTGCGTAGATGACTCCACAGATTGAGGAAAGGCGCTCGGCGAGATTTTCTGGTCTGGGAACATCGAAAGGAACCCCAGCAGAGGCAATCTTCTTCTTGGCTCGTGTCAATCGTTTCTTCATCGTTTCGGTTGGCACGATGAATGCGTGGGCGATCTGCTCGGTGGTTAGGCCACATACGTAGCGCAGGGTGAGGGCTACGTGCGCCTCGGCGTTCAATGCCGGGTGGGCGCAGCCGGCTATCAGAGCGAGCTGATCGTCTCCGAGCCGCTTCTCGCGGGGCGGCGGTTGGGCGGCGGCTTGGGCCAGCGCCGTCATTCGCTCGGCGAAGCGTGTGTCACGCCGCATCCGGTCTATGGCCTTTCTGCGGGCCGTGGTGAGCAACCAGGCCCCTGGTTTCTGAGGAGGTCCGTCGGTCCGCCACCGGACCGACGCCTCCGCAAACGCTTCTGACACGGCATCTTCGGCCAATTCAAGGCTCCGTGTCTCCCGCACGAGGGTGGCAACCAGTGGTGCCCACTCCTTGCGGAACGCAACGTCGACCGGTGACAGTCGAGGTGACATCAGGCCTTAATCGAATTCTACGATCGGCCGGATTTCGACCGTGCCATAGCTGATGTTGGGGATCTTCAACGCCCACTCGGTTGCCTCGTCGAGGTTCTCTGCTTCGATCAAGTAGAGACCGCCGAGCGCCTCTTTGGTTTCGGCGAAGGGCCCATCGACGGTGACGGTCTTTCCATCGCGCACCCGCACCGTGGTGGCTGCTTGGGTTGGGTGAAGTGCTTCGCCGCCGAGGTGTTTTCCGGCTGCTGCCAGATCGACTGTGAACTTCTCCCAATCCTGCATTTCGGCGTCCATCTCGGGAGTACCGAAGTCAGGAGTGATGGACTCATCTGAGTAGAGAAGCAGTGCGTATTTCATGGTGGGTACCTTTCGTTTGGCGAATCGGGTCTCCCCCGATTCAACTACACGACGAACGACCTGTCTCCGGAGGGACAACACTGAACCAAGAACGGGAATGGACCTGAACAGGGACCACTAGCCTGGCTGAATGCGGAGAGACCTGCTTCCCCCTGTTGCCGACGTACGAACGATGGTTGGGATTGCCCTCGCAGAAGACCTCACGCCCTTCGGCGACCTCACATCGTCTCTGATCGATCCCGCGCTCGCAGCGACCGCCGAATTCATGGCCCGCGAGGCCGGAGTGGTCGCCGGTTGCCTGTGTGTGGACGAGACGTTCGCAGCGGTCGACCCAATGCTCACGATCGAATGGGCCAAGACAGACGGCGACCGCATCGAAGCTGGCGACGTTCTCGGAGTCGCACGCGGTCCTTTCGCCACCCTGCTCACCGCCGAGCGCACCGCACTGAATTTTCTCAGTGCACTCAGCGGAATCGCTACCAATGCAGCCAAATGGGTGGATCTCGCCGCTGGGCGGGTGATCGTGTGGGACACCCGAAAGACCACACCCGGCTACCGGAGTATGCAGAAGGCGGCGGTTCGGGCCGGCGGTGCTGTCAACCATCGCGGAAATCTCAGCGACTGGTTCATGCTCAAGGACAATCACCTGATTGGCACCACAATCGCCGACGCAGTGGCCAAAGCCAGGAGCCGCTGGCCTGGTCGAACCATCCATGTGGAGGCCGATCGTCGGGATCAGATGATCGCCGCGATGGAAGCTGGGGCCGACATCATCTTGCTCGACAATTTCAGCCCCGAGGAACTCAAGCCCCTGGTCGCTGAGGCTCACAAGTGGGCGTTGGAGAATGGCACTCGCCGGCCGCTCCTGGAGGCAAGTGGCGGAATCAACCTGACCACACTGGATTCATACGCCGAAACCGGCGTCGATCTCGTATCCTCCGGTTCGCTCACCAACGCTGCCGGTGTCCTCGACATCGGTCTCGACGTCCGCCCTCACGCCTGACAGAACGGGCCGGAAAGATTCCATGTCGCACGAGATCCCTTACCGATTTGAACCGAACGCCACTTCGGCGGAGCTGAACGAGAAGTTCGGCCACCTCGACGACGGCACCGAAGCCGGAGTGAAGGCCACGATCGCCGGGCGGCTGATGCTGCGCCGTACCCAGGGCAAGCTGGCGTTCGGCACCCTGCAAGATGGCTCGGGTCGAATCCAACTGTTCGCACCTTCGAAGGTCACCCCCAACTTCGAAGACTTCACCGCCTTATCGCTGGGGGATTGGATCGGGGTCACGGGCGAAGTGATGAAGACCCGCCGAGGTGAACTGAGTGTGAAGGTGGAGGAGTGGACGGTGCTGGCCAAGACCCATCGTCAGTTTCCCGACAAGTTCCACGGCATCTCCGATCCCGAGCTTCGTTACCGGCAGCGATACGTCGACCTCTGGGTAACCCCCCAGGCGCGAGATGCATTCGTACTGCGGTCCAAGGCGATCAGCCTCACCCGCCGCTGGTTGGAGGATCGGGACTTCATCGAGGTAGAGACCCCGGTGTTCCACCCCATCCCGGGGGGTGCGCTGGCTCGACCCTTCACCACCCACCACAACGCCTTGGACAGCGAGTTCTTCCTGCGAATCGCCCCCGAGCTCTACCTGAAGCGGTTGATCGTGGGTGGGATCGAGCGGGTGTTCGAGATCGCTCGGGTGTTTCGAAACGAGGGAATCAGCACCCGCCACAACCCCGAGTTCACGATGCTCGAGCTCTACCAGGCCTACGCCGACTACGGCGACATCATGGAGTTGGTCGAACAACTGGTGGAACACTTGGCCATCGAGCTGACCGGGTCGACCGAGATCACCTACGACGGCCAACCGATCAGCTTGGCTGCCCCGTGGCGTCGAGCCACGCTGGTTGATCTCATCAATGAGCACACCGGTGAATCGGTGGGCCTCGACTCACCGATCGAGGCGCTCCGAGAGATCTGCCGGAACCATGACGTGGCGATCAAGGACAGCTACGGCCCAGGCAAGTTGCTGCTCGAGCTGTACGAGAAGACCGTTGAAGGCAATCTGTGGGATCCCATCTTTGTGATCGATTATCCCGAAGAGGTCTCCCCGCTGTCGCGGATTCACCGGGACAAACCGGGCTTCACCGAACGGTTCGAGGGCATCGTTGCCGGCCGAGAGTTGTGCAACGCATTCAGCGAGCTGTACGACCCCGCCGAACAACGGGCCCGGTTCGAGGATCAGGTAAAGGCTGGAGAAGCCGGTGACGCCGAAGCGATGCTCGTTGATGAGGATTACCTTCGAGCGCTCGACTACGGCCTTCCTCCAACGGGAGGCTTGGGAATAGGTATGGACCGGTTGATCATGCTGCTGGCCGATGTGCAGACCATTCGCGACGTCGTGTTGTTCCCCACCCTCAAGCCCGAAGTCTTCGACTGACCCTTCAAACTACGATCGCCACATGGCGCGCTGGAGGTGTCCCAAATGCAAACGCGAATTCGGCAAGGTTCGTCAGGGTCACATGTGCTCACCGGGGATGTCCCTGGAGGAGTACTTCGCCGACGCCAAGCCGTGGGAGAAGCCGGTCTTTGATGTGGTGTACGGTCACCTAGCTTCCTTGGATGGCGGCGATCTGATCGTCGATCCGATTGCGATGGGGATCAAGATCAAGAACGGGCCGATGATCTGTGAGCTCCGGGCCAAGACCAAATGGACCGCCCTCGGGTTCTCGCTATCTCGCAAGCTCAGCTCAGGGAAGCTCTCGCGCAAAGTGGTTCAGCACATGAACACTGACAAGTACTTCCACGTAGTCAACTTGAGCGAGTCCAAGCAGATTGACAACGAGATTCTGGGATGGCTCACCGAAGCCTTCTACCTCCCAGCCGGTGGCCCGTCATCGGGGTCAGACCCTATGGTTCCCGACGACGTAGACGCTGAATTCGACTTCTGAGCCAAGATCGAGGATCGTCTGCGGTCCAGGGTGGGTGTCACATCGTGTCGCTTGGATGAGCGGCACAAGGTTGGTGTGACCTAACCTGATCTCCGTGTCCGCCAATCCACTCAAACGCTTGCCGACGTCGGCGCTCGACACCCACCGGGTGGAAGAGACACTGCTGGCCACGGTTCACATCGACGGAGACCCGTATCTCACCGAGATCGCCTCGCACCTGATAAAGGCGGGCGGAAAGCGCTTGCGACCGCGATTTGCGATAGCTGCGGCTGCTTGTTCACTTCCCGATGGCGAACCGGTTCACATCGATGTCGTCCGCGGTGGGGTTTCGGTGGAATTGGTGCACATTGGCAGTCTGTATCACGACGACGTCATGGACGAAGCCAAACTCCGCCGCCAGGTTGAGAGTGTGAACGCGCGGTGGGGAAATCTTCGGGCAATCCTCGCCGGCGACTACCTGCTGGCCAAGGCTTCGGAGATCGCCGCCGACCTCGGCGTCGAAGTTGCGGGACTTCTGGCTACAACCATCTCCCACCTTTGTCAGGGTCAGGTTGGAGAGCTTCAAACCCTCTACGACACTCAACGCAACGAAAGCCAGTACTTCCCCAGCATTGAAGGTAAAACGGCCTCGCTGTACGCCGCGGCCGCCCGAATCGGCGGCATTGTCAGCGGACAGGACCGGACCGCAATTGACTCGCTCACCGAATTCGGCCGTCTCTATGGAATGGCGTTCCAAGTGGTCGACGACATCCTCGACGTGGTCGCCTCGGATGAGCAGCTGGGCAAACCGGCAGGCAACGACATGTTGGAAGGGGTGTACTCACTACCGGTGATTCACACCCTGGGTTCAACCGTTGGCGGCGAACTCCGCCCCCTCCTCAGTGAAGACATGTCTGAATCCCACCGTCTGGCCGCCATTGAAATCGTGAGAAACGGCCCGGGTGTTGCCTCGGCCCACCAGGTTGCGGTGGGGTTTGTGAACGAGGCCAAAGATGTGATTGCCACTGTGAGCGACAACGAAGCGGCGAACGCCCTGGCAGCGGCTTGTGATCACCTCCTGGCCTCGGCCACCGCTGCCGCCGGCTGACTCTCGCTCTTGATCTTTCGGTTGTCGCCCAGCGCCGCCGAAGGACAGGGACGGCCGTAGGCTCCTTCATGGAACAATCCGGCCGCCCGGTTCGTTGAATCCAGTGTGGGCCCATCAAACTGGGCCAAACGGCTTATTCCGCCCCCGCTCTCGCCGACCTTCATATTGAGGGACAGGTAGACTCATCCCACCCCCCTCGATCGAAAAGAGGATCCATGTTCGAACGTTTTACAGACCGTGCCCGCCGTGTGGTGGTGCTGGCCCAAGAAGAGGCCCGTCTGCTCAACCACAACTACATCGGCACCGAACACATCCTCCTCGGATTGATTCACGAGGGGGAAGGTGTCGCTGCCAAGGCCCTCGAATCGCTGTCTATCAGCCTCGAAGGTGTCCGTGAGCAGGTGCAGGACATCATTGGGCAGGGCTCCAGCTCTCCCAGCGGACACATCCCCTTCACCCCTCGCGCCAAGAAGGTGCTCGAGCTCTCGCTGCGCGAAGCGCTTCAGCTCGGTCACAACTACATCGGTACCGAGCACATCCTCCTCGGTCTGATCAGGGAAGGTGAGGGTGTTGCCGCGGAGGTTCTGGTGAAGCTCGGCGCCGATCTTTCGCGGGTGCGTCAGCAGGTGATTCAGCTGCTTTCGGGCTATAGCGGTCCCTCGAGCCAGGGTTCTGCTCCGGGTGAAGGCGGCGGTGGAAAGGCCGGCGCGACCGCCGGCGGGACTGGAGGGGAAACACAGTCCGGTTCGCTCATTCTCGATCAGTTCGGTCGCAACATGACTCAACTGGCTCGTGAGAAGAAGCTCGATCCGGTCATCGGCCGAGGGCGCGAAGCGGAGCGTCTCATGCAGGTCCTCAGCCGGCGCACCAAGAACAATCCTGTGCTGATAGGTGAGCCCGGCGTTGGCAAGACCGCCATCGTTGAGGGCCTCGCCCAGATGATCGCCAACGACGAGGTGCCCGAAACCCTCGAAGGCAAGCAGCTCTACACCCTCGACCTCGGTGCCCTCGTGGCCGGATCCCGGTATCGCGGCGACTTTGAGGAGCGACTCAAGAAGGTTCTCAAAGAGATCAAGACCCGGGGCGACATTGTCCTTTTCATCGACGAGATCCACACCCTTGTGGGTGCGGGTGCCGCCGAAGGCGCCATCGACGCCGCCAGCATCCTCAAGCCGATGCTGGCCCGCGGTGAACTACAGACAATCGGTGCCACCACAATCGACGAGTATCGCAAGCATCTCGAAAAGGACGCTGCCCTGGAGCGCCGGTTCCAGCCGATCAAGGTCGAGGAACCCACGGTGGAACACACCATCGAGATCCTCAAAGGGCTCCGTGACCGCTACGAAAGCCACCACCGGGTGACCATCACCGATCAGGCGCTCGTTGCCGCCGCCAACCTGGCTGATCGCTACATCGCCGATCGCCATCTCCCCGACAAGGCCATCGACCTCATCGATGAGGCCGGTTCCCGTCTGCGTATCAAGCGCATGGCTACCCCGCCTGAGTTCAAAGAGATCGAAGCACAGCTGTCTGGGATCGTGGAGAAGAAGAAGGAAGCGGTGGAGTCCCAGGACTTCGAAGCGGCCGGAAACCTCCGCGACGAGGAGAAAGAACTTCTCGCCCGCAAGGCCGAGATGGAGTCTGAAATCAAAGCTTCCGGTGTCGACCTGTTCGACGAGGTCAACGAAGAATCGATCGCCGAAGTTCTCAGTATCTGGACCGGCATCCCCGTCTACAAGCTCACCGAGGCAGAGACCGAGAAGCTCCTGCGTATGGAGGATGAACTCCACAAGCGGGTCATCGGTCAACAAGACGCCATCAAGGCAGTTTCCCAGAGTATTCGCCGCACCCGCGCCGGCCTGAAGGACCCCAAACGTCCTTCCGGTTCGTTCATCTTCCTGGGCCCAACCGGTGTCGGCAAGACCGAGCTGGCCAAGACGCTCAGCGCCTTCCTGTTCGGCGATGACAAGGCCCTCATCACCCTCGACATGTCTGAGTACATGGAGAAACACACCGTGTCCCGCCTCGTCGGTTCGCCCCCGGGCTACGTCGGCTATGAAGAGGGTGGCCAGCTCACCGAGGCTGTGCGCCGCAAGCCCTTCAGCGTGGTGCTGTTCGACGAGATCGAAAAGGCCCACCCCGACGTGTTCAATACGCTCCTCCAAATCCTTGAAGAGGGCCGGCTCACCGACAGCCAGGGCCGCAGTGTCGACTTCCGCAACACCGTGCTGATCATGACCTCGAACCTGGGAACCCAAGACCTTCGAAAGGCGCAGCTGGGCTTTGCCAGGAGCGACGAGGCCGTCACCTATGAGCGCATGAAGGAAAAGGTCAACGACGCTTTGAAGCTGCATTTCCGGCCCGAGTTCCTCAACCGTGTCGACGAAACCATCGTCTTCCACGAGCTCTCCAAGCCAGAGGTCACCGAGATCGTCGACCTTCTCATCGCCCGCACGGCCGAGCAGCTCGAGGGTCAAGGCATCGGACTCGAACTCACCGTCGACGCCAAGCACCTCTTGGCCGATAGTGGTTATGACCCGACCATGGGCGCTCGACCGCTGCGTCGGGCCATACAGCGGATGATCGAAGATCAGCTGTCCGAGAAGCTGCTGTACAAGGAATTCCGGGCCGGTCAGATCATTGTGGTCGATGTGGTCGCCAACGACGACGGCGACAAAGAGCTGAGCTTCACCGCCCACGAAGGTTTCCAACCCCCCTCAACCCCCGAGCTGGCCGAAACGTAGTCTCACTGCCTCCACTCGTCTGACATCGCGTCGGAAGTCCATCACTTCCGCCGAACCATACGCTCACGCCAGGGTCAGATCTGGGCGACTACGCTGTGGACAGTGTCTTTGCGGAGTGTGATCAGAATCTCCGGGCGCGCTGTGCTCTTGGGACTGGTGCTTCTTCTCGCTGCCTGTGACGCTGACATTCTCACCACGGTCCAGGTGGAAGAAGACGGATCGGGCACCGTCGAGGTAGCGGTCGTTCTGGATCCTGAACTAGCGAGCGCGCTCCCAGATCTGGAAGCAGCCGGGTTGGCGCTTGCCGATGCCAACGATTCGGGCTGGTTCGTCGAACCTCGGGAACTCGACGACGACGGCAGAACCCGAATTCGTGCTCAGAAAGCGTTTGCCAATCCCGATCAGTTCGCCGCAACGATGGATGAAATCGCTGGACCCGATGGCATGTTCGGCGGGTTCTCGTTAGTGAAGGAGAACAGCTTCGCTCAGGTTTCTTACACGGTTGAGGGCCGAATAGCGGGTAATGGGTTCTCCGGCTTCAGCGACGCCGAACTCGAGACGCTTCTCGGCGAGCCGCTCGTGACCTTCGCCGAGCGACTAGACGCGGACCCGTCACGGGTTAACGTTCGGCTGTCGATCACCCTTCCTGGTGAGGTTCCCCCCGATGGCTCCAACGGCACTCGGCTGGACCAGGCGTCGGACTCGACTGCGCGATTCTGGTCAACCAACCTGGCCAATCCCTCAGAGGTGTCGGTCCAGTCCGAGAGCACCACTCGGCAGATCGGTGCACTCGTGGCCCTGGGAGTGGCTGTTCTTGCCGGTGCGGTCGCGCTGCTGCTGGCTTTTGCAGTGATCTTGCGGATCATTCAGACTCGACAGCAACCGATTCCCAAGGCGACGAACCGTCCCCCGGCGCGTGCACCGAAGAAAGATCCCAAGATCGTCCCCAGCGGCGACGATGAGAGATCGGACACAGCGGTGTCGGCCAACCCTACGGTGGTCGCACTCGATGGCATGGGCGTGCTCTATGGGACTGCCGCCGATATCGACGATGTGCTGATTCCGTTCTGTTTCGAGAAGGGCTCGCCGCTTACTGCTGATGAGATCGCGACCAGGGCGCGCCAATTGAGCCTTGGTCGGATCGAACCGTCAGCATTTTGGCAACTCGTCCAGGTTCCCGGGGACCCAGCTGAGCTCGACGATGAGTACCTCGCCAAACACGCCCTCAAGCCCGGGGTCGTGAAGTTTCTTCGTTCACTCCGGGACCGCGAGGTACGGGTGGCGTGTTTCACGAACGACTCCGCCGCCTGGGCGCGCAAGTTGCGCCAGCGCCACAGTCTCGACACCCTGGTGGATCCGTGGGTCGTGAGCGGTGCGGTCGGCGTCAGAAAGCCCGATCAGGCAATCTTCGAAGTGTTGCGCCGGGTCACGGGTCAGCCGCCGGCCAACATCCTCATTGTGGACGACCAGCTCGACATTCTGGATGCAGCCCGAAAACTCGGGTATCGGACCGCCTGGTTCGCACCCGACGCCGCCGCTGAGGACGCTCGCGGCCATTCAATCCTCCGTAGCTTCGACGTCCCAGACCAGTCCGCACCCGAGCCTGCGGTCTAGATCTCAGCCGCCCTCCCTCGGACGAGCGCTTGACTGTCACACCCCTCGACGATGATCTGGGAATGAGTAAATCAACGACGTTCGCGTGCTCTGACTGTGGTCGAGAGCACCCAAAATGGCAAGGGATCTGCGCAGGGTGCAAGGCCTGGCACACCATCCCGGAGCGGCCGGTTGCCAAACGGACCTTCATCGATGGGGTCGGGCTGGTGCCCCTTGTCGAGGTCGATCAAACCCAATCGATCCCGGTTCCAACAACCGTGGAGGAGATCGATCGGGTGCTCGGTGGTGGGTTTGTTCCCGGATCCGTGTCGTTGTTATCGGGCGAACCCGGCATCGGCAAAAGCACGCTCACCCTCCAGCTGGCGCTCCGTATCGCTCGCACAGGCGCGAGTGTGGTCCTGGTCACCGGGGAAGAGGCGCCGTCGCAGGTGGCTGCTCGGGCGAGTCGGATCCACAATCGCCCGATCCCGGAAACGTTGAGTGTTCTGGACACCACCGACACCGGCCAGGTCATCAACATGATGGAGAAACAATGCCCACAAATGGTGATCGTCGACTCAGTGCAGATGCTCAGGAGCCACGACGATGGCGGATCTCTGGGATCTCCCTCTCTGCTGCGGATGGTCTCCAGTCAGCTCGCCGAAACGGCCAAAAAGAACAACGTGTCCCTTTTGCTCATCGGGCACGTCACAAAAGATGGAGGGCTCGCAGGACCTCGAACTCTGGAACACCTCGTCGATACTGTGCTCAGCTTCGACGGTGATCGACGGAACGATCTGCGCTTCCTGCGCTGTATCAAGCACCGCTTCGGTCCCACCAGTGAGGTTGGTTTGTTCGAGATGGTCCGCACCGGTCTGATCCCGGTGAGAGACCCAAGTGCTCGATTCCTCGCGGACCGAAACCCGACTCTGGCAGGTTCTGCTGTGGTCCCGGTTCTCGAAGGCCGGCGGCCGGTGATGGTTGAGATCCAAGCCCTCCTCACTAAAAGCGGCGAACGACCGGTGGTCAAAGCCCACAATGTGCAGGCAGGACGGCTGAACCTGGTGCACAGTGTTGGCCGCGACAAAGTGCCCGACGTCCTGGCTGGGTTGGACACGCTGGTCTCTGCAGCCGGAGGAGCCAAGGTCAACGACCCCGGTGCTGATCTGGCGATGCTCCTCGCAATGGTGTCGGCGGCCCGGCAGATGCCAGTCCCCGCCCGGCTTGGGTCGTGTGCGGAGATCGGTCTCAGTGGCGAACTCCGGCGTGTAGCAACCATGGAGCGCCGTCTGGCCGAAACCCATCGTCTCGGATTCTCCGAGTGCATTGTTCCTCTGTCATGTCCTGAGGGTCCTACCGGACTCGGGCTCCATCGTTGTGAGACCGTTGTCGACGCACTCAATGTGTTGCTGGGGGTAGCAGCCTGACGTTGGCCCCCGCGAGGCCCTACAATCTGCCCATGGATCATCAAGCTGAGCGCGCGCTTGTCCGAGTACTTGCTCAGATTGCGCCCGGTACTCCTCTCAGGGAAGGCCTCGATCGAGTCCTCCAATCGGGACGTGGTGGTCTGATCGTGGTTGGAGATAGTCCCGAGGTTCTGAACATCTGCTCGGGCGGGTTCCTGCTTGATTCGGCCTACACACCCCAGCGCCTGGCCGAGGTGGCAAAGATGGACGGTGCCATCATTCTGGATCCCGAGGCCACAAGGATCGCCAGGGCAAACGTCCACCTCGTGCCCAATCCCAATGTCCCGACTACCGAAACTGGTACTCGTCATCGCACTGCTGAACGGGTGGCCCGCTCCCTCGATGTGCCGGTGGTTGCAGTGTCGCAGAGTCGCAAGGAGATCCAGGTCTACATCTCCGAGGACCGCCACTCGCTCGAGCTTGTCAGCCGACTGTTGGAACGCTCCAACCAGGCAATTCAGACCCTCGAGCGTTACCGCAGCCGCCTTCACAGCGTTTCGGCCAATCTCTCGGCTCTCGAGGTGGAGAATCTGGTCACTCTGCGAGACGTTGTTGAGGTGCTTCAACGCACCGAGATGGTGGCCCGGATCGCCAAGGAAATCGAACGCAATCTCATCGAGCTCGGTACCGACGGACGTCTGGTTCGATTGCAGCTCGAAGAGCTGATGGGCGGCGTGATCGACGATCGTCGCCTGCTAATCCGGGACTACTTCACCGAGGACGCAGGCTTCCACATCGAACAGGCCATGGATGCGCTCGCCGGACTGAGCGACGATGCGTTGTTCAACGAGGAACTCTTGGCCAAGACCCTTCACCTCTCGGCGTCGGTCACCGAACTCGATGGTGCCCTCGAGTCGCGGGGCTACCGCCTGCTGTCCAAGGTTCCCCGTCTCACCGCCACAATGGTCGATGACGTTGTGGAGCGTTTCGAGAGTCTCGATGCGATCTTGGGTGCAAGCGCGGCTGAGCTCCAAGAGATCGACGGAATAGATCCGTTCCGAGCTCGCAGTGTCAAAGAAAGCCTCACCCAGCTCGTCGAAACCTCAATCCTGGACCGCCTGCAACGGAGGTAGTCCTTTCCTTGGCCCGTAGCGGGCCCACAGCGGTCGCTGCGAGAACGAAGTGGCGCGACTACGGCTCTATCAGCCTCGCCGGTTTTGTAAAGAACGTTCTTAGCGGGCGCGGAGTTCGAGTTGTTGGCGGTTTCGGATGTGGTAGCGGCGGTCGCGTTGTTCGATCCATCCAAGACGGACAAAACTGGCGATCGCCTTGTTGACGCGCTCCCGGCTGGCGCCCACCATCCCGGCCAGTTCTTCCTGAGTGACCGGCAAGGCGAAATCGTCTGTGTCGCCTGCAATTTCGAGAAGCCGTTTGGCAGTTCGACCGGTGACGTCGAGGAACACCGAATCCGCCAGCACACCATCCATCGCCCGGAGGCGACCGGCGAGCAGTGACACTACGCGCCAGAGGTGTTCGGGCTGCTCCTGGTAAAGCTTGTGGAGAGGACCGTAGGGAATCACGAGGACTTCGGAGGGTTCGAGCGCACGACCGTCGGTGGATCGGTTGCGCTGGTCGAACAACGGCATCTCTCCGAAGAGATCGCCCTTCTCCATGAGAGCTACGACGCTTTCCCGCCCGTCGATTGAACGGTTCACCATCGCAACCCGGCCCGACATCGTGACAAAAAGTTCAGCCGGTTCGTCGTCTTCGCTGAAAAGCACGTCACCCCGCTTGAGCCTTCGTAGTTCCGATTGGGCAGCGATTACCGCCAGTGTGTCTTCTTCAAGCCCGGAAAAGAGCTCGACGTCAGCCAAAAACGCGGGGTCAATCACCTCTATACCGTACATCGGGCAAGTGGAACATGTCACAGTTTGAACGCAGCGCTCCTACTCACAGCGCTATGAGTAGCCTCGGGGCGTGAGGATCGTGGGAATTGTTGTCGCCGGTGGGATCGGATCGCGCCTGGGCGATGATGCTCCAAAGCAATTCAAGTCGGTGGGTGCAAAGCGGGTTCTCGACTGGTCCGTCGAAGCGATAGCCGCAGTGTGTGACGCGGTCGTTGTCGTCGCTCACCCGGACCTGCTGGCCGGCCATCAGAGCGATTTGGCCGACGTGGTCGTGCCCGGTGGCGTCACTCGAGCCGATTCGGTTCGAGCCGGCTTGGCCGCTGCGGCCGAATTCGAGCCCTCTCACGTGCTCATACATGATGCCGCCCGCCCTGCGGTTCCCGCAGCACTGGTCAGCAGGGTCGTCTCTGCCCTCAAGGATGGAAAGGAGGCGGTTGTACCCGTAATCCCGGTCACCGATTCTTTGCGTCACGTGGAGGGGGGAGCGGTCGACCGAAGCCAGTTCCGAGCGGTCCAGACTCCCCAGGGATTTGCGTTCGACCTGATCAGAAGGGCCCATGACGGCGGAGGCGACGCCACCGACGACGCATCGTTGGTGGATGCACTCGGGGCTGAGGTGGTTCATGTGGAGGGCGATCCCAAAAACATCAAGGTCACGGTGGCCGCAGACCTTGCTCTTGCCGAGATACTGTTGGGGTGAGCGCACCTGTTCCCGACATCCGAATCGGTCAAGGATTCGACGTGCACAGCTGGAGCGATGATCCCAATCGTCCGCTCGTGCTGGCCGGTGTCGAGTTCACAGACGCACCCGGGCTCGTCGGGCACAGCGATGCCGATGCGATCTCCCATGCCGTGATCGATGCGATGCTCGGGGCTGTCGGTGCAGGCGATATCGGCGGGATGTTCCCCGACACCGATCCTTTGTTGGCCGGTGCCGACAGCATCCAGCTATTGCGGCGGGCGGCCGAGACGTTGACCGAGCGGGGCTGGGTGTTGGTGAATGCCGATTGCACAGTGGTGCTCGACTCTCCGAAGATCGCCCCGCATCGCGAGGCAATGGAAAAGAACCTGTCGGACGCGGCCGGCGGACCGGTCACACTGAAGGGCAAGAGAACCGAAGGCGTTGCTGCACTGGGCCAGGGCGTCCAGTGTTTCGCCTCAGCATTGATGGTGAAATCGTGAGTCCAAGCAAAAGGGGTTCGACCCCCAACAACCAAGGCGGCCGTGGTGGAGGGGGCAAACCAAGACCAGGTGCCCGCAAGAAAAGACCAGCCGGTTCTCGACCCCCGGTAGCTCCCGCCGGTCGGCGCCGTGGTCGCCCGAGTGCAGCGACCGCGGGCCAGCCCCGACAGCGAAACGCACAACGCGGGCTGGGCGGCGATCAGGTGGAGGGCAGGCATGCAGTGCGCGAACTGCTGCTTGCTCGGACCCGTCCGGTGAAGGAGATTCTGATGGTTGAGGATCTCGACGACGCTCCGATCCTCACCGACATTCGCGAACTCGCCGCAGATCTCAAAGTGCCGTTGAAGTCGGTCACTAGAAAACGATTCGACGCTGACGCCCTCACCATGAGCCATCAGGGAGTCCTGGCCAAAGCGAAGCCTCTGGAAGCGAAGTCGCTCGACAACCTGTTGACCCACCGCGCCCCGTTCTTACTGGTGCTTGACGGCATCACCGATCCGCAGAATCTCGGGGCGATCATCCGTACCGCCGAATGCGCCGGAGTGACTGGGATCGTGATGCCGCGCCACCGCTCGGTTCATGTGACCGCCACCGTCACCAAAACTGCCGCAGGAGCGGTTGAACATGTCCCGATGGCGCTCGTAGGGGGAATCCCAACCGCTATCAGGGACCTCTCCGAAGCTGGTGTTTTGACCGTTGGCCTCGATGCCGATGGCGACTCTGCACTGTTCGATCTAGATCTGAGCAATGACCGACCGGTGGCGCTCGTGCTCGGCGCAGAAGGGTCCGGCCTGTCTCGTTTGGTTCGCCAACGGGTCGACGTGGTTGCCAGCCTGCCATTGAGGGGCGAGCTGAACAGCCTGAACGTTGCTATGGCTGGTGCGGCTGCGTGTTTTGAGATTGTGCGGCAGCGGACGCCGAAGCCCGCCGTGGAAGGCTAGCTAGTCCTTCTTGGTGACCTGCCGTGCCACATAGATGATGGCGAAGACCACCGCTAAGAAGATCCCGAACTTGATGAGAGTGAAGACAAACCCGATGATCCACTTCGCAATGAAGAACAGGATGATCGCCCCGATCGCGCCTCCGACGACGCGCATGGCCAGGTCTGAGGAACCGGAGGAGTCGAGGTCTTGTTTGCCGGCGGGGCTGATGGCCATGCCCCCAGCGTAGTACTGCCCTAGATGCGGTGTACCTAGGGATCAATCTTTCCGTCGAGACCGACGAACACGATGATGTTCGCGCCAGCCACGTCGGCTGCGTCACGTATGTTCAGCTCGTCTGGGAAAGGTTCAACGACGGACGCATCAAGGCCGAATGCCTCGGCCACTGCAACGGCATCGGCTTCGTAGTCCGGCGCATACTGAATGGCGGTGTCCTGGTCAACCTTGGCGTTGCTGGGCTCCAGCATCGTGTAGCCCGCTTGTTCTCCTATTGCGGAGCTGCGGCCGGCGATGCCGGGCTTGCCTTCTGTAGCGTTCATTACCACGACTGTCACCTCGGCTGCGGGCCGGGCGATGGCCGGGGCAGCTGTTGTTGTTGTTGTGGTGGCTTCTGTGGTTGTGGTGGTATCACCGGAACCGTCGGTGGAGGCGTCGCTGGACCCGTCATCGCCTGAGCCGTCGTCGCCCGACACCAGCGCTGAGTCGTCGTTACCCGCGTTCGCGTCGACCGAGTCGTTGCTGTAGCCGAGCCACATCAGGATCGCTCCGACGGCAACCGCGGCCAGGATGACGCCTACGCCCCTGGCGGCGTTGGTCCCCACCGATTGTGTAAATCCGCCTCCAGCATCGTGAGCTCCGGTGTTCATATGCGACGAGCTTAGCTTCCGCGGTGAGCGGTAACCGTCACACCTGGTGGCAAGCAATTCCGCCTGTGCCTGCAGCGACGAGCGATAAGCTCAGATTTCTGCCCGAATAGCTCAGTTGGCTAGAGCGACGCTCTTGTAAAGCGTAGGTCGTGGGTTCGACTCCCACTTCGGGCTCTCATTCCCCAAATCCCCGTGGAGACCCACGCTGGAACAGAACGCCACACTGGCTGGCTGTGACTCTGAGCGGTGTAGAAACCCTGCATGTGGCTATCGACCGGGATTTCAGCCCGCACCAGCTTCCAGAAGCCACTCGAGGTCGTTGCCACCCGAGAGAACCGTCTCGATCAGGTCTACTACTGAGGCCATAGCCGAGTATCCCACGGTCCCGGGTTCCCTCTTGGATGAGAAAAACATCATCGGGCTAACCTTCAGCGGGTGAAGACACTGGTGGTGCTGGATCCGTGGAAGATCATTCAAGACGGGTTCGATGCGGAGAACAACCGCATCTTCGAGAGCCTGTTCTCCTTGGGCAACGGGCACTTTGGTGGCCGTGGCAATCATGAAGAGGCCTATAGCGGCAACACGTTGCAGGGTAACTATCTCGCCGGGATCTACTACCCGGACCCCACCCGGGTCGGTTGGTGGAAGAACGGCTACCCGGACTACTTCGCGAAGGTCTTGAACGCAGCGGACTGGAAGCGGCTGGCCATCAGGGTCGACGGCGAGGAGCTGGATCTCGCCACTACTGAAGTGCTCGAGTACCGCCGCGAGCTCGATATGCGGGGCGGCACCCTGGAACGGTCGTTCCGGGTTCGGTTGAGCAACGGGATCATCGTGACCGTCGAAGTGCTGCGGTTCGTCAGTAAGGCGAACAACGCAGTCGGGGCGCTCCGTTACCGACTCAGCGCCGACTCCGACGTGAATCTCGATATCACTTCCCTGGTTGCGGGTGACGTCGTGAACGAGGACTCCAACCACGATTTCGGATTCTGGGATCCGGTCGAGGAAATCGCTGTTGGAAACCGGACCGTCGTCGTGTCGAAAACCAAGAAGACCGAGTTCGTTGCCGCCGTGGGGTCCGAGTTACTGCTCAGCGTCAGCGGTGAGGTGTCGGACCAGGAGCCGGTGCCGTTCACTTCTGAACTCACCGCAGGAACTACGACCTCGCTGTCAGTTGCAGCCGGCCAGACAGTTGAGGTGGTGAAGATTGGCGCAAACACGACCTCGCGAATCACCCCACCGGACCACGTCCTCAGCCAGTGCCAGGAGTTTTTGGACGCTGCCGTCGCTCAAGGTTTTGACCAACTTTTGGCCGAACATCACACTGCCTGGGAGCACAAGTGGTCAACCAGCGATGTGGAGATCGATGGCGACATCGCAGCCCAGCAAGGCATCCGTTTCAACATTTTCGGTCTGAACAGCACCTTCACCGGTGATGATCCCGATCTCAACATCGGACCGAAAGGGTTTACCGGGGAGAAGTATGGCGGCGTCACCTACTGGGACACCGAAGCGTTCTGCCTTCCGTTTTACCTCGCAACCTCTGAGCCCGAGGTCGGCCGCAACCTGATCCGCTACCGACATCGTCAGCTCGGCAAAGCGATCGAGAACGCCGAAAAACTCGGGTTCGGTGACGGTGCGGCTCTGTACCCGATGGTGACCATCAACGGAGAGGAGTGCCACAACGAGTGGGAGATCACCTTCGAGGAGATCCACCGCAACGGTGCAATTGCGTTCGCCATTCACGACTACATACGCCACACGGGCGACAACGCCTACCTGTTGGAGGGCGGCCTCGAGGTCCTCATCGCCATCTCCCGATTCTGGTCCCAGCGGATCACGTGGTCGGAGAAACGATCGGCCTTCGTTCTGCTCGGGGTGACCGGCCCAAACGAATACGAGAACAACGTCGACAACAACTGGTACACGGCATCGATGGCCCAGTGGACTCTGGAGCACACTCTGAGAAGCATCGAGGAGGCTCGAGCGCTCGACGTTCGTGCGACCGAATCCATCCTGGCTGCCGTCGACTTCGACGCCTCCAACGAACCGCAACGGTGGCGCAACATTGCAGATGGGATTTTCCTACCCGAAGATCCCGAGCGGGGCGTCTTCCTTCAGCAGAGCAACTACCTCGACAAGGAAATGCTCACTGTCGATGACCTCACGCCCGAGGATCGGCCGATTGGTCAGAACTGGTCGTGGGATCGGATTCTTCGATCGCCGTTCATCAAGCAAGCCGACGTGCTCCAAGGCATGTGGGTGTTCCAGGAGCGATTCGATCTCGACGAGCTTCGTCGAAATTTCGATTTCTATGAACCTCGTACCGTCCACGAGTCGTCACTGTCGCCATCAATTCATGCCGTACTGGCAGTGCGGCTGGGCCGTTTCGACAAGGCGATGGAGATGCTCCTACGCACCGCCCGACTCGATCTCGACGACTACAACAACGACACCGAGGACGGATGCCACACCACGAGCATGGCTGGCACATGGCTTGCAGTCGTCCAAGGCTTCGGTGGCCTCCAGGTGACCGAGGCCGGGCTGCATCTGAACCCTCAACTGCCCAAGAACTGGAGCAGGTTGAGCTTCCAGGTGCTCTATCGAGGGGCCCGGTTGGGAGTAACCACCACCGTCGATGTTGTTGAGATCCGCAATGGCAGCGATGTTGACAGCGAGCTGACCCTCGCCGGTGGGCCGCTGAAGATCCCGGCAGGAGCGAGTCGTATCATTCCCCGTAAGGGGTCAACCCTGGCGTGTTAGCTGGCGGCCTCGGCAAGTCGTTCGGCCTTGCGTCGCTTGGCTACCTTGGCACGCTCGGTGGGGTCGAGTTCGGCCTTGCGCAAGCGGATGCTTTCAGGGGTCACTTCAACCGCTTCGTCATCGGAAATGAACTCCAGTGCCTGTTCGAGTGAGAGCACCTTTGGCGGAGTCAGCTTCACTGTTTGGTCCGAGGCGGCAGCGCGATGGTTGGTGAGTTGTTTCTCACGGCAGACATTGACGTCCATGTCATCAGAGCGGCTGTTCTCTCCAACGATCATCCCGGTGTAGGTGGGTTGTGTTGGTGACACGAGCATCTGGGCTCGTTCCTGAAGCTGAATCAAGGCGTACGCAGTGACGGGGCCGTTGCGGTCCGCTACCAGCGAGCCGGTGCGCCTCGTGCGTAGCTCACCGAACCAGGGTCGCATTCCCTCGAAGCTCTGGTTCAACACACCGGTTCCACGGGTTTCGGTCATGAATTCGGTGCGGAATCCAATGAGGCCGCGGGCGGGGACGAGATAGTCGAGCCGCACCCAGCCGGTTCCGTGATTCACCATGTTCTCCATCGAACCCTTGCGGGCCGCGAGTAGCTGGGTGACCGCGCCGAGGTGATCCTCGGGCACGTCGATCACGACCCGCTCGACCGGTTCATGGATCTCACCGTCGATCTCCTGAGTGACCACCTGGGGCTTGCCGACGGTGAGCTCGAAGCCTTCGCGCCGCATTTGTTCAACCAGGATGGCGAGCTGCAGTTCGCCACGCGCCTGCACCTCCCATGCGTCAGGACGGTCGGTGGGGAAGACCCGGAGGCTCATGTTGCCCACTAGTTCGGCGTCGAGGCGGTTCTTCACCATGCGGGCGGTGAGTTTCTTGCCTTCCTTGCCGGCCAGGGGTGAGGTGTTGATGCCGATGGTCATCGACAGCGCCGGTTCGTCGACGCTGATAACGGGCATCGGCCGAGGATCTTCGAGGTCCACCAAGGTCTCGCCGATCAGAATGTCCTCGACTCCTGCGATAGCGACCAGATCTCCCGGTCCAGCCGATTCGGCCGGAACCCGCTGAAGTGCTTGGGTGAGGTACATCTCGCTGAGCTTGACCCGCTGGATGGTTCCGTCGACCCGGGACAATCCCATGGACTGGCCCTTGTTGAGCGTTCCGTTCATCACCCGGCACAATGCGAGGCGGCCCACGTAGGGCGAGGAGTCGAGGTTGGTGACCCACGCCTGAAGGGGGTGACCCTCTTCGAACGACGGCGCCGGCAAATACGAGACCAGCAGGTCGAGAAGCGGATTGAGGTTCTCCCCGGTTTCGCCTTCGGTCAGCGAAGCCCAACCGTCTTTGGCCGAGGAGTACACGATGGGGAAGTCAATCTGGTCGTCTCGAGCGTCGATGTCGAGGAAGAGTTCGTACACCTCGTCGACCACCGCGGCGATGCGGGCATCGGGCCGGTCAACCTTGTTGATCAGAAGAACCACCGGAAGTTCCCGCGCGAGGGCTTTGCGCAGAACGAACCGTGTCTGGGGGAGAGGACCCTCAGCGGCATCCACCAGGAGGACCACTCCGTCCACCATGGTGAGAGCTCGTTCCACCTCGCCACCGAAGTCGGCGTGGCCGGGAGTGTCGACGATGTTGAGCCTGATATCGCCGTACATGACCGAGGTGTTCTTGGCCAGAATGGTGATGCCCTTTTCCTTCTCCAGATCGCCCGAATCCATCACCCGATCGGCGACGTCTTCATTGGCTCGGAACGAACCGGTCTGGCGCAACATGGCATCGACCAACGTTGTTTTCCCGTGATCGACGTGGGCAACAATCGCCAGGTTGCGGAGGTCGGCTCGGAGGGTCACTGCCGGAGGTTACAAGGCTTTATGGGCAGAGATGCTCGTTCATGGCTCAAGTCACAGCCCCTGAATCGCCGATGTAGTGCCTCTAGTAGGTCCAAGCGACTTGTAGAAGAGTCAGTTGAACAGGAAACACCAAATGACACCCATGACCCCCTTTGTTGAAAGCCAAGTAGGTCGGCTGACGGAGCTCGTGTATTTGTTATCTGACCGTCCTCTATCCCTGGCCCATCAGGCAGTTCTTGATGCCCGTGCCGAAAACGACGACGTTGGCACAGGCGGGGACCCCTGGCTGGTTGTTGCGTCTGCGCTTCATGGCCTTCAGACGATGACCGAATCGACCCTGCTCGCACGTCACACACGAAATCGGCAGGCTCAATCGGTCACTGAGGATCGCGAGCTGGTCGTCACCTGAGAAGCGATCGGTGGAATGAAATCGGTGTTGTCGCACCGGGGAACCATGCCTGTGGGACGGTATCTGACCTGCTCGGGTAGTTCGCAAGCGCCATTTCGCTGGGCCGATTGGACCAGGACGCTCACACATCCGGGTCTGGCACCGAACGTGGTGAGGTCGAGGCGTCCTCCACCCAATGCGCCTCGACCCTTCCTGGCGGGAACCAGGGAGAAAGCGGCCGGCGCTCTCAGCGCCGGCCGTCCCAATTCTACGCTGCAGCCACGGGCGTTGGAATTTCCCAAAAAGCTGGCATCTTCGACGCCCCGGATGGTTCGGTTTTGGCACTCTCAGGGTTAGAGTGCCAATCCACAGAAAACCGTTCCCCTCGCAGGAGAAGCAGACCCCATGGCGAAAATGATGTCCTACGACGACGAGGCCCGTCGCAAGCTCGAATCTGGCATGAACCAACTTGCCGATGCCGTGCGAATCACCCTCGGTCCCAAGGGCCGAAACGTCGTGCTCGACAAGAAGTTCGGCGCTCCCACGATCACCAACGATGGTGTCTCGATCGCCAAAGAAATCGATCTCGATGACCCGTATGAGCGGATTGGCGCCGAGTTGGTCAAAGAGGTTGCCAAGAAGACCGATGACGTTGCCGGCGACGGAACCACAACCGCCACAGTCCTGGCCTGGGCGATGGTGAAGGAAGGCCTTCGCAATGTGGCTGCCGGGGCGAACCCGATGAGCATGAAGGTCGGTATCGACACAGCTGTCGCCGCCGCGGTCGATGCCATCAAGGATCTCTCGATCGACGTCGAGGAGAAGAGCCAGATCGCTCAGGTGGCTGGCATCTCGGCTAACGACGTAACAATCGGGAAGACGATCGCCGAGGCGATCGACAAGGTCGGCAAGGACGGTGTTGTCACGGTTGAGGAGTCCAACACTTTCGGTATGGATCTCGAATTCACCGAAGGCATGCGTTTCGACAAGGGCTACATCAGCCCGTATTTCGTGAGCGATCCAGACCGGATGGAAGCCGTGCTCGAGGACACATATGTTCTCATGGTGGGTGGCAAGGTCAGCGCCATCCGCGATCTCGTGCCAGTCCTCGAGAAGGTGATGCAGGCTGGCAAGCCGCTTCTGATCATGGCCGAAGACGTCGACGGCGAGGCACTGGCGACGCTGGTGGTCAATAAGATCCGCGGCACCTTCCCCGCCGTCTGCGCCGTGAAGGCCCCCGGGTTCGGCGATCGCCGCAAAGCCATGATGCAAGACGTCGCCGTGCTCACCGGTGGTCAGGTCATCAGTGAAGAAGTGGGGCTCAAGCTCGAAACCGCAACCCTTGATCTGCTGGGCACCGCCCGCAAGGTGGTCGTGGCCAAGGGTGAGACCACCATCATCGAAGGTGGTGGTGACCATGCCGACGTCACCGGTCGAATCAGTCAGATTCGTGCCGAGATCGAGAACACCGACAGCGATTATGACCGAGAGAAGCTCCAGGAGCGTCTGGCCAAGCTGAGCGGCGGTGTTGCTGTGCTGAAGGTTGGCGCCGCCACCGAGGTTGAACTCAAGGAAACCAAGCACCGCATCGAAGACGCAGTGTCAACCACCAAGGCTGCGATCGAAGAAGGAATCGTATGCGGCGGCGGTGTCACGTTGATCCGAGCTCGCGATGATCGCAGCCGAGAACAAGGCCGTCAAGAAGCTCAAAGGCGACGAAGCCACCGGTGCCCGTGTCGTGTTGAAGGCTCTCAGCCGTCCGCTCCAGCAGATCGCCGAGAACGCTGGCATGGAAGGTGGTGTGGTCGTGAACAAGGTGAGCGAACTCGAGGGCTGGAATGGCCTCAACGCCGCCACCGGCGAGTATGGCGACCTGCAGAAGGCTGGCGTCGTTGACGCCGCCAAGGTGACTCGATCGGGCCTCCAGAACGCTGGCTCGATCGCCGGTCTGTTCCTCACAACCGAGGTCGTCATCACCGACTTTGAAGCAGAAGATGACGACTAACCACGCAAATCCCGGCTAGTAGCCGCTTTGGTCCATCCCGAAATTCCTGTGGCCCACACTCCATGTGGCTCCCCACAGGAATTTCGGTGTTTTGTGGGTATCAGCGGGAAACGGGCGGTGTTGTAACGTGAAGGCGATGGCGCGGCGCTCGACTTCTTTGGAGCTGTTCAGTCGAAAGCTACGCGCCGACGGTACGTCGTCGCAAGACTCCGGACAAACTGCTGGTCGAGGAACCACTGAGCATTCAGCTCGACGGCACCTTGGTGACCTCCACGATGCGCACCCCCGGTCACGACTTCGAACTTGCCGCCGGGTTCTGCCATACCGAACGCCTGTTGCATGGAGTGCCTGTGATCGGTATTCGTTACTGCGGCACAGGATCCGCACTCGAAACCGACTTCAACGTGGTGACCGTGGAGACGGGTGGCCAGGCTCCCGAGCCGCGACCTCGCCTGGGGAACACCTCGTCGTCGTGTGGCATCTGCGGATCCGACGCAATCGAAGCGCTCACCGAAACGTTGCGGGTGCTGCCTCCTCACGATCCATGGGATACCAAGCTGCTGCTCTCACTGCCCGAACGGATCCGATCTGCCCAGGGTTTGTTCGACATCACAGGATCGTCTCACGCCGCGGGCGCAGTCGATCGGGGGGGAAACGTGGTGGTTGTCCGAGAAGACATCGGTCGCCACAATGCTGTCGACAAAGTCATCGGCCGGATGCTGCTCGATGATCAACTCCCCGCGCCTGACCATGCGCTGTTCGTGAGCGGACGAGCCAGCTTCGAGATGATTCAGAAGGCATGGGCAGCAGGATTCACCGCATTGGTATCGGTCAGCGGACCATCGGCGCTGGCCGTTCAGACCGCACGTCGAGCTGGGCTCACACTCCTGTGTTTCGTGCGGGAGGGTACAGGCACGCTCTATCACCCTGGGTGACAGGTGTCGTGGTGGCTCGATGCTCGACGCATATGACTGGGCTCGTAGGCTGAGGGTCATGGCTTCTACAGAAACCGCTCCCGTCGTTGAAGCAACAGGGTCCAAACCAAGCGAGGGTCTTGGCGTAGTGCACCTGTTCTACAAAACCACGATTCTCTCTGACCGGGCATCGGCGCTCGCCGCCTTCAACACAGCTACCGAATCGGGCGATCAGGTGGTGGCTATCGCAATGCTCGGCCACAAGGCCGATCTTGCAGTGATGGCGCTAGGCGATGATCTGTGGCGGCTGCGTCGTCTGCAAACAGATCTCACCAAGGCCGGATTCGAGCTGGTCGACAGCTACGTGAGCATCACCGAAGTGAGCGAATATGCAGCCGGTGTACCCGATGAGATGAAACAGGCCCGCCTTTACCCGGTGCTTCCACCCGAGGGCAAGACCGCCTGGTGTTTCTACCCGATGAGCAAACGACGGGGCGAGGCGAGCAACTGGTTCTCGCTCGACTTCGACGATCGCCGCGACCTCATGATGGACCACGGCAAAAGCGGCCGGAAGTTCGCCGGCCGTCTGGTTCAGTTGATCACAGCGTCCACGGGCCTCGATGATTATGAGTGGGGAGTCACCCTGTTTGCAAACCGGCCCGATGATCTCAAGGAGGTGGTGTACACCATGCGGTTCGACGAGGCCTCAGCTGTCTACGCCGACTTCGGTGCCTTCTACACCGGCGTGATCGCCAGCCCCGACGAAGTGCTCACCTCACTCGGGGTCGACTAACTCCGGTTCGAGGGCACAACAACGCTCTACACCCAGCTCGCGCGTGAGCGGTACGGTGGAGGAATGTCGGAGTCTGAGGTTGTTGACAACGGTGAATCGGACGAGATCGAGTCTTCAGAGTTTGCTGCCCCGGAGGACACACAGGCGCCGGCTCAAACTGAAGTAGTAGAACCCGAGGCGGCATCGGACCTTCCGGTTGAGGCGAAGAGCGAGCCCGCTGCTGAGTCCGAGCCAGCGACAGAAAGCGCAGCCGAGCCCGAGAGCGAGCCTGCACCGGCTCAGCCGATTCAAGAACCGCCCGCTGCAAAGCCTGAGCCTACAACCAAAGCTTCAGTCGAGGCCGAGAGCGAGCCAGCACCGGCCGAGCCGATTCAAGAACCGCCCGCTGCAAAGCCTGAGCCTACGACCAAAGCTTCAGTCGAGGCCGCGAGCGAGCCAGCACCGGCTGAGCCGATCGAAGAATCGCCCGATTCTGAGTCGGAGCCCAGGGCTGCGATGGAAACGGAGCCGCCGTCGAGCGGAGCTGACCCGCCGCCCGCGGAGCGGCGAGCACCGGCGACCTCGGCTGAAAAAGACGCGTCACCGGTCGAGACAGCCACCGTTGAGAAAGCCACCAGCGAGGAAGCCACCAGCGAGGAAGCCACCAGCGAGGAAGCGGGGTCTGAAACCTCGCCCGAGGAGGAGGTCAAACCCCAAGGGGCAGAGCCTAAGCCCAAAACACCGGCCGAAGTGATCCCGCCAATCGTTCCGCACGAGCCCGTTGTTATGCAGATCCTTGGCGGAATCGTCACGGGCGTTTCCGACAAAGAGGTCGACCTCACCCTCGACGACGGACGGCCCGCTGTCATCCACCGCGAGAACTTCGATCTGGCCGGTACCGACCCCACCACCGTGCTCCAGGTCGGCGATGGATCCGAAGGTGCCGTGCTCTCCCGAGAGGATCCCCAGAACCGAGTCGTCCTTTCCCGCAAGTGGGTCCTGCGCGATCGGGCGTGGAAGAAGGCCGCCGCCTGCGTCGAAGACCACACCATGATGCACGTGAAGATCGTTAGCGTCAGCAAGAAGGGCGTCGTGGTTGACGTGATGGGCCTTCGGGGGTTCGTTCCCCTCAATCACTTCCAACTCGAGCGATCTGAACCTTCGGCCGATCTTGTGGGCCAGCTGGTCGACCTTCGCGTCATCGCAGCTGACCGGCAGAAGGACAAACTGCTGCTGTCCCGCCGCTCGCAGTTGCTGAAGGATCAACGAAAGGCCGAATCCGCAGTACTTCAGAAACTGAAGGTCGGTTCGGTGATGCAGGGCAAGGTTGTCGACCTCACCCAATTCGGCGCCTTCGTTGAAATCGGCGAGGAAGGCTCCCGAGTGCGAGGCCTGCTTCATGTCAGCGAGATGAGCTGGGAACGCATCTCTTCACCAAAAGGCCATGTGACCGTTGGCGAAGAGATCGACGTGAAAGTCATCGACGTGAAGGTGAAGAAGAAGCGTGTTTCACTCAGCAGGAAGGAATTGATCGAAGATCCCCTGGCCGGTATCGAAGTCGGTTCGATCCACACTGGCACAGTGAAGCGCCTTGTCGATTACGGCGTTTTTGTCGACATCGGCCCGGCTGAGGGCATGGTGCATCTCAGCGAGCTCGCCGAATACCGACCCGGTCATCCCTCCGAAATCGTTCTGAGAGGCGACGAGGTACAGGTGAAGGTCCTCAAGGTCAGTCGGGCGAAACGCCGGATTGAGCTTTCGATGCGTCAAGCTCTCTACCCTTCTTGAGGTGGCAGAGACTGAAACCGAAGCAGCCTTGCTCGCTGAGCACACCGCGTCGCTCCGTGACGCCATGGTCCAGCTAGTGCCGGAATGGGCGGCGAAAACGGTCATCGCTCGTTCCCCCGATCCGAGCTCTGCTGCGAGCAGAGACGCTGCGGATCGTGTTCGTTCCCTGGCTCAGACCGAGACTGTTACCGAGTTGATCCGACTTCTCGACAGCGACATCGATGATCAGTGGGCGAGTCCCCTGGAGGTCGTGCGGTCGCTGGTTCCAGCGCTGACCGCAGAACTCGAGCACCTCGACGCCCCCGCCGTTCCTCGAGACCCTCGCAGCATCGAACTGATGGCTGAGGACGTCTACGCCCTTACACCGGCCACCTTCGCCGACATTGATTCGTCGCTTCACCATCTCGGCCTCGCGTGGGGTGCTGCCAAGGCCCATGTACATCTGCGTCGCCACGCCCAAGAGGATCCGAGCCCGGTCGTCGTGGTGTTCGCTCCCGAACTGGGCGATCGGTCACGCTTCGATTCCTACGACGTCACCCACGTGCGCTCGGCTGGCAAGCTGGCCGAGTTCTCGGAATCGACCGAGCCAGACCTGATCATCGTCGACCTCGACCGAACCAGTGCTCCGGCCGATTTCCGCCTCGACAACGCCCATGTGGTTGGATTCGCATCCCACGTTGAGACCGAGCGTCACGATGTTGCGTTGGAAGCGGGCTTCGATGCCGTCATGGCCCGGTCTGTCTTCTTTCGACGCCTGCCCGAGCTCCTCGCCCCGGTCGCAAAGGTGCAGCCATGATGCCCCTCGATGCTTCAGCTCTCGACGACTTCGTGGGCGCCGATTTGCACGGACTTGACTACTGCCGGGCTCGCTCGCATGCGGCCGACGGTTGGCTGAGCACCATCTTCGCCAATGCAACTGAGGGCAACGACCTCAAGGTTGCCCTGGTCGCGGTCGGCGGGTACGGCCGTGGGCTTCTCTGGCCCCAGTCCGACCTCGACTTGGTTCTTTTCCACTCGAAACGTAGAGACATAGCTGATATCGCGGAACGACTCTGGTATCCGATCTGGGATCAGAACCTCAAGCTGGGACATGCCGTTCTCACCCCTCGGGAGGCGGCGAAGTTGGCCAGCGTCGAACTGGAGCGCTCCACGGCCTTCTCGGCTATGCGTCACATCGCTGGTGACCCCACTGTTCTGAACGATGTGGAGAAATCGGTTGGTCGTGTACGAGTCAAACGTTCCAGCGCTCAAATGAGCGAATTGGCCAAAGTGGTCAACGAACGGCACGAGGAGTTCGGCGACGTCGCATTTCGGCTCGAACCCGACCTCAAGGAGGGTCGAGGGGGTCTCCGTGATGTTGACTCACTTCGCTGGGCCGAGTCGATGAGTCCCGGATTCGCGTCCGGCCTCCTTTTCGGTCTCGATGACGCCGAAGAGTTCCTGTCCGCTGTGCGAGTGGAATTGCATCGGGCTACGGGCCGCACTAGCAATCGACTCACTCTGGACGACCAAGACATCGTGGCAGAGCTGGTAGGGATGAAGTCTGGTCAGCAACTGATCAAGGCGGTCTCGTTGGCGGCCCGTCGGATCGCATGGAATTCCGATGAGGCGTGGCGTCGCTGGCGCCGATCCGAGCGGAAGGCGACGGTCCCAAACCGCGATCCAGACGAGATTCTCTCCGACTACATCCAGGTCCGGGACGGCTCGCTCACGCTCACGGGAACCGCAGATGCTGCGCAACGACCGCAGGTTCTTCTGGAATTGGCGGTCGAGGCCGCTCGCAGATCGCTCCCGATCGATCGGGCCACCCTCCAGCGTCTCCAAATAGAGTGCCCATCGCTGGACGAGGTCTGGGATGAATCGACTCGTGGACTTCTCGCAGATCTCTTCCTGGCCGGGGAAGTGGCCCTTGCGGTCGTTGAAGACCTCGACATGTTCAACCTGATGGCTCGCATTCTCCCCGAATGGGAACGGGTCTACAGCTTGCCCCAGCGCAACGTGCTCCACACGTTCACCGTCGATCGGCACCTGTGCGAGACGGCGGTGAATGCCGCTGCGCTGGCAGATCAGGTGTCGCGGCCCGATCTGCTGGTGATCGGCGCGCTGCTGCACGACATCGGAAAGGGTTTCCCTGGTGACCACACCGAGGTTGGCATGGAAGTCATCCAAGGCATCGGTGAACGGATGGGATACTTCGAGGACGACACCGCCGTGCTGGTCGACCTCTGCCGCCATCACCTGTTGCTCTCCGATGTCGCGGTTCGACGCGATCTCAAAGACGAGGGGACCATACGCTCGGTGGCCGCAGCGGTGGACTCGCCCGACTTCCTCCAATTGCTGGCCGCACTCAGCGAAGCCGACTCGATCGCAACCGGACCAGCGGTGTGGGGCAATTGGAAGAAACGATTGCTGGCCGAACTGGTGCACCGAACCGACTCGATGCTCAGGGGGGAACCGACCGAGGTGTCCGTTCTCGAGTGGCCCGGGGTCGGAGTGCTCGATCTGCTCGCCGCCGGGAATCGGGCCATCGAAACCAAGGCGAACCACATCACGGTGGTCACCAGAAACCAGCCCGGTGTGTTTTCCCAAATCGCAGGAGTGATGGTGATGAGCGGCCTCGATGTGATCTCTGCGGAGGCATTCGCCGATGCGGAGATGGCAGCCAGCAGTTTCATGGTCGCCTCTGGCGGCAATGACCGAATCGACTGGGAACCGGTAGTGCCGATGGTCGAGCGGGCCCTCGACGGTCGTCTGGCAATTGCGGCCCGAGTTGCCCGCAGGGCGGAACAGCTCCACAAGTATCGGCGTCGCTTGTCGGCCACCCCGCCAACGACGTCGGTGAAGGTGGACAACGAGATCTCGGCTGTGTCGACCGTCGTCGACGTGCATGCCCCCGACTCGGTTGGTGTGCTCTACCGCATCACTCGGGCCATGGCCGACATTCGGCTCGACATCGGCAAGGCCACTGTGCAAACGCTGGGGCCACAAGCGGTCGATAGTTTTTATGTGACCGACTCCTTCGGCGAGAAACTGAGTGCCGAAATGCTCATCGAACTCGAACTGGCGATCCTCCATGCGATCGAGATGCAACCGTGACCGAAGCGGTTTCTTCCCAAGATCTGCTGCGCTGGGCCGAGGCATTGGCCGGGATTGCCCAGACCGGTCTGGCGTTCTCTGAGGTTCAGTTCGAACGGGACCGGTATGAAGAGGTCATCAACGTGGCCGCCGACATCAAATCTCGGGCGTCGGCTGATCCGGTCAACCAGGCTTCTCAGTTCTACGAGGAGTGGATGACCTCGGTTCGTACCGGCTTGGCCGGCTACGCCACCCCGAAAGTGGCAATCGGTGCCGTCGTGGGAAACGACGACGGCGAACTGTTGATGATCCAGCGCGCCGACAGCGGCATCTGGCTGTATGTCACCGGCTGGGCCGACATCGGCTATTCGCCCTCAGAAGTCGCCGAGAAAGAAGTCCTGGAAGAAACCGGCATCGTCTGTGAGGCGATTCGCCCGCTAGGCATTTTTGATGGCCTCCGATTGGGGTTCACCACCATCCCGCTGTACTCGATCGTGTTCCAATGCCGAGCCACCGGGGGATCGCTGAAACCCGATCCCAGCGAGGTCACCGACCTGGGCTGGTTCACACCCGACAACCTCCCCAGCCCTATCGCATCGGGCGACCGCTGGCTCGACCTGGCGTTTCAGGCGGTACGAGATGAACAGATCGACGTGTACTTCGATCCCCCCCGGCCCGAGGTGTGGAAGAGTTAGGCGTTCTTGAGGTCGTACCGGTAGACGTTTGTGTCTCGCTGTTCGAAACCGATCCGCTGATACAGCCGGTTGGCGGCCTCCCGGCTGGGCCGGCTGGTGAGATCTACTGATACCGCACCGTTCTGCCTCGCCAGGTCCAGAGCAAACCGGTTGAGCTTGTCGCCGACTCCCAGGCCCCGAGCATCACCGTCGACCACCACATCCTCGATCCAGGCCCGGACGCCGGTGGGAATTCTGAACAACACCAGCGTGAGACAGCCCAGCATCGTGCCGTCATCGTCCAACGCCAGCAGAAGGTGTGATGCGTCGGAATCGACCATTTGTTGGAGTTCCTCGGGTGTCGGCGCAGGGTTCGACCGTGAGAGTTGGGGAATCAGCTTCTCCATGGCTGTGACCAGCGCTTCGGTTACCTCGGATGCCTCGATGATCTGCACTCGATCAGTGTAGAACCCCCACGCTGCGGACGGTTTGGGAGTGTCCGCCCGGCATCGGCACCGGTACCGTGGTTGCCGTGGCCTTCCTGGAGTACTCCACTCGCCCAGACTTCCGTTCACCACTGCTGATCATGGCGTTCGAGGGCTGGAACGATGCGGGAGATGCTGCGTCGTCTGCAGCCCAGTACATCGCCGACCAGGCCAAGGCCGAGACCTTCGCTGAACTTGATCCAGAGATGTTCTACGACTTTCAGAACACCCGGCCCATGGTCCGGCTCGAAGGCAACAAACGGCGGATCGAATG
Source organism: uncultured Acidimicrobiales bacterium (assembly GCA_963751955.1). Taxonomy (GTDB): domain Bacteria; phylum Actinomycetota; class Acidimicrobiia; order Acidimicrobiales; family SZUA-35; genus JABDIY01. The sequence goes on along the minus strand of CAVVWM010000002.1, from coordinate 376,663 downwards.
GCCACAGAACACCTTCGCCCACGGCTCCTTAGGTGGGCGCGAGCTCATCATCCTCCGAGGAATCGAGCCGCAGCTCCGGTGGCGAACATATGGCGAGACAATCCGTGATCTTGCCATCGAAGCCGGAGTCGAGATGGTGGTGAGTCTCGGGGCCTTGATCGCTGACGTGGTGCACACGCGACCGGCCACGATCTACGGTTCGGCGCTCACCCCTGAACTTCGAGATCGCCTCGACCTCGAACCCTCCACCTATGAGGGACCCACCGGGATCGTGGGCGTGGTCCACACCGTCACCCACACCGCCGGGCTCGATTCTGTTTCGTTGTGGGGCGCCGTACCCAGCTATGTTCCCCACGCACGATCACCCAAGGTCTCCAAAGCGCTGGTCGAACGGGTCTCGCACCTCTTGGATCTTCCCATCCCGCTGGACCAACTGGGCCAGGCCGCGGCCGAATATGAGGCGCAGATCAACATGATGATCTCCGACGACGACGACATGGCCGAGTATGTGGCAAACCTCGAGGCCGAATACGACGCCGCAATGAGTTCGGGTTCAGGTAACGAACTGATCGCCAAGATCGAAGAGTTTCTCAAAGAGCAGTAGGGCTCGCCTCACGGGAAAGAGGTCTGTCGTCCTACGCTCAGTGGATGGAATTGAGCGAAGCGGTCCGTCTGGAACGACCTGAGGATGGCGTGGCAGTCCTGCGCATGGACAACGGTGAGAATCGATTCACCCCCGAGGTCAACGATCATCTGAACACCCTCCTCGACGCTGTCGACGCTGATGACACGATCGGTTCGTTGGTGGTCACGGGCACGGGCAAGTTCTTCAGCAACGGCTTCGATATCGAGGCCCTTACCGCGGCTGGCGACGATGCGCTGAAGTTCGTCGCAAACACCGAGAAGATCTGGGGCCGACTGATGGCGTCGCCCTTCACCGTTGTCACCGCCATCAATGGTCACGCCTTCGGTGCCGGTGCGATGCTTGCTCTGGCTGGCGACCTTCGCATCGGGCGCACCGAGCGGGGGTTCTGGTGTCTGCCCGAGGCGGATCTGGGAATGCCGTTCTCGCCGGCAATGATGGCGTTGTTCGACGACGTGCTCGGTCGGCCAACGGTCGCTCCGTTGATGGCGACATCTGCTCGTGTCGCACCCGATGCCCAGCTTGCCGCTGGCGTGGTTCAGAAATTGGTCGATATCGAGGAACTCGATTCCGCTGCGGTCGCCTTAGCCAAGGGGGCTGCTCACCGGCGCGGCGCAAACCTCGGTCGGATCAAGAAGCTGATACATGGCGAGGCGATTACCCTGGCCGGTCGGGTCTAGGCGCCGCATCGGGGCTATTCCGGATCGGTGGCCTACCAGCCGTTACGCTTCGCCAGTGTCTGATGTGCTGACAATCGAGCAGGCCGAGGCCGAACTGACCGCTGAGAACAAGAGTGAGTTGTTCGGTTGGAAGATGTTCGATTGGGGCTGGTCAGCGTTCAGCACCACTGTTACAACCGCTCTGCTCGGACCCTATCTTCTGGCTCTGGGCGAGGACGCTGGCGGTGTCAGCTTCCTTGGTCTGAACATCGACGAGGCAAGCTATTTCCCCTACGTAGTAAGCATCTCGGCCGTACTGCAGGTGCTGGCCCTGCCCCTGATCGGGTCGATCACCGACTACACCGGCTCCAAGAAGAAGTTGATGATGGCGCTGTCAGCGGTGGGTTCGGTAGCCACTGCTCTGCTGTTCTTCGTGGTCGAGTCAACCATCCTGCTGGGTGGCTTGCTGTTCATCGTCGCTGCGGTTGCGTTCTCCTCGGCATCTGTGATCTACAACAGCTACCTGCCCGATCTGGCCCCACCGATTCTGCGAGACCGGGTGAGTTCGGCCGGTTTCGCCTACGGATACCTGGGCGGTGCGATCTGGCTGGCCATCAACTTTGCGCTGGTCTCCGCCCTCGATGACGGCCTGGCGGTTCGCATAAGCCTGGGCGGTACCGGCATCTGGGCGCTGGTGTTCATCTTCGGTTTCACCGGACGGCTTCTTCGCGAACGGCCCGCAGCGCGCGAGAAACCAGCCGGAGTTGGGTGGCTCAAACTTGGGACGAGTTCGGTCCTTCACACACTGGGAGAGTTGCGGTCCAAGTATCCGGTCAGTTTTCGCTACTTGGTCGCCTACCTGATCTTCAACGATGGCATCGCCACCGTGATCACCGTGGCTGCTCTCTTTGCCGCCGACGAGTTGGGGACCGAGTCGAGCACGCTGTTGCTGCTCGTGCTGATGATCCAGTTTGTCGCCGTTCCCGGAGCGGTTCTCTTCGGCCGAATGGCTGAACGAATCGGTGCCAAGACCTCGCTCATGTTGAACCTGTGCGTCTGGATCGTGCTGGTCCTCTACGCCTTCTTGTTGCTTACCAACGACACCCAATTGTTCGTGATGGGCTTCTTCCTCGCTCTGGTCCTGGGCGGATCCCAGGCACTCAGTCGCTCCCTGTACTCACAGATGATCCCTCAGGAACAGGAAGCGGAGTACTTCGGGTTCTACGAGATTGCTGCCCGGGGCACATCGTGGATCGGCCCGCTTGTGTTCGGCATCGCAAACGATATTTTCGGATCTCAGCGCAACGCCATTCTTGTGCTGCTGGTTTTCTTCGTCGTCGGTTTGGTGCTGTTGTTCCCGGTCAGGGTGAAGGAAGGGATGTTGGCAGCGGGCCAGGATCCCACCGGATTGGTAATCTAGGCGCGAAGCGAACAAACGTTCGCTACTGTCGACCCATGACTGACTCGAAGAATCCGAAGACCGCCGAAGACTGGGAACAGGTCCGCCGTTCCGTGGCCATGTTGCCGCCGGGCTCATGGGCCATGAAACGAGAACAGGCGCTCACGGCGCTCGGCTCCCTGATCAGCTACCTCAAGAAGGCCGCCTGATCAGACGCAGAACTCGCCCGATAGACCCCGGCCGCACAGTGTGGTTCGTTCCACGCTGCGAAGTGAGAAGCCGTCGCCGTTGTCGGTCGGCTGACCGAACACGTGGAGACGAACACCCACGAGCGAATCATCGGCCAACCCGATCACGTCCAATGTCACCTCGCCCAGGTCGCCAGCTGTCGGGGCCACGGTGAGGGTGATCTTGGGTTCAACCTCTTCATCTCTTGGGTACGACTCGGCCACCAGCCGGCCGAGGTCAAGCATCGTTTCTGCTTGGGGAATCTCGCCGCCCAACTCGGCAACGATCTCGAACGTCGCATCGTCCACGCCACCGAGGTATGCGAGGAATCTCATGTTCGCCCAGCCGAGCACTCCGTTCACTTCGATTTCATACCAGAACGCTCCGGGAATCTGTCGGGCCCGGCCCGTGGCAACAGCGTTGTCGGTTGGATCGAGCGACGTGACGACCTCGAACCCGACACCCGGCCCTTTCCGGAGGTTCAAGACATCATCGTGCTTCACGCCAATGACGCCGAGCACATCGCCAGGCCGTGCGAACATTTCGACCGCCGTGCCGGGAAGAGTTGTCGTTGACTGGCCGGTCGTGTCGGTCGTCTCTGGAACTTCAGTATCGGTAGTCGTAGCGCCGGTGTCCTCGGTGGTGCTGGTGGTGGGCCCGGGTGCGGTGGTGCTGGAATTGTCCGGGATTGTGGTTGTCGCCACTGAAGTCGTAGTAGCCGACTGTGTTTCGTCATCTCCACACGCAGCGGCGCCAGATGTCAACAGGGCCAGGACGACCACGACTCGGATCGACAAGCTTCGCATAGTTCAACGGTGACGTTGAACACCACCAACCGCCAGAGGCTTCAGTCATTCTTCGGCGAGCATGGGTTCGATACGACTGATCGGCCCGTCGAGGCTGAGCACGTACATCTCGCCGTCGTCATCCACTCCGAAGGCCCCGAGGGTGTTGTTACCCAGTTCGAGATTGAGCTTGCGTAGAACTACTCCACCTGGGGAGTCGACGGCTCCGAACATCTCGCCCGAGCAGAAGTCGCCGAAGATGTACACACCGTCGTACAGGGGCAGAGTCTCACCCCGGTACACGGCCCCGCCGGTGATCGAGCATCGTCGGTTCTCGTGGGCGTAGACCAGCCACGGGTCGGTGTGATCGGCTGGTTCGGAACCCCCTTCGAAGGGCTCGTTTCCCTCCATCTGGTTCCAGCCCAGGTTCGCACCACGGCCGCCATCGGGTAACCGAGTCACTTCTTCAAAGCGGTTCTGGCCGACATCGGCGATCCACAGTTCGCCGTTTGTGGGATCGAAACTGAACTGCCATGGGTTCCGAACTCCGCTGAGCCACACTTCGGGTGCACCCCCACCGTCGACATACGGATTGCCGTTGGGCACCGAATACCCCAGACCATCGGCGGCACCGTCGGGATCGAGTCGCAGGAGTGCGCCGAGCAGGGTGTTCGTGTCCTGACCGGATCCGAGAGGATCTCCCGCTCGGCCACCGTCCCCGATGCCCACGTAGAGGAAGCCGTCGGGCCCGAAGGTGAGCCCGCCGCCGTTGTGGTTGGCGAAGGGTTGCTCTATCCGAAGCACCTGGCGTCGGCTGTCGAGGTTCGCAGTTCGAGAACCCATCGTGTAGCTCTCGACCACGTTGGCACCATCACGATCGGTGTAGCTCACGAAGAGCTTTCGGCCGTCGCTGGAGAACACTAGATCGAGCAGGCCCTGTTCGGTACCGGTGCTGACCTGTCCGGTGATATCGAGCGTCGGCGTGCCGTCGAGCTTGAACCGGTCCGGACGGTTCTTGGTGACGGTTCGAGTGATCCGGTTCACCGTGCCGGTCTTGTTGGCTACGTAAAGGTCACCGCTGCCGCTCCTGGGGGCGAGCGCAACAGGTCGATCGGTTTCGGCGATCCTGTTGAGGGCCAGTTCTTGCTGGGCCCAGGCTGGCTCGTCGGCTACCGACAGAGCCGCTGTCGTCGTCGTGGCGCCCTCGCCGCCTGACCCGGACGACACCGTGGAACTGACCTCGGGTAGCGACAACGTGGTTGGGGTTGTGTCCTCGGTCTGGGACCCCCCGCACGCCGCCGCGATCATCATCGCAACAACGGTGGCCACGACCGTTCCCAAATTGCCCGAGCGTCGACGACCCCGGGACCTTGTGACGTTTCCGCTGCGCATAGAGACTCTATGAAAGCAGGCGGATGAGTCCTTCTTGCACCACCGACACCACGAGTTCATCGTTCTGATAAATCAAACCGCGTGCGAGCCCTCGGGCACCGGAGGAGCTGGGGGTGTCTTGGACGTATAAGAACCACTGGTCGGCCCGGAAGGGCCGATGGAACCACATTGCGTGATCGAGGCTGGCCATCATCAGTTCGCCGGACAAATATCGCTTGCCGTGGGGCAGGTTCACCGTATCCAGAAGGGTCATGTCGGATGCGTAGGTGAGGACACACTGATGCAGCACCGGGTCCCCCGGCAGCAAACCATCCGCCCGCATCCACACCGTTTGGTGGGGTGGGTGTAGCTCGCCGCTGGCCCGTTCGGCCTCGTTGGGACCCACGTAGCGGGTGTCGATGGGTCGGGGCATCGTGTACCAGTCGCCCAACTCCTCCTTGAACCCTTCATTGCGGGTGTAGAAGTCGGGCAGCGTGTTGGGGAGGGGCACGTTGTGAGGGGGATCGAACTGGTGATCGAACCCTGATTCGGGCGCATGGAATGAGGCGGTGAGATGGAAGATCGACTTTCCGTGCTGGATGGCCACCACCCGGCGAGTGGCGAACGAACGACCGTCACGAATGATTTCCACCTCGTACAGGATTGGAATGGTGGGGTCGCCAGGCATCAGGAAGTAGGAGTGGAGCGAGTGGACCACACCCAGGCTCACTGTGCGGGTTGCGGCCACCAAGGCCTGGCCGGCTACCTGCCCGCCGAAGACCCGTTGGCGCATGTCGTTGGGGCTCTGACCTCGGAAAAGGTGAACTTCGATTTGTTCCAGGTCGAGCAGCCGTACCAGATCGTCGACGGCTGGCTGGGCGGAGTAGGTAGTGCTCACGGACCCAGTATGGGGGTCGATAGGAGAGGGAACGAAACATCATTGACCACAAGGGTCCATGAGGCGTCGATACGGTGAGGTGGTCATGGGACTCAACGACTCCATTCTCAATTTTGTTGATGGTCGTTTGGGGACCGGTGGTCGCTACATCGCTGTCTCGGCCGTGAATGTTGTGAACCATCAGATCCTTCTGCGGGTGGCCAACGGGATGTGGGGTTGGCCGGGTGGTTTGGCCAATGCCTTCGCCGCAACTGTGGCCCTGTTCCCCGCCTACCTACTCACCCGGTCGTGGGTGTGGTCGGTGTCGGGTTCGCATTCGGTGCGTCGGGAGGTGGTGCCGTTCTTCATCTTGGCTCTGCTCGGCCTGGTCGTTTCGTCGGCGACCTCGGAGATGGCCGAGCGTATGTTCGGCGCAGGTCTGTGGGTCAATGTCGGTAGTCTCATCGGCTATGTCGGCGTCTGGGTCCTGAAGTTCTTCATCCTTGAACGGATCTTCGCCGGCCAACAGTTCGTGATCGAGCCGGCCGACGCTGAGCCCGAGCCCGTCCGGGCCAAGTGAGCCCAGAGGAGCAAGCCAGAGCCGAAGCAGCCCGTGGCTTCATGCCAACTGATGAAGGGATGGCGCTCTGGGCCGCGGCCACCGAAGCCGATCTGTCGCTCGGACCGATGCTTGAGGTCGGCAGCTACTGCGGCAAGTCCGCCCTCTACCTCGGACCGGTGGCCCGGGACGCTGACTCAGTGCTCTACTGCCTCGATCATCATCGAGGATCCGAAGAGAACCAGGCCGGCTGGGAGTACCACGAACCTGACCTCGTCGATCCAGAGATCGGCCTCATGGACACCCTTCCGATCTTCCGAAGGACTGTGTACACAGCTGGGCTCGAGCCTTGGATTGTTGCATTGGTGGGAGATGGCCCACGCATCGGCCGCAACTGGAACATTCCGCTGTCGTTCCTGTTCATCGACGGAGGTCACGGTGAAGAGCCGGCGCGGCTCGACTTCGAGATCTGGACCCAGCACGTTGCGCCCGGGGGGGTGTTGGCAATCCACGACGTGTTCCCCGATCCAGCCGACGGTGGCCGCCCGCCATACGAGCAGATCTATCTACCGGCCCTCGCCGCCGGATTCACCGAGGTGTCGGCCACTGGATCGCTACGGGTGTTGCGCCGACGATAGGCGGGGCTTGCACACGGGTCGTCTTGGCCTCACATCCCGGCGTTTTACCCTGGCGTTCCGCCCTTTCCTCGCCGAAGCTGGTCACATGAGTCCAGCAGAGGCCCAGTCGGGCAACAATCGCCCGAAGGCCGACAAGAACAAAGGCGACTACCGTCCGCCTGGCTACGGGTGGAGTGCTCGGCTGTCTGGGCTGTCCCAGTGGAGCGAATGGCGGGGCTTCTTCCTCGTCACAGTGGCCGTCTTCCTCGTTGTGATCATCGGCGGATACATCCTCCAAGCCTTCGGGGTGTGGTGAGGAATCACGCGTGGTCTGTGAAAAGATTCGAGGTCGGGTTGGCGCCCTGTAGGGCGTCGGCTGCGAGTATCACCGCCGCAGCGGTATAGGTGCTCTTCTCCATTTCGGGGAAGTGGATCAGCTCGGGAAACACCAATCCGGTGAAGTAGCGGCCATCGGCGTCGTCTCGGAGTGTTTGGGCGCTCGGAAGAGATGTTCGGCCTTCGCTCGTTCACCGGCGGCGAGATGGGCGATCACACATTCGCAGGTTTCGGCGGCGGTGACCCACGGGCGGTCGTACACACAGCGACAGCCCTTGCCATTCATGATGAACTGCTCCCAGCGATCGGCCAGATGCTTCTTGGCGGCGTCACCCACGATGGCGCCGGTGAGCACCGGGTAGTACCAGTCCATCGCCCACCGATCTTTCGGTTCGAACGCCTCGGGTTCGTGTGCGATAACCCGGATCAGGCGATTGCGGGCCTCGATCCAGTGCGGGCGTGGCTTGCCCATGAGGTCGGCGATCAGGGACGCACACCCAAGGCTGTGGCTGATCGATGACGAGCCGGTGAGAAGGGCGTAACTCCATGGTGTGCCGTCCGGCCGGCGGGCCCAGATCACTTCACCTCGTTTCGTTTGAAGCTCGAGCACGAACTCGATGGCCGGCTCCACTACCGGCCAGTAACTGTCGACGAAGTCTCGGTCGCCGGTGACGAGCCAGTGGTGCCAAACGCCGGTGGCGATGTAGGCGATGCAGTTGGCATCGAACTTGGCGTCTTCGATACCGCCTTCGACGTAGTAGTTGTGCCAGCTTCCGTCAGGCCGCTGGATGTTCGCCAACCATTCATAGGCCGCTCGCGCTTCGGGAACGAGTCCGCAGGTAGCGAGGGCCATTGCGGCCTCTACGTGATTCCACGGGTCGGCGTGACCGCCGGGAATCCACGGGATCATGCCGTTGGGACGTTGCCACTCGGCGATCGCCTCCGCGGTGGCCCGCATCTGCGGCGCGGTGACGATCCCTTCGACGAACGGCAATTGCACTGCGACTTAGGCCTTCACCGAATACTGAACGAGGCTCTTGCCGAGCACGGGGTTCAAGAGCCGATCAGCGGCGCGGGTGATCCACGGGTCCTTCACGATATCCCATGTGAGAAATCGCAGGTACAGCTTCACGAAGGGGTTGTCGTCGTTGTTCACCCCGACTGCGCATTTCAGCCACCAGTAGGGGCTGTGGAGGGCGTGGGCTCGGTGATCCTCGGTGGGGGTGAGCCCTACCGAATCCAGCTTCGTCCTCAGTTCGGGTTGGCCATAGATCCGCACGTGACCGCCCACAGCCGCGGGGGCGTGGTAGTTGTCGTCGAGTTTCCAGCAGATCATTTCCGGGAGCGGGGCCGGCACGGTTGCCGCCAACATCCCGCCCGGCTTGAGAACTCTGTGCAGTTCGGTCATCACACCGAGGTCGTCGGGGACGTGTTCGAGGATCTCGCTGGCGATGATGCGATCAAAGGCGTTTTCTGGGAACGGCAGAGTGAGCCCGTTGGCCTGCACACATCCCACCCTGGTGGCGGCGTAGTCGAGTTCGCCGTCTTCGTACATGGCGTCGAATGTTTCCCGGGTCGATTCCATCTCATCGAGAGCGAGATCGGCGGCGACCACGTTCACGCCGTGTCGTGCGCTCTCGAACGCATGGCGTCCGAAGCCAGCGCCGAGGTCGAGCACGGTCATGCCGGGCGTGAGCCCGAGACGGTTGTAGTCGACGGTCAGCATCAGGCGTTTGTTTTGTCGATGGCGTGCTTCCGGACTGCAATCACTTCGCGGTACTGCTCGGCGGTGCGGATGGCTGTTTGGCGCCAGGTGTAGAGCTCGGACACTCTCTCCCGGCCGGCCGCTCCGATGCGGGTTCGCAGATCAGGATCGTCGAGAGCAAGACGAATCTGCGTGGTGAGGCCGTCGGCATCGCCGGGCTCACATTGCAGCACGGTTTCGCCGTGGGTTCCGGTGACTTCTTTCAGCGCTCCGCCGGTGGTAGCCACCAGTGCAGTGCCGCTGGCCATCGCTTCTACTGCGGGAAGGGAGAACCCTTCATAGAGGCTGGGGACCACGGCAACTTCAGCTTCTGAGTACAGCTCCACGATTCGTTCGTCGGGCACACCGGTTACGAACTGAATGTGGGGAGCCAGATCGAGTTCCCTGATCAGCTTGTCCGATGGACCACCTGACCTGGCCTGGCCGATCAGGGTGAGCTTGATGTCTCGGCCTTCGGCCCGCAGTTTGGCCATGGCCTCGAGCAGAAACTTCAGTCCCTTCATCTCGGCGTCGGCGCTGGCGGTGGTGATCAGCTGGTTGGGTTTGGGCTGTACCGAGGGATCGGGTTTGAATAGATCGGGGTCTACACCCACATGGACCAGGCGCATGTTCTCCCGGTCAACACCCATGTCGTCGTGGATGTCGTCGATCGAGTTGTCGCTGACCACCACGATCCGAGGCATCCTGCGGGCCACCCGGCCCTGCATCTCGACGAAGGAATACCAACGTCGCAGGCTCAACCGCTTTCGCCAATTCGGCGCCGCGTCCAACTCCAGCCGACGATCCACGGTAATGGGGTGGTGCAAAGTGGTGAGCACTGGAAGCATCTTGTTGATGCCGAGCATCCCGTAGCCCAGGCTCTGGTTGTCGTGGACGATGTCGAACTCGCCTGTGCGGGGTTTGAGCTCTTTCCAAGCCCGCAATGAGAATGCCAGCGGCTCACTGAACGCGCCGGTGGAGAACTGGAGAGCTTCCACCACATCGGGCAAATCCTTGAACTCCCAGTAGGCCGGAAAACGGCCCGGGTAGAGGTCGTTGAAGATGTCGAGGCTGGGCAGCTTGGTGAGGGTGATTCGGTCGTCGAGCACGGGGTAGGGCTGGCCGCTGATCACTTCGACGGTGTGTCCAAGATCCACCATGGCCTTGGTGAGGTGACGGGTGTAGATCCCCTGGCCACCGATTGTGGGCTTGGATCGATACGACAGGTAGGCAAGCCTCAGCGGCCGATCTTCACTCACGTTTCAGTATGCCTTTCGCCCCCACCCCCTCCCTCCTGTGCATATTCCTGTTGATACCGACACCTGTTGTGGCTGAGCCGACGGCAGAACGGCCGAATGTGGCTGTCGGCAGGAATGTGCCGGTCACCGGCTAGCTTCTCGATATGCGGTTGGTTGTACAGCGGGTTGGGATGGCGGCCGTGAGCGTCGATGGGGACGTGGTGGGCCAGATCGGACAAGGACTTTGTGCGCTGGTCGGTATCACCCACGACGACACCCCCGAGGTCGCTGCGAAACTGGCCGAGAAGCTGGTGAAGTTGAGGATCTTCGGCGATGACGAAGACAAAATGAACCTCTCGGTGCAGGACGTGGAGGGCGAGATCCTGTTGATCAGCCAGTTCACCCTCTATGGCGACGCCAAGAAGGGGAACCGGCCGTCATTCGTCGACGCGGCCCGGCCCGAACAGGCGCTGCCATTGTTCACCGATTTCGTTGAGACGGTGGCAAGGAGCGGGGTGCCCGTGGCGACAGGACAGTTCGGCGCCGAGATGAAAGTGATGATCGCCAACGACGGCCCCGTCACGCTGATTCTCGAGGGGTAGCGCTCGGTCTACTGCCGAAAGAGACCGACAACCCGCTCGAGCACGAGGTAGCCGACATACCCGACGAACGCCGACACCATCGGTAGTCCAAAGAACCCGATTGCAGCGCCGCCGACTACCCCCACAGCCAGCATTCGTTTGCCGCCGAATGCCACCGCCAGCACGATCGCGAACAGGCTCGAGCCGGCGGCGATCTGAATCACGCCTGCAACGATTTCTGTGAACCAGGGTCGATCGCCGAGCCACGGAAGCTCGACTGTTCCGAGGTCGGGCACATCGAGAGCCATCACTGCAGATACCAGAGCGAGCGCAACCGTTGCGACGGCGGCCACCCCGATCGGAATCCATCGCTTCTTCTGCTCGCCGCCGTCTTGGGTGTGGCTCGCCGTTCTCAGAGCCACCGCGGTCCACATCAACCATCTTCGAACCTGCTCAACGCCGAGATCTTTCATGGCCTCTCGAAAGACGTAGTCGGCGTGGGCTTCGTCAACCTGGGTGCCGGTCGAGGTGAGGTAGTCGGTGCCTTGTGTTCCTCCGATCAGTGCGTCGTGTAACAGCGCCGCCGGTGTGTGCCGTCCGTCCTTGGGCACCAGCCAGGTGAGGAACAGGGGGACCGATGCCATGTCTGTCTTGTTCGAGGCAAAATCGACGTTGGCGGGAACGGTGTAGACAACTCCCAGATGATCGACGTACTCGAACTGTTCACGAATCCTGTAGTGCTTTCTGTCGAGTCGCTCCAGGACGAACACGGCCTCGTCATGGGTGCCCGGACGATAGAAGCGGCCCTCCGGCCGCACATCTGGTTCCGCTGGCGCTTCCATGATCCAATCCTCGCGTAGGAGTCAAGATCGGGCCACTGACCAGCGGGTCAGATCTGATTCTTTGTTCGGTCCATTGGAGTCGTTTGAGTTTCGACACCGCTACCGCTTTCGCTGGGAGTGGAAGACGATTTGCGGGGGTTTGGGATCAGATCGCCGACGCGCGTGGTGACCGTCAGCGCAACCAGCGCATACAGGAACACCGGCCAGATACCGAGATTGCTGAACAGGGTTCTGCCCTCTCGGCGCTGGATAGTTTCGGTCATGATGATCCGCTCGCCAAGGTCGCTGCGCTGGATCACGTCGCCATCGGGAGAGACGATGGCCGACATGCCGGTGGGCGCCGCCATCAAGAGCCAGCGATCTCCTTCGATCGCTCGAAGCTGGTTGCTGGCTACCTGTTGGGTATGCACCAGAGAGAGCCAGTAGCTGGCCCCGTTGGTGGGGTTGGTGAGGACCTCTGCTCCGTTCACGATGGCGTCCCGAGACCGGCGCTCGAAGTACGCCTCCCACGATATGTTCACTCCGAACACGCCCTCGGGAGTGGTGACGATCGCTGGTCCTGTGCCGGCTCGGACGTCGGCGTTGGGGATGTCGCTGCTGAACCGCTCGATCAATCCTCGGAGCGGCACATACTCACCGAAGGGGACAATCCGCACCTTGTCGTAGCGATCTATCTGTTTGCCGGCGGCGGTGGTGGCGGCTTGATAGTTGACGGTCTCCACGCCATCGCCGTCCTCTCGGTTCACCCGGTAGAACCATCCACTCAGAAGCGTGGCATCGGCACGTTCGGCAACCCCAGCCACAACACCTCTGGCGTCGTCGACACTGAAGAACCGTCCTGGGTTCACCACGTTCTCTGGCCAGAGCACGAGATCAACATCCTGGTTCAGATAGCGGGTGGTCTCCACGTGGCGGCCCAGCACCACAGCGGCCGACTCTCCCGACGCCCGGGTTCGAGTGGCTCCACCGCCCTGCACAACTGCAACCTCCAGCTCGCCGATGTCGGAGGCTCGGGGATGAAGCACGCCAAGCACGATGAATCCAACGGTCACGCCCAGCCCGATCAGGGCCAGCCGTCGGTTGTCGGTGGTTACCAGTTCGCGAAGCGAGAGCGCCACCAGCACCACGAGGGCGATGATGAGATACGGCCCAGCGATCCGAGCGGTTCCGGCCAGCGGTGTTTCTACCTGGCTCAGAGCGATGTTCGCCAACGGCACCCCGCCAAACGGGAACCGCCAGCGGACAAGTTCGGCGACCACGATGGCGATCGGGAACACTATGAATCGATGCGGCCGGTGCGTGGGCGTCAAGGCTCCGGCGATGCCGAAGTAGGCCGAGTAGGCCAGCACGGCCAGGATGAAGCCGGGCAGCGTGAGATCGATCATCCAGAACATCGCGATAGTCAGCCAGGTGGCTGCGATCACGAACGATCGGATGAATCGGGTGGCCGGGCCAACCTCGGCGGTCAGGTGGTCCCACCCGGCTATCCCGAGAAATGCCAGAGGCCACCAACCCCACGGTGGAAGTGATCCAGCAATACCGATGCCGGCCAAGATGGCGCCACCCCACCAGGGGATCTTGGGCAGGTCGGGCACCTGTAAATCCTACGGTGTTATCGCTGCTCCGGACTGTTCGGGCTTCAGCGTGCCGATCAGGCGAGCCAGGTTGTGAGAACAGAGGAGAACCGACGGCAGGAACAGCAGAGCGACGAGGTCGGTTGGGTCGGCGGTGACCGCAACGGAGGACCTGGTGGATTCGAACCACGGCACAACGAGCGAGGCCGCATATGAAGTCCAACCGGCGCTGGCTGCGTAGAGATCGGTTGCCGCCGGAATCACCTGGATCGCAGCGAACGCGACGCCGACAGCCGCCGAGCAGCGGTGGAGCGTCCGCAATCGATCGATCGGACTCGCCTTGAAGACCCAGACCGCGGTTTCGATCACCGAAAGCAGCAGGACCGGTGCAACCACAAGGCCGGCGATGTCGCTGAGCTTGCCGGTCGCCCATGACGGATGATTTGCCTTCAGATAGTGGTCGTTGACAATGAGGACCGCCAACGCCACCTGAACCGCCGGGTGCCGCAAGCCATCGGCGGGACGAGCCGCACGTGCCGAACTCATGGGTTCCTTCTTTGGATGACAACGGGACCGGAGGGACGTTCGATCGTCTGAAGCTGAACTGTGAACTCGACGTCTAGATCGTGGGGGCCGAGCGAGCCGCGGAGGCGCTCGATCGTTACCTCGGCAATGGTGGGGCCGGGGCTGATCGGCGTCGGTTCGGAGACCGAATCGGCTGATGCGCCGTCGCCAGCGAACCACCAGTCGATTACCCTTTGGCCAGCCAGGCTGGCCTGACCAACGAATTCGAGCTCTTGTTCGCCCTCGCCCAATGGTTGCGGTTCGGCTGTCTTGACCGTCACCGTGACTGTTGCGGTGTACAACGCAGCAGCGGTCGGCCCGTCGGCTGGTGAAGGCAATTCGATGTCGAATCCCAGGCTCTGGGGCTGCTCGCCAACCGTGACGAGTCCGACATCGATGGTCTGATCGGTGCGGATAATCTCAGACCGCTCGCTGCTGGCTACGAACCGACGCTCGGGCAACGTACCCGTTTGGCGAATGGAGAACTGATTGCCGGACCGGTACCAAGAGGACGGCGCCACCTCGACCAGGTGCAGCTGAATCTCGCACGGACCCCTCTCGCAAGGCGATGGAACAGACAGGGTGGCTGTTCGATCGGTCAGATCGATCAGGTTCCAGCCAGCGTCATACAGTCGCACGGCGGACAGGTCGGCAGTGTTGATCAGCAACTCCGCTGACAATTGAGCGTCGCCGCCAACCGAATCGCCGGAGATCGTGATCGTTGACCATTCGACATCACCGCCTGCACCGACGGTTCGGAGCTTGGAGAAGATCGCGGCGGGGGGTGGGTTGCCGTCTCCCTCCACCGTGACGTCGATCTCGACCTCCCCCGCAGGGCCTGCGGAATCTTCGGTGTAGTAGTACGCGGAGACATTGAGCTGAAGATCAGCCGACCCGGAATCCCCATCCAGGTGAACGAAAATCTCGGCTCGTTCTCCGCTCAGCGTGAATCCCGTGCTTTGAACTGCCGCCACCTGTTTGGGATCGGCGGGTGTGACAGTGACATCGTCCGCCAGAGATGACCATTCCACCTGGATGTCGCTGTTGAGCGCGTCGTCGGATGAGTACGACGACTGGACGACAACGATCGCGCCACGCGTGTCGCCGTCAAGGCTGATGTCGACGGTGCTCTGGCGGGAAGCAATGCCATCGGAGGACGTCGCCATCACCGCCAGCGAGGCAACCGCGAGCAACAACAGACCCAGAAACGATGGGCCTGGCGTACGAGGTTTCATCGACTCCGAATGTACTTGTACGGCGACGTCCGACTCGTGCAGGTAGTGACGTTCCGGACTAGGCGGTGATTGCTGACGCAGTTCGCCGGGCCAAGCCGATGGTGGAAGGGATACCGATGCCTCGGTAGGAATTACCGACCAAATGGACCGTTGGTGCGTCCGCGGCCAGCGCCGCTTCGATCGAGTCCACGCGCTGCGAGTGGCCCGGTTGATACTGCGGAAATGCCAGCGGCCAGCGAACGATCCGCTTCGACAGTGGTTCGCCGGGGTCGTCGTAGACGGTGGAGAACTCGCCGATCAGTGTTTCGGACAGTTCCTCATCGTTCATCCGGATTGCCCGGTCGTCCCCAAAGCGGCCCGAGGTGATTCGGATGAGGTAACGGTCCTCAGATCGGTACTGCGCCCACTTGGTGGAGAACCACGTACATGCCGTCATCACGAACCCTTCGGTTCGGGGCACCAGGATGCCCGATGCATCGAGCGGTTCGAGCTGACCGACCGGTATCTCGATCGTCACCTGCGCCACCGATGCATGCTGGATGTCGGCCAACAGTTCTGACGCGGACGGGCTGATGGCCTGAAGCAACCGAGCGGCGTTGTGGGCTTCGGTGGCAACGATCACGTGATCGAACCCCTCGGGCGGAACCTCGGCACGTGACTTGAGAACCAGGGTTGCCCCCAGTTCCTCCAACCGCTCCACCAGTCGGGCGATGAGCATGCCCATTCCGCCCTCCAACCCATGGAACACCGGCTCGTTCGCACCGGCCGAACCGAGGGTTGCGCCAACTTCGGAACGAGTTTCCCGCAGCCCCGCAACCAGGGATCGATTCCGTTGTGCCGCACCAAACAACTGGGCAGCGCCGTCGGCCATGGAGAGTTGCTCGATCGATGAAGCGTTGATCCCGCCGACCATCGGATCGATCAGCGTGTCGGTCACTTCGTCGCCCAGTCGGGCACGGCAGTACTCACCGACCGAAGTGGTTGCAGACAGTGGCGTTGGAGGAAGCTCGAGATCCTGCCGGGCCCGTTCGATTCCGGCGGAGGAGATGACGCCGTTGAGAGCCTCGAAGTCGGTCGGGACACCCAGCACCGTGCCAGCCGGCAACAGCTTGAGCGACTGGTCGACATACAGATAGGCGGGCTTGGGAGACACCGGCACAGTCAGGTTGTCTTCCAGCCCTAGCTCGCGGCAGAGCTCGGTTCCTTCGGGCACTCGAGCCAGGAAGTTGTCTGGGCCGGCATCGACCATCCGATCACCAACCGGTGAGGAGAAGATCTTGCCGCCCCACCGATCTGATGCTTCGTGGACGGTTACTTCGGCCCCGGACAACGCAAGCGAGTAGGCGGTGGTGAGCCCGCCCAGCCCGCCTCCGATCACGCAGACCTTCACTCGCTCAACACTCCCCCTCTTCGTGCACAAGTTCCACGATCTGTTTCAGAATGCCGGGGTCGCTTTCTGGCATGACCCCGTGCCCGAGGTTGAAGATGTGGCCGGGGTGTCCGCCGTTGTCGTCAAGCACCCGACGAACCTCACGCTCCATCACTTTCCACGTGCCGGTGGTAAGAGCAGGATCGAGGTTCCCCTGCAAGGCAACCCGACCACCGGTCCGTTCCCTTGCGACCGAAAGCGGTGTGCGCCAATCGACTCCGACCACGTCGGCCCCAGCATCGGCCATCAACCCGAGCAGCTCGCCGGTGTTGATCCCGAAGTGGGTGCGGGGCACGCCGAGGTCGCCCACTTCGCTGAGGATGCGGGTGGCGTGGGGGAGTACGAACTCGGTGTAGTGCTCGGGACGTAACGCACCGGCCCAACTGTCGAAGAGCTGAACCATCGAAGCGCCAGCCTCTACCTGAGCCTTCAATGTTGCAATTGCGAGATCACTGAGTAGCTCACACAACTGATGCCACAGCTTCGGTTCGCTGAACATCAGCGCCTTCACCTTTGTGTAGGTGCGAGACGGGCGCCCTTCCACCAGGTAGCTGGCGAGCGTGAATGGTCCACCGGCGAAACCGATCAGCGGCACCCCGCCATCGGCAACAACGTTCTTGATGGTCTCTGCCTGGTAGGGAAGGTCGACGTCGGGTTCGAGGGGGCGAAGCCGGTCGAGGTCGGCGGCCGTTTCGAAAGGATGCTCACACATCGGGCCGATGCCGGGAACGATGTCGATCCCGAATTCGACCGCCCACACGGGCGTGACGATGTCGCTGTAGAGGATCGCGGCGTCGACCCCGTAGCGGCGGACCGGTTGGAGAGTGATCTCGGTAGCCCGGTCGGTATCGGCGATCACGTGAAGGATCGTTCCTTCGCCCCGAACCTCTTTGTATTCGGGCAGTGAACGCCCGGCCTGACGCATGAACCACACGGGAACCCGATTGGCATCCGTGCCGGGTTCACCGGGGATCTGACTGGCCGCTCTCAGCAGGGGAAACACGCTGCATCTTATCGGTTCCCGCCGACCACCTCGCCGCCGGCGTTGGGTGAAGCTAGCCCGTGTGGCTCGAGCCTGTTCGTTGGGCCAATCGAGCCTTGCCCGGCGACTCTGAACGCCTGTGAAGCGAATCACAGGCGTTTCTCAAAAGCCAGGCCGATATCATACTAGGCCCCCCTTTTCAGGAGTTAGTCGTTGTCTGACCATCCCGAGCTGGCCGCTGAACAGGCCTTTCTCGATCATGCCCTCCGCCGTTTGGAGGAGACCAAACAACAAGCGGTCGAACTCCAGACCATGGTGGAAGTGGGCAAGGGTGGCACCAGCCAGGCCCGCTGGGAGCGGGAAGTCATCCATGAGAACATCGCCACTCGCTTGAAGGGCCTGCAACTTGGCCAACGATCGTTGTGTTTCGGCCGCATCGACAAGGACGAGGATGCCGGTGGTGACACGTTCCACATCGGGCGCATCTCAGTTGCCGATGCCGACAACGAACCGCTGGTCGTCGACTGGCGGGCCCCGATAGCCGAGCCCTTCTACCGGGCGACAGGCACAGATCCGTTAGGTCTGGTTCGGCGGCGCCACTTCACCAGCAGAGCCGACAAACTGCTCGGTCTCGAAGACGAATTCTTCGGCGACGCCCGAGGATCCGAGGTCGTACTGGTCAACGGTCGGGAGCTGCGGGGCGAAGGCGCCCTGGTTGCTGCTCTCAAGACCTCACGAACGGGTCGGTTGGGCGACATCGTCGGCACGATCCAGGGCGAGCAGGACGAGATCATCCGTGCCCCACTTCCCGGCGTGCTGGTGGTTCAGGGAGGCCCCGGTACCGGCAAGACCGTGGTGGCGCTGCACCGAGCTGCTTACCTGATGTACACGCACCGGTTCCCGCTCGACGGACAGGGTCTCTTGGTCGTCGGACCCAACCGCCTGTTCCTCGGGTACATCGAACAGGTGCTGCCCTCACTCGGTGAGGCCGGCGTGCACATGCGGGTGCTGGCCGATCTCATCGGTGGTGCGGTTCGGGTGCGGGGCACCGATCCGATCCAAGCGGCCCGTATCAAGGGCGATCTTCGAATGGTGAACTTGCTGGGTAAAGCGGTGAAGGATCGCCAGAGGCCGCTGCGGGAGGACGTGCGAGTGGGCTATGGCTCTCGCATTCTGCGGATGTCAGCGAAACAAAGCGCCAACATCGTGGAACAGGCCCGGGAGAGGCCCGGTCTTCACAACTCCACCCGCCGGTTCGTAGAAGGCAGGGTGTTCGAGACGCTGGTGGAGAACCATCCCGACGATCTGAGCGTGAAAGAGGTCAGAGAGACACTGCAACGCGACCACACCATTCGTGAAGCCCTCGATTGGATGTGGCCCACGCTCACTCCGGCCCAACTGCTTCACGACCTGTTCGGATCCCAGGCCCTGCTCCGGTCTGCGGGCCGACGGCTCGATGCCTCCGAGCGAGACGCGCTTTTCCGTCCCCGTGAGGAGATCGGTCGTCTCGTCTATCGAATCTGGACCGCCGACGACGTTCCCATTCTGGACGAAGCGAGGGAAATCCTTGGCCCGGTCGGCAAACGCAGGGATGAAGAGGAACTCCGCACCTACGGACACATCGTGGTGGACGAAGCCCAAGACCTGTCGCCGATGCAGCTGCGGATGCTCACCCGGCGATCACTCACGGGTTCGATGACCATCGTCGGCGACATCGCCCAGAGCACCGGAGCGTGGGCTCACCAGAGTTGGGACGAGTTGATCGAGCATCTACCCGATCGGAAACCGGGGCAGAGCAGGGAGCTCACCGTGGGGTACCGGATCCCCGGTCCGCTGATGGAAGTCGCAGCTCGGATCCTCCCGCTGGCGGCCCCGGAACTGATGCCGCCTGTGTCGGTTCGAGATGACGGCGACCAGCCAACGCTGGTGTCTGCTAGCTCCTCAACTGAGATGTTTGCAGGCGTTGTCGAAGCCGTACGAACCGAGCTGAAGCTGGCAGAGGCTGGCAATGCTGCGGTGATCGTTCCGCTCTCCTTGGCCGATGACGTGCAGCAGGTTCTCCAAGAGGCTGGTTTGGAGGCGGGCCGTGCCCCGCAGGACAATCTCGATAGCCGTGTGACCATTGTTCCGGTGGGACTGGTGAAAGGACTCGAGGTCGATGCATCGATCGTCGTTGACCCGGTTCGCATCGTTCACGAAAACCCCCAGGGCTACCGCAGCCTGTACGTGGCGCTGACCCGCTCGACCCAACGCATGACCATCGTCGGCCACGCCGACGACGCACCCGAGGATCTCTCAACTCGCCTCGGGTTCTAGCGAGAAACTGCTGCGACTCACCCCAGCTCGCGGCGGGCTTCTTCGACGAGTCGAAGACGTTCGCGAAGTTCGCTGAGATCGGTCTGGATCGTTGGTAGGGCCGAGGATCGCTCGTAGACCCCTGCGGCCAATTCCTCGACGCTGCTGACCAGGCTGTCGGTGGTATCGAGGGCCTTGTTCTTGGCGCCCTTGGGGAGTAGCGCCGCTCGCACGAGTTCTTGTTCGATCATGAGCGCCTGCCGGCCCAGCGCCGCAGCCTCGGTCGGGCTGTGAACCGAGCGGGCCAGCTGCATCGCCTTGACCAGGCGTCGATGCTGAATTGCCTCCCGTTTCGGCGAGCCCTGCCAGTTGAGCGGGGCGGCACTCCTTTGGCCCGACACGAGTTCGCGTTGGCCCTGATAGTGCCGCTTGACTTTCCTGGCCCCGAACGCGGTAGCACCGATGACTGCAAGCACCATAAGCAGCAGCGTCACCAGGATGATCAGCGCAACGACCAGTAGTGGACTCACAGACCTACGACAATAGTGCCGTCCTCACGAGTCGGTCAGCCGAGCCGATCGCTCGGCGCGTTCCTTGATGCCCAGGAGCATCTCCCTGCTCATCACGAAACCGATCGGTTCGATCAGCACCGGTGAAAAGAAGAGGCGGTCGGTGATGGATGTGCCATGCACGGTCTTGCCTCGCTCGATCAGGCGGCACTGGCCGGTCGGTTCGGGCTCGAGGTGGAACGACCAGATATTGTCGGTCTCTGGTTGTACGTCATTCATTGGTGAACCCCGAAGCACGAGTGATCGGCCGGGCTCGACTACTGCGACGTGCAACGGCGGGGACGTCGGGTGGAGTCGGATCTCGTCCCCCACCGCAGGTGCCTGAAAGTCGGGCAGGACCTGGTCGGTGTTGGTGATCTGACATCCGAACATGTTCTCGAGGCGCTCGTAGGAGTAGAACCCGCCTCGCCCTTGACCCAATTGGGCTATCCACGGCCAGACCTGTTCAGGCGGCGCCGCGATGGAGACGGCGTGGGTGTAATCCCACGCCGGGTTCGGGATGAGTTCCTCGCCCGGTAGTGACGGGTCAGGTTCCCCGGGACGAGCACCCCAGCGGCGGCGCCAGTCGCGCCTCCACGGAGCCAGAACATGCCCCACGACTTGCAGGAATGCAAAGCCCGTCCGACCAAGCGATCGTTGACTCAGCCGGTCGTGACGGCCGGGGTGATGGGAAACCGTCCGGGTGGTCGAGTCGTCATGGGCAACCATGGGGTCGATCCTGAGGCTTCTGAAGCCCGGCGCCAAGAGTCGTAGGTCACCGGTCTGAAGCTCGTCTACTGCGCCTGATGGCGGCTATTCGAGTTGGATAGCCAGGGGACCATCACCGAAGATCCTGGACGTGCGGGCGTTGGGTTGTGGATCGATTCGGTGTTTCCAGCGGTGGTGGAATCGACACAGGAGTTGGGCGTTGGCAATGAGGCTTTGTCCGCCGTGGTGCCAGGTCATGACATGGTCGGTGTCGCAGTGTCGAGCAGGAGTCTGGCATCCGCTGTGTTGGCAGCGGTGATCTCGTAGCCGGATGAGACGTTTCTGGGTGGTGGTGAAGTGCCGCCCGGCCGACGTGTCGGCGGCGATGTTGCCGTTGTGGTCGAGGAAATGCTTGCGGACACGGGCAGTGGCCAACATCTGGTTGACGATGGCCGGTGGGATGAGCGTTCCTCGGATTGTGCGGGGATAGGTGCGGGCAGAGAACCCTGTGTCGCAGTGGGTTCGGATTTGATTGGCTCGAGCGCGTCGTGACCGTTCTGGAACTTGTTCCTGTTTGTCGGTTGGAGGTTCGACCAGGGGACCCGAATCGGCTGGCTGAACGCCGGAGTCGCCGCCCGCCTGAGGGGTGAGAGGTGTGGGGTAGAGGATTTCGAGGTGGGCCCGATACTTGCCGTCGGCGTCCAAGACCAGATCGATCAAGGCGTCCATGGCAGCGGCCGAACGGAACCGATCGGGGTTGGCTGCTTTGATGGGTTCGGCCCGGTTGAATACAGTTTCGGCGAAGGGTTCTGCATGCAGTGCTCCGACGGTGCCGGTGAGGTGGAGGTTGCCGTTGAGGTCGAACTGGAGCATCAGATGCTGTTGGGCTTGGGACCTGATGAACTCATCGAGGTGCTGGGTGGGATCCGATACCGCTTGCCATTCGGCCAGATAGTCCTGGAACTCTTCAGGAGTGCACAGTGCGGCAAGCTGGGCCAGTTCCTTCTCGGCGGCGTCGAACTGGCGTGAGTTGACCGATTTCCAGACCGGTTGGACCAGATCGATGTGCGCCATGGTGATCTGCCCGTCCATCAGTGCCCGATGGAAATGGGGAAATCGTTCCGACGCCAGCCCGGCTCGCCGCAACTGCCGGGCCCGAGCTCGAGAGACCCGGCACGTGGAGGTAAGAAGCGGGGTCATGGACTTCGAACCTTTGGTGAGCGCACACGTGTTGCGTTCTCCGAAGGCGACGAATCGCCCGGCCACGGCTGCAGCCTGTTCGGTGCTGTCGACAAGATCGGTGATCAGGTCAGCGAGCTGACCCCTGGTCATCTCAGAATTGTCGGCAGTGGCGATCTCTCGCAGCCGTTCCGACACCGCCAACAGCCGTTCCCGTTCCTCAATCAAATAGCCGCTGCCAGCATGAATCTCCGCCGAGAACTCCATGTGTCAACCCTATTCGGGGTGTGTGACAGGGTTGGGCGAGCACGGGCCGAGCGGCGCTATTCGCCTGGCGTGAAGATGCAGAACGGGTGGCCGGCGGGGTCGAGCATGATCCGAATTTGGTCTGGATCGCGATCCGACGGCTGGTGGGAAGCGATCGATCCGCCGGCGTCGAGGGTGCGATCAATGGCCGCCGGTAGGACTCCTCGGCTTGGATGTTCAGGCCGACGCCCCCTTCGGGATTGCCCAGCTGAAGCCAATCCTGTCCGTCCCTCGCTGATACGACCCACCCGAGGAGTTGGCTGTAGAAGTACGCCAACTCTTCGGCATCGGCGCAGTCGATGCACACTGCGGTCCAGCGGAGTGGTGAGTGCTCGTGCGCCATGGTGAGGTCCTCGCCGCAGTTAGCAACCGGCCAACTTCGCCACCACCGGAGCGAACGAGTCGATGTTCTCGGCTCCCAGCGTGATGTAGCTGAAGCCGTAGGTCTCTCGACGTTCGACCATGGTTTCGGCGATTTGCTCGACCGTGCCGACCACCGCCAGGGGAGAGGCGAGAGCCTGTTCTTTGTCCATTCCCAGGCCGGGGCCTAGTGCTTCGGCGGTGCCGTCCCGGTCGTCGGTGATCATGGTCATGAAGACCCGGATCTGCAGCTCGATATCGTGGAAGCGGTCGCCCGCTCCTTCTTTGACCCAGCTGATCTTCTCGGCGTACCGCTCGGCGGTGGCGTCGGCCACCGTCGTTTCGTCGATCGCACCGGACCTGAGGTTCGGGTTGACTCCCACGATGTCGGCATGTTTGCCGGCGAGTTTCAGCATGCGAGGCCCGCCGCCGCCAACCAGTATCGGGACGGGCTTCTGGATCGGCTTGGGTAGAAGGTCGAGGTCGGTGACGCCGTAGTGCTCGCCTGTGTAGGTGAACGGTCCGTCTGAGAACAAACCCTTGATGATCTCAATCGACTCGATCATCCGATCGATGCGCACCCCCGGACGGTCGTACTCGATCCCGGCGGCGTCGTAGTCGGTCTTCATCCAACCGGCGCCGATACCTAGCTCCAGTCGGCCCTCGGAGAGGATGTCGAGCGTGGCCATCTCGCTGGCGAAGGTCACCGGATGGCGATAATCGTTGCACCACACCAGCGCACCCACTCGAAGATCGGTCGTCGCATCCGCTGCGGCCATCAATGCCGGCGTCGGGGCGAGCTGG
Source organism: uncultured Acidimicrobiales bacterium (assembly GCA_963751955.1). Taxonomy (GTDB): domain Bacteria; phylum Actinomycetota; class Acidimicrobiia; order Acidimicrobiales; family SZUA-35; genus JABDIY01. The sequence goes on along the minus strand of CAVVWM010000002.1, from coordinate 352,800 downwards.
CCATCGAAGTGGTCCGGCAGGCTCAGCGATGAGTACCCCAAATCCTCGATCTTCTTCACCTGCTCCACCCATTCGGTTTTGGTGTTGGCCGATTTGGCCTGGATTCCGAATCGAAATGGCTTGGGCATCATCCGAGCCTAGGTGCGGTGAAATTGCGTACGCCACCCACGTCTGGCCGCTTCTGAAGTGTCAAGCCCACCAAGACGGTGGGTTGGGCACGCAATTTGGGCGGAGGAGGGGAGGGGCGAGGGGTCGCTGAGGAAATTTGGCGTAAGTGTCACACCCACGGGCGAGAATGGAGCAATGCATCGACTGGCGTACGCATATCAATTCTTGCTCATCGCCAGCATCGGTGGTGTTTTCGTTTTCCTGTCCGATATTCGTGAGGCCTACGGGCTCCCCGATTGGGGTATCGGGCTGGTCGCCTCCATGGGATTCCTCACCACCCTCCCGGCCACATTCATCGTGTCGCCGTTGGCCGACCGTGGCTACAGCGGGCTACTCATCATCGGTGCCACCATCCTCACCGTGATCGGCAATCTCATGTTCGGGTTCGGCGACACGCTTTGGCATTTCGTGTTGTCGCGGGGCCTCCTGGGCGCTGCCATCGCCATGGGTGGTATTGCAGTGAAAAAGGCGGTGATCGGGAGCGACATCGAAGGCGCCGGTCAGAAGCTGGGTGCGCTACTCAGCGCGTCGGTTTCCGGTTTCATCCTTGGTCCACCGCTGGCGTCTCAGCTCGAGCGTTTCGGCTTCGCAACGGTCTTCATCGTCTTTGCGGTGGCAACCGTCATCGTCAGCGTCCCGCTGGTTGGGTGGGCGTGGACCTCGCCGGTCGCTACATCACGTATGACCCTCTCGTCGGTCACCAGGCTCATCGAACGGCCGGGCTTGCGCGGAGCGGTTCTTGGCTACACGCTGCTATTCGGCGGCGTGGGCATCTTTGATTCTGTGATCGACATCTACCTGGAAGATCTCGGCGCCTCCAATACCCAGGTGGGCCTCCTGCTGCTCATCATCGGGATTCCGCTGGTGGTACTGCCCAGCCCGGCGGGGACGTTCGTCGAAAAGGCGAATGCCAGGAAGATCTTCCCGATCGCCATCACGGCCGCGGCCTTCTCCATTGCCGGCTATGGCCTGTTCCCCAGCCTGATCGGCTTCACGATCGCCGGCGTTATTCACTCCTCGGTCGAGTCGTTCTCGTTCCCGGCGTCGCAGATCATCACCGTGCGGGAAACCGGTGCTGCTCAGGCTGCAGCCGGTCAGGCCATGCTGGAAGCGTCCGGCGCGATCGTCGCTGGAACTACTGCCCTGCTCGGTCCGGTGATCTATGAGCTCTACGGACCCAGGGTCCTCTTCGCCGGCTACGGCTCGTTCATCCTTGTGGGTGTCATCTTCGTCCGACGGTTACTGGCCCGCTCCGACGAGATGATCGAACTGGCACCCGCCGACCCCGTCGTTGTCTGATCCGGTGGGCTTCGAACCCCACCACTGTGCCACGTTCCTTCCCCACGACCGGCCCCGCCAATCCCGGGTGGCGGTGTGGGATCCCGAAACCATCGACGGCTTGTTCGACCAGAGCCTCGAGCCGATCGAAGTAGCTCTGGGCGACGGAAAGACGCATACCGTCGGCGCCCGAATCCTCGAGATGCCCGAGGCAATCGAAGTCCTCGCGTCGTTGCCCCGTTCGGCTGAGCTGCATCAATCGTTCCATTCCCTCGCTATGGCGGTGCGGCTCGCTCTCGACCTGATCGCCCGGGGCCAACTGCTGCCCTGGATCACCACCGACGGCTGGGACACATGGCGGGTGGGGCCAATCCACCCCGCCGATTCCTCCTACATCGTCCGGATCGTCGAGGCGATGCCAGCGGCCGCCCACTGCGCCGCCATTCACTCGGATCTGCACGATGGCGCCAGGATCGGCGGTGCCTCAACCATTGTCGGCAAGCTTCTCGATGCCGTGGCCGACTCGTTGGTGCGAACCCGGGCCGCAGCGCTGGTGTCGGGCAACCCGGCCTTCTCCGACGTCGATGGCATGCGGGTGCAACATCTCCGGCCGTGGCTCACCGAGCTCGTGCAACCCTTCGCCGCCGGGTGTCGTCTCGTGGTGAGCGCTGTTCCTCCCGCCGATGAGACCGACCCCGAAGCAGCGTGGTTGCTCGACCTGTCGTTGCGCAGCTCCACAGATCCGTCGATCATCGTGTCGGCCGAAGACCTGTGGCGCTCACCCGGCGACGTTGTCGCCCTCCTCGGCCCCGAAGCCGAAAGCGAGTTCCTCATCGGGCTCCGGCAGGCATCGCTGATCTGCCCGGTGCTGAACCGGGCGATGGAAGAAGTAGCCCCCAGCAGCGTGATGCTCCACGCCGATGAAGTCCCAGGATTCCTCGATGTCGTCGGCGATCTCCAGAACACTGGCATCGAGGTGCGGTTCTCGGGCCAGATCGACACCGCCACGATCGAACAACGCCCCCGGGTATCGGCAACGCCACCACCGGGGGATCTGCCTCCGGTGCTCGGGCTTCAGTCGCTGCTCGACGTGGAGTGGGAAGTGATCCTCAACGGCGTCACCCTTACCCGAGCCGAACTGGACTCGCTTGCCAACGCCAAACGACCGGTGGTCAAGCTCCGAGGCCAGTGGGTGGTGCTCGATGAACAGCAACTGCGCCGGCTAGCGGAACCGCCACCAACCCCCGAAATGGTCGACATCCTCGCCGCTGCGGCCATCGAAGACTTCGACACCGACGACTCCCTGCTGTTCGAGGAAGAAGGCATCGCCTCGTTCACCCTGAAGGGTGTCGTCGCCGATGCCGCGGCCGACTTCAAGGCGCTCCGCGATCCACAACCGGTCGATGAACCGAGCGGTCTCAACGCATCGCTTCGCGACTATCAGAAAGTGGGTCTTGGCTGGCTCCAAGCCATCGCCCGGCTGGGCACCGGCGGAGTGCTGGCCGACGACATGGGCCTTGGCAAGACCATCCAGGTGCTGGCCCTTCACGCCGAGGCGTCGGGGCCCACCCTTGTTGTTTGCCCCACGTCGCTCATCACCAACTGGGAACGGGAGGCTGCCGAATTCGTACCCGCAACAAAGGTTCTTCGTTATCACGGATCGAAGCGGAAGCTGCCCGACGATCTGGATGCCAACACCATCGTGCTCACCACCTACGGAGTTGTTCGTTTCGACGGCGAATCTCTCGGTGAACGGCTGTGGAAGATTGTGGTTGCCGACGAGGCCCAGGCCTTCAAGAACCCCAAGAGCAGAACCGCCAAAGCCATGGCGGTGCTCGGCGGTCAGCTGCGGATTGCGCTGACCGGCACACCGGTGGAGAACAAACTCCTGGAGTTGTGGAGCATCACCTCGTGGGTGCTGCCCGGCTACCTCGGCACCATGGCCGAGTTCCGGCGCACTTACTCCACCCCCATCGAACGAGATGGCGACGAGGGTGCCCGCGGTCGACTTCAACGAAGGATCGCTCCACTCCTTCTGAGGCGGCGCAAGACCGACCCTGGCATCGCTCCCGAGCTACCCGACAAACTCGAACGCGACGTGGTGGTGCCGCTGTCGAAAGAACAGATCACGCTTTACAAAGCGGTGGCAGATCAAGCGCTCGAAGACCTCCGATCGGCCAGCGATGAGATCTCCCGGCAGGGCATGGTGCTGAAGATGCTCACCGGGCTCAAACAGATCACCAACCATCCAGCCAACTACCTGCGAGAGACCGAACCGCTGGCCAACCGGTCCGGCAAGTTGGACGCCCTGGTCGAGCTCCTGGCGGTCGCATCGGACTCGGGCGAAGGCACGCTGATCTTCACCCAGTACGTCCACATGGGAAACCTGATCGTCGACTACTGCGGCTCTCAGGGTTTCGAGATCGGGTTCCTCCACGGCGGGTGTTCGGTGAAGGAGCGGGAAGTATTGGTGGAGCGCTTCCAATCGGGCGAACTTCGAATCCTGATCCTGTCGCTGAAGGCGGGCGGTACCGGACTGAACCTCACTGCTGCCAGCCACGTGATCCACTACGACCGGTGGTGGAACCCGGCGGTCGAGGATCAAGCCACCGATCGTGCATACCGGATCGGGCAGGACAAGACGGTGAACGTCCATCGCCTCGTGACAGCAGGAACAGTGGAAGATCGGATCGCCACGATGCTGCACCAGAAACGAGAGTTGGCCGAGAGCGTGCTGGCCGGGGGAGAGGGCTGGATCGGAAACTTGTCCAACGACGACCTGGCCAAGCTTGTCATCCTCGACGAAGCCGACGACACGCTGGACGGGTTCGACTGATGGCCCGGACGCGCACCTTCGGTTCGTCGTGGTGGGGCAAGGCCTGGCTGAAGAGCCTTGAGACCTCACAGTTCGCCGACACCGGTCGCCTGTCGCGAGGTCGCACGTATGCCCGCCAGGATCGGGTGCAGGATGTGATCGTCTCGCCCGGCTCGGTATCGGCTCTGGTGTGGGGCACCGAGACCTACCGCACCTCGCTTGGTGTGAAGATCCTCAACGACGATCAGTGGGAGACCCTGATCGAACTCATCGTGTCGAAAGCCCGCTATTCGGCCGAGCTGTTGTCCGGGGCGATGCCCCACGGACTTGCGGTTCACACGGTGGAGGCCGGCGCACCATTGTTGCCGACACCGGGTGACCTGCGACCGAACTGCTCCTGCCCCGACTGGGGCGACCCCTGCAAACACGCCGCCGCCCTGTGTTACGCAACCTGTGACCTGATCGACGACGATCCGTTCGTGCTGTTCTTCGTACGGGGACACGACCGGGCCACGATTGTTGACGAGGTCCGCCGCCGCCGAGCGTTGATCGCCGGCCGCGACCCTGACGTTGAGCGGGTAGAAGTTGACGACACCGTGGACCCTTCATCGGAGTTTGCCAAAGCTACTCGTGCCCTGCCCAGCGGACGACCGTTGCCCGCAGCAGTCGGTCGGGTGAATCCGCTGCGAGTGTCGGCGCCGGCTGATTCGGGTCTCGATAATCGTGAGCTCGAACGTCTGGCAACCGATGCCGCCCATCGGGCGCTTTCACTACTCGTCGGCGATGGCACCACTGGACTCGAGGGCACCGTGGAAACCGATCTTATGCGGCGAGCTGCTGCTCGTAGGGCCCAGGGAAAGAGCCTGACCCGTCTGTCAGGGCTGTTCGAGGGGACCGAGCACGAGCTGGACGCTGGTGCGATTGCCTGGGAGGTCGGGGGCCGAGCGGGGGTAGCGATCGCTACAACTCGGTGGCCTGCCACCAGCGAACAGTTACAACCAGCGAAGGACGTGCTTGGATCGAAGTCTCGCAAGAGCGCGAATGCGGTGCACGCCGGCAGTGTCCAGCTACGCCTCGACCAAGGCGGTCGCTGGTGGCGGTTCGAAGCCCACGATCATCTCGGCTGGGTCCTCTCGGCGGGACCTTTCGATCAGGTGAACGAAGCGGTCCAGTAGGTTCGGTGCATGACCGAGCTTCACGCCGCAGCCATCGCCGAGATCGAGGAACTGCACGTGGAGTTCGAGCGCTGGTTCAGCGGTACCGCCGACGGGCTCGAGCGGGTCGAGAGTGTCCTCTCGGCCGGCTTCACCATGGTCCCACCCAGCGGAGAGACGGTTGGCCGCGCCGAACTGATCGCCGGACTGAAGAAAGCCCACGGCGTGGTCCAACTGTCGATCGAGATCCGGAACCCGGTTGTCCGATGGGAGGGAACCGACGGCCTGCTCGTCAGCTACGAGGAATGGCAGACCACGCCCGACAACACCAACGGCCGACAGTCAACTGTTCTCTTTGCTCGGCACGCAGACGCACCCAAAGGCATCAAGTGGGTCCATGTGCACGAAACCTGGATGTCAAACGTGTAGGCCCGCCAGCTCAGCGCCTCATCACACAACTCGCACCTGCGATGGGGGAGGCTGTGGGCGTGCAACATGCGTTGACGATTCCTCCGTACGGTGAGCTGGCCGATCCCTCGGCGCTGGTCGAGCTCACGGTGGCGGCTGAACAAGCCGGCTGGGACGCAGTCTTCTTGTGGGACCACGTACTCCGCCGCCCCGGCGACCCGCAGGAGACGGCTGACCCGTGGGTCGCAATGGCGGCGATGGCGGTGGCCACCGAACACGTCCGACTCGGGCCTATGGTCACGCCCATTACGCGTCGTCGACCGATCAAGCTGGCACGGGAGTGCACCACGCTCGATCATTTGTCCGGAGGGCGACTCACGCTCGGACTCGGGCTGGGGGTCGACACGACCCGCGAGCTGAGCGCATTCGGGGAGGTGGTCGATGCCCGTGAGCGTGGCGTCCGTCTCGACGAGGGCGCCGAACTGTTGTGTCAGATGTGGTCTGGCGAGGAGGTCGACTTCCACGGGGAGCACTTCACCGCCGACCACGTAATCGTGCTGCCCCGACCGGTTCAGCAGCCCCGGATCCCGATGTGGTTCGCAGCGCGCGCCTCGGCACGAAAGCCGGTTCGGCGAGCCGCCCGGTACGACGGTCTGTACCCGATCGAGGTGACCGAAGCCGATCTCCGGGCGATGATGGACCTTGTCGTCCAAGAGCGAGGCTCCCTCGACGGCTTCGACGTGATCGTCCGACCCACCGAGGAGATTCCATACCGCTTTCTCGAGGAGCTCGGCGTCACCTGGGCGATCATCGGGCCCGCCCCGGGTGACGCAGGGGTGTTTGAATTGGCGGGTTCCCCACCAGCCCATGTGTTCGGGATTGACGGCTGAAAGAGACTGATCGGACAGCCAAGCCTTGTCGGAGCTGTATGAATCGCACATCTCCAGTTGTATTGGGTAGAACCAAGGACTCAGCCAGCCGGTCTCTCCCTTCGCTGGCATTACCCAGACAGGTTCAGCGGGTCGGCCTCTCGGCCCTCTCAGCCTGCGATCGCAAGCTCCCCGGCATTCACTTCCTACCCGGTTCGTGCGGCCTCAACATCCCCGATCCCCTTCTCATCGAACGGGAACCTCTGGCGTTGTCACTCGCTGGAGGTCTTGAACTTCCTGGTCGCCAACGCGGCGAAGACGACGATCAGCCCGATCGACCACACCAGCGACCACATCACCGCATCGCCGGGATCGTTGCTGTTGTACAGCGCCCGGACCGCGTTTGTCAGCCGGGGCCTGGCAGATGGCGATCAACAACACGTTGAGCCGGGGCGACAAGGCTGACGGCGATCAAGACGTGGGCGTGGGCGTGCTTCGTGAGGAACGTCCACGCCGGTTCATCCGATTTCGGCAACGCGTCAAGCCAGACGTATCTGTTTCATAACGTACCATCTTTGTAAGTTTAATTAGGTTGATGGTTTTCGCGATCGCAAGGTTCGACGAAGGCGTCCTGATCGCGCTGACTCACCAACGGGTCGGAACCTCTCAAGGAGCTGCACCGCGAGCCGATTCACATCACCGCCGTCGACGGCAGCTTGGCGGAGTCGCTGACTCGCCTCGCGTCTCAGTCCCGGGGCGGCAAGCGCCTCCTCGAGGCGATCGGCGAGCGCGGCATCGTCACCCACCGGGAAGAGGAAGCCTGTTCGACCATCGCTGACCCACGGTCTGTTGGCCACAATGTCGGTCACGATCGGAAACGTCCCGGTGGAGAGTGCCTCCAACAGGGACTGACTGGTTCCATCGCTGTGCGAACAGGAGACGTACACATCGCTCGCAGCGAGAATCGACGAAAGCTCGTCATCGTGAAACCCGCCCAGGAACCGCACGACGTCACCGATCCCCAGATCCTCGACAACTCGTTTGGTCGCATCGACCTGACGTCCGCTCGCGAAGACAACCGAGCACGGCACGCCGCGCTCTCGCAGCCGTCGTACGGCGCGGGCGACCGTCGGTTGGTCATAGACGGCATCGTGGGCCCGTGTCGACACGATGACGCCGCTCGATGGACGAGTGGAGGGCTCGACGTAGGGCAGTGATTCGGTATCGATGCCGATCGGCGATACCAGGATCTTCTGCGGAGCGACCCGGAATGTGTCCCTCAGCTTCTGTGCCAAGTCGTCGGACACCGCATGCACCCAGCTCGCGCGCCGCGATTCCCAGCGGAATATGAGCTTCCAAAGGAGACTGTCCAGCCGCTTGTTCACGTCGGTCCCCTGTGCGCTGACGACGACGTGTGGGTGACCGCTCAGGCATGCGACCAAGCCGGCCGACGACATGTAGAGCGCGAACAGCACGTCGGGTTGCAGCTCGCGGACCGCCTTGCGGAGCGGTCGAATCGCTCGTACGTACTGCCACCGCGACTCGGTCGCATTGCGATCGAAGGATTGGTCACCGATCTGTCGGACCGGGACTCCGTCGGGTTCGGCCTCGAAAGCCGAGAGCGAGATGATCTCGACATCGTGCCCAGCGCGAGCAAACGCCTGGGCGTACACCGATCCGAACGGGCGATCTCCGTGTGTCAGGATTACGATCCGCATGTCGTCATTCCGAACGGTCTGATCACTTGCATCCTGGCATCTCGCGCCACATGTCGGCGATCGAGTCTCGCCAAGGGATCTTCGGTTCCCAGCCGGTGAGCGAGCGCAGTTTGGAGGCATCGCCGACGATACTCGGCACGTCTTGGGTTTGCAGTCGGGCTGGATCAACCTCGACCGGGATCGCGCGACCGCTGAGAGCGATGGCGGCGTCGAGGATCTCCTGGATACGAACGGGCCGCCCGGACGCGATCACGAAGATCTCACCCGTCACCCCGTCGGGGGCGGTCGCCAGCGCCCAGAACGCGGCGACGACGTCGCGGACGTCGGTGAAATCGCGTTCGGTAGATGTATTACCGACCAGAACACGATCCGATGTCCCTGCGACGACCCCACAAACCTGGGAGAGGAACGTGGCAGGTACGAGATGGCCCGGCTGTCCCGGCCCGATGATGTTGAACGGTCGGACACATACGACGGGCAGCGATATCTGGTTCGCGTACAGCAGAGCCCACTGCTCTTGGAGGGTCTTGCTCACCCCGTAGGGCGTCGTGGCAAGCAGAGCACGCTGTTCATCGACGACCTCGTTCCCGCCCGAAGTGATCCCGTACTGAGCGGCCGAGCCCACAGTGATGACGCGGGGCGACGGTTCGATGGCAGAGGCGGCAGCGAGGACGTTCTGAGCGGCGAGCACGTTCACAGAGAACAACGACGCGAGATCGGTCCCACCGGTTACTCCAGCGAGGTGGAACACGACGTCCGGCGCAGCTTTGCGTATCAGACGGGCGGTGCTGTCCGGATCGACGAGATCACACGTCACCCAGCGAACGCCCTCGTCCGGCGAATGTCGCAGGTTGACCGCAGTGATGTGTTCTGGCGGTGAAGGGAGGCGCCGGAGGAAGCGAATCAGATGTGTCCCCAAGAAGCCCGACGCGCCGGTGATCACGACACGACGAGGAGCGGCCGTCATCTCACCCACTCGGGAGGAGGATCTTCATCAGGTCCTCAACGTTCTCGTTCGCCTCCGCATAGTCGTCGGGTCGACCGATGTCGAGCCAGTACCCGTCGTGCGCGAAGACCCTGGCGGTGAGCTTTCCATCAACAGCTGCGTACATCAGGTCGTCGAACCCGTACGGTTCACCATCGGGCACGAAGTCGAGCACGCGCCGATTGAGCACGTAGACGCCCATGCTCACCTGGAAGTGGTAGACGGGCTTCTCTCGAAAGCCCGCGATCTGACCATCGTCGTCCGATTCGAGGACGCCGAAGTCGATCTTGGAGTCACGCTGGAACGTCGCAACCGTCACGTCGGCACCGCTCTCGAGATGGTTCTGATAGAGAAGCGCGTAGTCGATGTCCGTGAGGACGTCACCGTTCATCACGATGAACGTCTCCGGCAGGTCCGGGATCAGCTTCAGCGGAGCAATCGTGCTCAACGGCTTGTCCTCGGCGCTGTAATCGATCCGCAATCCGCGTTCTGAGCCGTCCCCGAAGTACGCCATGATCAGGTACTTCAGGTGGTTGACCGCCATGCTCACATGAGTCACGCCGAAGTGGCTCAACTGCAACAAGATGATGTCGAGGATCGCTCGTTCTCCGACGGGTACCAGCGGCTTCGGCAGAGTAGCGGTGTACGGCCTCAGACGAGTGCCTTTGCCGCCGGTCAAGATGACTGCCCTCATGTGCTCGGTTCCTGTCCTAGACCGTGTAGGTGTCTGGTTTGTAGAGCCCCAGATGATCTTCGATGTACTCGACGGTAGCCCGGAGCCCATCGCGTATCGACGTCTGCGGTTCCCAGCCGGTCAGGTCTGTGAGAGTATCGTGGCAGCAGATGAGCTCCATGACCTCGCTCTTCTCGGGCCGAATGCGTGAGTCATCTCGAGCAACCGTGGCATCCCTGCCGGTGATCTCGATGATGAGATCGGCCAAGTCGCCGATCGAGATCCCTCTGCCGTTTCCGGCATTGCACACTCGACCGACGGTCGCTGGGGACTCAGCGACCGCCAGAAAGGCAGCCGCTGTGTCGTGTGCAAACGTGAGGTCGCGGATCGGTGTGAGCGATCCGAGCTTGATCTCGCGGATTCCCGCCAGCAATTGACTGGTGATCGTGGGGATGACGGCCCGGGCCGATTGCCGCGGACCGTACGTGTTGAATGGACGGATCGTCGCGACTGGCAGGTCGAACGAGAGGTAGAAGCTCTCGGCAAGCTTGTCGGCGGCGATCTTCGTGGCCGAGTAGGGCGATTGGCCCTGGAGCGGGTGGGCTTCGTCGATCGGTGTGTATCGGGCGGTGCCGTAGGACTCGCTGGTCGAGGTGTGTACAACCTTGTCCACGGCGTGCGACCGGCACGCTTCGAGGACGTTCAGTGTCCCCTCCACGTTCGTGCTCACATACTCCGCCGGAGCGACGTAGGAGTACGGAATCGCGATGAGCGCGGCGAGGTGCAACACGAGGGCCTGGCCGTCGACAGCCCCGTTGACGAAGAATGGATCACGGACATCACCGGCGACGACCTCGATGGAGGAACGGATCTCCGGATCCAACAGCTCGATCTGACCCCAGTCGTTTCGACTGTTGTAGTGAACCATCGCACGGACTTCGGCACCTCGCCGTACCAACGCTTCGGTGACGTGACTCCCGATGAATCCGCCGGCTCCGGTTACGAGAACGTGTCTTCCTTTCCAGAATTCCAATGCTCAACCAGTCAGTTCGGGGGTGTCGGATGGGCGCGCCGTTCCGCGCCACGGTTGCGAGCCCCCACCATACACGGACGCGGGCCGACCGCCATCAAGATCGACCTTCAGTATCGTTCACCGCCCTTCGACTGAACGAACCTCCGGGGCAGCATCCACATAGTCATCGACCTCGGACATGGGAGCAACCTACCTCCCGGGCCTCGGGCGTCGTAAGCTTCGGATTGTGGCTCGACGGATCAAAGACTGGTTCTTCACCGTTCCCTTCCTCATCGCTTTTGGTCTGACCCTGTTGGTCTTCGACATCGTGGGCCGTCATCGCCCGCCCCTTCGGCCTGCGTCCGTTCGAATGGATCATGGCTGCCCTCCAGCGCACTCTGATCAGTGTCTTCCGGATCTGTGGCACGAAAATCGAGGTCACCCGATCGCCCGCCATCGAACCCAAGCGCGGGTATGCGATCATCGCCAACCATCAGAGCCTGTTCGATATTGTGCTCATCGGTGGACTCATGTTCACCAACTACCCCAAGTACGTGGCCAAGAAGGAGCTGGCGCGGTGGATTCCGAGTATTTCCCTGAACCTCAACAAGGGCGGCAACGCCGTAATTGATCGGAAGGACCGGAAGCAAGCGGTTGCGGCGATCAAGGCGATGGCGGAGAACGCCCAGGCTCGAAACGTCAGCGTGGTCATCTATCCCGAGGGCACACGAAGCCGCGATGGCAAGCTCGGCAAGTTCCGGAGAGCGGGAACCATGACAATGCTCGAGGCTGCCGATCAGCTTTCCGTAATCCCGGTAACGCTCGACGGCTCGTGGCGTCTGCTCCGGTACAACCTCAAGCCGATCCCCTTTGGCACAACAGTTCGGATCGATTTCGGAGATCCGATCGCCAGAACCCCCGATGACGGTTCGGCAGTCGCCGAACAGGCGCGGCAAGTGATCAGCACGAATCTCGCTGCGTGGCGGGGACCGGATCAGACACCTGCGTGAGGTCAGTTCCGAACCGGTCGTGATGCCCGTGGATAGCGCATGTGCTACCACGGAGTTGATGTCGGACGACCCGCTACTTCAGCCTTACCAGCTGAAACATCTGACCCTGCGCAACCGGGTGTTCTCATCGTCGCATGAGCCCGCGTATTCCGAAGACGGCATGCCCAAGGATCGCTACCGGCTCTATCATGTGGAAAAGGCCAAGGGCGGCATCGGCCTTACCATGACCGCCGGATCAGCTGTGGTCGCCGAGGACAGCCCGCCTGCATTCGGGAACCTTCTCGCCTACGACGATGCGATCGTCCCTTGGATTCGTCGCATGACCGACGAGGTGCACGAGCACGGTGCGGCCTGCATGATCCAGCTCACGCATTTGGGTCGGCGAACCGGCTGGGCCCAGGACGACTGGCTGCCGGTTCTGTCTGCCTCAGCGGTGCGAGAGCCAGCCCATCGAGCTGTCCCCAAGGTCGCCGAGGAATGGGACATCGAACGGATCGTTGGGAAGTATGCCGACGCAGCGGAACGCATGCAGGCGGGAGGCATGGACGGCATCGAACTGGAGGCCTACGGGCATCTGTTCGATCAGTTCATTTCACCTCTCACCAATCACCGTGACGATGAATGGGGCGGTGAACTCGACAATCGTTTGAGGTTCGGTACCGACGTGTTGCGAGCCATTCGAAATCGGGTTGGAGACGAGTTCATCGTCGGGATTCGTATGTCGATCGACGAGACCCTGCCGGACGGAATCGATACTCCAGCCGGACTTGCCATCCTCAAACGCTATGAAGACGCCCGTCTGATCGACTTCATCAACGTCATTCGAGGTTCGGTGATGAGCGACGTCGTTCTCACCGAGGTGATCCCGATCCACGGCATGCCCGCTGTCCCACATCTCGAGTTCGCCGGCATGGTTCGCGAGCACACCGAGCTGACGGTCATGCACGCTGCGAAGGTCGATGAAGTTGCGTCGGCGAGGTATGCGATCAGCGAAGGCAAGGTCGACCTCGTTGGAATGACCCGGGCCCATATGGCCGAACCTCACCTCGTTCGCAAACTCGAAGAGGGCCGTGAGAGCGAGATCCGTCCCTGTGTTGGCGCCACCTACTGCCTCGACCGGATCTACGAGGCCGGCGAAGCGCTCTGCATTCACAACGCGGCAACCAGTCGTGAACAGACCATGCCTCATGAGATCCCACTCGCGACTTCGTTGAAGAAGGTCGTGATTGTGGGAGCCGGCCCCGGTGGATTGGAGGCCGCTCGAGTGGCCGGCGAAAGGGGCCACGATGTTGTTGTGCTGGAGGCGATGCCGTGGGCCGGGGGACAGCTCAACCTTGCTGCCCGCAACCCCCGCCGCAAAGACTTGCAGGGGATCATCGATTGGCGTTTGGCCGAGTGCGATCGGCTTGGGGTGGACATCCGATTCGACCACTACGCGGATGTTGGGCTGACCATCGAACTCGAGCCCGATGTGGTGATCGTCGCCACCGGGGGTCAACCCCGACCAGTCCAGATTGGCGGCGACCCGAGCCTGGTATCCAATAGCTGGGATGTTCTGGGCGGCGACGTCACCCCAACCGGAGAGGTACTGTTCATCGACGACAACGGAACCCACTCGGCCCTCTCTGCCGCCGAGTTGATCGCTCGGTCCGGTGCTTGGTTGGAGATCGTGACGCCGGAGCGGATGCTGGGCATCGAGGTTGGAGGAATGAATCACGTTCCGTATCCGCGTGCGTTCAACGAAACCAATACCCGGATCACCCTGAACCAACGAGTGCTGGCGGTCCGTCCCGAGGGCCAAAAGTTGTGTGCTGAAATCGGAAGCGACCACACCGACCATCGCACAGTGCGCCACGTCGATTCCGTCGTCGCCGACTACGGAACCGAACCCTTGGCCGATCTGTACTTCGAGCTCAAGTCCCTGTCGAGCAACGCTGGCGCTGTCGACTACGGAGCACTGATGGAAGGTCGGCCCCAAGGCCTCGAACCCAATCCGGATGGAGCGTTTCAGCTGTTTCGTATCGGTGACGCCGTGAGCAGCCGCAATGTGCATGCGGCGATCTACGACGCCCTCCGGCTGCTCAAGGATCTATGACCTCCCGAGGTAACTGATCAGGGGCCATTGGCCCTGTTGAGAACGGCGCAGCGGTGGCTCAATGAGGACTGGCCCGCTGGTCCAATTCGAGGAGCCCGAAATGTCGGAGATCGTCACCGCCCACACGATGCTTGGAGACGGCACAGCCATTCTGGTGTGTCCGCTCAGCGAAGTCGACCGAGAAGCATTCGATCAGTTCTTGCACGACATCGAGGCCGAGAGGCTTCCGTCCGCATTCGGCGACCCTACGCCGACCCCCGAGCCGCACGGGCAGATCACACTCGTTGGAACCACCGTAGGCGCATCGCCCCGGATCGTGGGTGCGGCGAGGAGCGAGCGTCGAACAGACGACCCGAGCCGTGCCAGCTTCTCGGTTGTGGTAGCGCCGGACCATCGAGGTCGAGGGCTTGCTACGGCGCTGGTTCGCTTCTTGGCGCGCACAACTCATGACGGAGGGGTCCGTTCGCTGGAAGGAGAAGTCGAACATGGGAACTCGGCAATGTTGGGTGTGTTGTCCGATGTTGGGCTGCGGTGGAAGAGGAGCGCGGAGCTAGAGACCGTGCATGCCACGTTCGATCTCGAATCGACCGACAAGTATCTTGCCGCTTTCGATCGAGACGAGAAGGAGGCGGCATCCAACGCGCTATCGAAGTTCCTGAGGCCCGAACGGATCGCCGTCGTCGGTGCCAGCAGGAATCCAAAGGCGATCGGAGGACTCGTGTTCTCCAACCTCATCGGCGGTGGATTCGGAGGGGTCGTGTACCCCGTGAACCCGTCGTCCCCCTACGTGCAGGGAGTTGCGGCCTATACATCGCTGCTCGATTGCCCAGAGGCCCCCGACCTCGTAGTTGTTTGTGTACCCGCCCCACTTGTTGCGGCGGTCATCGATGATGCGGCGACCCTCGGTGTGCCTGCGGTGTGCGTCATCTCGGCGGGATTCGCCGAGGTCGGGGAGGAGGGGAGCCGAGCTCAAGCGGATCTGCTGGCGAGAGCGAGATCGACCGGGATGCGAATCATCGGCCCGAACTGCATGGGTTTGCTCAACGGCAGCGCCGATGTCCGAATGAACGCCACGTTCAGTCGCCTATTCCCCAGACCGGGACGGCTGTCATTCGTGTCACAGTCGGGAGCCTTGGGCCTGTCGGTCCTCGACCACCTCGAAGATCTCGGGATCGGCATCTCCGGATTCGTGTCCGTGGGCAACAAGGCCGATGTGTCGAGCAACGACCTCTTGCTGTACTGGGAGGACGACCCCGAGACCGACGCAATCTTGTTGTATCTCGAGTCCTTCGGCAACCCTCGTAGGTTCAGCCGCATTGCCCGACGGATCTCCCGAGCGAAGCCGATCATCGCAGTGAAGGCTGGTCGGACCACCGCAGGCCGCCGGGCCGCGTCCTCTCACACGGCTGCGCTCGCGTCGGGGGAGCAGGCGGTCGATGCTCTGTTCCATCAGGCCGGTGTCATCCGCACAGACACACTCGAAGAAATGTTCGCAGTCGCGGCGATGGCAACGACCCAGCCGCCGCCGCAGGGCCCCCGCGTTGCCGTTATGACCAATGGCGGCGGCCCTGGGATCCTGGCCGCCGACGCATGCGAGTCGCAGGGTCTTTCGGTGGTCGAACTCAGCGAGGAGACCCAAGCCGCATTGCGGGAGATCCTCCCGCCCAATGCGGGAATCACGAACCCGGTCGACATGATCGCCAGCTCGACGGCCCAGGACTACGGCCGGACACTCGAAATCCTCGGCAATGCACCCGAGGTTGACTCCGTCATCGCCATCTTCATTCCCCCTATCGTCACGAACGCCAACGATGTCGCACTGGAGTTGGCTGCCGCCCGTCGGCGGATTCCCGACACAACACCGCTCGTCGGTGTCTTCATGGGCGACGATTCTGCAGGTCCTGTGCTCTCTCAAGCCCACATTCCATCATTCAAGTTTCCAGAGGAGGCGGCCCGAGCTCTGAGCGCACTCACCCGTTGGTCGCTCTGGCGGAATCGGCCTGCCGGCCATGTTGTACATCCTGCTGGGATCGACCCCGAACGGGCCCGCCGTCTTGTTGATCGAGTGCTTGCCGAATCTGACCCAGGCGCTCGTGTCTGGCTGTCGGCCGCTGATGCGAATGAACTCTTGGAATCGTTCGGCGTACCACTGATTCAAAGTGCGATCGTATTGACCCCCGAGGAAGCGGCCGCCACGTTCGACTCGTTCGGCGTCGACCGTGTGGTCATCAAGATCGCTAGCCCAATCCACAAGAAGGATGTCGGTGGGGTGGTGCTTGGTATCGCGTCGGCCGCGGCCGCCAGTGACGCGGTCCGAGACATCCGGGCGAGCCTTGTTGCTGGAGGTTTGGCCGAGCACGCCGAGAGTTTCATCGTGCAGGAGATGGTCGATGACGGGGTTGAGATGATGGTCGGGGTCACGCACGATCCCTTCTTCGGGCCACTGATCGTCGTCGGTTGCGGCGGCTCGCTGGTCGAGTTGATTCAGGACTCCAACACGAGGATCACACCACTAACCGACGTCGACGTCGACGAGATGGTGACCACCCTGCGTACCTACCCACTGCTGACCGGCTACCGGGGGAGCGAGCCACTAGATGTTGGCGCCGTCAAGGATCTGCTCTACCGAGTGAACAGCCTGGTGGAGGTTGTGCCCGAATTGTTGGAGATCGACCTCAATCCGGTGTTTGCACGCCCCGAGGGGGCGGTGGCCGTGGATCTGAGAGTTTCCCTTCAGGTGCCGCAGAATCGCTGACCGGTGTGTGTTGGTGGCCAGGGCTAGTGGCCCACGCTGAGTTTGCCTGAGGCGCTGCTGTGGAGTTCGTGGGCGTGGCGGTTGAGGCCAACCAGGTGGGCCTCGATGCCGCGTTCGGCGAACTTGGCCAGCACGGCGTCGAGGGCGACAACAGCTGAGGTGTCCCAGATGCGGGCTTCGCTGAGGTCGATCTCCACCCGCTTCACGCGAACCTTGTCGTAGTCGAACTGGTGCACCAGATCGTTGGTCGAGGCGAAGAACAGCTCTCCGGTCACGGCGTAGAGGCGCTCCACATTGTCGGGATCCACAACGCTGGTGACCCGTACCAACCACACAACCTGACGAACGAAGAACACCGCAGAGAGCAACACGCCAGCCGCAACGCCATAGGCCAGGTTGTGGGTGAGAACGACGATGGCGATGGTGCCCACCATCACGGCGGTCTCGGCCACGGGCAATGTTCGGAGCGCGTCCAGCTTGATGGACCCCCAGTTGAACGTTCCGACGGCCACCATGATCATCACGGCCACCAGAGCTGCCATCGGAATCTGAGCAACCCAGTTGCCGAGCGCAAGGATGAGGACGAGAAGGAAGAGACCCGAGGCCAGGGTGGAGAGCCGGGTGCGGCCACCCGAACGATGGTTGATCATCGACTGGCCGATCATGGCGCAGCCGGCCATCCCACCGAAGAAGCCGGTGATGATGTTGGCGATTCCCTGGCCACGTGATTCGGTTTTCTTGTCCGACTCTGTGTCGGTCATGTCGTCCAGCAGCTGCGCAGTGAGCAGCGATTCGATCAGGCCGACCATCGCCAGAGTGACGGCCACCGGCAGGATGATGCTCAGTGTGTCCAGATTCCACGGGATGTCGGGCAGTGAAGGAATCGGGAGCGATCCAGGCAAGTCGCCCATGTCGCCCACCGTGGGGAGGTTCAGGTTGAAGCCCACGGCGATACCCGAGAGCGCAACGATGGCGACGAGCGGGGACGGAATTGCGTTGGTGATGCGGGGTAGCCCGTAGATGATGGCCAGGCCAGCGGCGATGAAACCAATGTTGAGCAGCAGTACATCATTGGCAACGCCCTCTTCGTCATTGAGGAATATGTGAGGGATCTGGGCCATGAAGATGAGGATCGCCAACGCATTGACGAAGCCCAGCATCACGGTGCGAGGAATGAACCGCATCAGCGAGCCGATGCCCAAGTAGCCGAGGCCAACCTGGAGCATTCCCGCCAGGATCGTGGCGGCGAAGACGTAGCCGAGTGCGAGAACCGGGTCGTTGGTGTACTGGTCGACCAGGGGAACCAACACCAAGGCCATGGCGCCGGTGGCGGCGGAGATCATGCCACGACGGCCGCCGGTGAAGGAGATCACGATTGCGATCGAGAACGAAGCGTAGAGGCCAACCTTGGGGTCGAGGCCGGCGATGATCGAGAACGAGATCGCCTCGGGAATCAATGCCAGCGCAACGACCAGGCCTGAGAGAAGGTCAGCCCGTGGGCTGGCAGCCCATTCGGTGGAGAAATTGGAGAACTGCGCGGGAACGCGCAAGTTGGAAACAACTGAGGACAACAGAACACCCTTACGAGAGACGAAGACGAAGACGACGCCGCACGTAGTGGCGTGACCCAATAGTACGTGGGTCGCCTGCGTCGATATCTGTCGAATCGGTCACATGCAGGGGAAACTGAGCGGGTCATCCGACACATGCTTCTTTGCCTCCGCTCGCCTGTTGCTTCTGGCCTTCACTCGCCTCCAGGCCTCGGGGGCCATGCTCTCACTCGGGCCTGGCGGCCCTCGCTTCATGAACACGGCGTGCCCGGGCGCACCTCGCCGGTACCGTTGGTTCATGGCGAAGCAGCACAAGGCTTTGGACGGGTTCAGCCCCGCAGCTGCTGCATGGTTCTCCACTACGTTCGAGGCTCCCACTCCGCCCCAGGCCAAGGGCTGGCCCGTCATCGCCAAGGGCGAGCACACCCTGATCCTCGCTCCAACCGGTACCGGCAAGACACTCAGTGCCTTCTTCTGGGGGCTCGATCAGCTGTGCAACACTCCTGCGCCCGAAGACGAACTGACCCGTACCCGGATCGTGTACATCTCGCCCCTTCGTGCGTTGGCTGTCGACGTGGAGAAGAACCTTCGGGCGCCGTTGCAGGGGGTTCGGCTGGCCGCTGAGCGACTTGGGGAGCCCTTTTATGAACCAACGGTGATGCTCCGCACCGGTGACACTCCGCCGGAGGATCGTCGGCGGATGCAGCGTCATCCACCGGATTTGTTGATCACCACGCCCGAATCGCTGTACCTCATGCTCACTTCGAAGGTGCGGGAAACGCTCGCCAGCGTGGAAACCGTGATCATCGACGAGATCCACGCCCTCGCTGCCACCAAGCGGGGAGCCCACATGGCCCTCACTCTGGAGCGGCTCGATGAGATCGCCGAGAAGCCGGTCCAGCGCATTGGGCTGAGCGCCACCCAGCGTCCCCTGGAGGAGATCGCCCGGTTCCTGGGGGGTCATCGAGACGGCAAAGATGGCAATGCCGGCCCGCCCCGGCCGGTCACCATCGTGGATGCCGGTGTGAAGAAGCGCATGGACATCGAAGTAATCGTCCCCGTGGAAGACATGGGCCGTCTCGGCGAGATGACGCTCCCCGATCCCGACCGAGAGTATGCCCAGCCCCAGCGGCGCAGCATCTGGCCGTCGATGCACCCTCGCCTCTTGGAGCTGATCCAACAACACCAGAGCACCATCGTGTTCGTCAACTCTCGGCGATTGTCCGAACGGTTGGCCACCCGGCTCAACGAGCTCTATATCGACGGCGAGAATCGGGCCGCCGAAGCCGAGGGCCGGTCGCCGGGCGAGGGGGAGCGTGAACTGGTGAAGGCTCACCACGGCTCGCTCAGCCGTGAGCAACGGTTGCTGATCGAAGACGAGCTGAAGCGGGGAACGTTGAAGGGGCTGGTGGCCACCAGCTCGCTGGAGTTGGGGATCGATATGGGCGCGGTCGATTTAGTGGTGCAGGTCGAGTCGCCCGGAGCGGTCAGTCGAGGATTGCAGCGGATCGGACGCGCCGGCCATCAAGTGGGCGCTCCCAGCACCGGCAAGTTCTTCCCGAAACACCGAACCGACCTGGTGGAAGCGGCGGTGGTCGTCGATCGGATGCAGAACGGACTCATCGAGGAGACCCACTATCCCCGGAACCCGCTCGATGTGCTGGCCCAGCAGATAGTGGCAATGGTGGCGTTGGACGATTGGTCGGTCGACGATCTGCGCCGGGTGTGTCGTCGTTCGGCCAACTTCGCCGAGTTGAGCGACGAGGCCTTCGCCAACGTGCTCGATCTATTGGCTGGGCGATATCCATCCGACGAGTTCGCCGAGCTACGGCCCAGGATCATTTGGGACCGGGTGGAAGGTGTGATCCGAGGTCGGCCCGGCGCCCAACGACTTGCGGTAACCAGCGGCGGCACAATTCCCGATCGGGGTCTCTACGGAGTCTTCTTGCCCGACGGCACCCGGGTCGGCGAGCTGGACGAGGAGATGGTCTATGAATCCCGCGCTGGCGAAACGTTCCTTCTGGGCGCGTCCACCTGGCGGATCGAGGACATCACCCACGAACGGGTTGTCGTCACCCCGGCTCCGGGACAGCCGGGCAAGATGCCGTTCTGGCACGGCGATGGTCCGGGGCGGCCGCTCGAGCTCGGGCGAGCCATGGGCCAGTTCGTTCGGGAGATCGACGGGATGGACCGAGACGCAGCGCTGGAGCGACTGGCCCAGCGCCACAGTCTCGATCCGCTCGCAGCCGAGAACTTGGTGATGTTCCTGGAAGAACAGCGAGAGGTCACCACCAAGCTTCCAACCGATCGCACGATCATCGTCGAACGCTTCCGAGACGAGATCGGCGACTGGCGGATCTGTATCCTCACACCCTTCGGCGCCCAGGTACATGCACCGTGGGGCATGGCACTCCAGCACCGGATGGCTGAACAATGGGGCTGGGATGTGGAACTGATGTGGTCCGATGACGGCATCGTGATCCGCCTGCCCGAAGCCGAGGACCGCATACCGATCGACGAACTTCTCATCGACCCCGACGAACTCGATGAATACCTCGTCACCCAGCTTCCCAACACGGCCATGTTCGCCGCTCGATTCCGCGAATGCGCGGCCCGTGCTTTGTTGCTGCCTCGTCGCCGACCTGATCGTCGCACACCGCTGTGGCAACAACGCCAGAAAGCGGCCGACCTCCTCACCGTTGCGGCGAAGTATCCGAGCTTCCCGATCCTGCTTGAGACAACCCGTGAGTGCCTGAACGACGTCTTCGATGTACCGGCCCTGCGATCTGTGCTCACCGACCTTCGGTCCCGCAAGATCTCTGTGCATACCGTCGACACCGATTCCGCCTCGCCGATGGCCAGCGGCCTGCTGTTCGGCTGGGTGGCTCAGTACATGTACGAAGGTGATGCACCGCTGGCTGAACGGCGTGCCGCAGCGTTATCGCTGGATCGCGACCTTCTAAGGGATCTGCTCGGTGCCGAAGAGCTTCGAGAGCTGCTCGACCCTCAGGTGCTCGCCCAGCTCGAAATGGAGTTGCAGCGAACCGCCGAGACCTGGAAAGCCCGCAACATCGACGGCGTGGAAGATCTGCTCCGGTGGCTAGGGCCGCTCACAGTTGACGAGGTGGCTGAACGGGTCGATGGCATCAACGCCGAGATCATGCTGGCCGAGCTGCTCGATCAGCGCCGCATCATCGAAGTGGGTCTCGAATCCGGTCGCCACTTCGCCTCCGCCGAAGATTCCTCCCGCTTGCGGGACGCGCTCGGTGTGGCCCTACCGGCCGGGCTGCCGGCAGCATTCACCGATTCGGTCGACAATCCGTTGCTCGATCTCGTCAGTCGCTTCGCCCGCACCCACGGCCCGTTCCTCACCCGAGAGCTCACTGCCCGGCTGGGTGTCGATGCCGCTCGAGCCGAAATTGCACTAGCTGAGCTGGAACGACAGGGCCGCGTGGTTCGGGGAGAGTTTCGGCCCGATGGCTCCGAGCGGGAGTGGTGTCACAGCGACGTACTTCGCATCCTGCGCCGTCGTTCGTTGGCCGCGTTACGGAGTGAGGTTGAGCCGGTTGACGGCGAGGTACTGGCCCGGTTCCAACCTCAGTGGCAGCATGTGAACTCCAAGCTCCGGGGTGTCGATGGCGTCGCCGAGGTCCTCACCGCCTTGCAGGGTGCGTCGCTGCCGGCGTCGATCTTGGAGTCCGATGTTCTGCCATCTCGCATCCGCGACTACAGCCCCGCCGATCTCGACACCCTTCTCACCGCTGGCGAGGTTGTCTGGGCCGGAGCTGGTGCCTTGGGGGCTGGAGATGGGCGTGTTCGGCTCGCATTCCGTGATCAGGCTCCTTTGTTGTTTCCCGAACCGGTCGATCCGCCCCAGAGCCCGATGCACGATGCCATCCGGGCGTGCTTGGCCGAGCGGGGTGCAGTCTTCTGGAACGATCTCACGGTCGCAGTGCAGGAAGCCGATCTCGACTACTCCGAAACCGTGGTTCTCACCGCTTTGTGGGATCTGGTGTGGGCCGGTGAAGTCACCAACGATGCTCTTACGCCGTTGCGGGCTGTGGTCTCGGGTGCCACGCCGAAGAAATCCTCCGGTGGTCGAACCGGTAGGGCCGGTCGGCGCCCCGGGCTTCGATCACTCAGCCGGATGGGTCCGCCCTCGGCAACCGGCCGATGGTCACTGGTAGCGCCGCTGCGCCGCCCAACCCCAACCTCCACTGAGATCGCCACCACCCGGGCGCTGCAGCTGTTGGAACGTTATGGGGTGCTCACTCGTGAGATGGCCTTGGCCGAGGGTGCCGAAGGCGGTTTCGCCGGCGTTTACCCGGTGCTGAAGGAACTGGAAGATCGTGGCCAGGTGCGGCGGGGTTACTTCGTTGCCGGCCTTGGTGCTGCTCAGTTCGCACTGCCAGGCGCCGTCGACCGGCTACGAGATGAGCGCCGAGACAACGCGATGCAGCACGATCTCGATCCAGTCGACGACTGGATCGTTCTCTCCGCCGCCGACCCGGCCCAACCCTACGGAGCGGCACTGTCATGGCCCGATACTGAGGGGCGCCCGAGCCGAAGCGTCGGTGCGTATGTGGTGCTCAATGGTGGCAAGCCGGTGGTCTACCTCGAACGGGGTGGCCGCAGTCTTGTCACGTTCCAGGGCATCGGTGAGGATCCCGCATGGGTGCAGGAACTGGTGATGCTGGTGAAGACCCGTCGGGTCAAGCAGATCGAGGTGCAGAAGATCGACGGTGCTCCCGCTGCGGAGCGCCCCGACGTGCGCGACACCCTTCTCCAAGGTGGTTTCGCCCTTGGTTACAAAGGCCCCACACTGCGTCGATAGAACCTCTGCCGATAGAGATCGGCCGCCGCGCCTGGTTCTGTCGTGGCGCCAACACCTTCTGCGGTTCTGGCGTGGAGCCAGTACCTGACGGGTGGTGGGACGACGATTTTTCGGGGAATGGTGGTCGGGTGACGACAGAACGGTCAGAGCGACGGAGCTAGAGGGCGTGGATGGCGTCGAGGGGGTTGAGTTTGGCGGCTCGGCGGGCGGGCAGGTAGGCCGCCAACACCCCGATCAGCCCAGCCATTACCACGATCACGATCAGCGTGGTCCACGGGATCGCCACCTTGTCGATCACCGAGTCGGGAATGGCCCGCACGCCTGCGATTCCGAACAGGATTCCAAGGGCGATGCCGAGCAGTGCTCCGAACAGGCTCACCATGATCGCTTCCCACCGGATCGTTGACTGCAGCTGCCCCCGTGTCATACCGACCGCTCTGAGCAGGCCGATCTCCCGTGTGCGCTCCAGGACGGACAAAACGATGGTGTTGACAACGCCGAAGAAAGCCACGACCAACGCCAGCCCGA
The DNA here is from genome assembly GCA_963751955.1 of uncultured Acidimicrobiales bacterium. Taxonomy (GTDB): domain Bacteria; phylum Actinomycetota; class Acidimicrobiia; order Acidimicrobiales; family SZUA-35; genus JABDIY01. The sequence continues at coordinate 328,948 of CAVVWM010000002.1, read as the reverse complement.
GCAGACCGTTGATCAACACCAGAAGGCCGTTGATGCCGCTTTCCAGTTGATCCTGTAGATCGTCATTGTTGAAGACCTGCACGCTGGGGTAGTTGCTGCCCAGCTCCTTGGCATTTTCGGTGGTTGCGGCGATGTCGGCGCCGCTGGCAATGGTGGCACCGATCGATTCGATGGGGGCGTCGTCGTCGTGTCGCAACAACAGCGAGTTGTCCATCAACATCGCACCGTTGGTGAAGTTCTCGTTGGCGAAGATCCCGGCGATCTCCACCAGGTCGGTCACGCCATCTTCGAACTCGATCGCCAGGGTCTGACCAACCTCGAGTGCTCGATCCTCCGCCAGTGACGTGGTGATCACAACCGCCGAGCCATCACTCACACCGTCGAAGCTGCCCGACGTGAGGTCGTAGCTCAGAACCGACTCGCCGGTGCTGGCGGTGAAGCTGTCGGCGTCGTACACATCCCCGTCGGGTCCGCCGAGCCGGATCGGAATCGATCGATACTCGCTGACCGCGCCGATGCCTTCGAGCTCGAGAAGTTCTATGGCCAAGTCCTCCGGTAGTGGTTCGCCGAACTCGCCGTTGACGAATAGGTCGGCGCCGATGCTGTTGTCGAGCACTTCGGTGAGGCTGGACTTCAGGGACTGGCCGAGAACCGAAACCAAGGTGACCAACGCCAAGCCAATCATCAACGCCGTCGCCGTGGCGGCGGTGCGCTGCGGGCTCCGGGCTGCGTTCTCCCTGGCGATCGTGGCCATCTTGGCTTCGGATCCACCCCGGAACGAATCGATCAGGAGCCGGAACCCGTCGGCCAGGGCTCGTGGCCCGGAGAGAAGAAACAATACGCCCAATGCACCGAACATTGCACCGAAGATGATCGTGATCACCTGGCCCGCACCTGATGGCGGAGTGAAGACTTGGTCTTCTGCGCCGTCCTGTCCCGGAATGGTGATCTCACCGATGATCCCTGTGCCATAAACCAAAGCACCAACGCCGCCGACCAGGAGCACGACGCCGCCAACCAGCAGCAACACGCCACTGATTGTTCCGAGGAAGCCGACCGGCCCAGCTCGTCCCAGGGCCTGAACTGCAACACCGGCGAACAGACCCGAGAGCAGCGCAACACCAACGAAGGTGAACACAGCTCCCACGCCCAACAGCGCCAGAGTACCCGTGAGTCCCGCCGCACCGGTGAGTCCGTAGCCGACGGCGGACAAGCCGATGGCGGTGATCAGCGCACCTACCAGAACTCGGACCCGTCCGTTGCCCGATGGAACGCCTTCGTTCCGTATCGCCTCGACCGGCGAGATCTTGCCCGCCTTGAACGCCGGCAGCAGTGCCGATATCAGCGTGGCGAGCAGCCCGACGATCAGCGCAACGAGGACAGTGCGAAAGCTGATGACAGTTCCGGTCTCGGGGAAACCACCCTGACTTTCGAACAGAGCCTTGATCAGCTCGGCCACACCAACACCACAGATGATTCCCAGCACCGATCCGATGACACCCACGAAAATCGCTTCGATGAAGATCGTGTTTCGAATCTGACTGCGACTGGCGCCGATCGCTCGCAACATTCCGATCTCTTGGATCCGCTGGCTGACCAGAATTGCGAACGTGTTGTAGATGATGAACAGGCTGACGAAGAGAGCGACAAGTGCGAACCCCAGCAGAATGTTGCCCAGGATGCTTATCACCTGGTTGAAGTCTTCGCTGTCGTCGGCGCTGGCTTGGGCCTGGTCGATCACTTCAACACCGGTTGGCAACAGCGGTTCGACTGCGGAGAGCACGGCGCTGGGAAGAACCCCCGAGGCGGCCTGCACCTCCATGGCGTCGAGCAGACCAACCTTGTCGAACTGCTGCTGGCCGGTGGGCAGATCGAACAGCGTGAACCATGCGCCACCCGCAGTGAACGACACAATTCCATCGATGGTGAATTCTTGAAGCCCTACTGGTGTCTGAAACGTGACCGTGTCACCGACACCGAATCCGAGCGCCTCAGCCTGTTCTACGTTGATCACAACGGAGGTCTCACCCGATGGAGCGGTGCCCTCGAGTAGTTCGAACCCGCCACCTTCCTCGCTGGGACCGTTCCAGGAGAACGTGAGGATCGGCGGACCCCCCGGGGTTTGGGGCTCACCATCGACGTCGAGACCGATGAAGCCGTTGGCACCTTCGTACGCGACGAAGCCGTCGACCGTGGAAACCTCGTTTAGGGAGAGAATCTGCTCGAGCAAGGACTCCGGGATGATGCCCGGCTTCTGACCGAAGGAGTCGTCGGTGATCGGCTGGACGCGGGCGTCAAGATTTTGGTTGGCTCGCTCTACGATGCTGTCGAACACCTTGCCGAGCGAGTCCGAAATGATGAACGAGCCGCTGACAAACCCAACCCCGAGCGTGATGGCCAGCACCGTGAGCGCTAGTCGGCCAACGCTCTTCGAAATACCTCGGAACGCAAGTTTGAGAATTGTCATCCCGATGCTCCGATCAGTCGCCGAGGTGGCGCATCTTGTCGAACACGCTGTCAGCGGTGGGGTTCTGCATCTCGTCGACGATCTCACCATCGCTGAGGAAGAGCACGCGGTCTGAGTAACTTGCCGACACCGGATCGTGAGTGACCATCACGATGGTCTGATTGAACTCCCGGACCGCTCGCTGCATGAACTCGAGGATTTCGGCGCCACTTCGTGAATCGAGGTTTCCGGTTGGTTCGTCGCCGAAGATGATGTCGGGGCGGCTGGCCAGGGCTCGTGCAACGGCTACGCGCTGTTGCTGGCCACCCGACAGCTCATTGGGGCGATGTCCCATTCGGTCGGCCAATCCGACGGTACCGATCACCTGGTCGAGCCACTGGTCGTCGTGGTTGGCACCGGCCAGATCCAGTGGGAGCGTGATGTTCTCCTTGGCGGTGAGCGTCGGGATCAGGTTGTAGGCCTGGAAGATGAACCCGATCTTGCTCCTGCGCAGTTCGGTGAGCTGTTTGTCCTTCAGCGACGAGAGCTCCACTGAACCGACGTAGGTTTCACCCGAGGTCAAGGTGTCGAGGCCGGCCATACATTGCATCAGGGTCGACTTGCCAGAACCCGAAGGTCCCATGATCGAGGTGAACACGCCGGTCTCGAAACCGACCGACACATTGTCCAGCGCTCGAACCTCGGTGTCGCCTTCGCCATAGACCTTCGAAGCACTGCGACAGTACGCGGCGAAGTGCTCGGTAGAAGCGAGGGTGGGCGGGGCTGGCTGCGCGGGACTGGGCGTGGGTGCCGCATCGTTCATATTCGGAAACGGTAGCCGCCCTCACGGGCGCTTCTGCACGGCGCAACGTTGCCTAAGAAAACCACACAGCGGTGTCGTGAGGCAGCATTCCACTATCCAGATCAGCGCTGCAGAGCAGAACCTGGCTGCCCTCGGGCAATTCGATGGCTTGGGTCCCGAAGTTCACCCAGCAGGTGAGCCCACCGGGTCGGCTGAAGGCCAATACATCGGAAGCCGAATCGTTCCACGTAATGGCAGAATCCTGCGGGATGCGCTCTCGGCGTATGTGCATGGCGCTTCGGTAGAGCTCGAGCGTGGAACCTTCCACACCCTGCTGGGCTTGGGCTGAGAGGTCCGCGAAGAACCGGGGCTGGGGTAGCCATCCCCCGTGGGCGCCGAACCCAAGCGATGGGCCGGATGTCTCCCACGGGATCGGTACTCGGCAGCCATCGCGACCTTTGCGGGTATGCCCGCTGTCCTCCCAGACAGGGTCATCGAGCACGTCGAGGGGCAGGTCGTAGACCTCAGGCAAACCCAGCTCCTCACCCTGATACAGGTAGACCGACCCCGGCAATGCGAGCATGAACATCACTGCAGCGCGCGCACGCCTCAAGCCAACCTCGGCATCGAGCAGTTCATGGGGACCATCGAGCAACCATTCACGCCATTTGGTTCCCTTGGGCAGGCCGTAGCGAGTGGCGTGGCGGACAACGTCGTGGTTGCTGAGGGTCCAGGTGGGAACCGACCCGACCGAACCGGTGGATTCCAGTTCGTTCTTGATATTCGTCTCGAGCTCTTCCCGATCCCACGCGGACTCGAGAAAGTCGAACGCAAACGCCTGGTGATATTCGTCGGGCCTGATGTACAGGGGCAACCGATCCGGTGCCACCCATGCTTCGGCAACCATCATCACGTCGTCGTATTCATCGAGAATGGCGCGCCATTGACGGATGTAGGTGTGAACGTCATCTCGATCCCAGTACGGATGATCGGGGGTCTTGGCGTTGGCCAGCAACTCGCCAGCCTCCTTCTCATCGGGAAACGACATGTCTTTGGCCAGACCGTGGGCAACATCGACTCGGAACCCGTCTGCCCCGAGGTCCAGCCAGAAACCGAAGATGTCGCAGAACTCGGCCTGAACCTCGGGATTGGTCCAGTTCAGGTCGGGTTGGGAGTCGTCGAAGAGGTGCAGGTACCACTCGCCGTCGTCGAGTTGTTCCCATGCGGGACCACCGAACACGCTCTTCCAGTTTGTCGGCGGCTCCGCTCCGCTTGGGCCTTTGCCCGGGCGGATCAGATAACGATCGCGGGCAGGCGACCCGATCGGCGCGTTCATGGCCTCCACGAACCATGCGTGTTCGTTGCTGGTGTGGTTTGGGACCAGATCAACCACGACGCGGAGGCCTAGTTCGTGGGCCTCGCTGATCATCTCCTCGGCATCGTGGAGCGTCCCGTAGCGAGGTTCGATGTCGCGGTAGTCGGCCACGTCGTATCCGCCGTCGTGCAGCGGCGAGGCATACCAGGGGTTCACCCAGAGGCCATCGACCCCCAGCTCAGCCAGGTAGGGGAGCTTGGACCGGATTCCGTTGATGTCGCCGGTGCCATCACCGTTGCTGTCGGCGAATGACCGCACATAGACCTGATAGATCACACTGTTTCGCCACCATGCATCACTCATCGCCACAGTGTGCCCCATATGCCGGATTTTCGGGGTCGGAAGCGTGTAGAGATCGTATATTTCCACGGCACGAACAAAAGAACTGCTTGCAAGTGTTATACACTTGCAAGCATGAGTTGTCAGGCCTGTGGCTTAGCGCTTCAGAAGGACGCAAACTTCTGTCCTCACTGCGGGAAATCGCAGATCACCGCCGGCGAAGAACGTCGGCTCGTCACCGTTGTTTTCGCAGACATCGTCGGTTTCACCACGATGGCCCAAGGTCTCGATCCAGAGCAGGTGAAACGTCTCGTAGATGACAACTTCGAGCGATTTGGTGCCGAGATCCAGCGGTTCGGTGGTCGTGTCGACAAGATCGTCGGCGATGAGATTGTGGCCCTTTTTGGCGCGCCGGTGGCACACGCCGACGACGCTGAGCGGGCTGTGCGCGCCGCCCTTGCGATGCGAGAGACGGTCGCTGAGCTCGGCGGACCCCAGGGTTCAGGGACCCTTCGGATCGGAATCAACACCGGTGACGTGCTCGTTGGAGCCAGCACAATGGGAGGCGACTACACGGCCATGGGTGACACTATGAACCTTGCGTCTCGGCTCGAGCAGATCGCGGAGCCGGGCCAGATCGTGGTGGGTCCTGCAACCGAAGCGGCGTCGCGGGAAGCAATCGTCTACCGCCCGGTCGGAGAAGTGCCAACCAAAGGCCGTTCGGGTCTGGTGAAGATCTACGAAGCTGTCAGTGCGGTCGGAGTCCCTGGCGCTCGACGGCTGCCGCGCCGGCCCCTGGTTGGCCGTTCGCACGAACTAGGACTGCTCGACGCCCTTGGCAAGCTTGCAGTCGAAGCTCGGCGGGCCCAGCTGGCCTCCCTCCAGGGTGAGGCCGGTGTCGGGAAGAACCGGATTGCCTACGAAGCGGCGGAGCTCCAGCGGGAACGTCGGGGCGCCTTGGTTCTCGAGGGACGATGTGCTCCCTATGGCGAAGCAAACGTGTGGTGGCCCATCGCTGAAGCGTTGCGCGGCGCGCTGCAGATCGGCGGCGATGTGCCGGTCGATGGCGCTCGGTCGGCCATTGAGCGTTGGCTCACCGAACGCGAGGTAGACGGCAGCCCCAACCGCATCATCCCCGCTCTCCTCCACACCCTGGGTTACGAAACACCCCTGCGGGGTGGCGATCGTGAACGAAATCGGGCCGAGGTTTATCTGGCGGTGTCGACTCTGCTGGGATCCCAGCTCGAGAGAACACCTATAGTTTTTGTTCTCTCCGACGCCGACTGGGCCTCCGATGCCGTCTGGGGGCTTCTGGAACAATTGCTGAACGGCCACGCCGATCAACCGCTTTTCGTTATCCTCACCAGTCGGGATGCGGAGTTGCCTCCCGGCCTCCGGAACGGAGATTTCGGCAGCCTGACCTTCGAGGTTCAGCCCCTCGATCCGGCCGCGACCGCAGAGCTGATCCCCCACCTGGGTGTTTCACTCAGCGAACGAAATGCTGCCCGATTGGTGGAACGTTCTGGCGGTAATCCGTTCTTCCTCGAAGAGTTGGTGGCACTCATCGAGCGACGCTCCGCCGATGAGGTCGGACTAAGCGACGACGAAATTGTCGATCAGCTCATGACCGCAGAAGTTCAGAAGCTGCCGGACACACTTCGAGGGACCATTGCGGCCCGGCTCGACGGGCTGGAAACTGGACCTCGGCTACTTCTTGATGAGGCAGCAGTTCTTGGCCGGGCTGGACCGATCGAGGGCCTTGCTGTGATGGCAAAACAGGCCCGAGGGTTAGACGACACCTCCTCCGATCTCAATCAGCTGATCGAAGAAGGGCTGATCGAAGTCGTCGACGCCCGGTACCGCTTCCGGTCAGACCTCGTACGGGATGTTGCGTATGCAACCATCACCAAGACAGGTCGTGCTCAGCGTCACTATCGAATCGCTGACTTCCTGGAGAGCCAGAGCCATCCAAGCCTGCGCAACTCGGTGGTGGCGGCAATCGCCGACCACTACAGACAGTCGGCCCAGCTGGTCAGGGAGATGGGCTCAGTGGCCGACGTCGACCGCGCCACGGTGATGTCCAAAGCCCTATTTTGGGTGCAGGCCGCCGGCGATCGTGCTCTCCAAAGCGATCCGCCATCGGCGGAGTTGTGGTTCAACTCGGGATTCGAGCTAGCCACCGACACTGAAACCAAGGCATCGATGCTCTACGGCAGGGCTCGGGCCAGACTCGAAGTTGGCCAGATCCAGCTGGCTCGCGAGGATCTCGACAAGCTCGATCACTTGATGAGCCCCGACCCCCTGCTCAGGGCCCAGACCCTATTGGTTCGGGGAAACCTCGAACGACGGAGCGGAAACCATACCGACGCGTCCTCGATGTTGCGAGAAGCAGCCGACCGACTGGCGTCATTGGACCAAAGCACCGAACAAGCTCTCGCTCTACGGCTACTGGGCCTCGCCGAAATGGAGCGGTCACAGCATGATCTTGCCCGTCGCGCCTTGGAAGCATCGCAACGAGTGGCTGCGTCCATCAACGATGAGCGAAGCGAAGCGTGGGCCTACCAAAGCTTGGCTTGGCAGGCCTTCAGTGCTGGCCGTGTCGACGAAGCAGAGGAGTTTGTCAATCAAGCACGCGACCTCTTCTCCAGCCTCGACGATCTCGGTGGGCTCACCTGGACCCGTGGCGTGGAGGGATGGGTACTGTTCCATAACGGTCATCTGCGCGAAGCCGAGGCTGTGGTAGCCGAGGTTCTGCCCGAAACCATGCGGCGCGGTGATCCATGGGCCGAGAGCATAATCCAGGTGTTGAATGCCTCAATCCACTTGTGGTCCGGTCGACCTTCCAAGGCGCTGGCCGCCGCTCAACACGCGTTGACCGCATCGGCGAGAGCAGACGCTGTGAACCTCGCAGTGCAGGCTCGGGCGGTGCAAGGACGAGCCCATATTTCGTTGGCCAACATTGACGATGGTCTGCTCTCGCTCGAACAATCCTACGCACTCGCCGACCACCAGGGCGATTCTGATTCCAGACGGCTCGCTGCCGCCGCCAACTGCGCCGCGGCAGCCCGGCTGGGGGACGCAGCCGCGGTCATGCACTGGGCCAGCAAGTTCGACTCTGTTCGTTCCCGACCCGATGTGGTGGGGGAGTGCGAGATCATCGTGTCGGTGGCGCTGGGGTTCCTTCAGCAGGGTCGTGTCGAAGATGCCCTGCGCGAGCTCACCTGGGTCGACGGCGATTTACCGGTTGCTACCCGTGTTGCTGGTGACGCGGTGAGCGCTCTGATCTACGTCGCCTCGGGCGATTTCGAAGGCGCCATCGAACGGATCGACGCTGTCCTGGCCGGTGAAGGAACATATCTAGACCTCTTCCGGGCCCGTACGGCACTCGCTGGCATGTACTTCAGGCAGGGCCGATCTGCCGAAGCAAGATCGGTCTATGAGCACGCAGTCGCCGAAATGGCGATCAGCGGCGACCGGATCTCGGCTCCAATCGGCGCCATGTTCGCCGGGGTATGCGGATTCGAGTCGCTGGAAGTCGCCGAACAACGCTGCCGTTCGCTCGGGATCGATCCCAGCGGCTGGGTGCGAGCCTTTCGCTCAGTTGTTGGATTCGAGGACTCGCTCAGAACTGGTGGGTGAGCAGCCGCTCCACGATCGCATCACCAATTGCCAGCGAAGCGGTGGCAGCGGGAGAAGGAGCGTTCAGAACGTTCACGACCCGGTCAGTTTCAGACCAAACGAAATCGTCGAGAAGCGAGCCTTCCCGACTGACTGCCTGGGCCCGAACCCCAGCGGGCGAGGGCACGAGATCCTCCACCTGAACAGCCGGAACCAGTTGCTGCAATGCCTTGACGAACGCTCGCTTGGAAAAAGACCGGTAGTACTCACCCATACCGGTCTTCCAGTAGTTGCGGGCCAGCCGCCACCAACCAGGGTTTCGCAGGACTTCGCTGAGGTCCCGGAGATTGATGTCTCCCCATGTGTAGCCCTCGCGGGCCAGAGCCAGCACGGCGTTTGGACCGACATGAACCGACCCGTCGATCATGCGGGTCAGATGTACGCCGAGGAACGGGAAATCGGGATCGGGGACCGGGTAGATGAGGTTCTTCACCAAATGGCGACGTTCGGTGGCCAGCTCGAAGTACTCGCCCCGAAATGGCATGATCCGCTCGGTGGTTTCGGGGGCGGTCTGTAGCGCCAGCCGATCACTCTGGAGACCACCGCAGGTGACAACCAGGCTCGCCTCCACGTCGCCCTTGGTAGTCGACACTCGGACCGTCGATTTCTCACTGATGGACGTGACCTCGGTGCCCGTACGAACGGTGCCGCCCATCTCGCCGATTACCTTCTCCATCGCGTGACACACGTGGCCGTAGTCGGTGATGCCAGTTGCCCGAACGTGCAGCCCAGCGATGCCGGCTGCATGGGGCTCGAGCTCTTTGAGTTCGCCGGCGGTGATACGGCGGGCAGCCACGCCGTTGGCCTCGGCCCGTTCTTCGAGCATGTCCAGCCCGGCAAGGTCGAGATCCTGGGTTGCGACGATCACTTTGCCACATACGTCGTGAGCGATGTTGTGTTGCTCGCAGAACGACACCATTGCCGCCCGACCCGAAGTGGCGAGAAGTGCCTTACGACTGCCGGGCTTGTAGTAGATCCCGCTGTGTAGAACACCGGAGTTGTGGCCGGTCTGGTGAAACGCCACCGACGGTTCCTTCTCCACCACCGTGACTTGAAGACTCGGTTGTTGCTTCAGAAGTTGATGAGCAGTGGCAAGTCCCACGATGCCGCCGCCAACAATCACGATGTCGGTCTTGTCCATTTGGGTCCTTCCCTGGCTCGGCAGCCCTGTCGATTCTTCGACTGTCGCTGTCGAAGAACGGATTGGATCAGCCCGATGCCGTTGTTTCTGTGGATTCGGGTGGCGGAGCCGCCGCGGTGGTAGGGGTGGTGGAGGTGCTGGTAGCACCAGGAGGAATCAGCAACTGCTGACCGGCGGCGATGCGATCGGGATCGTCGAGATTGTTGTACTCAGCCAGTCCATCAGCGTCCAGTCCATAGGCCGAGGCGATCCCACCAACGGAGTCACCTGGCTGAACAACATACGCCGTCGGTTGCTCTGGGGCCTCGGTGGTAGGAGCGGTAGAGGCAGAGGTGGCGGCAAGTGTTGTTGCGGTTGTGGTCGTGTTCTCCTCTGACGACACCGGTTCGGTTCGACCGCAGGCCCCAGCGAGAACGGCGGTGGCGATAATTACTGCAAGAGACCTCGAAACCATGACCCACATAGTGTTGCAGGAAATTCAGCGACCCTTGCGCCGCCGGGAAGACTTCGGGCGTTTGTTTCCTCGCCGATCAGCCTTTTCTGAGCGTTCCTCGGCCGAGACCTTGGCCCGACCCCGAGCTCTTCGCTCGAACTCGACCCTCTGTAAATCTTGTTCGTCGAGTTCGGCCTGCAGTTTGAGGTAGTGATCCACACGTCGTTTGTTCACCACTCGCTCACGAGTGAGTCGCCGAACTGCGCAGTCGGGCTCCCGCTCATGGCTGCAATCCACGAACTGGCACTGGGAGCTCGCTTCGGCAATCAGCGGGAAGGTCTTTGCCAGACCTTGCCGGGCGTCCCACGGTGCTATTTCGCGGATCCCTGGGGTGTCGATCACGATCCCGCCACCAGGCAAGGGTATGAGATCACGTGTCACGGTTGTATGTCGACCGCGTCGATCAACGGCGCGGACCTTAGCTATCCGCTGCACCTCGCCACCGGACAACGTGTTGACCAGGGTGGACTTGCCGATTCCGGAAAGTCCGATGAGGGCCACGGTTCGGGTGCCGTAGATTCGTTCTTGCACCGCTTCGATGTTTCGACCGGTATGGGTCGAGATCGCCAGGCACTGCACTCCAGGGGCAATCGCCTGGATCGCCTTCACCGCCGCATCGGGATCATCAATTTGGTCGGACTTGGTGAGCAGAACCACCGGCTCAGCACCGCTGGCCCATGCGATCACCAGGAGACGCTCCAGCCGAGGGAAGTTGACTGGTCGATCCATCCCCTGCATCACGAACACGTCGTCGACGTTTGCTGCCAGAATCTGTGGCTCGGGTATACGACCGGGGGCTCGCCGGGTCAGCGCCGTGCGGCGGGACGCGATCGCCGAGATCAGGTACTCACCATCGTTTTCCTCGTCGGCTCGAATGGTGACGAAGTCGCCTGTGCCTGGTGCCATGCCGGTTCGGGTCCGGATTGACGCTGAGGTCGCCGTAACGACGTTGTTGTCACCCACAAAGACCACACAGGTACCGCGGTGCGTCCTGGCTACGCGACCCTTCAACTCTGCGTCCTGTTTGGCGGCCCACCTATCGAGCTTGGCTGTCCACCCCAGCGATGCCAGGTCGGGTGCGAGTCGGATCATGTGGTCGGTCACGACAACGTCCCCGTGGCCGAGAAGTGGGCTACCCCTGCTCTAGGGGTTGTTGTGTCAGCGAGGTGTTCGTTGAGAAACTCGAGCTGCAGGAGCAGCAGGTTCTGAGCAACTACTGATTGGGGAGTCATGTGGGTCACACCGCTCAGAGGCAACACACCGTGGCTGCGGCCCTGGGCCAGAAGAGCAGATGAGAGTTGGAGTGTGTGGGCAGCAACCACGTTGTCGTCGGCTAGGCCATGGATCAGCAGGAGCGGCCTCATGAGCGAGCTCGCATCATTGATGAGGTTGGTTCGGTGGTAGTGCTGGGGATGTTCGTCAGGATGGCCCAGGTAACGCTCGGTGTAGTGGGTGTCATAGAGTGACCAATCGGTAACGGGAGCTCCGGCGACTGCGGCATGGATACGATCCGGGGCCCGAAGCGCGGCCAGCGCGGCCAGGTAGCCGCCGAATGACCACCCTCTGATCCCTACCCGGTGCAGATCGAGGAACGGGAATCTTTCGGCGGCAGCGTCGAGAGCGTCGATCTGGTCCTCGAGCACCGGTTTGGCGAGGTCACCCCACACCTCTCGCTCGAACGCCGGTCCGCGGCCCGGCGTTCCGCGACCGTCGGTGACGATCACGGCGTAACCCTGCTCTGCAAACCAGCGAGACACCAGATGCGGGTTGTGCGACTTGAGCACCCGCTGCGCGTGAGGACCGCCGTAGGGGTCCAGGAGAACGGGAAGGGGTGTCTCCCCGTCGTGGTCACTGGGCAGAAACACTGCACTGGCCAGCGATCTCGGGCCCAGCACGCAGAACTCGGGATCGGCTCTCAACCGTGGGTCCTCTGCGAGGTTCTGCACAGAGTGTGTAGCGCCTTCTCGGACAACGGAAACCGAGGTCGCCGGCGACGACGGAACGGCCGAAGTGAGCACCATGGTGCCGTGGGCTGCGATTGCACCGTGGACCCCGGGTTCGGTTGAAAGCTGTTGGGGAGATCGTCCCTCAGCCGAGATTCGAAACACATGGATCTCGGTGGAGTCGCTCCCGTTGGCGGTCAGCAAAACTCCGTCGGCATCGACAGACACGATGGACCGCACCTGCATCGAGGCGTCTGTTGCCGGTGTGCCATCGACACAGAGCGCCCGTCTGTCGTACAGGTCCTCGATCGTGTAGAGCGCGCCGTCGAGAAGCCGAGGTGCACCAGGGTGCAGCTCGGTCCAAAAGGCATCGCTGATCGCGCGAATTTCAGTCGTAGTCCCACCAGTCACGTCAATAGAGACGATCGAAGTGGTGCGTTGGTCGCGCGATTGTCCAACAAGAATAGGGACGTCGTTGCTCCAGTTGATATCGGCCAGATACTCCAGCCCGTCGGTCTGCCACTGAATCTCTCGCACCCCGCCTGCGAGGGGGAGGTGGTAGAGCGCGACAGAAGCGTTGGACGTTCCCGCTGCTGGGTAGCGAATCTCGGTTGCGGGCGTACTCGGCTGGGCGGGATCACTGATGAACCAGCGTTCGACGGGCGACACATCCACGCGGGTCGCTAGTAATGAGGTGCTGTCGGGCGACCACCAGAATCCGCGGATTCGATCCATTTCCTCGCTGGCGACGAATTCGGCCAGCCCCCATGACACGGTGGAATCGTGCTCGGCCGGGGAGAGCTGAATGTCATGGTCGGCCGATGGGTCGGAGCCGAGCTCAACTACTCGGAGATCAGACTCGCAGACGTAGGCGATCAACCGACCGTCGGGTGACAGGCGAGCATCGAAGGCCGGTGACGCGGCACCGACCCTCCGAACCCGAGTAGAGCTGGTATCGACCAGATATACCGAGCCGGCCAACACGAACGTGGCAAGCGGCTGCTGTGTTGCGACGGCGTAGCGGACGATGCCTCCGGCCGATTCGCGGGCTCGTTCTCGGCGAGCGCGTTCTTCGGGCGTTGGCTCTCCGCGCCCGGAGTCGAGAGTGGCCGGATCAGCAATCACCCGCTCGTCGCCGGTGGCCGTGTCGAGGGCCCACAGCGACAGTGTGGGCGAAGTTCCGGTCGCCGATCGAAGAAACAGCACGGTTTGGCCGTCGTCGACGATGGTGAAGGAACGAGGCACCCCGAGGGTGAACCTTTGGGATTGCGCGTACGCTCGCGGGAAACCCAAAGCTGCCGTTTTTTGTGCTCCTCCCATCAATTATCGAACCTAGCCAATCGCTGCGCCGAGTGCGTAACGAATTGAAGGCCGAGTTGAGATTTCACCCGACTCGGGCTTGAACCCCGAGATCGCCGAACCCGGCCCGCAGGCAATTCTTCAAAAGTCTGGTTTCGGGAATCGCAGCGGGATCGATATGCATGCCTACAAACACCGAGTCGGTGTAGGAGAGCAGCGAGACATTTACAGCGGTTCCCGCTACCGGTCCGATTGGAATCCACTGTTGCACCCGTTGACCAGCGAAGTAGGCGTCGATCGGTGGGCCGGGCAGGTTGCTGGTGGCGATGTCGACTCGACGCGCCTGGTCCAGGGCAAGGCCGGCGGCGAGATTGAAGGGCAGGGCGGCCGCGAGCCCGCTGACCGAACCGATGAGATCACGATGGTCCCGCAGGGCGTTGCGCCGTAACTCGATTTCATTGTTGATGTAGTTGATCCGTTCGTCGGTGCCCACGCCATGACCCGGCAGTGGGATGCTGGTGGGTGTGAATGCGTTGGCATGTGGATCATCGTCGGGCCGACGGGTACTCACGACAACCGTCGAAGAGATCTCAGGTAGTTCCACCCCGTACTCATCGTGATATCGAAGCACCCCTTCGGCGCAGGCTCCAACGAAGACGTCGTTCAGACGTACGCCTCGCGTCTTGGCAGCGACCTTCAGCTCGGCAAGAGGGATCTGTAAGTACTCAAAACGCCGGTTCCTGGATCGCCGCTGCCACAACTCCGAGCCGCTGTGGCCGCTGAGGCCGGGGAATTGGCCGGCAACAACTCGAGCAGCCTGCACGGCGTCGTTGCCGGCCGCAGTCACCCGACGGCGATCTGCGATCAACGAGGCCACGCTGCCGATTCGATCGAACAAACCGGGGCTCTCATCGTCGTTGCCGACTTCATTCTTGTCGGCTTTGGCGGCCTTGTCGTTGACCGCTTGCACCCCGGCCTCTGCCTGGAGTTCGTTGAAGAGCTGATCCAGATCGGTCGGCGCGGGTTTGGTACCGGGCTCGCCGAATCCGTACATCTCTCCGGCCATTTGGAGCGCACCGGCGCCATCGGCGATCGAGTGGTGCATTTTGCTGACCAATGCGGCCTTGCCGCCCCGAAGTCCGGTGAGGATCAGGATCTCCCACAGTGGACGACTGCGATCGAACGGGTCGTTGATCCACTGAACGACGACCCGGTTCAGCTCGTCGGCCGCCGGTCTCGGCGGCAGACGCATGAACCGCAGATGATGATCGAGGTCGAACTGGGTGTCGAGTACCCAGTGTGGGGTTCGGAGCCCCAGCGTCGGTTCGGCGACCCGAACGCGAAGTCGTAGCACGTTGGCAACTGCTCTGGTGATCGATGCGGTTGCCCAGTCTCGATCGGGAGCCTTTTCCATAATCATCAACGAGCCCATCGTTGAGGCGAGGTTCGGATTCGACTCCAGCCCCCACATCATTGACTCTGTGTCGTTCATTTCCAGTTCCACACCCCAAGTATGGGGCTTGGTCCACCGGGTTCCAGAGTCCGATGTTTTGGCCGATACACTTAGAAGAGTTGGAACGGGTACCCCCCCGGCATGGAAATGAGGTGGCCGCAATGGTCAAAGTATGGATTGATCAGGATCTTTGTACGGGCGATGGCCTTTGTGCCGAGATCGCCCCCGACGTGTTCTTCGGTAAGGATGATGGTCTGTACTACGTCAAGGAAGACGCCTCCAACTTTGGCGAGGAGAAACTCTTCGACGGTGAAACCCATCCTGGCGGTGTTGAAGGAATGGCCCGAATACCCGATGGCGGCTTGGACCGTGTGATCGAGTCTGCCGAAGAATGCCCCGGAGAGTGCATCTTCATCGAGGTTGAGTAGATCTCGCAGCCGATCGAATAGATCGGCTCTCACCCTTTTGGTGAGGTAACAACTTCTCTGTGGCGCCGGGCCTTTGGTCCGGCGTTTCTCATTCACACCGCACATGGGCCGAAAGGATCATGTGTATTGGGACTGGTTGACAGTGACGAAGTTCGTCGCGGCCGGCGTCATCGTGTTCGGTCTTGGCTGGATGTGGCAGGTGCGCCATGAGGTCGTGGGCGCGTACACCGGTGATCAGGACTTGGCGGCGCTCCAGATCTCCCCTCTCACCCTCTCGGCTGCGACCATTCCGACAGACGATGAACCATCGCTGTCACTTTCGACGCCTCCGGACATAGGGACGGCTCCCCTCGGTCGCCTGGCCTTTGTCGAACCTGAGGTCGAGGAACCCCTTATCGCAGGCGGAGACTCGTCGCTGTCGGGCACCGTTATCGGGCTGGCCGACGATGACTTGGGCGGAGTCGTGCTGATCACCCGGATCACCGACGGCGGAGAAGCTGAGATCTCGGTTCCGATTCAGAGCGATGGATCTTGGGAGTCTGGCTCCATCAGGGGCGGCCGGTACCGCATACGAGCGTTTGTCCCGGCACTTCGAGCGTCGAACGAATCGATGGTGGTCTTCCTTTCCGACCGACAGAGCAGAACGCTTTCGCTCAGAGTCACGACGCCACCTCAGGCACTGGTGCTAGAAGTCGTTGGACCCGAGACTCCGGAGGTTGGATCGCGCAGCGTGATCGCGATCACGGCTGGACGTCAAGAGGTCGATGCCGAGGGCCGATCCGTACTTGCCCCGGTCTTTGGACTTCCAGTTCTAGTCGAGTTCTCCCCGGTGGTCAGCCTGTTGTCGAACAACACGGCGTTGACCGACGGCGGGGGAGCGGCGCGGTTCCTGGTTCGCTGTGAGTTGTCCGGAACGGCCGCAGTGACCCTCTCAGCTGGTGAACAGAAAGCCGTCCTGACGATCCCTCCTTGCGTGACGCCTCGCCCGGACGAGGCCGATGATCAAGGTCAAGCCGATGAGTAGCCCCGATCGCTTCAGCGAACGACGAGGAACAGGTTTTGCGCTCGGCGTGCTCCATACCGGGGCTGCGCTGGCGATCAGTGCAATCGTTCTGCCGCCGGTGGTCATGGGGGTTGCCACCCTCACACTGCTGAAGGCACCACTGCCGGGTGACTTGCCCGACGAACGGCCCGACCTGATTGCCAGACCGTCGGTAATTCTCGATTCTCAGGGAACTGAGATCGGACTACTGCGGGGGTTCGAACAAACCGTCGATATCAAACAGTCCGACGTCCCTCGGGTGATGAAGAACGCCATGGTCGCAATCGAAGACAAACGGTTCTGGGAACACGACGGTGTGGATCTCGAAGGTGTTGCTCGGGCAGCACGCGTCAATCTTGAAACCGGCGGTATCGCCCAAGGCGGGTCGACCATCACCCAGCAGTACGTGAAGAACGTGTACCTCAACAAGGACCAGACGTTCGAACGCAAGGCGCGAGAAGCGCTGCTGGCAGCCGAGCTCGAACAAGTGATGTCGAAGGAGACGATTCTCTTCCGCTATCTCGAGACTTCATACTTCGGGGCCGGGGCCTACGGGATCGGTGCGGCCGCGGCGGTGTACTTCGGCAAGCCGATCAACGACATCGACATCTCCGAGGCCGCCACCCTTGCCGGCATTGTGAAGGCACCATCGAGGCTGAGCCCCCGCGAGAACGTCGAGGCTGCTGATGAGCGTCGCCGTCTTGTCCTTCAGGCCATGCTCGATCAGGGCTACATCGACCAGGAAGATTTCGAGCGTGAAGCGGCCAGGACGCTGTGGTTGGTGGAACAGGGTGATCCTCCTTCGGGCCCTGTGACCGTCGTGGTGCCGGTAGAACAAAAGGGCGCCGCCGATCACCCGTTCTTCGTCGATTGGGTGGAGGCCGACCTTCGAAAGCGCTTTGGCGACGACACTGTCTATCGCGGCGGTTTGACAGTCGAGACCACAATCGACCCCGGCCTCCAGGCTCGGTCCGAACAAGCTGTGGCAGGGCGCCTTGGGTCAACGCAGTATCCGGTCGAGATGGCTTCGGTCACGTTGGACCACACCAATGGGCATGTGCTCGCCATGGTGGGTGGCCGTGACTACGGGTTCAGCCAGGTCAACCTCGCAATCGGCGGAAGCACCGGTTTCCAACCCGGATCGTCGTTCAAGCCGATCGTGCTGGCCGAGGCGTTCAGGCGGGGACTGGGACCCGAAACTATGTACCGGGCCCCAGGATCGTTCGTGGTTCCCGGTTGTGTCGGCGAGCAATGCACAATCGAAAACTACGACTACAAGGACCGCGGTCGGATCGATCTTCGAGAAGCGACTTGGAAGTCGGTCAACACTGTCTTCGCACAGCTCGTTCTCGACGTGTCGATTCCCGACACAGTCGACCTGGCACGAGAACTCGGTCTCGACCGGTTGGATCCCGATCGAGAGTACGGTGCGAGCCTGGCGCTCGGTGCTGCAGAGACGTCTCCACTCGAGATGGCCTCGGCCTACGGGAGCTTCGCCAACCGAGGCGTCCGGGTTCCGCCCACCGGCATTCTTCGGGTTCTTGATGACGACGGGAACGTGCTGCTCGACAACACCAACGGTCTTGGACATCGGGTGTTGAAGCCCGAGATTGCCGACCACGTCACCGACGTTCTGGTCGGGGTAGTGATCGAAGGTACTGGCAAAGCCGCCGAGGTCGAGGGCCATACCATCGCGGGCAAGACAGGAACCGCCCAGGCCTACAGGGCGGCCTGGTTCGTGGGTTATGACCCACACGTGACCACCGCGATCTGGATGGGTCACGCCGACAAACTGGCGACACTTCGCAACATCAACGGTGTCGGAAACGTGACCGGTGGAAGTCACCCAGCCAGAGCCTTCTCCGAAATCATGACCGCAGCGCTGGCCGGAATCGAACCAGTCGAATTTCCCGAACCTGCCGAGTTGCCACAACGAGCGGTTTCTCGTGATCAAGTGGTCGCGAGTCGAAGCGAGACGGTCGCCAATCCACGCTCATACGCCGCAACCGTTGCGGCCGACTGCGGCGGCCCGTGTTTCTCCAGCGAGATTCCTGCCCCGGCCCTGATCGCTCCACCGACCACCGTCCAACCCGAAACCACCACCACGGTCGATTCGATCGCGCCTTCGACCAGTCCCTCACCCGCCCAGGGAGAAGAACCATGACCACCCCAACCTCAGATCTCAGGCGCATTCATCGGCCACGTGATGTGAATCCTCAGAACATCCCTGTGCCGCCGGCGTTGGCGCCCCGGCCCGCCGAGCCAGTTGCGGACCCGGAACCTCCGGTTCCTGATAGACGCCCCTCTCGCACATGGACCTCATGGTGGTCCGAGCTCGATCTTCCCAAGGTGAGCATTCGCGACTTCGGCCGCTCGAGCCGATCCGCCAAGATCGGGGGAGTGGCGCCTGCGGTCCACCCCAAGACATCTTGGGATCGGTTCCGTGAGGGCAGGCTGCTAGAACGTCGCGGTTTTGTTCCGCTTTCTCCGGCGCGGGCAAAGCGGCGTCACCGGATTCTGCCGCGAACGGTGATCGGCATTTCTTTCATGTTGCTGGCGTTGGGGGTTGGCGCAGCCTTCGCCGGAGCCGGCTTCTACGCATACTACGACAACCGACTCGCAGCCAACGAACAAGAGATCGCCCGTTTCGTGGAGGGGTTCGATGAGCAGTTCGTCGCTGCGTCAGGGTCGCTCAATCAGCTGCGGGGCGACTCACTTGAACAGATACGGCAGGAACTTCAGCCGCTGGGTGAATACGTGACGGAGCAGAACGGTGTGGTGGACCTCCCTGCCAAGGTCGGGTCATCGGTGTATCAGCTTCGTACCGCCAACGAACGGGGAGTTCCGGTTGCAGGATCAGCCGCAGCGGTTGCGGAACATCGGGGCGGCACAGCGTTCGTTACCAGCTACGCACTCGTGAAGTCGGGAACGATTGAACCCGGTCCCGGCATCGAACTGATCAAGGGAGATGAGAAGATCCCCGCCACCCTGTGGTCGTGGGATCCGGCACGCGATCTTGCGCTCGTGGTTGTTGATACCGATGTCCCCCGCCTCGGATTCGCAAGCGAGACCGAGCTGAGCAATTCGTTGGGTGCACGGGTCTTCGCCATGAGCGGCACCGGCGGACAGGGCTCCACCGCCTCGCCCGGTACTGTGCTGGACCGTTCCCAGGTTGGTTTCCAACATACTGCGGCAATAGGTGAGCTCTTCAACGGTGGTCCGCTGGTGAATAGCGACGGGAAGTTGGTTGGAGTCGCCAGCACCTCATATGCACCGCTGGGGTTCGTCGGAGGCGACGTTCGGTTCGCTCCCGATCTTGCAGGTTTGTGCTCCCGACTGTTGAGCTGCGCCGACTCGGCTGATCCTCAGACCGGCGAAGAATCAGGCGGGTAGGAGACGGTTCCGAGGCACTAGTCTGGTGGGATGATCTCCCAAACCGGCCTCTTGCTTGGCGGCGCAGGTCTCCTGCTGGCATTGATCGCGGTGATCATTGACCGCTTGAACTTTCCGCAGCGCAAGTTCATACCCAAGCGCGTGTGGACCTATGGTTCTGGACCGTTCCGGGATCGCACCGGCGCCCACATCGTGGAGATTTGGGAAGACGAGGAGAGCTGATGGTCGCCAGTGTCCGCGACCGGGTTTCCGACATCGACCTCAACCCTTTTGATGATCCGAGTGCTACCCAACATCGGGTCGGCTTCATCAAAGCCGCCAAACTGGTGTTCAAACGGTTTGGTCGCCACAACGTCACCGTCATCGCCGCAGGAATTGCCTTCTATGCACTGCTGGCCTTGCTGCCAACTCTTGTAGCGATGACCGGTTTGTACTCACTCGTCAACGATCCCCAAGAGATTCTCAATCAGGTGAACGAGGCGGCGGACAATTTGGGTGGCGAGACCGGTGACCTGGTGCGAGAGTTCGGCGAGTCGGCCGTTGGTGCAGAGGACGGTGTGGCGCCCGAACGCGAGGCCTTCAGCGTCGGTGGTCTTGTCACTGTCGTCGTCGGTGTGCTTATTGCGCTGTTCTCGGCTTCGGGGGCTACCCAGAAACTGATGAACATCGTGAATGCTGCGTACGAGACCCGCGAGACCCGACGCGGCCTGGTGCTTCGAGGTTTGGCGTACATGTTCACGGCGTTGGGGATCCTGTTTGTGGTTGTTCTGGTTGGCTTGCTCGGCGTGATCCCGGCGGTGGCGGCTGCAGCCGACCTCAGCGGCCCGTTCGAGACGCTGGTCAACATCGGTACCTATCTCGGCCTGGCCCTGCTGTTCCCGGCGTTTCTCACTCTGGTCTACCGCTATAGCCCCGATCGGCCCAAGCGCACACCGTGGCTGAACAGGGGCGCGTTTGTTGCGATGGTGATGTGGATACTGTCGGCGATCGCGTTCAGCATCTACGCCCAGAACATCGGAAGCTTCGGCGCCGCCTACGCCCTCCTCGGCGGCATTGCCGGCCTGATCATCTTCTTCCAGCTCACCGCCATCTCGATCATCGTCGGCGCCGAAGTCAACGCAGTGCTCGAAGACCCGGCCAACGCCAAGGTGAAGGCCGGCGCTCCTGCCCGTGCCCTGGCGACTAGATCGCCTGCAGCTCCAGTGAACCGGATCAATGCCGCCTCCAAACCGCTGACCAAGAAGGCTGTGCCGGTGCCCAAGGAGCCGATCAGTTTCGGCAAGGCCCTCGCCGGTATTGCTGCGCTGTTCTTCATCGGGCGGAACACCTGACCCTGCATCGACTCGAGACGCACCGGCCGGCCATCGAAGCGCTGGTCGATGCAACCGCGGGGATCGACCCGTGGTGTTCGGCCCCCGACTGGACCTTCAGCACCCACCTTGGATTCGCTCCCGAGGTCGAACCGGTCGTTCTGGGTGACTTCGACCGCTGGGCAGCATTGTTTGCCCGCTACTTCGACGAGAGCGGTGAGCCGGTCCTGGGCGGAATCGAACCACTGTGGGGATTCTCCTGCCCCCTGTTGTTGCCCCGCCCGGTCGAACATGCTCGGGAGTTGGCAGTAGAGCTGGGACGTCTGGACAACTGGAATCGCATGGTGATCACCGGGTTGGATCCGGAATCCGATTTGTACTTGGAGTCGATTCGAGCCTTCGCCTCACTCGGGCGTGTCTATCGGGCCGACGGGATCGAACGGTGTGTGGCCGATCTGGGTGACGGGATCCAAAGTTGGCTGGCTCGCCGTTCGCCCCGATTCCGGCAGCAGTGGCGGCGCAGAGAACGCGACGCCGAAGCGGAAGGAATCACAGTTGAGGTCGTGACAGAACCGGACGGGCTGATGGACCGGTTCCTCGCTATCGAGGGCACTAGTTGGAAAGGAGCCGAAGGCGACGGGATCACGTCTCCGGGGATGGAGGCAACCTATCGAGCGATGATCGATAGCCTGGAAAAGCAAGGTCGGCTTCGGGCTGGGATCGCGCGGCGTGACGGCGCCGACGTCGGGTTCATCCTGGGCGGGGTCCGGGCCGGCATCTATCGAGGTCTGCAACTCTCCTATTCACAGTCGGTAGAGCACTTGGGTGTTGGACACCTGCTTCAGGCCCATGAATTGAAACGTGTCGGTCCCGAGATTCACACCTATGACCTCGGCATGGACATGGAGTACAAGCGACGGTGGTCCGATGAAATCCGTTCCACCGTGGTCGTGATCGTTCACCGGTCCGGTAGGACTCGGACCTCCACCTAGGCCGTGCGCTGATTTGCCGTTCCGGGACCACATCTCCCCGTTTTCCCGTTCCCCGACCACAGCAGCTGTGCTCGCCGAACGGAATTTCGGCGCAATGTGGTGGCCGGACGGAATTTGGGGTGCGGGGTTCGATGAGAAGTAGCGTCCACGTCATGAGCGAACGTCCGGTTGCCATCGTCGCCAATGCACGAGACTACGTGGGGCCCGAGCTCGCCAAGGGTCTGGCCCGAGCCGGCTTCGATCTGGTCATGGGCGACCCGGCCGCGAGTCTGGTCGGTGAGGTAGAAGCGCTCGGTGCGGGCAGTTGGGTAGTCGACAACGTCACCGATCTGGCCGAACCGACATCAGCCCCTCGCCTGGTTGACCTGGCGATGGATGCTTTCGGCCGAATCGACTCCGCGGTGTTCTTCGGTGGTGAGATCGTGACGGGCAGCTTCTTGAAGAGTTCCCCGGATGATCTGTCGAAGGTCATGCGGGGAAACATCGAGGCCGTGTACCGCCCGCTGCGGGTGTTCCTGCCGCCGATGGTGGAGCGGGGAAGTGGGCAGGTGTTGGCGATCACCAGCGCATCGGCTCTTCGCGTCACGCCTGGCGCCCCGCTCTATTCGGCCACCCGGGCTGCGGCGAACATGTTGGTCAGGAATGTGGCGGCCGAGGTGGCGTCCGTGGGTGTCCAGGTGAACGCGGTCGGAACAAACTTCATGGATTTCCCCGCGTTCCTGGCCGTTAGTGGCGCCGACGATCCGGAGGTGCGCCCTCATGTCGAGGCACAGGTGCCCATGAATCGTCTGGGTGGAATGGAAGAGTTCGCCCACTTCTGTTTGGCGTTCCTCGACGGCTCGGCCCGTTTCCACACGGGTCAGACCGTCGGATTCGACGGCGGCTGGAGCGCCTAGCGGTTCTGCGCCTGTTTTTTCCATCGCCTGCGTTCCACTGAGCGTTCCCACTTCTTCTGTCGGGATCGGCAGGCCTTGCGACAGAAACGATGGTTGGCGGTTCTGCGTTCGAACAGTTCCTGGCAACGCCAATAGCGGCACTCGGCCAGACGTTCGGGATCGACGTCCTCAAACGGTGGATCGTCGGGTTCGATCCTTTCAGTTAAGTCCTCAATTAGGGTTCAACTGATGAAGAACGAGAAGTTCATTCGACGAGCTCAGAGATTCGTCGGCGATTCGGGCACAGTAGATCAGATCGCTGTGATCCAGAAGCGACCGCTCAGCTCGATCCTCGCTGGTGTGGGAGCGTTCTTTGCTCTTGTGGTACTACTCAACCTCTTGGGTGTTACGAACATCCTGGTGGTCGGCGTCCTCGGCGGCGGTGCTCTGGGCGCAACGATGGCGTCGCTGACCAAGAACTACTACCTGGTTGGTGTTGAATCCGAAGTACTGATGGTGCAGTTGACCACCTGGACCGGCCAGCCCGAGACTCTGGTGAAGAACCTTCCCCGCCCACTAGAGGTGACTATTTCCAAAGGGCTGTTGGTGAAGTCGGTGACGATCGACGGCGAGAAGTTCTTCCTCAGCAAACTG
Source organism: uncultured Acidimicrobiales bacterium (assembly GCA_963751955.1). Lineage (GTDB taxonomy): Bacteria > Actinomycetota > Acidimicrobiia > Acidimicrobiales > SZUA-35 > JABDIY01. Next base: position 305,345 of record CAVVWM010000002.1, on the reverse strand, counting down.
TTCGAGGATGAACTGAATTCACTGGCAGTTCCCTGAGCCAATACCTCCACCGACATGAGATACGAGGGTGAGCCGGCCAAAGCCGACTCACCCCCATTGGTGGGGAATACTCCTATGTCAGGCGTGACTGATGGCGTCGAGCACGTTCAGCTTGCTGGCTCGCCGGGCTGGGAGGGCCGCGGCGAGCAATCCGCTGAGGGCACAGACGACCACCAGAATGCTGATCCTGGAGACCGGGAAGGCCAGCGTCGAAACGAAGCTGTCGGGCAGGGCGGTCACGGCTCCCCAGCCGAAGATGAGGCCAAGTCCGATCCCCAGGATCGATCCGAAGAGCGCTACCTGGGCTGCTTCCCAGCGGACCATGCGTCGGGTCTGACGGCGTGACATGCCGACAGCCCGGAGCAGCCCGATCTCCCGTGTGCGCTCGAACACCGACAGGGCCAGCGTGTTGGCGATGCCGATGAGGGCGATGATGATGGCCAGCACCAGCATGGCGTTGATTGCCACGAGCATCGAGTCGATCTGCCCTTCGATCGACTCGCGGAACTGCACTTGGCTCTCCAACGGTGCCTGTGGGTACTGGGTGGCGAACTCGCCAACGGTGGCCGCGGCGACCTCGGGCGAAACTCCGTCGGCGATCATGGCTGCTGCCCACCAGTCGAGCGTGTTTCCGAACCTGGATTCCCAGCCAACCGTATTGATCAGGTAGTGCTCGTCCATCACGGTGCTCGATTCGAAGATGGCGCCAACGGTCATCGTCTCGATCGCCCCCGATGGGAAGGTGATCGGAATCTCGTCGCCCACCGAGTATCCCCGGTCCGACGCTTCGGATTCGAACACGGCGACTGCGGTGGGATCTGAGGTGAGTTCACCATCGACGACTCCGATGTCGAAGAGAAGATCCGTTGCCGCGAGATCTGTACCTATCACACCGAGGGTTTCGTCGCCGACCTTGATCTCGTCGTACCGGTAGGCGGCGATCGGATCGAACAATCCCGAGGCGGCCAGGTCGGCCAGCATCGCAGCGTTGATGCCCTCGTCAGGGGTGCTTATGTAGTCAGCTTTGACCTCGCTGGCCAATGTGTCGGAAATGCTTTGCTTGATCGATTCGCCCACCACAAGTGCAGTGGTTACCAGTGCGAGCCCAACCATCAATGACGCGGCCGTGCTGGCGGTCCGGCGGGGATTCCGTCCGGCATTCTGGGTGGACAGGTTGCCGGCGATGCCGAGCGCTCGGAGCGGTAGGCCCAAGGTGCTGATCAGTGGTTGCGCCACTGCGGGGCTGGCGAAGGCCAGGCCGACGAATGTGAGAACCGATCCTCCGCCTAACAGGGTGATCCGGCTGGCGGTCCCCGAGATGTCGCCGAAGAGACCGAACGCTCCTATGGCTACCCCCGCTGCCATCACCATCGCACCGCTGAGGTTGCGGCGTTTGTCGCTGGCCCGAGGGGCATCAACGCTGTCCTGCATTGCAGCGATCGGTGCAACGGTGGCTGCCTTTCGGGCCGGTCCGAAAGCCGATAGCAGCGTGACACCGACGCCGACGCCAAGCGCCACCACGATGGTGCGAGGGGCCAGGATCAGGGGCGAGTTGGGCAGCGATGCGCCGAGGGCGTCGAACATGGCCCTCAGCCCGTAGTTCAATCCGAGCCCGCCCAGGATGCCGAGCGCCGAGGCGATCAGTCCAACGATGAGCGCTTCGGTCATCGTGGACCGACGAACCTGTTTGGGGCTGGCACCGATCGCTCGCAGCAATGCGAGTTCCTTGGTGCGCTGGCCCAACACGATGGCGAAGGTGTTGGCGATGATGAAGATCGACACGAAGAGAGCGACACCGGCGAAGCCCAACAGGATGTTGTTGAAGATGTTGATGCCCTCGTTGAAGTCGGCCTTGGTGTTGTGAAGCAGTTGCTCCTGGTTGACCGCGGTCGCACCGACGGGCAGAACCTCGGCGATCGTCGATTGCATCGCCTCGGAGTCGGCGCCGTCGGCATAGGAAACCAGGATTGTGTCGAACTGTCCCGTGCGGCTGAACAGCTCTTGGGCGGTCTCCACGGGATACTGGCTCAGAATCGCGCCCAGCGTCGAATTCGATTCGCCGAAGCGAGTGATGCCGACCAACTCCATCTCGACCTGCCCGGTGGGGGTCACGATGCCGTAGGTCTCACCGATCTCGAACCCGTTGTCCCGGGCAGCGTCTTGGTCGAGCGAGAACTCGAACCCGCTCTCGGGAGCGCGGCCTTCGACAACGGTGAAGCTGCTCAGGTCGGGATCGTCAACCCACGACATACCGATCAGTGGCGGTCCGAATGTGGCGAGGGGAGTTCCGTCGGCGGTGATCGGCTGAATGTTCTCAGCGATCACCTGACCGACGGCGTTGTCGACCCCATCGACGGCTTCGACGGTCGCTTCCAGCGAGGCGTCCAGCGGTTGGGCCGAACCGAAGTCCGAGACCGGTTCGATCTCGACGTCGGTTCCGCCAACGATCTCTTCCGAGAGTGAGCCGAAGCTGTTGCGGAGTCCATCGCCGAGAACGAGCGACGAGACGACGAAGCTGACGCCGAGGACGACAGCGAAGGTGGTGAGGGCCAAGCGAATCTTGTTGGCGTTGAGGTTTCGAAGGGTGAGCTTCAACATGTCAGTCACCCATCGCGATCATGTGGCTGAGCACGGTGTCGGCGGTGGGGGAGAGGATCTCGTCCACGATGCGGCCGTCGGCCAGGAAGACCGCTCGGTCGGCATAGGAGGCAGCGATCGGGTCGTGGGTCACCATCACGATGGTCTGGCCCATGTCGTTGACAGCGGAGCGCATGAAGCTGAGGATCTCGGCGCCGGTTCGGCTGTCGAGGTTTCCGGTGGGCTCGTCGGCGAAGATGACTTTGGGCTGGGCCGCCAGGGCTCTTGCCACGGCCACCCGCTGACGTTGTCCACCGCTCAACTCGTCGGGGCGGTGGGCCAGCCGATCGCCGAGACCGACCGTGTCGATCACGGTGTCGAACCACGAGGAGTCGGGCTTGGACTTGGCCAGTGCGGCCGGCAGCTTGATGTTCTCTTCCACCGTGAGGGTGGGGATCAGATTGAAGGCTTGGAAGACGAAGCCCACCTGATCGCGACGGAGGCGGGTGAGTTCTTTCTCGTTGAGGTCACCCAGTTCGATGCCTCCGACCGCAACCGAGCCGGAGGTGAGTTGGTCGAGACCGGCGATGCAGTGCATGAGGGTCGACTTGCCGGAGCCGGAGGGACCCATGATGGCGGTGAAGGCGCCCTGGGCGAAGTCGACGCTGGCCCCGTCGAGTGCCCGAACCTCGGTGTCGCCGGTGCGGTATGTCTTCACCGCATTGGTTGCACGAGCGGCGATCTGTTGCGGAGCGACCGGTGCCGGTGCGATGGTTTCGATGGTGAGTAGTGACATTTGGAGGTTCTCTCGTGACTAGGCGATGTATGTACCTCATGAATGTCCATCCGATTGCCGGCTCGCACTATGCGGGAGAACCCTCAACCTTCCCCGAGTGACCCTGACCCAACCCTGAGCTGCGGGAAAACAAGGAACAGGGGTTAGGCCCCGCGTCGCGGCTGGACCGGCTGTCCCGAACACCTCGTGAATGCGGAAGCCGACCTGACTCGCTGCAGTCTCACCGAATCGTGCGGGAGTCAATCACCGTTCCTGAGGTAGCGACGAATTCGAACGTCATCTCGGCCGAATCGGCCGTGATCCGCATCGCCCCGTTGTCCTCGTTGTAGCGAACCTGGCTGCCCTCGACTGGTTGGCCCAATTCGTAGATGCTCCGACCCCCGAGTCCGTTGACGAAATAGAGGACTCCATCGTGTTCGATCCGTTCGTAGGTGTGATCGTGACCGGCGATCACGGCATCAACACCCCAGGCGGCGAAGTCCCACTGCATGCTCGAATCAGAACCGTGCGCGGACGATGAGGAATAGGCCGCATGGTGGAAGAACACAATTTTCCATTTCGATGTAGAAGCCACGGAAGTCTTCTCGAGCCATTCCTTCTGTGTGTCCTTGCTGGCTCCGTGACTGTCGATGGCGAAGAAGTGCACCGGGCCCTGAACAAAGTCGTAGTACAGCTCGGTGCCAGAGGTATTGGTGCTCTCGATATCTACTCCGGGGAGGGTGAAGTAGTCGGTGTATTCGGAGATGCCACCGCCGTCCCTGTAGTCGTGGTTGCCTGCCGACGGAAAGAAGCGGTTGACCGAACTTGCTTTGCCCGAGCAGAGATCTCCACCCTGAACTCCGTTGAGCCAGTCACAGTAGTGGCCACCGATCACCGCATCCATCGATCGGTTTCCATAGCGGTTGTCACCGGCGGTAATGATGAAGTCTGGACCCCAGGAACCGACCAGGTCGGACACCCGTCGCTGGCGTTCATCGTCGGTGCCGAAGTCCCCGATGGCCGCAAACATTATGGCTTTGTCCGCCGGGGGAGCCTCGGTGGTGGTTGTCTCGACAGAGGTGGTCGTGGACTCCGAAGCCGTCGTTTCGGTGGCGTCTGGCTGGGAATCGGCCGCCGTAGTCGGAGCAGCTTCGAGTGTCTCAGCCTGATCATCTCCGCAAGCTCCCAACAAGACCATTAAGCCCACCAGACCGCCAACCGCGAACCGCCTCAGAGTCTGATCGTTTGGCAATAGGCGGATCATGGCGAAGTCCCGTTCTCTAGAAGTGTCGTGGTGGGCCAGATTGCCATGCTTTGCTCAAGCAGATCGTGTCCAGAGGCGAAGGTTCCTGCCGCATGGTCACTCAATCGGCTAGGGAACGGCGTCGATAAGCAGTCCATGCATTGCGCCCGATGCCAGACCGAGGTCGAAACGTGGCTGCCGTTAGCTGTGGAACCGGAGCTGGCGACTTGTCCCTACCGTGCTGAACAAATAGTGGCGGCCGCCTTCAAATGTAAGCACTGCGGCGAATTTCTCACCGATGACAACGCCGCGAGCCATCGCACCGCACCACCGGTCTGCGTCGAATGCGGTGTTCTGGCCGACCGATCATGCCATGTCTGTAAGAAGCCTCATTGCGGCACACACCAACGTTCTCCTGGGTCGCAGTGCACAAGCTGCAGTAGAGCCAGATACCCGAAATAGACCGAGTCCACAACGAGTTCCGTGCCGACTCTCTCAACAGGTGGAACAAGCGCTTCCAAAGCCAGCAGCTCGGTTTCATCTCGGGGCGGTGTGCCAGGCGATCGCCGAGACCGACTGTGTCGATCACAGTGTTGAACCACGAGGCTTCCGGCCTTGACTTGGCCAGAGCGGCGGGCAGCTTGATGTTCTCCTCGACCGTGAGGGTGGGGATCAGGCTGAACGCCTGGAAGACGAAGCCAACGTGGTCACGGCGGAGGCGAGTGAGTTCCTTCTCGTTGAGGTGGCTCAATTCGGTGCCTCCGACCGACACCGATCCGGAAGTGAGTTGGTCGAGCCCGGCCACGCAGTGAATGAGCGTGGACTTGCCTGAGCCGGAGGGACCCATGATGGTGGTGAACGCACTTTGGGCGAAGTCGACGGTCACGCCGTCCAGCGCTCGAACCTCAGTATCACCGGTGCGGTAGGTCTAGACCGCATTTCTGGCGCTGGCGGCGATTACCGGCCGAGCGACCAGTGGAGTGGTCGGTGTTTCATTGGTGAGAAGTGACATTGGAGGTTCTCTCGTGACTAGTTGAAGTGTTTACTCCGTCACCCTCTGCCGATTCCGGGGACCTGAACATGCGGGAGCCCCTCACGTTCCCCCAGTGACCCTCACCTGACCCTGAGCCACTCACCCCGACCGGCGCCGCTAGAGCCGGCCGATCTGCGTCGGGCCAGCACATCGAACCCAAGTATCGTCACGCCGTCACGTGACAGGGCGTGGTTCGATGCCAGAACGGCCGAATGTGGTTGAGTCACGTCAGAACCTCCGGCACCAGCCCGATATCCTCACCGCGCAAGCCCTTGTAGCTCAGTGGATAGAGCGTCGGTTTCCTAAACCGTGCGTCGCAAGTTCGATTCTTGCCAAGGGCGCAGGAAAATCCAGGTCACTGGTTTCGATAGTTGTCGTAGTTGGTTGGTCGATGAGACCCAAGGGCCGATCGCGGCTGGTTTGCTGGCCTTGGTGTTCAGCAAACGGGAGATTGAGCCGTAACACTCCGATGAGTGCGCGACCTTCGGTGCTCCCGGAGCGTCCAATAGATTGTCAATCAAATCAAGGGGCCCGGCCCCGGTGAGGAAAAACATGGGAATGTTCGACAAGATCAAGGATGCTGCAGGGGAACACGGTGACAAGATCGCCGAAGGTGTTGACAAGGCCACCGATGTCATCGACGACAAGACCGGTGGCAAGTTCTCCGACCACCTCGATAAGGCCGACGACGCGGCCGAGGAACACCTCGGAGACGACAGCCCCTAGCGAGCACGGCTCGCTAGCAGAGCTTGGCTGACGACCCCGGCAGGTCCGGGGTCGTTTCGCGCATGCGGTCCCGTGACTCTACTCACGGACCTTGTGCCCTAGGGAGAGATGGAATCTGAGCAGACACTGGCCACATGATGGAGCATGAGCAGGGCGTCATACTCGATGTGACCCCCGGTGATCACGAACACTTCGAACGACGCCTTCTAGAAGGGTCAGGCCATGAGGTCCGGGTCTGTCACGGTCCTGGCGTCGCACATTCGTGCCCTCTCCTGGAGGAGGGTGTGTGCGAGGAGGTCAACCGTGCCCATGGTGTGGTCTTCAAGCTTGATCTCGACCGCGAGTATCACCGACGCATCCTGGCCACGTACAAGGAGACCATTCCCGACGACATGCCTCTCGCAGCCGCAGTCCAGCCCGGCCAGGAGACGACCTACGCCGATCTGCTCGATGGGCTCTACGTCTGGAGTCACACGCCCAACGCTGCCGAATTGGACGGCTTTGCGGCGCTTGTCGAAGCTGCCGACTACTCGAGACCTGACAGCGAATGAGCCCGAAATGGGCCGGTTCGGCCCTCGAGCTAGGAGGCTAGCGACACGACCGTTGCTGTCCAGGCGGCCGATCGCGCTGGCATGACCATCGTCACTGTCGAGGCGGGTAACCTTCCCAACAGTCGCCAGGTCACATACATAACAGAGAGGAATCTTTGCCTCGATCCTCTGTGGCTCACGGGGCAATGATCCATCATGACAACTCGTATCGAGCGCCCGAGCATCATCCAGGGCGGTATGGGCGTTGCCATCTCGGGCTGGCCGCTGGCAAACGCAGTCGCCCGAAGAGGTGAGCTCGGCGTGGTCTCGGGCACGATCCTCGAGGTGGTCATGGCCCGCAGGCTCCAGCTCGGTGATCCAGACGGCCACGTGAGGCGAGCACTCCAGCATTTCCCGTTCCCGGCCGTGGCCGAGCGGATTCTCGACGCCTATTTCGTGCCGGGTGGAAAGGACTGCAAGAAGCCGTTCAAGAATGTCCGCACCTTCACCGTCGAGCCCGAGCTCGCCCTCCAGGAACTGACCGTCGCCGCCAACTTCGTCGAGGTGTTCCTCGCCAAGGAGGGACACACAGGTCCGGTCGGTATCAACTACCTCAGGAAGATCGAGCTCCCGATCCCGTTCTCGGCCTACGGGGCCATGCTGGCTGGAGTCGACTACATCATTGTGGGGGCGGGGAACCCGAAAGACATGCCGGGCATGATCACTCGCCTGTCGCGCCACGAGCCCATCACGCTTCCTCTCCGGGTTCAGGGACTCAGCTCGAACGACGAGGCCATCGAGGTGCGGTTCCGCCCAACCGACATCAACGATGGAGGACCTCTCCCGCGCCTGGGGCGCCCGGACTTCCTGGCGATCGTCGCTTCGGTCGATCTGGCCGAGGGACTCGCCGCTTTGCCAGAACCACCTGAGGGCTTCGTCGTCGAAGCTCCCAGTGCGGGCGGCCACAATGCTCCACCCCGCGGCAGGAGACGCACCGACGAACTGGGTCAGCCGGTGTATGACGAGCGCGATGAGGTCGACCTCGTTCGTATGTCCGAAATCGGCCTGCCCTTCTGGCTGGCCGGATCATTCGGAACCCCGGCGGGACTCAAGAACGCTCGGACCCAAGGAGCGGCCGGCATCCAGATGGGGACAGCATTCGCGTTCTGTGAGGAGTCGGGCCTCACCTCCGACCTGAAGGCCAAGATCGTTGCCCAGGTGGCCGACGGCACCGTCGAGGTCCGGTCCGATTGGCGGGCCTCACCCACAGGGTTCCCGTTTCGAATCGTGCAGGTCGACGGAACGATCTCCGAGGAGGATGTCTTCCTGAACCGGCGGAGGGTATGTGATCTGGGGGCGCTTCGCGTTCCCTTCATCACCGACAACAAGCGGGTCGGGTACCGGTGCCCGGCCGAGCCGCTGAAGTCGTACAGCGACGTCAAAGGTGGCCGGGCGGAGAACATCGAGGGACGAGCCTGTCTGTGCAACGGCCTGCTGGCGAGCGCCGGTCTACCCCAGTACAGGGTCGCCGCCGGTGTGGAAGAGCCCCCGATCGTCACGGCCGGTTCCGATTTCGCCGGCGTGCGTGAGCTCATGGGCCGGGTCTCGGTTGGCACCGCGTTCTACTCTGCGTCAGATGTCATCGACTACGTCTCGGGTACGTGACCGAGCAGACGGGCCGACGCCGTCCCGATCGGTGAGAGGTTCGTTGGATCCCGTGGACGCATTGAATCGGTGGAACTAGGTTCGGCGTATGGCCTCCATCGACACGCACAAGACGCACAGCATCAGCTGGGTAGACCTCGCCGCAGCCGATCTCGCCGCCGGCATCGAGTGGTACGGCGGCCTCTTCGGTTGGAACACCTTCAACGACGGCAAGACTCCCTACACGATCTTCATGGTCGGCGGATCACCCGTGGCTGGTGTGATGCAGATCCGCCGAAATGGAGGGAATGCGCGCTGGTCCACCTACGTCACCGTGGAAGATGCCGACGCCACGGTCGCCAAGGTCACTGCGGCCGGAGGCAACGTTTTCCAGCAACCGTTTGAGATTTCGGGCCGAAGCTCGAATGGCGGTGATCGCCGATCCCGCCGGTGCCGTGATTTGTTTGATCGAAGGGATGGCCGACAACGGCATGAAACTCATGGATGAGAACGGCGCCCCCTGCTGGTTCGATTGCATGACGAGAGATACCGAGGCCGCTGGCGCCTTCTACGGCGAGGTGTTCGGATGGACCGCCGAGTTCATGCCCGAAATGAACTACACCGTGTTCTCCAACGATGGTGAATGGACTTGCGGGATGATGGAGATGCCGGAGATGGTTCCCGATGAGGTGCCAGCCCACTGGGTCGTGAACTTCGTCGTTTCCGATGTCGACGCTGCAGCCCAGTACGCCGCTGCCAGCGGCGGCACCGTGACGATGCCGCCTGTGGACACGCCGTTCGGAAGATCGTGCGGTCTGATGGATCCCGGGGTGCGGTCCTCACCGTGATCGACCGCAGCACCGCAGAGCAGTAGCGGCCTCGGTTCGCAAATAGCGAATCATGGCTGGAAGACTCTGATCCATGGGGGACGGGATCGCACGAACCGGTGGTGATCTCGGGGGGAGGTATCGGGGGTCTCGCCTTGGCTCTGACCCTCCATCAGATCGGTGTCCCAGCGTTGGTGCTGGAATCGGTCCAGGAACTGAAACCTCTCGGGGTTGGGATCAACCTGCAGCCCAATGCGGTCCGTGAGGTGCAGGCCCTTGGGCTTGGCGACGAGCTGGCCAAGATCGGTGTGGCAACCCAGGGCTACAACATGTACTCCAAACACGGAGGGGCTGATCTGGGGTGAGCCACGCGGCGTCAAAGCCGGGTACAACTGGCCCCAGTATTCTGTCCACAGAGGCCATCTCCAGATGATGCTGTTTCGGGCGGCTGTGGACCGACTAGGCGCTGATTCGATTGAGACTTCGTCGAGCGTGGTCGGGTTCGACAACGACGCCAGCGGTGTGTCCGTCAGAATCGAGCAACGGTCCGGTGAGACCAGGACGGTGCACGGCCAACTGCTCATCGGAGCGGACGGCATCCACTCCGGTGTCCGCGCTCAGATGTACCCCGACCAAGGCGAGCCGCTGTGGGCCGGAAAGACCCTGTGGCGGGCCACCACACGGGCCGCCCCCTTTCTCGATGGTGCCACCATGGTGCTCAGCGGCAACGAGTCGGTGAAGCTCGTCTCCTACCCGATCAGTCCCACCGAGCCCGACACCGGCCAAGCGCTCATCAATTGGATCGCCATGTTGGCGGTCGACACGTCGATTGGCTTCAGGAACGCGGACTACACCCGGCGAGCCAGGGTGGAAGACTTCCTCGGCGCCTACGACGGATGGACCTTCTCATGGCTCGACAACGGCATGACTATCGAGCAACTGGTGCGGGGGGCGGAACGGATCTACGAATACCCTTTGGTGGACCGGGACCCGATCCCGAAGTGGACCGAGGGCAATACAACGCTGCTAGGTGATGCAGCCCACGTGATGTACCCGGTGGGATCCAACGGAGCCAGCCAGGCCATCGTGGACGCCCGCAAACTGGGTCGAGCGTTCCTGGACTACGGGGTGAGCGCCGATGCTCTTCAGGCCTACGAAGACGAGATGCGGCCCGCCACCGAGAAGATGATCCTCAGGAACCGGACCGCCGGGCCCGATCACATCATGCAGATCGTGGAAGAGAAGTGCGAGGGCGTCTTCGATGACATCCACGACGTCATGACCCACCAAGAACTGGAAGACTTCGCCGCCGGCTACAAGAAGGTGGCCGGCTTCGCCATCCAAGAGCTCAACGCCAGCCCGCCCATCATTCCCGAAGCTGCAGCTGTCACACACACTCCGGCATAGCAGGGCTTGCCGAAGTGGTTCATACTGGGTGATGGCCCGAACTCCGCTGATCGATCTCATCCAGCGCTCCATCATCGGCGGCGACGAGGTCGTCGACGGACCCTTCGGTCCCCGTCCCGTTGTGTACGCCGACTACACCGCGTCGGGTCGTTCGTTGTGTTTCATCGAGGACTACATCCGCACGGTCGTGCTGCCCTTGTACGCCAACACCCACACCGAATCGTCCGGCACCGGCCTACAGACAACCCGGTTTCGGGAGGACGCACGCCAGATCATCGCCGAATGCCTCGGCGCTTCCCAAGAGCATGCGGTGTTGTTCTGCGGAAGCGGCTCCACCAGCGCCATCGATCGCATGGTCGGAGTGCTGGGAATACGAATCCCATCAACCATGGATGATCGATTCCACTTCGACGCCCAAATTCCCGAAGACGAACGACCGGTGGTCTTCATCGGTCCCTACGAGCACCATTCCAACGAAATCCCATGGCGGGAGTCGATCGCAACGGTCGTCACCATCGATGAAGACGCCGACGGCCACGTCGACCTCCAACGACTCGAGGCCGCGTTGGTGGAGTACGCGAACCGTCCTCTGAAGATCGGGTCGTTCTCAGCGGCGTCGAACGTCACCGGAATTGTCACCGATACACGGGGTGTGTCCAGCATGCTGCACCAGCACGGTGCGCTCGCCTTCTGGGACTTCGCAGCCGCAGCACCCTATGTCGAAGTCGACATGGGGTCTTCAGCCGACGGCGATGGCTACTACGACGCGGTTTTCATCTCACCCCACAAGATGATCGGTGGCCCCGGAACCCCCGGCGTCCTGTGTGCCCGCCGAGAACTGTTCACCAACCGAGTGCCCCATGTGCCCGGTGGAGGAACCGTGGCATATGTCAACCCCGAGGAGCACAGCTACCTGCCTGAGATCGAACATCGGGAGGAAGGTGGCACTCCGGCGATCGTCGAGTCGATCCGGGCCGGTCTGGTGTTCCAACTCAAAGAGGTCGTCGGCGTCGACACGATCCGTGAGAACGAAGAACGTTTCATCCGGACCGCAATCGCGTCGTGGCACGACGATCCCAAGCTCTACATCCTCGGGAACCTGGAGGTGGAGCGGCTCTCAATCGTCTCGTTCGTGGTGCGCCACGGCGAAGACAGCTTTCTGCATCACAACTACGTGGTCGCATTGCTGAACGACCTGTTCGGCATCCAGTCGCGGGGCGGTTGTTCATGTGCGGGACCATACGGACATCGCCTGCTGGGGATCGATCTCGACCAATCCCACGAGTTCGAACGCGAAATCACCCATGGTTGTGAAGGCATCAAACCCGGCTGGGTACGGGTGAACTTCAACTATTTCATCACCGATGCCACCCTCCAGTACGTGATCGATGCGGTCCACTGGGTCGCCGCGAACGGCGCGGCCATGCTCCCCGAGTACCGGTTCGAGCCCAGCACCGGGTTGTGGAAACATCGCGACGCGCCCCGCACTGCGCCCATGAGTCTGCGGGACATCAGCTACGACGGGGACGGGCTCCACCACCAGGATCATCGTCAGCGCCTCGGCTCGACCGACCGTTCGGAATTCCTGGCCGAAGCCGACGGCATCCTGAAACACAAGTTGAGCGCAGGAATGATCCCTCTGGAACCACCGGACACCACCGCCGATTTCGAGCACCTGCGGTGGTTCCCCTACCCCAACGAGGTCACCGCGCCGAGAGGATAGTTCTCACCGTCGCTCCAGATAGCGGGCGATCAGAGCGTTGGTCGAGGCGTCGTGGCGGTTTGGGTCGGGAGACCCGGAGGAGAACTCGCCGGTGATTTGAGTGGCGAGCGCCTTGCCCAGCTCCACCCCCCACTGGTCGAAGGAGTTGATTCCCCAGATCGTGCCCTGGACGAATACCTTGTGTTCGTACAACGCCACCAGCTGACCCAGGACGCTGGGGGTGAGCTGCTGGGCCATGATCACCGACGACGGTCGATTGCCGGCGAACGTGCGGTGTGGAACCAGGTCCTGGTTCGAGACCTCGGCGGAGACTTCGTCGGAAGTTTTTCCGAACGCGAGAGCCTCGGCCTGAGCGAACATGTTGGCCATCAGCAGGTCGTGCTGGTTGCCGATGTCGTCCGACGCCTCGAAGAAGCCGATGAAGTCGCACGGGATGATCGTGGTGCCCTGATGGATCAATTGGTAGAACGCGTGCTGACCGTTGGTTCCGGGCTCACCCCAGATGATCGGACCGGTGTTGTAGTCGACACCGGATCCGTCGAGCCTGACCGACTTGCCGTTGCTCTCCATGTCGAGCTGCTGCAGATAGGCCGGAAACCGGTCGAGGTGTTCGCTGTAGGGCAGGACGGCATAGGTCGCGTAGCCGAGGAAGTTGCGATACCAGAGGCCGATCAGTGCCAGCAGAACCGGAAGATTCTGGGCGAGGGGGGTGGTGCGGAAATGCTGATCCATGGTCCGGAAGCCGCTCAGCATCTCTCTGAAGTTGTCGGCCCCGATGGCGATCATCAAGCTCAGCCCAATGGCGGCGTCGAAGGAGTAGCGACCGCCTACCCAATCCCAGAACCCGAACATGTTCTCGGTGTCGATCCCGAACTCAGCCACCTTCTCGGCATTGGTGGATACTGCAGCGAAGTGTTTCGCCACCGCTGCAGTGTCGCCTCCGAGCCCGGCCAGGAGCCAGTCTCGTGCGTGACGAGCATTGGTAAGGGTCTCGAGGGTGGTGAAGGTCTTGGATGCAACGATGAAGAGGGTTTCTTCAGGATCCAGGTCCTTGGTGGCATCGAACAGATTGGCCGGATCTACGTTGGAGACGAAACGGACCTCGAGGCCCGATTGCACATAGGGACTCAAGGCTCGGTACGCCATCAGCGGCCCCAGATCCGAACCACCGATGCCGATGTTCACAATTGAGCGGATGCGACGACCGGTGTGCCCGGTCCATTCGCCGCTTCGCACCCTTTCGGTGAAGCCAGCCATCTTGTCGAGAACCGAGTGGACGTTTCGGACCACGTCCTCGCCCTGCACTTCGAACCGATCATCGGAGCTGGCTCGTAGTGCGGTGTGCAGCACCGGTCGATTCTCGGTCGTGTTGATCGGTTCGCCGCCGAACATGGCTTCGATACGTTCGGGCACCCCCGAGGCTGACGCCAGCTCAACCAACAGGTCAACGGTCTGGGAAGTGATGCGATGTTTGGACAGATCGACCAGAAGCTCGCCAACCTCCAAGGTGAACAGAGTTGCTCGTTTCTCGTCATCGGAGAAAAGCTCCCGAAGATGGACATCGCCAACCTGGGACGCATGGGACTCCAGTGCGTCCCACTCAGGACGTTGGTCTGGGCCTGGGTTTGCCATGCTGTCTTCCGATCTCGAGGCGATGCTCCAGGCTAGAGGTTCATATCGCCTCGGCCGCTCCGGAGACCCAGGACTACTGTCGAACCATGGTCGAGATCTGGCGGTGGAACACCGAAACCACGATTCAACGGATTCGGGAAGGCTCGGTGTCAGCTGTGGAAGTGGCACGAGGCCACCTCGATCGGCTGGATGCGGTCAACCCGATTATCAACGCTGTCACCAACGATGTGCGGGAAGAGGCTCTGGAGACAGCCCGCTCTCTCGACAAGTCGATGGCTGACGACGGACCCGTTGGGCCGCTCCACGGCGTGCCGATCACGATCAAGGAGAACATCGACGTCACCGGCCAAGCAACTCCCAACGGCATGGTGGCACTCGCCGATGTCGTGGCCAACGACGATTCACCGCTCGTGTCTCACTTCAAACGAGCGGGAGCGGTGATCATCGGTCGAACCAATACCCCGGAAATGAGCTACCGGTGGCACACCGACAATCCGCTGAGGGGGGAAACCCGAAATCCGTGGTCGGCGAAGCGAACTCCAGGTGGATCGAGCGGTGGCGCGGCCGCTGCGGTTGTGGCCGGTATCGGCACGATCGCCCACGGAAACGACCTGGGGGGCTCCGTACGTCAGCCAGCGAATTGTTGTGGCGTCGCCGGGATTCGACCCTCGCTCGGCAGGGTTCCTGCCTTCAATCACACTGCGGTCGGCGACCGCCCTCTCGCACTACAGCTGATGTCGGTTCAGGGGCCGCTGGGCCGTGAAGTCGCCGACGTTCGCCGGGCCCTGAACGTTATGGCCCAGCCCAGTTCACATGACCCCTGGTATCGGGAGGGTTTGCCACAGGGCGAACCCGTCGTCGCAAGAGTGGCAGCGACCTACGGGCTCGGCCACATTGACCCAGAGGTGCGCCACGCCGTCGATACTGCAGCGACCCACCTGGAAGATGCCGGCTACGACGTCGACTTCGTGGAGCCGCCCGACCTCGACGAGATCAGGACCGGTTGGCGTTCGATTCTTGCTACTGAAGTCGAGGCCACCGTCGACCTCGATGCGATCGACCGACTGAGCCAAGATCTGATCCACACAGTGCGGTGGATGTTCAAAGGGGCTGCTCTGGATCTGACCGGTCTTGTTGCCGCCTACGCCCGCCGACATACCATCCTCCACCGTTGGACCCGGTTCCTCGCCGATGGACGACTCATCCTTGCCCCGGTGTCCCAACTCGTCCCGTTCGCCCCAAACGAGGATGCTTCCGGCGAGCAGCGATTCAGCCAGATCATCGACGGCCACACGTGCCTTGTCGCCGCCAACTATCTCGGCCTGCCCGGGGCGGCGGTTCCGGTCACGCTCACCGCCGGTGGGCCCATCGGTGTGCAGCTCATCGGCGCACCCTTCGCCGACTATGCCAGCCTCGACGCGGCAGCCGCAATAGAGGCTCGGGCTGGGGTGATGGCCGAGCGACTATGGGCCGGCTTCGAAGGCAGCCTGATCTAGCCGGCCTCAGGTGCCTTGGGGCGGTACAGCTTGGTGTAATAGCCGTTCAGCATTTCCTTCATGGCAAAACTATCCGAGGTAGTGCGGATGCTCTCTCGCATCATCGACTCCCACGTACCGGGATCGTCGTAATAGGTGGGAAGGACCTTGTTGAGGAGCACTTCGTACAGCGACTCTCGGTCGTGGTTATCGAGCTCGATCTCGGAATCGGACTCGAAACCGTCGCCGATCTGCCATCCGTTCTCGCCGTCGACACAGGCTTCGGGCCACCAGCCATCGAGGATCGAACAGTTGAGGACGCCGTTCATCGCAGCCTTCATGCCGCTGGTACCGCTGGCTTCTTGGGGGCGACGAGGGTTGTTCAACCACACGTCGGTTCCTCGGGTGAGCATTTTGCCGATCGTCATGTCGTAGTTTTCGAGGAACACGACCGCCTCGGGATAGGCCCGCATCATGGAAACGATGTTGGAGACGATGTCTTTACCCGTGTCGTCGAGCGGGTGCGCTTTGCCCGAGAAGACGATCTGGAGTTGACCGCTTTCGAGATACGGCCTGATTCGATCCATGTCCGAAAAGATCAGGTCACTTCTTTTGTACGGAGCAGCCCGGCGGCTGAAGCCGATGAGGATTCGGTCTTCCCGCAGTCGTGCGCCGGTGCGATCTTCGATGAAATCCAGCAGTTCGGACTTGATCTTGCTGTGGACCGGTAGAAGAGGTTCGCTGTTCTTGTAGGCGTTGGTAATGCGTTGATCGACCCAGGTTGGAGTGTGGATGCAGTTGGTGATGCCAACAATCTCGCTCCGTCCGGGCACGTGATCCCACATCCTGTTCGCAGTCACGGCGTGAAGCTGGGCGACCCCATTGGAATTGCGAGCGAGTCGCAACGCAGCAACGGTCATGTTGAAGGGATCGCCGCCAATCTGTGCCATCTGTTTTGCGTTCAGGCCCAGGAATGCGCCCATGAATTGCATCGTCCGGAGTTCATGGGTCTCGTTCCCCTGAACTACTGGCGTATGAGTGGTGAACACAACCCGTTCTCTGACCGAGCGCCAGGCGTCCTTGAAACTGCGACCCTTGGCTTTCTCCTCCTCGATGAGTTCCAGGGCTGCAAGGACGGCATGGCCTTCGTTGAAGTGATAGACGTCGACGTCTATCCCCAGCGCTCGGAGCGCTCGCACACCGCCGATGCCGAGCACGATTTCCTGGGCCAGGCGCTCCTCTTTGAACCAGCCGTACAGCTGCCCGCAAATCCATCGATCGTCGCTGTTGTTCTGTTCAATGTCGGTATCGAGCAGATAGAGATCGGCGTTGCCATACGCAGTCGTCTTCCAGACCTTCACGACAACCTTGCGGTCGCGGATTGTCACCGGAACGGTGACGCCGGTGTCTTCAAGGTCGTATTCGTAGTTGGGATAGCTGTCGTAGGGCCTGCCGTTGTCACCCACGTACTGATCGGTGTAGCCCTGTTTCCATAGGATTCCCAGACCGATAATCGGTAGACCTTCGTCCCGCGCACCCTTCAGGTAGTCGCCGGCCAATATCCCAAGCCCTCCTGCGTAGAGTTTCAGGTCGTTATCGAGCCCGTACTCCATACAGAAGTACGCCACCTTCGGATCGTTGTTCACCATTGCTACTCCTTGAGCTGACGACAGCATTGCTGACGCTCGAGTGAAATACTGTATGCGTCTGCTACCGCAGCGGCGCATCTATGGAGGTTTGATCGTGTCGATTTGGTTTGACCAGGAGCAAGAGATTGCGTGCAACCTTGATCAGGTCACGGAGTCACTCCGGGATCTGGGTCAACACTTCGTCGGCACCGTCAGCAACATGCCCGGTTTGACCACGGTCACACTCTTGGATCAGGGCGAGAGCCACGTCTCGATCGAAACCAACGAAGGCCTGATGAAGCGAACGAACATCTCAAATACAATCTCGGGCGAGACAGTGGTGACCGAATTCGACGAGGAGTACAAGGCTGGATCGAAGGTCACCGCCAACTCACATTATCGGAACACGTTCACCCCGACTGCCGGAGGTGTGATTCACCACTTGGTGATCAGTGATGTCGAAGCGCCAGGATTCCTTGGGTTCTTCTATCGCCGATTCGGTAGCTCGAACATCGGCAAAGCGGTCTTGGCGTCATACAAGACCCACTTCGAACAAGGGTCCTAGCGCCTGTCCCGAACGCTTCGACGGCGGACCTATCTCGGCATACGATCGAGCTATGACGAATCTCACCTCGGTTGGACCTGATCTACTGGAGGCTGCGAATAGTCTCCAGGACGCAACGATCGAGTTGCGTCGGGCGATCCACGCCGAACCCGAACTCGGGCTGCAGTTGCCCGACACCCAGAAGAAGATTGTCGAGTCACTTACTGGGCTCGGTCTGGACATCACGCTGGGCGAGTCATCCACTTCGGTTGTCGCCGATCTCGACACTGGCAAACCCGGACCAACCGTCCTCCTACGGGGCGACATGGATGCGCTTCCGCTCACTGAGGACTTCGTCAGCGACTTCCAGTCCACACACGAGGGCATCATGCACGCGTGCGGACATGACACCCACGTGGCGATGCTGGCCAGCGCGGCCCATCTTCTCAGCGAGAACAAGGATGAGTTCACGGGCAAGGTGCGGTTCATGTTTCAACCGGGCGAGGAGGGCTATCACGGTGCTCGCTACATGATCGAAGAAGGGGTACTCGACGGGGTAGATCGTGCTTTTGCGATCCATGTGGTGTCCAACGTTCCCAATGGATTGATCGCCACCAAGGCAGGTCCAATTCTGGCGAGCTCGGACGAATTCGAGATCACCGTAAACGGCAAGGGTGGTCACGCCTCGGCCCCCCACGATTGTGTCGACCCAATCCCGCCGGCCGCTGCGATGGTGGGCGGCTTCCAGGCCATCCTTACCCGCGAGCTCGATCCTTCTCAGTCAGCAGTTCTCACCGTGGGTCATATCGAGGCCGGGACCACCACCAACATCATTCCGCCGTCGGCATACCTGGAGGGCACTATCCGAACCTTCGATGAAGGCGTGCGTTCCAGCGTCCACGCAGGCCTGCATCGTGTTGCCACGGCGACTGCCCAGAGTTACCGCTGCACCTGTACGTCCAACATCATCCCGGGGTATCCGGTCACCAAGAACGACCCGGAACAGGCCGAGTTGGCCGGTGAAGTGGCACGGGCGTTGTTGGGAGCCGAGCAGTTCGTCACGATGCCCGAACCGGTCTTTGCCGCCGAGGACTTCAGTTACGTCTTGAACGAGGTCCCGGGCGCTATGGCGATGCTCGGCGTGTGTCCCGACGACGTGAGCCCCGCAGACGCTGAACCAAACCACTCCAACTTGATGCGGGTGAACGAGTCGGCGCTCTACTACGGCGTTGGCCTCTATGCAGCGATGGCGATGGTCGGGTAGTGCAGGGTATGACCGAACCGGACCCTACGCCGGCGTTCAGCGGTTCTGAAGGGCGCGCGTCCATTGACAATGCGCTGCGAACCGCTCAGCAGAACACTGTCCAGCTGAGCGCTATGGCCGATCAGAAAGCGAGTGTGGTCCTGGGCGCCGCATTCGTGATGGCAACCATCGTTGTCGGCGATCTGGACGGATCGAACGATCTCGTGCAACTGATGCTCTTGATCACCGCAATCGGCTCAGGAGCAGCTGCGGGGCTGTCACTCATGCCAGGATCCCAGTCAAAGAAGTCGAGAGCTCATCCCAATCCGTTGTTCTTCGATGGTGTCGCTCGGATGACCCAAGACGAATATTTCAGTGAGATGCGCCGAGTGACAGACAACGACGCTGTGCTGTATCAGGCCATTTGTACCGACTTGTACTTGTCATCTATTGCTCTGGGGAAGAGAAAGTTTCCGCTGCTTCGGTTCAGCTATCAATTCCTGATTATTGGCATGTTGGTGACCTTGGGGACCGCGGTCATCACGTGACCGATATCTTCGGGCTGTCAGGCGACCGGTTGTGGAGGTCGACCCAACACCCGCTATTTTCACCAAATGCGGTCCGCAGTCTTCATCATCGCTTCGGCTCTGTTGACGGCTTGCTCTGGTGGGTCAGATGCTTCGGAACCAACAACCATCGCTCCGCCGGAATCAACCACAATCTCTACGACGGCACCCTCCTCTAGCACCACCACGACCACGGCGGCCACTACGTCCACCACCGAGGGCCCCTATGCGCTGCCTGATGATCCCCGGGCGCAAATCGAGATAGTGCAGCTCACCGTGGAGTCGTTCGGTGCCGGATATGTCGAGGGCGATGATGACGACGAAAGCGAGCCCCTTTGTGAGGGTGTCGAGGGTCTACTGACCGCATTCCCGGCCGAGGCCGAAAGTGAGCTGTCGATCGAAGGTGATCATCTCTTCTTCTCCAACATTGCGGTCTATCCGACCGCACAGGAGGCAGTGGAAGCGTTCCAGTACCTCGACGATGCGTACAAAACATGTGATGGTCGTACTCGCACTCAGGACCAAATCGAGATCCTTCTTACCGCAATCCCGTTCAGCCCACCAGCAATTCTCGGGACCGACCGGCTGGCCGCGCTCGCGCTCGAGCAGACCACACCGGAGCTCTCCCTTCTGGTCCAGACCAGAATCATCGCAGCCGACCGCCTCTTGATGTTCGTCGGCGGTACCGATCCCAACGTCGTGCAGGAGATGGCCGACGTTCTGGTCAGCCGAACCCGGCTAGCTGCCGAACCCGTAACATTTGCACCCATGGGTGGTGCAGCCATCGGCCCCGGTTATACCAATCCGTTCTATTACTCCTTTGACGCCGGCCCCGGCGAGTTGCGGGCCCTCGAGCTGAGCGACGGTGCGCTCCGCTGGTTGAACGAGAACAGCGATGATCGAGTAGACGAGGTCGCTAGCACCTCGTGTGTGATCACCCAGGAACTGACTGTTGGCGACCTCGCTGAAACCGTGGATGACGCACTGCTGAGCGCCTTCAGCTCCCTTGATCGCAGCGAGTACAGTCCCGAGGAACTCGCCGAGGTGTACGGAGCTGCCAACGCCGTGTATTGCCCGGGCCTGCGGGAGTACCTGTTCGAAGTCCTCAACGCCATCCCCGGATAGCGCGCTATAAGGTGGCCTCGTGGTCTCACCTCCCCCTGATTCTGAACGCGAAGTTCTCGAGTGGGCGACCTACGGCGTGGCGATACGAGAACTCGCGCAAACCGTGGCCGACGACGGCTTCAAGCCCGACATGATCCTGGCGATCGCCCGTGGAGGCCTGTTCGCAGCCGGTTCGCTCGGCTACGCCCTGTCGGTGAAAAATCTCTACGTTATGAATCTCGAGTTCTATGGTGGGGTGGATCAACGGCTCGATATGCCAGTCATGTTGCCTCCATATATGGACAAGTTCGATCTCACCGGAGCCAAAGTGTTGGTGGCCGACGACGTTGCCGACACTGGCCACACCCTGAAAGCGGTGCACGAGTTCTGTCAGGACGTGGTTGCCGAGTCCAAGACCGCTGTCCTCTACGAGAAGCCCCACTCACTGGTCAAGTGTGATTACGTGTGGAAGCGCACCGACCGGTGGATCAACTTTCCATGGTCCACCGAGCCCCCCGTCGCAGAACCCAGCCGCGGCGGCATAGTTTTCGATGCCTGAGCCATGGTTCTCGCCCAGCTGAACACCGGCACCACCGAGCTGGGTGTTCCGGTTCTCGTCGCCAGCCTCATTCTGGTTGCGCTGTCGGTTGCCCTTGCTCGATGGCTCAACCTTGGGGTCACGCGTGAGATCGTGATCTCGGCACTTCGGGCAGCGGTGCAGCTGCTCGCAGTTGGCTTCATCCTCACCAGGCTCTTCACGTCCTCGGCGGCTACGGCGGCGGCGCTGGGCTGGATAGTGGTGATGGTTGGCATCGCTGCGTTCGTGATCGGTCGGCGTGCCCAGTCCCCGAGCCGAGGTTTGTATGGTGTCGCCGGTTCGATGGTCGCCTTCACAACTGCGCTGAGTTTGGCGGTGGTGTTCCTCAGCGGGGTATTCGAATGGTCGCCAGTGGCCGCAGTCGTGATGGCTGGAATCACAATCGGGAATGCCATGCCCTCTGCGGTGCTTGGGGTCAACCTGGCGGTCAGTGCCCATCGCGACGGGCGGGGGGAGTTGGAGGCGCTTCTTTCGCTGGGGATGAATCGATCCCAGATCATGCGATTCATGGCGCCAAAGCCGGCGCGAAACGCGCTTGTGCCTCAGATCGAGCGGACCAAGGTGGTGGGCCTCATCGCCCTCCCGGGCGCAATGACGGGTCTATTGCTGGCTGGCGTCGACCCCGTGGACGCCGTTCTGATCCAGATTCTTGTGATGTACCTGGTGCTGGGTGCTACTGCGCTGTGCGCCATCGTCACTGTCGCAGCCGTCAGCCGCAGCGCTGTCACCGACTCCCTTGTGGTTGCTCCGTGGGTTTCAGACCAAACCTAGGAAGACGCGAACTGAACCCCGCCGTAGCGGCGGGGTTCAGTGAGATTTCTTGGATCGCTCGCGGAGCTAGTCGTCCATCAACTCGGTCCCCGCAACACCCCTGTCGATAAGGCGCTGTCGCTCGGCTTCTCGTTCTTTGCGAGCGGCCGTACGCCGCTTCCAAGCCTTCAACTTCCAATGTCGCTTGGCTTTCCTTTTCGGAGCGGTCCTGGGCGGATGGTCGAACTTGGGACGGCTGAATACTGCGTCCTCTGGATCCTCCACGCTGTGTAGCTCCTCATGGAGCTGGTGCCGTACCTTGCGGTGCTCCTTTGCCCGGATGCTTTTGTCCGGTCTGAGATCCGCCTCATCGGCTTTCTCAGGGGCTAGGAGGCTTCCGTCCTTACGGTGACGTGCACTCACGTTTCATGGCTCCTTTCTCATCCGGGCAGCGCCGGACACTCAGGTCCCGGCTCTGGCATTCAGGGCCAGGAAACACCACGAGCTAGCTATCGCTAGCCCGTGATTCACCTTCCCACATCAGAGGACCGGTGTCCATGAGCCCTGCGAACCAATTCGCGGATTAGGGGCAAAGGTCCTAATCAGCTCGCTGCCGGTTGCCAAATTGGCATGGACCAGCACATCAGGTCAGGAGAAGCGGTGGGAGTCCACGCTCTGGGCGGTTTCAACGGTCAACTCTCCTGCTTCGAGATCGATGATCTTCATTGCTGGGTGTGTCCGGAGCAGGGAACGGACTCGCTGTCGATCCACTGACACCGTGGATCCCGCCGGCTGACACTGCGGGCACACACCCAGGCGGCGACGCCAGGGCGACTGGTTACCTGAGTATCTGATTACTCGTGAACCACAGACCAGGCAACGGCGGCGATCGCTCGGCAGAATCCAGTGCTCGGCCTTCACCCGTGACTGTCCGGTTGTTCGTTGCGGCCCAAGATGAGCGTTGGTGCGGATCAGCGCAGCCCCCACCGCCACGACCCGCTCGAGATCGGTGATCGACTCCACCGGCTGGAACGGGCTGATCCCGCAAATGAAGGGCGTTTCAACCGCATAGATGTTTCCGAAGCCGGCGATGAGCCGCTGATCGAGGAGTGCACCGCCCAGGGGTCGGGATCCTGCTGTGGCCAATTGCTCCACCGCCTTGAGATGGTCATAGATTCCACAAAGGTCAGGGCCGAGGTGGGTGAGGGCTCGTTCCTCATCCCTCGTTTTGATCATCTCGACTTTGGGGACGTCGATACCGGTCAGTACTCCGGTCTCCAGTTCGATCTCGAATCGGCGCCGCCATTCGGGCACGTTGTAGGCCCGACCGAACCGAACCCGCCCTTGCATCAGCATGTGGGCGTGCATTGTGTGGCCCCCGCTGAACCGGACAAGAAGGTGTTTGCCTCGAGCGTCGGCGCTGTTGATGGTTGTGTTGTCGAGTTTGGTGAGGGCAAGAGTGGGATGGCGAAAGACGCTGCTTCTGACCACTTGGCCGGCATAGCGTTGTTCGATGGCGTTGGCCAACCGTCGAATGGTGTCGCCCTCAGGCATCGCTAAAGGCGAGCCGCAACCGAGAGTGCACCGGGAAGCACTTCAACGGTGACTGGTCCGGAGCGGGGTAGCAGTTCACCGTCAGCCCACCAGGCGGCGTCGGTTTCGAGGGTCACACCCCGTAGTGGGAGCTGGTGAACCTTCCGGCTTCGTATGTGTTGCCCAAAAACGCGGTCGGCAGTACGACGGCGAGGTGGACTGGGTTCACCGGGTCGACGACGATGATCTCTCCTACGCCGTCTGTGGGATGTGCACCGGGACAGATGGCCATCCCGCCACCGAAGAACCGTGTGTTTCCGATGGCCAGCAGCGAGAATCGTTTGTGATCCGAGAGCCCGGAAATGGACGAGCTGCCAAGATGACGGAGGCAGCGAAGGGTTGCCACCGTGTACTTCAATTGACCCCCTGCCCACCGGATCGTATTGGCCACTTCGTTGACCGTCCCGGAGAACCCCGCCGTCAACACACTGACAACGAACGACTCACCTCGATCGTCGGCGATCCTGATGAGGTCCATCGAAACCGGATCTTCCAGCGCCCGGCGCACGGCCTTGTGGATCGACCGGGAAATACCCAGGGCCCGTGCAATATCGTTGCCGGTACCGGCGGGAACGATCCCCAGCGTTACGTCGGTTGTGGCGATTGTTTGCACCGCATGATGGATCATGCCGTCGCCGCCGGACACGATCAGGCGTTCGATATCGGTGCGGTCAACTAGCTCTGCCACGTGCTTGGATGACTCTGAAACCAAGGGTTCCACGGTGCAGCCTGCTTCGGCGAGCAGATCGATTGTGCGGTCGATCTTGGGTTGCCCCCGTTTGTGGAGAAGGTGAACTCGCATCAATCCCGGTCAGCGCGGTAACTACGTTCGGCCTTGCGCTGAGATCGTTCCCGTTTGGCTCGCAGGCGGCGCTCTTTGGCGCCTCTTCCCGGTTTCGTAGCGGTCCTTCGTTTTCGGGGACGAAGCGCCCGTGCTGCTCGTTCGGCTAGTCGTTCAAGAGCGATGTCCCGATTCCGGGCCTGAGAACGGGTGTCTTCGGCGGCCACCCGAATGCGCGGTCCAAACTCTTGTTCAAGAGCCTTTCGCTGCTGGTCGGTCAGAACCGCACTTGTTGCGATTTCGAACACTACCTCGGCTCTGGTGTTGGCGGTGTTGGCATGTTGACCACCCGGTCCCCGTGAAGGACCGAATCGCCAGATCAACTCGGCATCGGGGATGGCCAGATGATCGTTGACGCGGAGCGACATCACTCGGTCTCGAACATGTCGCGGCTCAACTCAGCTTCCACGGTTCCTCGCCACCGAAGATCAGGTCGACATCGGCATCGGGGTCGGAGCGTTCGCGGCGTGGTTCGGCCAGCAGTTTTGAGGCTACGACACCGGCGATGAAGCCGGAGAGGTGGCCTTCCCAAGAAACCGAATCTTGAGGCACCAAGCCCACAACGACCGTGGTCGTGTACAACACCAACGCCACCAGTGCCGGAGCCAAGGCAGCGGGCCGTCGCTCAAAGAAGGCCGCACCGAACAGAGCCCCGAAGTAGGCGAATACGACTCCGCTGGCACCGATGTGGTTTCCCGAGCCGCCAATCAGCCATGTGAGCAGTCCGCCGAGGAACATCCCGATCAAGGTGATCGTGACCCATCGTTGGAATCCCCGCAACATGATCAGTCCAGACAGAATCAGGAACGGGAACGTGTTCGACATTACGTGTCCGAAGTCGCTGTGAAGGAACGGCGACCACAGGATCCCGTCGAAACCCCTCGCTCGTCGCGGGAGGATTCCGTTGCGCTGCAGCCTGTCATCGAGCACAAAGGTGTCGAGGATTTCGATCATCCACCACAACGCCACGATGGCGGCCAAGGTGACGACGGCCGTAGCGACCGTCGATGACCATCGGGTTCTTTTGGGAGTCGATGCAGTGTTCATTTCAAGGCCAAGGGTAGGGCACCCGGTGCCCGACATATATGCGCCATGCGGGGGTAGTTCGGTGTCGGCGCGGCCGCTTGTTGCCAAGGGCTCAAGGAATCAAACGTCGGTGAGCCCCGTTCGGTTCCGTTCGACCTCGTGTTGCTCGGTTGGCAGCTCGAGGGCGAGCAGTTGTTTCTCGGGCCGGGATGACTGGGCCCCGTTTGCAGCGTCCACCGGGGTGCTGCCGCCCTAGTGACTGAGGTCACATCACGCCGAGCCGATGATTCTGTTGAGCAGAGGTCTTGGCAACAGCGTTCGAAAACAGGCATTCTGGAGGGTGCATCCACACGGATCAGGCGACGCCACGGAGGTGAAACGATGAGTAGGTACCGACGAGCCGAGGTCTTCACGGTCCTGATGGCTGCTGTGTTTGCCCTCGCTCTCCTCGTCGTTGGTCTCAACCGCGATCGAACCGTCGTCGACGCAAAACCGGGCGCGGTTTCGACGACCACCACATCGACGACCACCACATCGACGACCACAACATCGACAGCATCGATCACGACTAGCTCAGTTGCCAGAAGACCGACCACGACAACCATTGCGCCGCTAACAACCGCAACCACAACGGTTGCGCCGCCAACCACCGCGCCCCCCACGACGCAAGAGAAACGTCCGCCCACCACAAAGGGCCGCCCGGCGACAACCAAACGGCCAGCCACCACCGCGTCCACACAGCCGCCGCGGACGTTCGCCCCTCCAACGTGGACGGTGGCTCCCTAGGGATAGCTCTAGCCGAGGTCGCTGTCGGCGGTGCAGGTGACGCTTCGGTCTCCCACCGACATTTCCACTCCATCGCCCATGTAGATCGGATCAGGGTCGGTGAAGATCGGGTCGCCATCGATTCGGACGCTCAGTTGAGCTGGATCGGCACCCTGGTCGATGAACTGCTGTCGGTATGCGTCAGTGATCAGGCCCCGGGTCACGTTGTAAGCGGTCCTCATGCACGAGCTCGAGCCGATGATGTTCTGGCTGTAGGCATATGCGGTGGGAGTCAGACCCAGATCGTCGCTCACCCACGGAAACACATCTGTAGCCTTGCCCAGTAGACCCTTGGAAACGGTGACCGAAGCGGCGGTTTCGACCGTGTTCACGCGTGGACGAACGAACTTGATCGATTCGGCTGGAATGACGATCTCAGTCGTCCCATCGGATCGACGGAGTACCTTTGCCGCACCGCCATCGACACAGGTGTCTACATCACCTATAGCCACCATTTCAAGGGTGTCGGTGCGATAGACCTGGTCGAACAATGCGTGCTCACGCCGGCCCACGACGGGGACTTCGGCGTGTACCCGGGCTCGGCAGTCCAGCATGATCGGTTCGACATTGACGATCCGAGCCTCGCTGGGAAGGGAGAGCTCGACCTGCACCTCATTCACCTCGGGGACGATGTCCCATGGCCAGGTGAAGGACAGCGAATCACTCGTGGCGATCAGCGCGACCACTCCGATAGCCCCAACCGCTACCCCGGCAAGCACTCGTTTCATAGATCACTCATCCTGTTCATCCTTTAGACGGTTGTATCGGCAGAAAGTCGCGTCGAGCGTTAATGGAGTTCCCCGATCTTGGCACGGTGGATACCCTGTCGTTCGGTCACTATGGCAACAATCACCACCCTCACAACCGACGAGCAGCGTCAAGCGTTGCTTGACGCACTCGCCCCCCAAGACTGCACCGACAGCCTGTGGGAGTTCTGCGATTCCGGCCTTGCCGACGCGGTAGTCCCTGAGCTACCCGGGTTGCAGCTGGAACAAGACCCGATCCACAGACACAAAGACGTTCTAGCTCACACGATCGCCGTGACCGCCAAGACCCCCGCAGATCCCGTTATCCGGCTGGCGGCGTTGTTTCACGACATCGGCAAGCCGGCCACGCGATCCTTCGAACACGACGGGGTCACGTTCCGACACCACGAAGCGGTCGGGGCCAAGATCACCAAGAGGCGACTGCGAGCGCTCGAATTCGAGCCCTCGATCGTCAAGGACGTTGCCGAATTGGTTCGCCTTTCCGGTCGCTTCAAGGGGTACTCCGATGGTTGGAGCGATTCGGCGGTCCGACGTTATGCCCGCGATGCCGGACACCTCCTCGGTCAACTGAACCGGTTGATTCGCTGCGATTGCACCACGAGGAACAGGGCCAAAGAAGCCCGTCTGATGGCCCACATCGACGAACTCGAACAGCGGATCCTCGAACTGGCTCGCGCCGATGCACAGGCCAAGGAACGGCCCCAGATGGACGGCAACGCCATCATGGATTACCTCGACCTACCGGGCGGCCCGACGGTTGGCAAGGCGCTGAGGTTTTTGCTCGAATTGAAACGAACCGAGGGTGAACTGTCGCAGCGAGAACTCGAACATCGACTCGACGCTTGGTGGGCCAAAAACAAGCCGTGAGCACCGGCCGATTCGAAGACGAAGTCCGCCGCGTCCTCGACGAGACCGAACCCGGAGACGTTCTAACCTACGGGGAGGTCGCCTCCGAAGCTGGATTTCCCGGCGCAGCTCGGGCGGTCGGCAATCTCCTCCGGCTTGGCGAGGGAATGCCGTGGTGGCGAGTGGTCGCAGCATCCGGCCGACTGAACCCCAGCGATCCCGGGGGGCACGCCGAGCGCCTTCGGGCGGAGGGACATCGGGTTGAGCCCAACGCAGCCGGTCAGCTGAGAATCAGTTCAGTAACCGAAACGGCGCCTGGCCCCCACAGTTAGCGCGCTGACCAGCAGTCGTTGAATAGCAGGCATCTCGGTCTTCCACTGGTCGTCGAGTCGGAGACGTACCTCAGTACTGCCGAATCGCAACGGGTTACCGGCGGCCGAATGCATCGGGGTGGACAACACGCCGCTCGATCCGTCGAAAACGCCCTCGGGGAGCGTGGGCGGGTGGATGCCAGCGAAGGTTGCAACCCGTTCCAGACTCCCCAGAGAATCGGCGAGGAAGTCCTCATACCGCAATCGCATCGTTGGGATGCCGAGCCGCCCGAGCTGTTGAAAACCTGTGTTATCGGTTACCCACCGCAGGGCGGTGCGGGCTGGGGTATAGCGCGGCATATCGATCATGGTGCCACCGGTCGCTTCGGGACGGGTGATCTCCTTGGTCCAGGAGTACGCGACCCCGTGCGGATCCCGGATGACATGCAGGACTCGCACATCCAGCCGCTCGTCAAGGGAATACAGAACCGCCGAGCTCAAGTGCTTCGAGGAGTCGAGCACGGTGTCTGCCCCGGTGCGCTCCTTGGCAACGGTTCCGGCAGCGACGATCACCGAGCCGATCAATCGGAGGTACTCGCGATAGGCAGGCGGGATAGTTCCAGTCTTGTGGGCTCGAACCATCTGAGGGAGGCGACGGGAACGGTCGATCTTCCACCGTTGTGCGATGATCTGCTCAGCATCAACCTCGGACCAGTCGCCGAATGCGGTGCGCCCAACCTCTGACCAGTAGTCGCATTGACCGAACGGCTCACCACAACCGCACAGCTCGTTGTCGCGGAGGCCCCGCTCCCAGATCTGGACACTCTCGCCGATTGCAGCAGTTTGGGGATACTCGTTCAGTAGTCGCTCGATCAGCGTGCTACCGGATCGTCCAAGACCTCCGATCAACAACACCCGTTGCTTCATCGCCATCCCATCGATCGGCCAAGCAATTGTTCTGTGGCCTCGATGCTCGGCGTGAGGGCCTCGACAAGGCGTGGGCGTTGGTTGGTCGGCGGTGTGGAACCCACCTGTTTGTTCCAGGCCTCGAACTCGTCGAGGGCAAACGGTTCGATCTCCAGAAAGTTGGTGACCTGGCGGTAGATCGTTGCCGGATCCCGGTAGAGGTCTTCACTGCGGAGAAACAGCAACTGGTGGGCTGGCCAATGCTCCATCCATCGGGCCAAACCCCGCTCGTAGCGGCCCTGATCGACGTAGCTGTAGTGCTGATGGGCAAAGCTCACATATCCGGGATCGGCAATGATCCGGTCTTCCTCGCCAGCGATTCGTTCGTCCTCGGCATCGAGTGCATCAGCGAATGGAAGCCACTCAACTCCGTTGCGGGTGCGTTCACCCCAGTGGCCGAACGCCCTTTCGACCGGATTGCGCAGCAGCGCAATCACCTTGGCTCGGGGTGCATAGGCCCGTGCCCGTATCGGAGCGAGTGGGTGGTAGAGGTAGTAAGGAACCGCTTCGCCAACGATGCTCGACCTGGCCCTCAGCGACGCGGTCGTGGGGAAGTGTGATGCATACCAGGCGCACCCGCGGTGATAGTTGACGTCGAAGTAGTAGGTGCCCTTGCGGGTCTCCCGTGCGGGGTAGAGGGAGGCAACCTTTGGATGGGCGAGGATCCATCGTGCCAGAGAAGTGCTCCCACCTCGTTTTGTGCCGATAATCAGGTAGTCAGGTTTGGCTCGTAGCGAGCGCGTGACCGAACCAAAGGCACGGGCTCCACCGAGCATTCTGCCCTTCATTTGGTCCCCAAGCCCATTGCGGGCGCGCTCTGTACCTCCATAGGGGTTGAGATGCGGGAGTGGATGAGGAGGCTGCGGGCCGGTGAAGGCAGGTTTGGTCATGTGTGAATGGGTCCGTCGTGAGCTGAGAGCGACGTTGGTGGACGGCCTAGTCGCACTGCCAAGAATTCTGCGGCCATTGCTACCGCAGTTTCCGCTGGTGAACGGGAACCGAGGTCGAGGCCGAGCGGACCATGGATCCGAGATTGGTCTGTGTAACCGAGAGCTTCCAACTGCCCACTCCGACGGGCTTGGGTATGCCGTGATCCCATCGCTCCGATGTAACCGACTGCCCCGTCGAGCCCTGCGGCGAGAACGCCGACGTCAACATCGGGATCGTGACTCAATACAACCAGCGCGTCGGCAGGCGTTGCGTCGGCACAGAACCCTGTAGCCGCTGCCAAATCCTCGACGAAGGTGACGTCCCAGCCCATGAGTTCACCCTGGGCCCGGAACGCTTCAGCCATCGGTCCACTGCCCACAATGATCGCCCGGGTTGTTGGTACCGCTGCGGAGAAAACCACGGAACGCCCTTCAATCTCAACAGTCTCAGTGTTCGACTGTCCCTGCCGCAGCAGTTGGCGGGCCCTGGTTGTCGCGGTTTCCGTGGCTTCGACACTCCACAGGCCGCCTGCAACGCCGACCGGGCTGAGGGCCAGGTCTGTCCCAGACCCGTCAGCAGCAGCAGCGATGACGATTGGTTCTGCGTTGGCGAACCACTCGACTGTCTCCCTGGGAAGATCAGCCACCGGGCTGAGCATCAGCGTGGCCCGACCGCCGCACAACAGTCCCGCCGCTACAGCGTCGGCTTCTGCAATCGGGACCTCGATCACCTGCCGTTCTTTGCCAGCATCGAGAACGAGCTGGTCGATGATGCCTCCGAGAACCGACCCTTCTATCGTCCGCGTGCCGTCGGTGTTTGGCACAACGACCGCACCATCGGTGCTTTCCCGGACTCCGATTCCCCTGATGTCGACCACGCGAACGAGCGTTCCGGCTTCCGCTCGGAGCGAACCAAGAGCTTCTCGTACCCGTTCCATCAACACAGGATGCCAATGAGCGATACTCTTTACGCTGTGGGTTTGATATGCAGCCGTATCGGGTGCCGGGAAAAGCAGCCGCAAGTCTTCGGTTCGACGTAGAACGTTCAACCGCGAGCCTTATCGACCTCACCCACGCCAGGCACGGGATGCCCTTGTGCGAACGGCACGCGTCAACGCGAACCGCGCCGCTCGGTTGGCAACTTGTCGATCAACGTACAGGGGCCCAGCAAACGGAGATCTGGTCAGCCGAGGACAAGGGACGACCTGCCCCTGACTTCGAAGCACCGACCGACCGACCAGCGACCAGACGCCCCGTCGATCCGGTCAGCGAGGACCAAGAACACCGGGCCACAGCGCCCGCCGCTCGTCGTGCCGAGTCCACCCCTGAACCCGGGGCGGTGGCCGAGGAAGACCCTGAATCCGAGCCCGGCTTCCATTGGCCAAAGCAGGGTGATGAGCATGATGAAGCCGAGGACAAAAAAGAGGGCCTTGCGGCTGAAAGCCCCCTGCTCTCGCGGGCATTCCGGGCAGCCAAATAGGGGACTATTCGGCGAATGCCTCCAGCGGCGGGCATGAACACTGGAGGTTCCTGTCCCCGTGGGCATTGTCGATTCGGCCCACCGGTGGAAAATACTTGTCGCGCTCCATTCCTGCGAGCGGGAAGGCCGCTTCGGTCCGGCTGTAGGGCCTGGACCACTCATCACTGAGCACGTCGGTCGCGGTGTGAGGCGCACGTCGCAGCACGCTGTCATCGATGTCGACATCACCGCTGGCGATTGCCTCGATCTCCTTGGCGATACCGATCATGGCGTCGCAGAAGCGGTTGAGTTCGGTCAGGCTCTCACTCTCGGTCGGTTCGATCATCAACGTTCCCGCTACTGGGAAACTCATGGTGGGGGCGTGGAACCCGTAGTCGGCTAAGCGTTTGGCAACGTCGTCTACATCGATACCGGTGCTCTCGTGGAGCGGACGGATGTCGATGATGCATTCGTGAGCAACAAGACCTCCCGGACCGGTGTAGAGAATCGGATAGTGCTCCCGAAGTCGCGATGCGATGTAGTTTGCGGCCAGAACGGCACCTTCGGTAGCCCGGCGAAGGCCTTCGGGGCCCATCATTCGGATGTACATCCACGAGATCGGAAGTATCCCAGCTGATCCGTAGGCGGCTCCTGAGATCCGCCGCTGTTCGCTTTCGGGGTCGGCAAGTTCAACCTGGGGTAGGAACTGAATCAGGTGCTCACCCACGCCGATGGGACCAACACCAGGCCCACCCCCACCGTGGGGGATACAGAAGGTCTTGTGAAGATTGAGGTGGCTCACGTCGGATCCGAACGATCCGGGCTGTGCCACACCTACCAGCGCGTTGAGATTGGCACCATCGGTGTACACCTGGCCGCCGGCGTCGTGGACCAGCTGGCACACCTCGGCCACGGTGTGTTCATACACACCGTGTGTGCTCGGATACGTGATCATCAGGGCAGCGAGGCTGTCGCCGTGGGTGGTGATCTTCGCACGGAGGTCGTCGAGATCGATATCGCCACGGTCGTTACAGGCGACGACGATCACTTTCATGCCCGCCATCACCGCAGATGCGGCGTTGGTGCCGTGGGCGCTCTGAGGGATCAGACACACGGTCCGGTGACCTTCGCCCCGGGCGTCCTGCCAACCCTTGATAGCGAGCAGGCCGGCGTATTCACCCTGACTGCCGGCGTTGGGTTGCAGGCTAATAGCGTCGTAGCCGGTGATCGCTGCAAGATCGGCTTCAAGCTCGCTGATCAGCTGCGTATAACCGGCGGTTTGCTCAACGGGAGCGAAGGGATGAATGCCAGCGAACTCGGGCCAGGTGATGGGCTCCATCTCGGCTGCGGCATTCAGCTTCATCGTGCACGATCCCAACGGAATCATCGTGCGGTCGAGGGCGAGGTCCCGGTCGGCGAGCCGACGCAACCAACGGAGCATCTCGTGTTCGCTCTGAAAGCGGTGGAACCTTTGGTCGGTGAGAAACGAAGAGGTGCGCTCCAGCGAGGAGGGGATTCCTGAAACCGGTCCCAGCTGAACGTCGACCCCGAACGCATCGAGCAGGTCCCGCACGGTCTGTTCGGTGTTGGTCTCGTCGAAGCTCACCGAGATCTGGGTGTCGCTGAACCGCCTGATGTTGATGCGTTTCGTCGCCGCAGCAGCCACGAGTGTGTCCACGTTTCCCTCTATGGTCACGGTGTCGAAGAACGTGTCGGAACACGTGTAGCCGGCAGCGGCCATCGAGGTCCGAAACGCTGACGCAAGCCGGGTGATTCCCTCGGCGATGGCCGTTAATCCATCCGGCCCATGCCAACACGCATAGGACGCGGCCACGTTGGCCAACAGCGCCTGGGCAGTGCAGATGTTCGATGTGGCCTTGTCTCGGCGGATGTGCTGTTCTCTTGTCTGCAGGGCCAGTCGATACCCAGGGTCACCGTGGCTGTCGACGCTGACACCGACCAGTCGACCCGGAAGGGACCGGGCATGGTTCTCTTTGGTCGCCATGAAGCCAGCGTGGGGGCCGCCAAATCCCATCGGCACACCAAAACGTTGAGCGCTGCCGACGACGACATCGGCTCCGGCCTCACCGGGAGGCGTCCCCAGGGTGCAATAGAACAGGTCGGTGGTCACCGCAGCCGTTGCGTTGGCATCGTGCAGCGACTGGATCAGTGGGCCGAGGTCGGCAATTGCCCCGGACGATCCTGGTTGAGCGAGGAGAGCACCGTAGACTTCCTGGGGAAATAGATCAGTGGTTGGATCACCAACAGTGACTTCGATGCCGAGCGGCTGAGCACGAGTGAGACAGACGGCGATCGTCTGTGGGTGGCAATCCTGGTCCACAAAAAATCCGCTGCGTTTGGTCCGGTCGAGGCGGCGGAGCATGGTCATGGCTTCCGCTGCGGCTGTCGATTCATCCAGCAACGACGCGTTTGCCAGTTCACAGCCCGTCAGGTCAGCGACCATGGTCTGGAAAACCAACAACATCTCCAACCGGCCCTGGCTGATCTCAGGTTGATACGGCGTGTACGCCGTATACCACGCAGGGTTCTCAATCATGTTGCGCCGAATCACCGCCGGCGTGATGGTGTCGTTCCAGCCTTGCCCGATGAGTGAGGTGAAAACCTGGTTGTTGTCGGCGTAAGACCGAAGTAATGCGAGGGCCTCGGTTTCTGAAAGGGCGGAGGGAACCTCCAAGAGACCTTTGATGTGGATGTCATCAGGAACAGCGTCCTCCAGAAGATCCGACGCTGACCCATAGCCGAGACCGGCCAGCATCTTGGCCCGATCATCATCGGTGAGGCTTATGTGGCGGTCGGCGAATGAGTGGTGGGACATTTCAGGCTCCTCGATGGAAACGGTGGGGGGTGAAGGGCAAGGATGCAACGGTGCACACAACGTCGTTCCCACGTACGTCGGCGATTAGTTCGGTTCCGATGGCGGAAAGGTGGGGAGGGACATAACCCATCGCCACAGGCGCTTCGACAGTGGGACCGAACCCGCCACTGGACACCACGCCACATGGTTGGGTGTCATCAACGGTCCGCAATTTGGCACCGTCTCTGACCGGTCGGCGGCCAACGGGCGCGAGACCCACTCGTATGCGGGAGGGTCCTTCATCCCACTCTCGTAGCACTCGGTCTGCACCGGGAAAGTCTGCCGCGTCGCGCCGTCGTTTGGGGATGGTCCATTTCAGGTCGGCCTCGACAGGGGAGGTGGTGTGGTCGAGATCGTTGCCGTACAGGCAGAGGCCGGCTTCGAGACGGAGGGTGTCGCGAGCCCCCAGGCCGGCCGGTCGAACACGTTCATCGTTCAGCAACAACCGGGCTAGGGCCTCAGCAGAGTTCGCATCGACCGCTAGCTCGAAGCCATCCTCGCCGGTGTAGCCGGCTCTGAAGGCAGCAGCTTGAATCCCGCCGAGTTCTGCTATTCGGGCATCGAGAAACACGGTGTCGGCCAGCCGAGCATCGTGGCCGATCACAACATCAGCGGCCTCGGGTCCTTGCAGCGCTAGGAGTGCGATGTCGGGTTTGGGCCGGACCTCGATGCCCACAAGTCGATCGGTCAAATGCGGTATGTCCACATGGGCCCGGGACGCATTGACCACGAGGCCGAAGTGGTCGCCCCAGTTGATTGCCATGAAATCGTCGATCACCCCGCCATCGTCGTTGGTGAGCAGCCCATATCGCTGCCGACCCACCCCCAGGGTTGTGAAACCGGCCGGTGACACCGTTTCCAGGGCGGCACCGGGGTTGTCGCCCCACAGTTCAACCACCGCCATATGAGCTACGTCGAACAGAGCTGCACTCTTGCGGCACCAGGTGTGCTCCCCAACAACTCCCTCGTACTGGATGGGCATTTCCCAGCCGGCGAATGGCACGAGCCGGGCACCTAGTTCCCGATGGAGCTGATGCAACGGAGTTGTTTTCAGAGCTGGAGTTGACACGGGAGGTACCTCATCGCAGTGGACGTTGGATACCCCCTCTGTCAGCGGTGCCTGAGAGCATTTGCCCCTTCGGCGGCCGGACTCACCCACTTCCGGGTGACCGACTCTCTCCAGAGGAGCCGAAGGGCAGATGCGGTACGGGTGCCTGAGAGATTCCGGGGTGGTTGCTCCTTCGGCGACCGGGATAGGACCGGTGCTCTCCCACACTGCTGTGCGGCTCATCGTCGAAGCTAGCAAAGATCCCGTGAGAGCGTCGCCTTGGAAAGATGACCAAATCTCACCTGAGTGCCGCCATCTACGCTGAGTCTGTGCAGCGTCACCTGTTTGATGAAGTCGAAGATGTCGTAAGAGGGATGGCGCCCGATGGTCTTGGCGATCTCCAGGTCAGGGCTCGACGGTGGGGAATCAAGGTGTGGTTCGGACCGGCCTCACCCCAGCGGGTGCACTATGAGGCTCAACTGATTCGCCGAGCCCACCTCGACGATGGAGAGGGTTGGGCCCTCGAGATCGGCTTCCATGCCGAGCACAAGGATGAGAGCAGCAACGAGGCAGAACTGGCTGCCCTCGTCACTCTCAAGCGAGATTGGATGCCCGAGCTGGGTGGCGACGCTGAGGCCGGTTTGTTCATCGGCAACGAGAAATGGCGGAGAATCAGCGAGGTCTGGCTTGACCCGGAGTTGGACGACCCTGAAACCGGATTCGAGATCGGCAGCAGGTTGGTGGACTATCTCCAGGTATTGGAGCCCTGCCGGCACCGTTGAAAAGAACTCCTGGGTCACACGCCGCCGTGAACCTGCTTGACTAACAGGCGTGACAATTGTGGTTGATCCTGGAAGCTTCGCGGCCTTGTGGGTGGAGCAGCTTCAGATCCAGCTTCCAGATGATCATTTCGTAACCCACGACGTCGACGTTGATCCCGGCGATGTGGAATTTGTTGTGCACTGGCAACACCCGACCGAGCGAATTCTGAGCTATCCGAACCTCAAGGGTCTGGTTCTCGCGAGCGCAGGCTTTGATCACATCGAACCCGAAGTGCGCGCCAGGGTCCCCGTCGTGCGACTTCTCGATCCTGCGATGGCTCAGGACATCTCGCTGTACTGCCTGAGCTGGATCATCCATTTCCAACGGAACTTCGATCGGTTCGCCGACCATCAGCGTGAATCCCAATGGGAGAAGCTCGAGCAGGTCTTTCCTCGTGACTTCACCGTCGGTGTGCTCGGCAGGGGGCAGATCGGATCGGCGGTGTTGAGGAGAATCGCCAACCAGGGATTCACCGTCGTCGGTTGGTCTCGGTCGAACAATGACCGCAGTCTGAATCGATTCTTTGCCGATTGTGATGTTGTGGTCAACCTCTTGCCAAACAACGAGGAAACCCTTGGCCTCATCGCAACCGACCTCTTGTCTGCCCTCGGCGATGGGGTTCTGATCAACGTCGGGCGTGGTCCAACCCTTGACTCCGGTGCCTTGTTGAGAGCACTTGATGGCCATCTCCGAGCGGCGGTTCTGGATGTCTTCGACGATGAGCCGTTGCCCGAGGATGACCCACTATGGACCCATCCCAAGATTCGAATCACACCCCATATCGCCGGGAGAACCGACCCCTACACCGCCGCCCCGGTTGTGGCCCAGAACATCGGACTACTTCGGCGCGGCGAGTCTCCTCCCGGTCTCATTTGATTTGTCACACCGTCGGATCAGCCGAGGGCGGAGGCGAAGAGCTCCAGCATGTTGGGCGGTCCCGACAGGAGGAAGGTGGTGATGCAGCTCTTTCGCCACTCGGTGAGTTCTTCTTGGATCTTGCCGATGGGGCCCACCAGTGCGACATCCTCAACCATCTCTAGGGGGATGGCTGCGATCGCCTCGTCCTTGCGACCCTCGAGATAGAGCTGCTGAACCTTGGTAGCGACGCCTTCGTACCCCATGCGGACGAACACGTCGAAATGGAAATTGGCCCCTTTGGCTCCCATGCCGCCGGCGTAGAGCGCCAGCACGGGGCGGATCCGATCGGCGGCCTTTTCAACGTCGTCATCGGGGGACACCCAGAGCGGTGAACACACCTCGAACCGATCGGCCTTGTCGGGATCGCCAGCTGCGTCGAAGCCGATCCTAAGTCGTTCCCTGTACCAGCTGTCTTCCTTGGGTGTGAAGAACAGCGGTAGCCATCCGTCGCAGATCTCTGCGGACAGCGACACGTTCTTGGGTCCCTCGGCAGCGAGGAAGATGGGGATGTCCGGCCGATACGGATGCAGTGTGGACTTGAGCGGTTTGCCGAGGTTCATACCTCCATCGAAGGGCAGTTGATACTGGGCCCCGTGATGCTCTACCGGTGCCTCTCGAGCGAAGACATCGCGCATGATGCTCACGTACTCACGTGTGCGGGCCAGCGGCTTGGGATAAGGCTGGCCATACCAACCCTCCACAACCTGTGGTCCAGAGGCGCCGATTCCCAATATCATTCGGCCACCCGACAAATGGTCCATGGTCATCGCCGCCATCGCGGTGGCGGTCGGGGTTCGAGCTGACATCTGGGCGATCCCGGTTCCGAGGCGGACGTTCTTGGTGTTCGCACCCCACCATGCCAGCGGGGTGAAACAGTCCGATCCGTAAGCTTCGGCTGTCCACACTGAATCGAAACCCAGCCGGTCTGCCTCCATGACCCCTTCGAGCGCACCGTCAGGGGGGCCGGCGCTCCAGTACCCAACCGAGTAGGCCAGTTTGATCTTCTTGTCCGTTGTCACCCCCGGGACCCTAGACCGTTGTATGGCGAACGACATAGTCTCGGTCGCCTCGGAAGGCCTTAGGGTGGCCGGCATGGTAAACCGGCCCAAAATTCTGGTCACCAACGACGACGGAATCGATTCTCTCGGGTTGTATGCATTGGCCCGTGCGGTCGCTGAACATGGCGAAGTCATGGTGGTTGCGCCCGATCAGGAGTTCAGCGGCGCCAGTTCGGCCATCGGTTCGATCGCCGACATGAAACCTCAGGCCCACCGGCGAAATATTCCCGACCTGCCCGGCCTGAACAATGTCTGGGCGGTGTCCGGCCCTCCGGCGCTGTGTGTCCTCTTCGTTCGGATGGGAGCTTTCGATTTCGATCCCGACATCGTGGTGAGCGGAATCAATCCTGGAGCAAACATTGGTCGCTCGGTCTATCACTCGGGGACGATCGGGGCCTGCCTCACCGGCCGGAACGGCGGAGTATCTGGGGTTGCGGTCAGCCAGGCTCTACAAGAGTGGAACACCAATGGTCAGTCCTGGGACGAAGCGATCGCCAAACTCGATTGGTCCACCGCAGCGACCTTGGGAGCTGCCGCGGTGAAGACCATGCTGGATTCACCTCCACCGGAACCTCACGTGCTGAACATCAACGTGCCCGACAAACCCCTGGCCGAGATCGACCGGTGGGCCTGGACTCATGTTTCAGAGAAGCCACCAAGTGAGTCGAGCGCCGCCAAGCTGGAGGCGATCCCGGGCCACACAAACTCCTTCGAAATCAAGGTCGACTGGGGCAGCAAATGGGACGGCGAAGGTGGCAGCGATGTGCACGCCATCAGCCAAGGCCAACTATCGCTCTCCTGGATCGGCAAGATGACGGCACACCCCGACAATGGCTCTGGCGTCGGTGCCGCTATCGATCAGCTCCTGGGCTGACTACATCCCCTCGGCCAGCTCGATGGCCTTGCCTGCCAACGAATCGATCTGCACCTCGAAAGCATCGAGGTCGACTTCGTTGTCGAGCGCACCTTTCATGTAACGGCTGAGCACTCCCTCCACGATGGCGCCGAGCCGCCAGAACTGGAACGCCCGGTAATAGTCGGGGTTCTCCACCTCGAAACCGGTCTTGTCGATGTAGCGGGCGATGAGTTCGGCACGGCTCATGAACCCTCCGTCGGCGGTGGGAAAGTCTGTCGCTCCAGCAACCTGGTCCGGCTCACCTGGCTCCACCCAGTTGTTGAGCAGGTATCCGAGGTCGGCCAGCGGATCACCCAGCGTGCAAAGCTCCCAGTCGAGAACTGCCGCCACCTTGCCCGTCTCAGGCGTGACCAACATGTTGCCCAGCCGATAGTCACCGTGAACAACGGTGTTGTATTTTTCTTCCGGCTGCGCCTCGAGCAGTAGTTGGTAGGTGCGATCCATGGCAGGGAGGTCACGGGTCTTTGTCTTCTCCCACTGGCCCTGCCACCGTTTGAGTTGGCGCTCCAAGTAACCCGAGCGGCGACCGAGATCGCCGAGGCCGATCTCATCGGGATCGGCGCTGTGTAATGCCGCCAATGTGTCGATTACGGACAGGCTGAGGTTGATTCGCTGGTCCATTGGAACGGTTTCGGCGGTGATGGCACGATCGTGCAGAACCACCCCCTCCACGAAGTCCATGACGTAGAACGGCGCATCGTTCACGCTCTCGTCAGTACACAATCCGAGTGTGGCCGGGCACGCCACCTGTGTGGGAGCGAAGGCACTGATCACTCGATGCTCCCGAACCATGTCATGGGCGGTAGCCAAAACAGCCGCCAGCGGCGGCCGCCGCAGCACCAGCTTGCGTCCCGCACCGTCGGTGACTGCGAACGTGAGGTTGCTATGACCCCCGGCGATTGGGCTGAAGGTAAAGGGGCTTCGACGCCATCGATGTTTTCGGTCAGCCATTGGGTCACCTGTTCGAGTTTGATTCCAGCGGTGGTCACGGGCTCGACGTTACTTGCTCGGTACGACCAGTGACCAAGGCTGGCCGATCCCCGAACCATCAAGTTCTTGTCAACCGGGCCCGTTTTTTGGCCGATCCGAGTATCGAATGACAAATGAGCAAAAATGGGAAGGACGCCCCGTAGTAGCGGGGATCCTGCGGGTCCTCATCACCGTCGCGCCAATCGTCATCTCGATCGTCCTCGTCACCGTCGCAAGTCGACTTGTTCAGCGACCCGACGGCTGGCTCAAGACGATCGGATGGTGGGTGGTCCTCTCCATTTTTGCCACGCTCGTTCTGCTGGTGTTCGACCGAGTCTTCCGGCGACTCATGCCGATCGTCGCCATGTACAAGCTGTCGCTCATCTTCCCAGACCGAGCGCCATCGCGGTTCCGGGCGGCGCTTCGTCACGGCACCGTCCGCCAGCTGCAGCGCAAGATGGAGTCGGGCGAGTTCAGTAAGGCAGCGCCCCAGGAAGCTGCCGAGTTGCTGATTGCACTCGCAAGCACACTGAATTCCCATGACCGGTTGACGCGAGGCCATACCGAGCGGGTTCGGGCTTATTCGGTGATGATCGGTCAGGAGATGGGTCTCGAGGAGCACGAACTCGAACTGCTGAACTGGTCCGGGCTTGTCCACGACATCGGCAAACTCTCTGTACCTGCGGAGATTCTGAACAAAGTCGGGAAGCCGACGGTCGAGGAGTGGAAGATCCTCCGCCAGCACCCTGCGAAAGCCGATGCCCTCGTCGAGCCGCTACGGCCTTGGCTCGGCGAATGGGCCGACTCGGCAACTCAACACCATGAGTATTTCGACGGCAACGGATACCCGAACGGGCTGTCGGGTCGCGACATCACCCTGGCGGCGCGAATCG
Organism: uncultured Acidimicrobiales bacterium; assembly: GCA_963751955.1. Lineage (GTDB taxonomy): Bacteria > Actinomycetota > Acidimicrobiia > Acidimicrobiales > SZUA-35 > JABDIY01. The sequence goes on along the minus strand of CAVVWM010000002.1, from coordinate 264,219 downwards.
TGGCGGTCGCAGATGCTTACGATGTCATGACCTCGGCCCGCTCGTACAAGGAGCCGATGCCGGCATGGGAAGCTCGTCGGGAGCTGGCGGAGAACGCCGGTACTCAGTTCGATCCACAGGTCGTGCGAGCGTTCCTCGGTGTCAACGTGGGCCGACTCCGACTCGTCGCCGGGCCTCTCGGCTCTCTTGCGCAACTGCCGGCTGGCTCGGCGACGATCGGTTCGGTAGCAAATACAGGGGCAGGCGTGGTGGCCGCCATGACGGTGGGTGCCTTCACCGGTCTCATCGGCCCACAGACCGAGGTGCCTTCGGCCGTCCCTGAAACGGTTGCGCTGGTTGTAGAGGCTCCCGACTACACGGTACGGGGGGCCGAAGACCAAACTCTCGAAGCCAATCTCAGCGAGCTCGTCTCCGAGTCCGGCATGCAGATCAAGCTGCTCGACGAGCCCGAAAGAGGCAGCGCCGAGGTTTCCGCTCCAGGGCTTGTGACGTTCTCGCCAGGATCGAACTTCAACGGCACCGTTGTCCTCTCCTACTCGGCGTGTTTGGAGAACGGAGCGTGCGATTCCGGGTCCTTGACTTTCATCGTCGAGCCGGTGAATGACGCCCCGAGCGCAGCTGAGGATTCCGCAACCGTTGTCGAGAACACACCACTGGTCATCTCAGTGCTCGACAACGACCGGGATGTCGATGGTGATCCCCTCACGATCAGATCGGTGACAGCAGTGTCAGGTGGTTCGGTGACCAGCGACGGGTCTACCGTGACCTTCACCCCCGCACCGCGCTACACCGGAGCAGCAGCCTTCACCTACGAACTCGACGACGGCAACGGCGGCTCCGATTCTGGCGAAGTCGACCTGGTCGTTCTCGACGACCCGAATCGACCGTTGCTCGTGACCGACCGGGTCACGTCACAGGAGGGCCGGGCAGTCGTGATCGATGTGCTCGGGAACGACAGCAGCGATGCACCGTTCGACCTCTCCGAACTCATCGTGGAGCGTCCGCCGGGAACCGGTACCGCCACCGTGGTCGGTGGTGTCGTATCATATGTTCCGGCCGCGAACTGGTTTGGCGTTGACACTTTCGAGTACTTCGTATGCGACGTCGAGGACTTCTGTGACGTTCAGACAGCGACGGTTGTGGTCACTTCGGTCAACGATCCGCCGACCTTCGTCGGAGGCAGCCCACCAGTCGTTCTCGAGGACTCCGGTGCGCACCTTGTCCCGAACTGGGCGACCGCCATCGATGCGGGACCGGCAGAGGTCGGTCAGTCCGTGACGTTCACCGTGGTAACGGGAAACCCAAGTCTGTTCGACATCCAGCCAGTGATCTCACCTGCGGGGGATCTGTCGTTCAAGCCTGCGCCTGACACGAGCGGCTCGTCGACGATCTCGGTCACTCTGCGTGATTCGGGCGGTGTGACTGTTGGTGGCTCCGACACGAGTACAACGTTCGCATCGACGATCGTCGTGACAGCGGTCAATGACCCGCCGACCTTCACCGCGGGACCGGGGTACACGATGTCGGAGGACTCAGGCGTGAGCGTCATACCGGGTTGGGCAACAGGGATCAGTGCAGGCCCCTTCGACGAGGCGGGCCAGGCAGTGTCCTTCACCGTCCTCGCCGACGACCCGTCACTCTTCGCTGCCCAGCCTGCGATCTCGGCGGCAGGAGATCTTTCATTCGTTCCGGCGCTTGATGCAAACGGTGTGTCAAACCTGAGCATTCGGCTGGTCGATGACGGAGGAACAGGCTTCGGTGGTGTCGACTCGAGCTCCGTTTTGTCAGCATCGCTCACGATTGTGGCGGTGAACGATCAACCAGTCTTCGTCCCCGGTCCTGATCTCAACCTTCTCGAGGATGCAGGCAGCCAGACGATTCCGGCATGGGCTACGGCGATTTCTCCCGGTCCCGCCGATGAGGTCGGCCAGACGGTTGCCTTCGTCGTGGTGGCAGACGATCCCTCTCTGTTTGGGGTACAGCCCGGACTGTCGTCTTCAGGGAATCTGACCTTCACTCCGCAGTCGAACACCGCCGGCTCGACGACCATCACGATCATCGCTGTGGATAACGGTGGAACTGCACTCGGCGGTGTCGACACCAGCGCACCGGTTACAGCCACAGTCACGATCGACCCCGTCGACGACCCTCCACAGGCATTCGATGACTCTGCCAGCACGAGCGGGCCGGGGCTGGTGAACCTTCCGGTGCTCGACAACGACATCGACGTCGACGGAGACCTCGACGTCTCTTCGGTCTCGATCGTCATTGCTCCGATCAAGGGAACAGCGCTACCGAATCCTGATGGCACTGTCGGCTACACCCCGACCCCGGGCGAGACGGGCACCGATTCGTTCGTGTACCAAGTCTGTGATCTGACGGTTGTTTGCGACACCGCTCTGGTGACGATCGGGATCATGGGGCCCGAGGCCGTCGATGACGCAGCCACGACCGACGAGGACGCGGCGGCGATCACGATAGACGTGATCGCCAACGACACGGATCCGACACCCGATCTCGATTCGACGTCGGCCGTTGTCGTTACTGGGGCGGCACACGGTTTGGCGACAGCAAACGGCGACGGGACATTCGACTACGTCTCCGATCCCAACTACTTCGGTGTCGATTCGTTCGAGTATCAGGTCTGCGATCTCGACGGTTCCTGTGCAGTGGCGACAGTAACGGTCGACGTCCTCCCGGTACCTGATTCTCCTACAGCCCAGCCCGACGCACACGTGACCGGTCGAGACACTCCGATCTCGATCGGCGCTCCGGGAGTACTTGCCAATGATCATGACTACGACGGCGATCCGGTCACAGCAGTAGTCGACAGCGGCCCCGGTTCCGGGGTTGTCACGCTCAATCCGAATGGGTCGTTCACCTACACACCGAACCCCGGCTTCACCGGATCGGACCGCTTCACCTACACCGCATTCGACGGAGCACTTTCGTCGATCCCGACGACAGTCGACATCACAGTCGACTCGGGTGTTCTGCCGAGGGGTTGGTACTTCGGGGACTCAGGACCCACAGCCGATGACTTCGACCTCGTCTCAACCCCTCCGACTCCCGGCGATCCAGATCCTGACGGAGATCTCGATTCGGGACTGACGATCCTCAGCAGCGATGGCTCCGAAACCGACCCCGATTCGTTGAAGTACCACAACTGGATCTTGAATCCTGGTGCGTCAGCTCTCGACCTCAACGGACCCGTGACGCTGAAGCTCTGGAGCACCGTGGCCGGCTTCGAACTCGGCGCTGATGTCGATCTCTCGGCGTGGCTGTACGACTGCGATGCCGTGACGCTCGGGTCATGCTCGCCGGCCTTGTTGCGGTACGAGAACGCCCACAGGAACGACTGGAACGATGGGGTTTCAGACTTCGGCTATCGCGAGATCACAGTAGGAAGCCTGACCCATACCGTTGCATCGGGTCGCGTTCTCAAGCTGCGGCTGATGTTCGGGCACGAGGATGTATGGGTAGCCATGGATTCAGCCCACCCGTCCCGGCTGGACTTCACCCTCGCCAATGCGAACCCCATGGCCGTCGATGATTCCTATCCGATCGGCCCACCACTGCTGGAGGATGGACCGCTCGTCAATCTCGATGTGTTGTCCAACGACGTCGACTCTGACCTCGATCCGACGAGCCTCTCCATCGAGCCGACACCTCTGGCCGCAGGCTCCCTCGTAGTGAAGGGCGACGGCACCCTCGACTACACGGCTGCGGCAGATTTCGGGGGAATCGACACATTCGACTACCGGGTCTGTGATCTCGGAGGTCTTTGCAGCGTCGCCACCGTCGTAGTCACCGTCACCCCCGTCAACGATGCTCCTTCGTTTGTCAAGGGCCCCGATCAGACAGTGCCGGGAGATTCGGGCGCTCAGGCACGGGTTGGGTGGGCGACGTCGCTGCGCCGCGGCCCGGCCGATGAAGCGGGCCAGATACTGACCTTCAACACCACCGCCAACACCAACCCCGGCCTGTTCGTCTCACAACCGCAGGTGTCCTCGACCGGAACATTGCTGTTCACCCCAGCAGCCGGCCAGGCCGGCTCGGCCACGATCACCGTCGAGCTACAGGACGACGGGGGTGTGGCAGATGGGGGAGTTGACACCTCTCCTCCACAGACTTTCGATATCACCGTTGACGGGCAAGGGATCGTCATCTCGGAGTTCCGACCGGCTGGACCCGGGGGCGGCGACGATGAGTTCGTCGAGCTGTTCAACGCAGGGAGCGTGGCTGAGGACTTGAGCGGATGGCGACTGCATATCACGAGTGCGCTCGATTTCGATTTCTACACGTTCCCCGCGGTGACTCTCCTTCCGGGCCAGCATTACCTCGTGACCCACCCGGGGTCACCACAAGCGGGCTTCGCCGACGACACCTGGGCTGGGCTGACCTATGGCACCGGGTTCGGTGATGTGCAGGTCCTCACGTCCACCGGGACCCAGATCGATGCGTTTCACTACGGCTCGGGCCCCACGGTCGGCGAGGGAACCGCACTCCCATCGTGGAACGGACCCGCGGCGATCGACGGCAGCTGGGAGAGACTGTTCGGCAACGCCTACGGGAACTGCGTCGACAGCGACGACAACAGTGCCGACTTCGTGCGCAACTTTGGCAAGAGCATGCTGCAGAACATGTCGTCACCGTTCACGCCATGCGGTAGCCCCCCGCCCTCCGACAGCGTACTCATCAGTGAGATTCGGCCGGCTGGACCTGCGGGTGTTGGAGACGAGTTCATCGAGATCCTCAATGCGACCAGTTCGACCGTCGACATCGGTGGTTGGACCATCGAGGTTCCCCAAACCCTCCACAGCTTTGCACCGGGCACGCTGCTCGCTCCTGGCGAAACGTATGTGATCGGTTCACCCTCGGGTTACAGCGGCTTCGCCGATGCCGACTACAACGGCGGCGTTTCGTTCCCATATCTCGGGAACAATGACTCCGTCGCACTCATGGACGGCGTCACGGCGGTCGACGCCATCGCTTGGGGTTCCGAAACCGCCGAGGGTACACCGCTTCCTTCATACGTCGGTATGGCTGGCAATGACGTCAGCTTCGTGCGCGGCCACGGCGGGTGTGTTGACTTGGGCGACAACCTCGGAGACTTCGTGTTGTCGTTCCGCAGCACGCCAGGGTCGGCGGGCTGCTGAAGCTGCGATACGGAGGTCCTCGCAATGTCAGAGTGAAAGACCGATCGGGATGTGTTTGAGTACGACGAGTGACCAGGTTTGGTCGTTCCGTTGCTCCACCACCTGAAACCCGGGGTAGGCGGACACGGCCCGATCGATCTGGTCCTGGCCGTGGAGTCCGGTAGCGATGATCGTTGCGGTCCGAGACGCCAACAGTCCGATAGCGGCGCCTTCGGCTTCGTGGACCCCGACCAGGGCATTGACAACTACTACGTCGAATCCCTGCGATCGGGCCAGCCAGGCCGGGGTTGCCAGCTGTGTCGGAGTAGCGGTCAAAAAGCTGGTGTCAGCCTGCACGTTGTTGCGCTCGGCGTTTCGAACCGCGATCGCAACCGCCTGCCGTTCGATGTCGCAGCCGGTGGTTATGAAACCCTGTCGAGCGGCGGCAATGCTGAGCACTCCGGTCCCGGTACCAACATCGAGGAGCGTCCGATGGTGGCCTCGGCCCAACCCCTGGAGCGCTTCGAGAGCCAGGGCGGTGGTGGCGTGGGCCCCATGACCGAAGGCGGTTCCGACTTCCAGCTCGATGGTGCCGCTTGCCAGGGTGACCTCGGACAGCTCCTCCCATCCCCATGACCGTGCCGCTTCCACCGATCCGCCGTGGGCGTCGGCGAATCTAGTCGCAGATGCCTGATCGTCGAATCCGATGATCATTGTGTTTCGGTCCTGCGCCCAGCCGGTTGTGTCGGCGAGGACGGCAGCGATCTCGATCGTATCGGGGTCGGCTGCCTCGACGCGGACGACCCAACCCATTCGGTCCCGCTATCGCTGAGTGGTTATTCCGGGCCGAACCAGTTGCACGAACGTCTCGCCCGGGGTGAGCAGAATCGGTTCGGCGCCGACCCGCAAGGCGAAGGCTTGGCTCACGTCGAACCGCTCCCATGTTCCCACGATGTGTTTGCCTTGGGTGTAGACGTGGGCCACGCCCAGTCCGGTACTGATGGCCTCAGGGGTATCGGCGTCGGCGGGTGACGGGCGGTGTTCCATTTCCAGCACTACCACGTTGTCCGGGGCGATCACGGTGCCATCATCCAGCTTATGGGTCTGACCGTTCTGAGTTCGTTGCCATCCGAGCAGCGCCTGATTCCACTGGTACTCGACCTTGGTACGTCCGTAGTCGATCCTGACGCCATTCGTTGAGTCGCCGAGGGTGCCGGGAATCCCCGCCTCCCGGTATTCGAAGATCTGCTGGGGAGCAACTCCCGAGGGCGCTGCTGCCATGACTTGGCTGCTGTTCACATAGAGGTTGTGAGGGGCCCGTCGGCTGTTGTCTCGCGAGTAGGCCCACGGCGTCGATGCACGATCTCGGTTAACCAATGCCACCCCGTCGAAATCGTTGAGGATCTGAAGCACCGTGGGGTTCCCGCCGGAGGTGGCCATCACCGGCAGGTTGAATGCCCCAAGGATCCCGAAGTCGGTGGTTCGGGCTGATCGAACGGGTCCGATTGTGGTTGGAAATTCGCTGTGGAACATCACAAGGAATCGACTGATTCCGAACTCGACTTCTTCTTCGAAAACGATGTCGGCGTAGTGAAGTGCCCGCTGAGGGACCGCGCCCTGGTTGTTGTCGACCTTCACCGCCAGTGCGCGGTTGGGGTTGGTCGTCTCAGATCGTTCACCGGTGAGCGGGTGTTTCACCGGGTAAAGCCGCTCCATCCGATTGCGATATTCAGCCTGGCCCAAGAATCCGCCGATCACGGCGGTGAAGGAACCTCCGTCTCGGATTACCCCCACCCAGTAGTTGAGCCCGTTGGGTTCGGGTGCTCGGCCGAGCATGCCGGCGTACAGCATGGTGGCCTTCACGATCGGATCCATGTCGCGGATGTTCTCAACGCTCTCGCTGAACCCGAGCATCACGGCGCCGCGGCTGGTCCCGGCAGCCATTTGTTCGAGCCAGAAGGCCCGTCCAGACAGGTCAGCCGGTCGACCGAGGACATTCTGGTACACGAGTTCTACGAACTCGGCGTTGTTGAGCGATCCATAGGTGTTCTGGAACTCGGCGGACTTGGCGAACTCATTGGAAACGGCCAAGGTCGATGCTCCGGTTCCCAGCTGCCCGGCCCAGAACTTCAGGCCAGCGATGTCGGGAGAGCGGAGGAAGTAGGCGTAGTACAGCCGCACCACCGGAGCGATGCGACCCTCGAACTCCGGTGAGGTGGCCATGGCGTTGATGACGGCGGACGCTGAGGCTCCGGACCGGAGCTTGTTGGTCCAGAAGCTGAGACCTGCGGCATCGGGCTCACGGCCGAGGAAGTCTCGATACTGCTGGGTGATGAACCATCGCTCGGTGGAGAATGCGCCCACGTTGTCGCTCTCGGCAGCTGCGGGAGTTGCTGGCGCGATTGAACTGACCAAGGCCATGGCCAGAAGTAAGGGGAGAAGGATTCGTCGAAACAACCGCATGTAGATTCGCTCTCAGTAGGCCGCCGGTGCCACCACAGAGGGTAGCGAAACCCTCACTGATTGTCCGAGCGCGGCAGAGAGAAGGCTTACCCGTTCGTTAGCCGCATGGACCTCGATCGACAGGTCATGGGCGGGATCATTTGTGATCGGCTCGATGGTGACCCCGTCCCCTGTGAGCACGCGGACCGACATCACCGTGGACCGGTGGCGACGATCCAGACCGATGGCAACTCGCAGAATGCCGGCGAGCACTTCGACGTGGTCTTGGTGCTCGGCGCTGAGTCCGACGAACGCGCTGTGACCCTTATTGGGGTGGGACTTTCGGTGATAACGGGCGACCTGGGCGATCATCTCGATCTCGTTGTCGCTGAAGCCTGTGAGTTGTTCGGAGTTCCGGATCACGTAGTAGCTGTGTTTGTGGTGGCCGCTGTGGCTGATGAAGAGGCCAACGTTGTGGAGTAGCCCGGCCATCTCGAGCAACTCTCGTTCGTCGTGGCCTAGGCCATGAATGTCGTCGGTGCGGTCGAATAGTTGCAGGGCCAGGCTGGTGCAGTGTTCGGCGTGCTCGAAATCTGGGTCGAGAGCTCGGGCCAGCCGATTCACGTTGGTGCGGCGAAGGTCGTCGAGGTTTTCCGCTGCGGCACCAGGCATCCGATCGAGCAAGACTCCCTCCCGTAGGGCGAAGGAACTGTACGTGAAACCGTCGAGCCCGGACAGCTCGACAACCTGTTCAGCCAGAATCGCGCCGCCGACTATGATGTCGGATCGCTTCTCGTCGAGCCCTGGAATTCGGGCCCTTTTGCCTGGCTTTGTTTCGATGATCAGCTCCACCAGCTCGGTTAGCTGGGCCTTGGTCACTTCGGTTCCGTTGAGATTGGTGGGGATTCCGCCTGCGGTTGCGCACGCCATCGCGGCCAGCGTTCCTGCCGTGCCCGATGAGCCGATGAGCACCTGGGGACGGTGACCGACGAACTCAATCTCCACACCGGCGAGCGATTGTTGTACAAAGCGGCGACAGGTCTCAACCGAATTGGCGTTGGGAACAGTGCCGCCGGGGAAGAACCGCTCGGTGAGCCTGATGGCACCGAGCCGAAACGACCGAGCGGCAAGGAGATCTGAACCATGACCGACCACGATCTCTGTGCTTCCCCCGCCGATGTCGAAACCCATGATCCGCTTGTCAAAGACCGGTAGTGCCTTCAGAAGCCCGAGGTGAATAAGCCGTGCCTCCTCGAAGCCGCTGATCACCTGAACCTCCACACCGGCTTGTTTTCGGGCACGCTCGAGGAACTCAGACCTGTTCTTGGCCTCTCTGACGGCGCTGGTTGCGACCGCGTGGACATCCGCACCGAGGCTCCGGGCCACGTCGCACATCCTGGTGAGAGCAGCGATTCCCCGGTCGATTGCCTCGGGGGCGAGGGTCTTCATGTCGCCCGAACCCGAACCGAGTCGGACTACTTCCTTTCGGGTCGTCACCACCTCAAAACCCGAGTCCGGCGCGATGCGAGCAACAACGAGGTGAAATGAGTTGGTACCTATGTCGATAGCGGCGATGAGGTCGTTCACGAGCGCTCCAGTGTGAGGGTGAGGGTGGTGCCGCCCCAGCCGTTGACCTGATCGCGACCCTCGATGATGACTTCATCGACACCTTCGGGAATCTGGATTCCTGATTGTGACCGGGTAAAGGGCTGCTCGTTGGCGTGGTCATGGCTGAGGAATCGCTCACCGTACACGGTGCTGTCGATTCCTCGAACCCGCCATGAGTCTGCGTACCTCTCTGGGGCGTCATAGGGAGAGGACAGCGTCACAGAGAATGTCCATACTCCGGGCTCATTCTGAGTAGCGACCGCTGCTACTACATCGGGAAAGAGCTGCTCGCCAGACGTTTCGGGGGCGGTGATGGTTTGGGCCAAAGATTCCGACGTGGTGGTTTGGAGTTCTGTTTCCTGCCCTGCGGTGGTGCACGATGTGAGCACCAGGAACGAAGTGATGAGCAGCCTCATCACCACAGTGAAGCGTGGGTCTCCGATGGGTCCAACTCGATCAAAGACCACTCGTTGCTGGTCTCCACAGCTACAAGGGTGCTGGCGCCCACTCGAGGAGGCGAGACCGTTGTACCGAACGCTTCGCCCAAGCAAACCGATTGGGCAACCACGTATTCGGAACGGTCGGGCCAGCGCAAGCTGAGCAAGAGGTCGCCTGCGATGTCCACCGACACCAGTTGAGGATTGGCGGCAAGTGCGCCGTGAACACCGTGATACACAGCCACGCCGTCTGCGATTCGTTTGTTGGAAAGATCGGTTTCGATTGTGATGTGGTCTATCTGTTCATCGAGCGCCCAAGCTGGGGCCGGTTGGACCTTGGCCAGGGACGGCGATGATTCACAGAACAGGGCCTCTAGCGAGAATCCCATTGCCGTGAAACACAGCGCCACATCTGCATCGACCATCGGAAGGAACCGGCGGTCTCGGCCCGCCCGTCCGAACAGGGGTTCCCAACGCTGGTCGAGGAGGTGGTTGGTTCGGCGAATCTGGCGTAGCTCGACTGGGCGGGTGAATCGAAGCAGTGGGCGATGCCCAAGGCGGACCGCGCCACCTCTGGCCATCGTGAGTCCGGTGATCTCAATGGCGCCGAAGATTTCCACCTTCTGGCCGGTTCGGGCGAGGATCACACGATCGCCGGGCAATGGAAGAGATCCGGTGGGGGACAGGTTTGGTTCGAGCCCGTGGCCCACGTCGGACAGCGAGAGCAGGCCTCCGAAACCGATGGCGGTAGCCAAAGGTGTGGAGAGCCAGTGGCTGGGCAGCCCGTCGATCGGGTTGAGCAACTGGTCGGGATCCAGCGACGGGGTGAGTTTGGCCAGCCAGAGGGCCGACGGGAGGTTGATCGCGATGGATTCGGTCATGGTTCCAGCATGACGAGGGGGTGTGACAGTGCTAGAAATCATGTATGCGCAACGCCATCACCAGCCCAAACGCTTCCTCGGTAGGTCCGTACAGTCACGCCATCGACGCGGGCGGGATGGTCTTCCTGAGCGGACAGACCCCGCTCGATTCGAGTACGGGAAAACTGATCGAGGGCAACATTGCCGAACGCACCCAGAAGTGTTTTGACAACCTGATGGATGTGCTGGCAGCCGGTGGCCTCACGTCTGACCACGTCGTGAAGGTGAACGTGTTCCTCACCAACATGGCCGACTTCACCGAGATGAACGAGGTGTACAAACGACAGTTCAGCGAACCGTATCCGGCTCGTAGCACGGTGGCGGTGGCCGAACTCCCCCTGGGTTCGGACATCGAGATCGAACTTGTGGCACAGCGGTAGCTGCGAACACACAGCGGTAGCTGCGAACACACAGCGGTAGCTGCGAACACACAGCGGTAGCTGCGAACACACAGCGGTAGCTGCGAACACACAGCGGTAGCTGCGAACACACAGCGGTAGCTGCGAACACACAGCGGTAGCTGCGAACACACAGCGGTAGCTGCGAACACACAGCTACCGCTAGTCCTCGGCGAGACCTGACCGGTAGGAGTCTTCGAGCGCTAGCCGCATCTCGTCAGCGTCGGTGTCCTTGAACTGGCACGAATAGATGTCGGCCAGATCAGGCGCACTGCTCAGCGCGGCCCAGGAGTCGGGCTCCCACAATCCTGAGCGGCGAAAGGCTTTGGCGCAATGCCCAAATACTTCGTCGGTCCGGATCACCAGGGCAAGTTTCGGTGTTCTGAGCTCCTTGGTGAATGAGCCCAGCAACTCGGGGTCTGTGGAAAGGTAGGCCGCACCGTTTATTCGAACTGTCTCTTCCTTGCCCGGAATCATCAACAGAAGGCCGGCGTGACCGCTTTCGATGATGTTCTGGAAACTGTCGAGTCGATTGTTCCCTCCGAGATCGGGTAGGGCGACGTGGGTGTCATCCAAAACCTGAACGAAACCGGGCGGTCCACCCCGGGGTGAAGCATCCACTGCGCCGTCTCGGCCGGCGGTGCTGAGAACAGCGAAGGGGCACAGGCTGAGGAACCGCGCGGTTTCTTCGTCGATCGAGGTTGTGACCTTTGCGGCAGCCCGGTTAGAGGGTGGCCGGTAGAGCTCCCTGAGTTCTTCGTCGGTCGTGATTCTGTGGTTGCTCACGAGAGAACCTGCCATTCGAGGGATCTGGCGGTCGGGTCGACCGAGGCCAGCTGGACCTGTAGTAACTCGCCGAGTTCGAGACCATTGATTTCCACCGACGATTCGATCGCTGGATCGAGAATCTGGATGTAGGCGACGCCCCGTTTCTGGTTCAGGCCCACCACCGCTGAGCTGAAGACCTGTCCGATCTGAGATTGGAGCACCACGGTTTCGGCGTAGTCGACCATCGCTCGTTCGAAAGCTGACTCGCGATTGCGGGCTCGGCCCATCAGGCTCGGCATCTCCTGGAGATCGGCGATCACCTGTTCGGATGGGTCCTCGTCGGCGAAAAGGGCAAGCAGCACCTCGTTGCCGAATCTGTCGACCAGCCGACGAAGCGGTGCTGTGACGTGTGCGTAATGCGAGGCGATGGCGCCGTGTTCGGACAGCCTTGGTAGCTCACCATCGAACCAGACATATCCGGCCCCCCGGAACGACCGGGCGGCCTGGAGCAAAAAGGCGCTCTTGTGAGGTCCGTCAGGTTCGACGGTTCGGATCATCTCGGCATAACTTGTCGATTCCTCCCAGGGGATTCCCAGGGCCTTGGCTTCTCGACGTAGGCGACGGAGATCCTGCTCTCGGGGCGGTGGAAGGGTGCGGAGTATTCCTACACCGGCGTCGACCATCTTGGTACCTGCCACGATCCCGGTCAGCAGTGATATTTGGGCGTTCCACCCTTCGACGGGAACCGACGTGTCGAAGCGCAAGTGATAGCTCCCGTCAGACTCTTCCACCTCCTGGCTTGGCAGGTTGAGGCTGATACCGCCCCTGGCTAGCTCTTGCTGCTGACGGAGTTCCCCGATCTCCCGAAGGATCCTGAGCTCGTCGCCGGCATCGATCCGCCGCTGGGCCTCTTGATAGGTGATGGCTTCTGCGACGCGCACCAACGATCGGATGAGTGATGCATCAATCGGCAGACCTTCTCCGTCGAGATCGATGGTCCACAGCAGGCACGGCTTGTCAGTCCCTGCCAGAAGACTGGCCCGGTCTTCGGAAAGCACCGGCGGGTGCAGGGGTGTGCGTATGTCGGGGGAGTAGTACGTGGTACCGCGATCACGAGCCTCGACGTCGATCGGATCCCCGCTCGCCACGAAAGCGCCCACATCGGCAATGGCATAGAACACGCGGTAGCCGTGTCCTCGCCGTTCGGCGTGGAACGCCTGGTCGAGATCTTTTGCGCCCGGCGGGTCGATAGCCACAAGTGGAAGGTGGCGGTCATCCCTGCGGGTCTCGGCGAATCGGTCCCGGGCAACTTCGGCCGCCTCGAGCACCTCGGATGGGAACTCTCGAGGAATATCGAGTTCGTCTCGAATGGCTTGGAAACCACTCTCGAACGTGCGCGGTGCGACTATCTTCCGCGGTCTCATTGAAAGGGTTTATCCCGTGAACCCGGCGACGGACTTCCAGATTCTGGAGAAGACCGGAAGATCCTGTTCTGGGATGTGGTCCATCAGATGGCTTCGAACATCGCTCACGTGGGTCTTGGCTGCTTCGGACAAAAGCGCGAGTCCGCCGTCGGTGAGTTGGGCGTAGAGGCCGCGGCGGTCTTCAGAGACCTCAGACCTCATCACCAGGCCCTGCTCCACCAAGCGATTGATCCGGTACGTGAGCCGGCTGCGGGAGACCAGCACATGGTCGGCGATCTCTGACATGCGAAGTTGATGATCTTTGGACTCGGAGAGAACCACCAGAATCTCGAAGTCGGTGAGGGGAATCCCGTGGTTCTCCTGAAGGCTGTTATCGAGGTGCTCCAACAACCGGTTGACACCGAAAAGGAAGTCTCTCCACGCTCTCTGTTCTTGATTGCTGAGCCATCGAGTCACCCTCGCAAACCTACTCTGTACTCACCTGCGCTGGCAGTTTCCGCACCACACCGTGGTGCGGGCGTCAATCACCGCACTCTTCAGCGGCGTTCCGCACCGAAGGCAGGGCAGCCCGGCTCGGCCATAGGCAACGAGGGAGTGTTGGTTCTCACCGGTCCCTCCCTCGACGTTTCGATAGTCCCGAAGGGTTGTGCCTCCGTTTTCCACCCCTTTCTCCAATGCCGAGCGGAGTTCATCGAGAAGTCGGGCGGCGCGGTCCAAACCCAGCCTGGTGACGTTCGGATTGATCTCCGCCGCCCATAACGCCTCATCGGCATAGATGTTTCCGACGCCGGCAATTGGTCGCTGCGACAACAACTGAGTCTTGATGGCTCTCTTGCTCCGTCGTACCAGCGAGTGGAACAGCTGGGCCGTGAGCTCTGGATCCCACGGCTCGGGACCGGCGTTCGCAAGGGTTGGGATGGACCGATAGTCGCCAGCGGGCACCGTCCGTATTCGGCCGAAGCGTCGAACATCGTGAAACAGGAGTACCTCCTCGTCGAGGCGCCACCAGGCCCGGAGATAGGGACTGTCGTCGATGTCGTTGGAGAAGGACAGCTGGCCCGTCATGCCCAGATGGATCACCAACTCACGGCCATCGGCGAGCGGCACGAGCAGGAACTTGCCCCTGCGGTCGGTTCCGATGATGGTGGCGCCAATCGTCTCGATGGCCGGGGTGAACTTGGAGGACCAGTGCGACCCCGCCTCTTCAATGGTTCTGCCGATGAGCCTCGGTTCCAGTTCCCGCCGTAGGGTTTCGACCTCGGGTAACTCGGGCATCTATTCGCTCAGAACCGCCCTGGCTGCCAGGCGGCCGCTTTCCATCGCCCCGTTGATGCTGGCATCCCTTCGGTGGTCGCCGCACACCACAATCCCGCTTTCCAGCGTTGTTGCCGGACGATGGTCATAGCCGGGCAGCTGCAGTGGCTGAGCTTGAGGAATTCGATCCACCCGGAGGGTCTCCCAATCCGAGGTTTGAGCTCCGAGCAATTCCGCGAGTTGGGACCGCATGGCAGCCTCAGTTCCCTGAGCAACCGTGGGCGCCGAGGCCACGACAGTGCTGGCCCCGGGTGGGGCGTACACGGGTGAGACCGAACTCATGGTGACAACCGAATTCAATGGCCGCTTGCCGGTTCCATTCAGCACGATCAGCGGCGCGGTCTCCGGTGGTGTGGGGGCGGAGAACCAGATGCTGGTGACACCGCGCCAGCCCGGATCTGGAACGTCGGTGAGTCGGGCGGCTTCAGTGGGTCCGGTCGCCACGATGACCGCATCGGCTTTGACGGTTTCGCCGCTCGCAAGAGTGACGCTGTGCGCCGTGGTTCTCCCCACCTTCTGATTGAGATGGAGCGTTCCGTCTTGGAGTCGAGCGGCCAGTTGCGCACTTATCTCACCCATACCACGGCGGGGGACCGCTGCGTCGCCCTGTGCGAGCATCCGGAAGACGAAATCAACCACTCGGCTGGAACCGCCAAGATCGGCGTCGAGTGTGATCCCGGCGAACAGGGGTTGGAGGAAACGTTCGATCATCGTGGGGCTGAACCCCAGTTCACGAAACCGAGTTCGGGCGGTGACGTCTTCGCGATCCCAGAGTTCCTCGAGTGTTCCCCGGGTGACCATCAAGCGGTACCGAAGGATCCGGGCCTTATCGAGCAGAGACCCCACGCCGGCTTTGATTGTCGGAACCAGCTGATCGTGCTTACGGAACGGGTCGCCAACGAGCGCGGTTTTGCCATCACCGAGCAGAATCTTGGCGCCGGGGTCGAAGGTCTGAAGGTCTAGAGCTTCGAAGTCGAGAACCTCGCGGGCTGCGGGGTAGGCGGTGAGAAGGATCTGGAAACCCCGATCGCACAAGTGGTGATTCACCGTGTCGGTGCGGACCCGTCCACCCGGGCCGTCGGATGATTCGAAGACGGCCACGGCGTGACCGTTGGCAGTGAGCTCGTTGGCGGCGGTGAGGCCGGCCAATCCGGCACCTACTACGACGATGTCCACCGTGTTGGTCTAGCACGATTAGAGGTGAGTTCCTTGCCTCGCTACCCTCTCGGCCATGACTATGCCCTCCACCACAGACCTCGTTGCTCTCTTCAAGCAACAGTGGGATGAACTCACCGCCCCGGGGGCCAAGTACGCCATGACTCACGCTGAAGTTCGCGGCATCGACATGCGAGTGTTGGAGGGCGCTCCGGCCAGCATGCGTGACATCTGGGCGTTCTCGGCGGGCTACGGCGGTGCCGCGCTACCTGGTGTACGAAGATGAACACCTCACCTACAACGAGGCACATGCGATCGTTCGTTCCCTCGCCGCAGACTTGGTAGCGGTTGGAGTTGGGCGGGGTGACCGGGTTGCGGTCGCGATGCGCAACTATCCCGAATGGGTCCTCAGCTACTGGGCCATCATCAGCACCGGAGCAGCCTGTGTGGGGATGAATGCATGGTGGACCACGCACGAAATGGAGTACGCGCTCAGCGACTCAGAACCAAAAGTGCTCATTTGTGATGATGAGAGGCTCGAACGGGTTTTGCCCGTTCATGATGCCCTGCACGAGTCGTTCGGTATGACCGTGATCTCGGTGCGATCCCAGAGCGACCTACCCGAAGGCGGGCGTCGCTGGGCCGACGTGGTTGACCCCGAGACCGCTCCCGATTCACTGCCGGCCGTGGCGATCGATCCCGATGACGACATGTGCATCTTCTACACCTCGGGTACAACTGGCTCCCCCAAGGGTGCCCAGCTCACCCATCGGGGTTCGGTCCACAACCTCTTGCACATCGGATTCATGCAGGACATTCCCAAAGGCATGGCGGCGGCCCAAGGAGTCGACGTCGAGGCCATTGCGGCTGCTGGGCCTCAGCCATGTGTGATGGCGCCTACGCCGCTCTTTCACGTCACCGCCAACAACTGCCTGCTTCATCCGGCCACTGCGGTAGGAGGTGCGGTGGTGCTCACCCGCAAGTGGGACCCGGCTCGAGCGCTCGAGCTGATCGAGCGGGAGAAGGTGACCAGCCTCAGCGGCGTACCGACCATGTCCCGAGAGCTCGTGAACCATCCGGACTGGAGTAGTCGCGATACATCGTCGATGCAGTCGATGGGTGGCGGCGGCGCTGCGTTTCAGCCCGATCTCGTGGAAAAGATCGGCGACTCCCTCGAAACCGGTGTGCCCTCGACCGGCTACGGCCTCACCGAAACCCACGGGATCGTGACCGCCAACAGCAGCGCAATGTACCTGGCGAAACCCGCCTCGTGCGGACCGGTGGTTCCTACATGCGATGCGGTCGTTCGCGACCAGATGGGCAACGACCTTCCGCAGGGAGAGGCCGGTGTTTTATGGGTGAAGGGCCCGATCATCATCAAGGGCTACCTCAACAAGCCCGAGGCCACCGCCGAAGCGATACAAGATGGCTGGTTCAACACTGGCGACATCGCCTACATCGACAGGGACGGCTTCGTGTTCATCGTCGATCGGGTCAAGGACATGGTGCTTCGCGGTGGTGAGAACGTCTACTGCTCCGACGTTGAGTCTGCGATCTATGAACACCCGGCCGTTGCGGAGGCAGCAGCGTTCAGCGTTCCCGACGAACGGCTGGGCGAAGAGGTCGGAATGGCGGTAGTTCTGCAGGATGGCGCCTCACTCGATGAAGACGAGGCCCGTTCATTCCTGGCTGAACGCATAGCTGAATACAAGATCCCCCGTTACTTCTGGTTCCTCGATGACCACCTGCCCCGCAACGCCAACGGCAAGTTCGTGAAACGCACACTCAAAGAACAGCTGCTCGAAACGCTGTCATAGCATGAGTTCGTGAAGCGAACCGTTGAGATCCCTGAACGGATCGATCTCAACTACACGATCAAAGGGGCCAAGAACCCGGTCATGGTCGGCCCCGATGCAAACCTGTGGACCACCCGAACCCCGATCGGAACCGCAACGCTGTACTTGAAGCGCGATGGCAACCACGTCGAGGGCCAAGCGTGGGGTGATGGATCAGAATGGATGCTCGACCAGATGCCGTCTTTGCTGGGATTGCGAGACAGCCTGAGCGGTTTCGAACCGGAGGGCAAGGTCGCACAGGCTTTCACGAGGCGCCCGTTCCGACTGAGTCGTACCGACCGCCCGTGGGATGCGCTGATCGGGGCGATCTTGGGCCAGAAGGTGCAGGTGACCAAAGCGGTACAGTCCCGTCGGGCGATCGCTCGGCGCTTCGGAGAACCGGCACCGGGACCCGAGATCCCCGGTCGGAAACGAGGCACCGTGCTGCCGGCGCCCGAAACCATCGGATCGCTGGGATACAGCGATCTCCACACCTGTGGGGTTGAACGCAAGCGGGCCGAAGTTCTCATCGGAACGGCTCGCGAAATCCGACGACTCGACTCGCTGTGGACCAAGGAACCCACTCAGATCCGGGACCGGCTGGAGAAGATCCGGGGGATCGGTCCCTGGACCTCGAACATGGTCACCGCGGTTGCCTTTGGTGACCCTGATGCCGTCCCGGTTGGTGACTACCACATCCCCAACAATGTTGCCTGGTGGCTCGCCGGCGAAGACAGGGCCACCGACGACCGGATGCTCGAACTTCTCGAGCCGTACCGAGGCCATCGCTGGCGGGTGGTCCGGATGGCCAAGAGCGCCGGCCCGGCCCCGAGATACGGAGCTCGTCTCAGCCTCACGTCCGACGGAATGACCCGTGGGCGCTGAAATGCAGCGCAGATGACGTTTTCCGTCGTCGGGTGATCGAGGTCGTGCCATCCAGCCGTCCTTCGATGGTGAAATCTACCGTTCCCATCTCCGAGCAAGCAGGGTCAGGTCCAGAGTGTGGCGAGCATGTTGTCCACATGGTCGACGACATTTTCAGATCCGATCCCCGTTGGTGTGCGGAGGTCGAGCTCGGCGGTTGATCCGTCGGTCACCGGCGTGAAGTGTTCCAGCGCGGGCTCGAGAAACCGGCTCATCTGGGCATAGACATGGCGATCGTCGGAGCCGAACCGGTTGACGTGATAGCGGAGCGGAAACGAGATACTCAGCTCTTCCCTTGCCCTGGTCATCGCTACATACAGCAGCCGTAGTTCCTCGGCCATTCCGTCTTGATCGCCGAGGGCCATATCCGAAGGTATGTTGCCGTCGGCGGCATGCAAAAGGTAGACGTGGCGCCACTCCAGTCCTTTGGCGGAGTGGATCGTGGACAGGGTGAGCCAGTCGTCGTCGAGATGGGGTGGGCCGGCCCAGTCGCCGGTGACGCCGGGTGGATCGAGGGTGAGTTCGACCAGCAAGCGGCTTCGTGTCCGATACTGCTCGGCGGTGTTGGCCAGACTGTCCAGGTCGGCCAGGCGAGCCGCGGGATTGTCGTACTTGTTGGCCAGCAACATCTGACAGAACGGGCGAAGCCGGTTGATCTGCTCTGCGGGAGAGAGCGACGCATTGAGGCAATCGGTGAATGCGTTCCGCAGTTCGGTCACTTGATCCAGCGCCGCGGTTGGGACCGAGCCCGCACCTTCGACGAACCTGCGCAATGATTCGGTTTCGGGTTCGGTGAGGCCCAGCTCTGTCCCGAGGCGACGTTCTGTGGCAGGACCGACGCCTTCCAGACCGGAAAGAACCCTGTGCCAGGCCAACTGATCAGCAGGGTTGTCGAGCACCCGGAGCAGAGCCAGCAAATCCTTGACGTGGGCCGCTTCGAGATGTTTCAGTCCTCCGTACTTGACGAACGGGATGTCTCGCCTGGTGAGTTCGAGTTCGAGACCATTGCTGTGGTGGCCTGCCCGGAACAGCACCGCCTGGTCACGTAGGTCGATGCCCCGTTCGCGGCTGTCGAGGATCTGGTCGGCTACCCAAGCGCTCTGGGCGGGTTCGTCGTGACACGTGAGGAGCCGGGGCGTGGGGCCTGCGGGCGTTGTGCTCCACAGTTCCTTGGCGAAGTGAGGTGTAGCGCCGCCTATGGGTTGGCTAACCACGGCATTGGCGGCTCGCAGGATCGGCATGGTAGAGCGATAGTTCTGTTCCAGCGTGATGGTGACGGCACCGGCGAATCGTTCCGCGAAATTCCACATGTTGGCAACCGTCGCCGACCGAAACCCGTAGATGGCCTGGGCATCGTCACCGACCGCACACAGCTGTGTCGTGGGTCCCTTCATACCGTCGACGATGTCGGCCTGGATCGGATTGGTGTCCTGGTATTCGTCGATGAGGATGTGATCGAACAGGTCTCCGAGCGCTCCGGCCATTGTGCTGTTAGTGAGCCCCCTCCAGAACAGGAGGAGGTCGTCGTAGTCGAGCACCGCGTTGGTCCGCTTCTGCATCGTGTAGCTACTGAAGATCGTCTTGAGATCATCGACGTGCTCGGCACACCATGGAAACTCGTCGTCGAGGACGGCATCGAGTTTGGCTTGGCTGTTGACCATGTGGCTGTAAATCCCGGCGATGGTGGCCGGCCGAGGAAACCTTTTTGATCGCTCGCCGAAGCCCTCTTCGTTTCGAACCATCGCGAAGAGATCGGTGGCGTCTGATGCGTCGAGCACGGTGAAGTTCGGCGGAAGTCCCGCGGCCGTTCCGAACTGGCGTAGGAGACGATTGGCAACGCTGTGAAAGGTCCCACCCCACACCTGGCCGGCCGAGCGATTGGCGCTGGCGGCCCGAACTCGTTGCAACATCTCCGACGCCGATCGACGGGTGAAGGTGAGCAGCAGAATTCGATTCGGATCTGCACCCTGGTGGATCAGATGGACCACACGCGCTACCAGTGTCTTGGTTTTGCCAGTTCCTGCCCCGGCCACGATCAGCAGTGGGTCACCCCGATGCTCGACGGCGGCTCGTTGCATCGGGTTCAGATTGTCGGTTGAAGCGAACATGTGTTCGTCACGCTAGCACGTGGCGAGAACGGGCACTTCTCCTACGACACCAGCGTCGTGAACGACATTGAAGTCGACGGTGTCGTCTCGGTCGTCGAAGGTGTGACGACGGGCAGCGACCACTATGAGAATGGCTTCATCGTCGCCACCCAAGGCGCTAGCAACGTGTCGGCCTATGTCGAGTTCAACGGAGTTCGCGTTGACGCCACCGATCTTGCCAACGACTTCGCACAAACAGCGGCCTTTGACGAAGCACCGTTTGATTGCAACGGCGACATGCCAACGATTCACTTTGACGTCGCTCCCGGCGTTACTCGCTACCCAATGCTCTTCCAACCCTGGAACGGCACCCGCCCCTAGCCCCGACTGGGTGATGGACACAGAGTCGGCGTAGCGGATATTCCCTCGTCGCCTGGCCGAACGGACTTTCGACCCTGCTGTACCGGGATGCGATGTGGCCATGATGGGGGCGACCGCTGGAGGTGTGTGATGTCTGCGACCCGCCACAAGGCCGAGGACGCTGTCCAAAGTGGCTCCAAGCGGCTCGGCTTTGTGATCGCCGCAGCGACCAACGCGGTGATGTTGTGGATCAGCCACCAGCTACTCGACTGGGAATGGCCGGGGTTCCTGACGTCCGATTTCGAGGATCTGTTGCCGATCGTCACCGTGTCGTTCGGGGTCGGCATCGTTGTCAACCTCGTCTACGCGTGGAACGTCGGCCGGCCGGTCAAGCCGCTCGGTGAGCTGACCAACGCGATCATTGGTTTCGCGGTTGCCTTGCGCACGTGGCAGATATTCCCGTTCGAGTTCACCGGCACCGACTGGTCGTGGCTCGTGCGCACGATCCTCGTCGTTGCCATGGTCGGCACAATCGTCGGAGCGGTGGCACAGCTGGCCAACCTGGCCAAGGGTCGCTAACCCCAACACGCTCCGGTCACTCAAATCGGCGTCAGGCGCGATGTATCTGGTGCCAGTCGAACGCTCTGCGACATGGCACGAGCTTGCAAGGAACCTGCACTCGTTGCCTTGTAAGCGTCTGCGACATCCCGAAACGTTCGCCGCATCCGACACATCCCGACGGCCAGCTCGAGCGCACAGCAACACAGACGCAGCAGCCGGGATCCCATCCGGCATCGCGATCACTGATGATTCAGCAAGGCCCGCACATATCGCAAGCGCAGAATCACGCGCCTCCCATTCAAGCGAACGCTCGGGAACGGGCCCACCGTGACGCGAGATAATCACGGCATCGGCCGCTGCATCGCGCCGGTACTGCAATGCGCAGCTCGGGCAGGTCAAATTCCTGTTGACAGAATATAAGTGCATTCGTTTACACTTAACCACGTGACTGTCGTAGCAGAAACAACACCTCGTCTAACATCGGGAGGCGTCGTGGCTGGCCTCGCCGCAGCCGGTGGTGCTCTGGTCGTGTCAGCTCCGGTGGTGCAGCCGACGGCCCGCCCAGAGCGGCTGGACCACATGCTTGTGCCTCTCGCATGGTGGACCTCGGTCGTTGTCCTGCTTTGGCTCATCATCAGCCTCGGGGTGTGGATCATGGCGCTGGGCCGCCCGTCGCTGGAGCGATCGCTAGTTCTTCCGATGTTCACCGCGCCCGGGTCTCGTCGCATCGCTGAGGGACTCCTCACCTTGGGAGTGCTGGCTGCATGCTCCCCGTCCACGTCTCAGGTCACCGCACCCCAGATAGAGGTTCTTCGAGCGGCAGAGCTCCCGGACCGAGCCCATCACTGTTGAAACGGCCGATCTGGCACCCTCTCCCACGGTCCTCCCATCGGTCGGTTCGTTGTCTGAAGAGGGTGATCCCGCCGGAAAGGCGGTTGAGGAACAACTCTTGCCCGGCGGCACGGCGCTCGGGCCGATCACCTTGCCCCATCTCCCCCTTTCCTCAGTAGATGAGCCAACTCGGGCCGACCAGACTGTCCCCTCGACCTATCACGTCGTTGTTCGAGGAGAGAACTTCTGGATGATCGCTGCCGATCATCTCTCTCACCGTTTCGGTCGCCCGGCTTCCACTTCGGAGGTTGCTCGGTACTGGGTCAGGGTTGTCGAGTTGAACGCAGAAACGATTCGATCCGGCGATCCCGATCTCATCTATCCAGACGAAGTCGTCGAGTTGCCGCCGGTCGAGTGAAGTGGAACAGAGTCGACCGACCTGTTGTTGGTTCTGTGTATGACCACGATTACCGCAGAGCAGGTTGGCGACTACCGAATCGATATCACCAATGGCACCCACGTCTGGCGAGCCGATGAACCGGTGGACCTTGGAGGCGACAACACCGGCCCCAATCCCTACGACTATCTGCTCGGTTCCCTTGCCGCTTGCACCACGATCACCCTCACGATGTACGCCAAGCGTAAGAACATCAAGATCAGGTCACTTTCGGTGAGTTACACCTTCGATCGGGTGCACATCAACGACTGTGAGAAGTGTGACGACTCCAAGTCAGGGCTGATCGATCGAGTGACATCGGAGATCTTCATCGACGGTGATTTCGACGACCAGACGCGCGAAACGCCTGGAAGACATCGCCCAAAGATGCCCGGTTCACAAGACGCTCGAAAAGGGCATTCACTTCGAAGAAACGGCGTTTGTCGGCTGAGCGAGGTCGGCCGAGCGAGTCCGAGCGGCTGAACGGACCGCTGTCGATGTCGATATAACAGCCTTGGAGGTGCCGCCTGGTAGTGGTTTCGAATGCCGTTCTGCGCATGGAGCACCCGACGGTTGTCGAACAGAACGACGTCACCCGCGGCGAGTTGGACTTCGATCACTCGTTCCGGCGACTCCACTATCTCGCAGAACTGTAAGTAGGCGTCGTAGAACTCTGCTGCCCCAGAGGGTTCGGGTTGCAACATGCTTCGGTGATTCAGGCGGACAGCTTCGATCGCATCATCGAGATCTACCGAGATCACCGGCGCCCGATGGTGGAGGTCGACATTGTTGTCGACGAATCGGAATTCCACCGGCGTTGTGGCAAGTGTGCTGAACGCATCGGGATGATGGGTCCGAAGTTGTTCAGCTGCCCCGAACCCGTCGCTGAATCGTGAAAGGCCGCCGCTGTTTGCCGGGACAGACAGTGCAGAATCTGCACGGTGGGCGCCGGATCTCGGTACGGATTGTCGGTGTGGAGCGGTAGTCCCAGGCTCGAGTAAGCCAAGTTGTTCGGCTCAGGAACCGAGACGACGTCGAACAGATCGCCATAGTTGGTGCTGCGCACGAAGCCGATTCGTTGAGCGAACTCGATGACCGAACCCTCCTCGCACCCCAGGCCCGTGGCGAGGGAGATCCCAAAGCGCGTGAGGTCGATCGTCAGGTCGCGCAGATCGCCCCCGGCCGCGTAGGCAATCGGCACGTGGCCAGCTGACCAGTGGTCGATCGAGAGGGTAGTGAACCTCTCCAGCGGCGAGTTCCACCACGTGGATTCGCCCGTCATCGTGACGCAGCCTTCGCTGACCGATTCGGGTCCAACCCACAAGATCTGAGGCTGCCAGCAGGTGTTGTCCACTGCCGGGGTCCCGGCATTCAGAACAGACACAGGCGTCGCGCATGCAACGGGCGCTGGTCGGCTGCTCGGTAAGAAGCCGTTCGAGCATGGGCCGGTAATGGGCAGACTCGTCCACCTGATACCCGGGGTGTTTGCCGGCGTCGTCGAAGCGCCTCAATGCGATCGCTTCCTCGGCCCACGGGCGCGCCGCAAACTCCTCGCACTCCTCCTGTTCGAATGGCCCACCCTGTTCGGCCAACGAAGCCGTCGACGCCTCACTCAGGTCTGCCGCATAGCTTGGATCGGTGGCGACCAGGTATCGCTTGGCCTCCACGTGGAGTCGGATTGGCTCCACCACTCCGGCGGGAAGTATGTGTTGAAGGAGGCGGGCCCCCTCACGCGCATGGTCGGGGAACCCCCAATGGCCGACCTCGCCTGATAGATGGCCCACGTCGTGAAGAAGCGCAGCGATCACGAGCTCTTCGTCTGACCCTTCAGCTGCAGCTGCCGCGGCGGTCTGAAGCGAGTGTTCAGCCATGTTCACGCGCTCGCCGTAGGTGTGGCTTGCCATCGAATCGACCAAGCCAAGGAGATGTTCAACCGACAAAGACTCGCTTCCGGGTAGCGAACGTCCCGACCAGATCAACGGAGCCTCGAAGCCGGCCAACTCAGCAACGGTCGGCGCGACGTCCAGAATTGACGCTTTCGGAATATGTGAGCATGGGGAAACGCCGTCAGCTTTGATGATCAGGAACGTCTCCAGAACCTCGGCTTCGCTCCGCTGGTGGTCCTTGCCGTGGCCCCCGTGATCGGTGGTCACTATCACCGCACTTTCGCCAACAACCTCCAGGAGTTTCCCAAGCGCCCGGTCCGAACGCTTCAGTGCTTCTGCGTATTCGGGAGAACCCCACCCGAAGTCATGGCCGGCCAGATCTGGTGACACGAAATATGCAAAAGCAACGTCGGGCTTTTCGCGCAACACCGATTCGGCGGCACCTGCAATCCGGTCGTCGTCGTCGGTGCCGTAGCCGCTGTTGAGGAAGTAGCGGGTATCGAGCGCATCCGCCTCGAGGATGTTGGCCACGGGCGTCCAATTGAGAAGGGCTGCGGTTCGGCGGCCGCTCTTGCGAGCCGTGTAGAGGAACGAGGGCCACTCATCGCTGAGTCGTACGAGGGTATTGTCCACGATGCCGTGGACGGTCGGATCGACTCCTCGCAGCAACGAGGTATGGGCGGGCACCGTGGTCGTGGGGTACACCGTGGTGGCCGTGAAACTCGACGCTCCTTGGCGGGCCAGCCAGCACACGTTGGGCATGGTTTCGGGCGTGATGTACCGGGGCGCCACACCGTCGATCGAAACTACGATGACGCGCTGGCCGGTCATGGCGAAACGTTACATCGGTTTGTGGCAGGAGTCAGCCAGCGTTGCCTACAGCTTGGGGCCAACCCACGCAATGGTCTCGAGCGGGATCAGCCAGCTATTTCCCTGCGGGTCAACGAGCTCAACATGACCTTCTGTCACCGCTTGGAGATCGCCGAGTACTGCCGAACCGGTGATGCGGCCCACGGTGCAACGTTCGCCGGCGGTCCACATCTCGCGGAGGCGGGCGAGCAAAGTGGAGGGCTGCCCGTTTGCAACTCCTCGGGTTTCTCCGGGTGAATTCGAGAAGCGGAACGCCATCACGCGATCGACCTGGAAGCAGAACTGGGCACCGCCGATGGTTTCAATTGTGGCGACTTCGCCCGAAACCTGACTCACCCGCCCGCGGATCTTACGGTCGGCAACTTCGACCACTACCTCCATGGCGCGATTGCCAAGCTGCATCAGGCGGAGGTCGAGCGAAGTGGTTGCTGCCTCAGTTTCGCTGACTGCGTCTTCTACCTCTTCCAGGTAAGAACGCTGCTCGACGTGCATCTCTTGCATGATGCGTTCGGACTCCATGGGTGTGGAACCGAGGTCGGGCATTCGGGTTGGGGGAGAGGGAACGAAATCAGTCATCGGATTGGTATCGGCCACTTTGGTGCTTCACCTTGAATTGGTCCTTCTGAGCTTGGTGTCGCCTATTTGGAACTCGCCTTGGCTGCCTTCTTTCGGGCCTCTTCTCTTGGATCCACAGTGTTGGCGATGAGTGTCTCGATGATCTGGTCGCGCACGTAGTGGAACTTTCGACTGCCGGCCAGCCGACTGGCCGGCAGACGACCGTCGCCTGCCATGTTGAGAACGGTTCGAACATTGAGGTCGAGCATCTCCGCCACCTGGGCGGTGGTGAGGATCGCCGGGTAGTTCTCGCGTACGGCGTCGTATCCGTCGTTGGTGTCACTCATACGCCTATTATGACGTGCAGCTGCGGTTGTTTCCATTGAATACATCTGAATTTCTCTAGCTGGTGGGTGATTCTGTGGACGACACACCAGGCCGTCCAGCCCGAGCGGTCGACTTCGTCGAACAGCGTTGTATGTTTGTGGAATATATGTAAACGCTCTTGCATACTGTTATCTACGGTTGATATCGTTCACTGTATGTGGTCCCACCATGAACCTCTGGGCACTAACGGGCATGTTGATACTTCAGTACGTTCTCAGTCATGGCAATGACCAACCGCCTTCCGGCGCGCTTTTCGCTCGCCCATGGCCTCATGATCCTCGCCGGACTGCTCACTTTTGTTCTGGTGAGCAGTGCGCTCGCGGACCGGCGGGAGACAGTCACCGTCTATTTCGCCTCCGAACAGGCTGAGGCGGGTCAGCCGATGACTCCCACGGCCGTCGCGATCGCCAAGGACACGCCCGGTCTTGAGTTCTATGCCACCCGCCAACAGTTGGAAGGGCTGGTCCTGGCCCGCTCACTCCTTGCCGGACAACCGATCATGAGTTCAGATCTGGTAAAGCGTGGCGAGGTTCCATTCCGGACCGTTGCCATTCCTCTCGAGGGCTATCAGATCGACGGTCTCGGACTTGATCGAAACGACCGGGTCGATGTTGTCGGTTTCGACGAAAACGACACACCTCTCTATCTCGCCACAGATCTGGTGGTTGAAGGAACCTCGGCTGGGAGACCAGAGGGGTTGGGCGGGATTCGGGACGGCTATGTGACGCTTCAGGTAGACGATGTTCAAGCGCTTCGCCTCAGCAAGGGTCAACTCAATGGTCCGCTGCGGCTCGTTCGCAGCACCGGCGCCGCCCCGATCGTCGAGGTTTCGGTGCCTCTGGTCGATGGAGTTTCTCTCGAAGCAGCTGGTGGTGAGCAGCCATGATTCCCATGCTTGTCGCCGCGGCGCTCAGCAATCGTGCTTGGCGACCGGCGCTTCAGCGCCAGGTGCGCGATCACGAGTCTGACATCGTCGTCGAATTGGTACGGGACCGCCATCAGGCATTGGCCGAGGAGGTCGACATCGTGATTGTCGATGACGACACCAGCTGGATCACTCGGCCGGTTGTCTCGGGCTTGAACGAGGCAGGGAAGCGGATCGTCGGTGTCTTCGACCCAGCTGAGGGCGATGGGTTCGGCGAGCGGTTCCTCCGAGACAACGGCATCGACCTCGTGGTGCCGTCGGACCTCCCTACCGATGCTCTCATAGCGTTTCTCCGCCAGCACCGACCCGATCGACAGCAGAATCTCGACGACGCTGCAGCTCTCCAGCAGCTCGACGATCTGATCCCGGTTGCGAACCGGCGAGTGTTCGCCGTCGGCGGGCCTTCGGGAGCCGGTGCCACCGAGGTGGCGATCGGCTTGGCCCAACTTCTTTCCCATGACCGCACAATCCTGGTCGATGCTGATGAGAATCACCCTGGGGTCTCCCGGCGACTCGGTCTCAACATCCATCCCCACATCGTCACCGCCACCGGCGTGGTACGACACGGTCACACCGCTGGATCCGGTGGCGCAGATGGCTCGATCGAGTCCTGTCTTGCCCGGCCCGCGATCACCACCGGTTCGCTTCCCTTCGATGTCATCGCCGGTTTGGCCTCGCGCGACGACTGGTCTCTGCTGCGAGCCGACGAGGTTGTCGGGCTGCTCGATGTGTTGTCCCTGAAATGGACCAACGTGGTTGCCAAGATCGGTTCCACGCTCGATGAGCTGCCAGGGACACCTCGCTATGAGGTCAGTCGTCATTTGGTGAGACGGGCCGAGCGGATCGTCGCGGTAACCCAAGCCTCACCGACCGGGCTGCTGCACTTCGTCGATTGGCTGGTCGAAGCTGTGCCTCTGGCCGGTGATGCACCGATCGAGGTTGTCGTCAATCAAGCACCAACCAACCCAGCCTTGCGGGGCCAGATCGAAACCGAGTTGTTGAACATCACAGGCGATCGGATCAATACGTTGACCTTTCTCCCCAGCGATCGCCGGGTCGAGCGAGCGGCATGGGATGCCAGGCTGACCGAAAAGGGGCCGTTCTTGCGACATCTGAGCACCCTGGTGGGTGCGCTACCGAGTCGTCGGATCTGGCGGAAAACCGCGCTCCCATCTTCGGTGAGAGCTGCCTGATGACAATCGCCATTGTTGATGCCTACGAAGAGCTGAGGCATGGAGCTCTCGAAGCCATCCGGATCCGCAGTATCGATCTGCGCGAGGTCAGCGAGGTCCGCAGCCTCGTGCAGCAGTTGGTCAACCAATACCAAGCCGACGCCACCAGCGGCGGTAGCCGTCGTCCGCTTTCGGACCCGTCGTCGATGATGACCCGGCTGTCGCGCAGCCTGCTCGAATACGGTCCCCTCACTCCCTTCCTCGATGGCTCCCTCGACTACGAGGAACTCATCGTCCATGGAGCCAACGTGATGTACGTCGACACCGATGGTCGAATGT
The DNA here is from genome assembly GCA_963751955.1 of uncultured Acidimicrobiales bacterium. Lineage (GTDB taxonomy): Bacteria > Actinomycetota > Acidimicrobiia > Acidimicrobiales > SZUA-35 > JABDIY01. The sequence continues at coordinate 235,447 of CAVVWM010000002.1, read as the reverse complement.
TGGCCTGGCCCGATCCGGTGAGCGAAGAAGAAGTCACCCACGTCGTGCACAAACTCCTTGCCACTGTTGGACTCGCCGTCGACGAGAGCCGACCGGTGATCCAGGCCCAGGTACTCGAAGGATCGGCTCGAATCGGTGTCGTCGTTCCCCCGATCGCCGATGCGATCGATGTCACGATTCGCCGCTATCTCTCCAAACGGGAAACGTTCACTGAGCTGATCGAGTGGGAAGCGATCAGTCGACCCGCTGCAAACCTGCTCAGTGCAGCCATGGCCACGCCAACCGGGGTCATCGTGACCGGCCAACCGGGATCGGGCAAGACCACCCTCGTCAACGCCATGCTCCGGTCTGCCCCGTCCACGCTGCGCGTCATCGTCTGTGAAGACACCCCCGAGATCTCGGTGGATCACCTGCATGCCGCACGTTGGAAGACCCGTCAGGCCGGTCCCGACGGCTCCAACGAGGTGAACCTACGCGACCTGGTGAAGGTCTCGCTGGGAATGCGGCCCGATCTCATAGTGGTGGGGGAGGTCCGCGGCCCCGAAGCCTACGAACTCACCCGAGCCGGAAACGCGGGCGCAGGAATGTTGAGCACAATCCACGCCAACAACGCTCGACAGGGCCTCCAAGCCCTCGTATCCACAGCGGTGATGGCCGGACCCAATGTCGCTCCTCAACAGATCCGATCGGTGTTCTCCAATATCATCGATCTTGTCGTCCACACCGCCAAGGAACCCTCGGCCGCCATGTTGGGTGGTATCGGCGGGCGCCGCAAGATCATGGAAATCGTCGCCGTACCGGCGATGCAGACCGACGAGTTCGACTTCACCACCGAGCCGATCTTCCATCGTGAATCTTTCGACCACGAGCTCAGCTGGACCGGAGCACCCTTGCCCTTAGACCTTGCGGAACGGCTCTGCGGAGTCTTGGCGCCGCACGGGGTCTCGGTGAAAGCGCTCCTGAGCGGATCGGCCCAGCTTCCATGATCCTCCTCGCAGCACTGAGTGCCGGGCTCTTTGTGTATCTCAGCCTTGGAGCGCTCGTCGGTGTGACGCCTCGTTTCCTGGAGAAATCGCCTTCGGGAGAACGACCCCGTGGAGACCGAGCCCAGGATTGGCTCCACCAGGCCGGGGCCGACGTCACCCCATTTCAGTTTTTCGCGGTGTCAATCGGAATGGCACTGGTGGTGGCGGCGATGATGCAGGTGCTCACCGATGTGTTGCCGCTCACCCTTGTCGCCGCCGGGCTGGCCCTGTGGATTCCCCGCTCGTTCTATAGTCGCCGCCGCAACAAGATCGCCCGGGACCGAATCAGCGCCTGGCCCGATGCCCTTCGCGATTTGATCGCTCATCTGAAGTCGTCGATGTCGGTTCACGCTTCCCTCAACGAGCTGGGCCGAAGTGGTCCTGTTGCGCTGCGTTCCTATTTCAATCGCTACGCGGGTCTGTCTGCAACCCTTGATCACCGCACGGCGCTAGAGGTGGTGCGTGAGGAGCTGGCTGACCCTGTGAGCGATCGGGTTCTCGAGATCATTCTTGTGGCCTTCGAGCAGGGTTCGACGGTGGTGATCGACATTCTCGCCGATCTGGCTGACGCAACCGCTGGGGACATCGCCCTTCGAGAAGAGATCCAAACTGCGCAGCTGGAGGTTCGTATCGAGTCCCGTAGCGCGGCCGTACTCCCATTCCTGGTGCTGATCATGATGATCGCCACGTCGAAGGACTACGCCAGCTTCTATCGCAGTGCCGCCGGATGGCTCGTGATTGCCGTCGGAGGCCTTTTGTGTATGGGCGGTCTGTTCATGATCAACCGCCTCGGCCGGATACCGACCGAGCAGCGGATTTTGACAGCCGGGGGCCAAACATGAGCACGGCGTTCTTTGCCGCCGTCTCTGCGGCCGGGTTCGCAGGGCTCATCTCGCGCACCCTGGTGACCCCCCGTCGGCTGCTCGCCGGTCGGATCCGTCCATACGCTGCCCTGTCGCGATCTCGCCTCGGCACGGGCTACGCCGACGTCTCGGTTGCCGCCCTCACCCGCCACGACGACCGCACAGCCGTCGGCAGGGTCTTTGGCCCGCTGCTTGCTCAGTGGGCCGAACAACTGGGGTCCCTGGTCGATGCGGCCGACCACGACACCCTTCGGCGTCGGCTCCGCAACGCCGGCTATGTCGACACCGATCCGGCTCAGTATCGGATGCGCCAGCTGGGACACACCGTTGGCGGCATCGCTCTGGGGGTGGCCATCGGCATGTTGATGCAGAGTGTCCCGCTCGCACTGCTCTTCATCGCTTGTTTCGGATTCTACGGCGCCACCTATCAGCGCAGCCGGCTCACATCAGCGTCGGAAAAGAGGGCCGAGCGGATGCGTAGCGAGGTCTACACGGTGGCCCAGCTACTGGCTGTTCGGCTTCGTACCGGGAGCGGTCCGGTCGATGCGGTCGGTTCGGTCTGCAACCTGGCCAGTGGCCCGGTTGTGGCCGAACTCGCCGAGGCCCTGTCGTGGATCTCCTCGGGCACCCCCGCCCAGCAGGCCTACGACAAGCTGGCCCAAGCCACCGACGAAGCGGCCGCCGCTCGTCTCTACCGGCTGCTCGCCGCCTCGGCCAACAGTGGTGGCGACATCGCTGGTTCGCTGTTGTCGGTGGCGGAGGATCTACGGGTCGGGCGTACACAGGACCTCGCTCGGGCGGCGGTGAAACGCCGTACGGCGATGTTGCTACCCCTTCTTCTCTTCATCACTCCGGTGATGATCGTCTTCGTTGCAGTACCGCTGCTTCCCATGATCTTCGGCACCTTCTAGCGCCGTCGAACCCAATACCCCTAGTGGAGGAACCCCTATGCTCACCATCGCACTACTTAGACTCAAGGCCACCGACCCCGGTCGTCGCAGTGAACGCGGCGCTGGCGTGGTCGAGTATCTCGGCTTGGCTGCCCTCGGTGTTGCCATCGTGGCGTTGCTGCTTACCGGCATGACCGATGTGACCAACACCCTCATCACGCGTATCGGCAACATGGTCACAGGCGGTTAGCGATCCGCAATGTGTCACCGAGAACGAGGCGCAATCCTGCTGCCGGGCGTCGTTGGCATCGCCATGATGTTCTTTGCCTTCGTGTTGATCACCCAGTTCGCGGTGTGGCAATACGGTCGAGGCGCGGTGCAATCGGCAGCGAATGAGGCAGCGCGTTCCGCCGCGGCTTACGGCGCCGTCGCTGGAACATGCGAAGCCGTTTTCGAGGCAGCTCGAGGCGACCTGCTCGGCGGATCTCTTGGCGATGGAGTTGGTAGCCCACAATGCACAACCGGTGCCGAGTTCGCCCAGGTTGTGGTGCCGGTCAGCTTCGGAAAATGGTTACCGATCTCGCCTGACTGGCACTTCGAGGTCAGCGCCGTCGCCGTGGTCGAACGGTTGCCAGAACCATGATGGTCCGCGACCAGCGAACTTCAGAGCGGGGATCGGCAATTGTCGAACTCCCCATGGTCCTCGGATTTCTCATCATTCCGGTTGCCTTTGTGATCCTCACGATCCCAACCTGGTTGCAGGGTGTTCATGCCGCCAACGACGCAGCGGCCGAATCCGCCCGTGCGTTCGTGTTGAGCGGTGGCGACCCCGAATCGGTTGGCCGTGCGCTCGATGCCACTGCCCTGAGCCACGGGTTTGCTCCCGGCGACCTCTCGGTCGCCTCGGCTGCACCGACCGCAGCGCTTTCCACCGATGTGGAGGTTCGGGTCCAGGTTCAACTACGAGCGATTGCACTCTTCGATGTCGGTTCGTTCACCTATACCGCCTCCCATGTGGAGCGGTATCCCACCTATGTTCGGACGCCCCGATGAGCCGGTCAGCCGAGCATCGTGGGTCCGAGCGGGGCTCGATCAGCACCCTGGGGTTGGGGATGACGCTCGTATTGTTCATCGTGGGAGGGATCAGTATTGATTTGTGGCGGGTGGTCGCCGCTCGGCAAGACCTTGTCCAGCGGGCCGATGCGGCTGCAACCGCCGGGGCGAATGCCATCGATGTGGATGAGTTCCGATTCTCGGGCGAGTTGATTCTTGATCCGGTGTCTGCGGTTGTGGCCGCGGAACAGGTTCTGGGCTCCCCGAGCACGTGGCAGTTCACCGGTACCGGCGTGGTCGAAGCGCGGGATCCTGATCTACTTCCCAACGACATGGTGGTCACCCTTAGCCGCCAGGTCGATTTTGCACTGTTGGGAATCCTCTCGGACCAGAAGTCGGTGACCATCACCGTGGAATCGGTGGCCTCCCCCCAACGGACCGGGTAGAGCCGCGGAATACAGCGGGCTGATGACCACGAGCAAGTCCGGTGCGCTGAAGCCTCAGTGAACAACGTCCCCGTTCTGTCGTGTGATGACCACATCCGGGCGTTCTGGCGTCGGCCGATGACTCTGAGGGTGGTTGGGTGACGATTTTTCGGCAGGGGGAGGCTCGGGGACAGCCGTGGGGGTGGGGCGATACGATGGACCGCTTCTATGGCCGCGAAGAAGAAACCAGCTCCTCCCCAGCCGACCACGATCTTTCTCGTGCGGCACGGCAAGACACCAACCACCGGTGCGGTGCTACCGGGGCGGGCCAAAGGTCTGCATCTCGCCGATGAGGGCATTGCCCAGGCCAAAAGGGCCGCTGAGCGCCTGGCAGGATTGGGCGGCGACACCTTCGCCGGGGTCTACGCCAGCCCGATGGAGCGGACACGGGAGACTGCAGCGCCGATCGGCAAGGCCCTCGGCCAGCGGGTGAAGATCCGCAAAGGCCTCATCGAGGCCGAGTTCGGCGAGTGGACCGGCGCCAAACTCAAAGATCTCTACAAACTCCCCGAGTGGGAGACCGTGCAAAAGTACCCCAGCGGGTTCCGATTTCCCGGTGGTGAATCCTTTACCGAGATGCAGAGTCGTATCACCGGCCAGCTGCACGAGCTTGTCGCCGAACATCCCGGTGATCGGATCGTATGTGTCTCCCATGCCGACCCGATCAAGGCCGCTATCGCCGATGCCATGGGCACCCATCTCGACCAGTTCCAGCGGATCGTGGTCGGACCGTGCTCGATCTCGGCGATCCTGTTCACCCATGTTGGGCCTCGGGTCCTTGCGGTGAACTCAACCGGCGACGACCTCTCTACCCTTGCGTTGAGTTGATCCCATGAGCGAGCTCTACGAATACCGCGACACCAGCCACTTCACCACCGGCGCAATCGGCGAACCCGGAGCGCGCACCTTTTTCATTCAGGCCGGCGACGAGTTCGGGTATCACAGCGTCAAGCTCGAAAAGCAACAGGTGGCGGCCTTGGCCGACTTCCTGCGCACAGTCCTGGAAGATTTGCCGGCACCAACCACCAAGTCCATCGGCCCTATTCCCCTCATCGAACCGGCCCAGCCGTTATTCGTGGTGGGACAGATCGCCGTCGGTATCGACGAGGCGGAGAACAGGGTCGTCCTCGTGGTCGAAGAGTTGGTTGAGCCGCCGACTCTGGAGGAAGAATTGGCTGCAGTTGTCGAAGAAGATGAGCTGAAAGGGTCGACCCTTCGGGTTCACCTTTCGGTCGATCAGGCTGCTGCGTTCATCGGCACCTCTGAAGATCTGATGGCAGGAGGCCGTCCGCCGTGCCGGTTATGTGGTCAGCCGCTCGATCCGTCGGGACATGCGTGTCCTCGGCTGAACTAGCGCCATGGCAGAAACCGGGACAATCGTTCCCTTCGATGCGCCCGTCGATGGCCTGATCGATCTCTTCGAGAATGGCGAGTTCGAGATTGAAGGGCGTATGCCCTACAGCTCCAACCTCACACTCCTGGTCCATTTCACCGCCGCGGACGACTCCGATGTTCGGGCGATCTACAAGCCGGGGCAGGGTGAGCGGCCCCTGTGGGACTTCCCCGACGGCCTCTACCGCCGCGAGGTTGCAACCTTCCGGCTGAGCGACGCGCTGGGGTGGGCGGTCGTCCCACCTACGACGCTGGCGACGGGGCTGATGGGGGAGGGGTCGGTGCAGGCGTTCGTCAACGCTGACTTCGCCGAGCATTACTTCACCCTTCTCGAAGCCGGTAAGGCGATCGCTGATTTGCAGAAGCTGTGTGTGCTCGATTTCATCGCCAACAACACCGACCGAAAGAGCGGCCACTGCCTACTGGGCCCAGACGGTCATGTCTACGGAATCGACAACGGTCTTTCGTTCCACGCCGAGTTCAAACTGCGCACGGTCATCTGGGATTTCGTCGGTGAGCCGATCCCGGCCGAGGTTCTGGCCGACGTGGCGGCCTTCGTCGACGAGGGACCACCGGCGGAACTAGCAGCGCTTCTCAATCCGTTCGAACACGACGCCATGGTCACCCGGGCACGAGCCATCGTGAACGAGGGACTCTTCCCCGAAGATGACACCGACGGCCATCGCTGGCCCTGGCCCCTCGTCTAACCCCCGAAAAATCGGCTGGCGGCAACAACAACTGTCAACTCCAGCTGACATTTCACCCTGATTGTCGCGTCCAGCCGACATTTCAGGTCCACGGTCGGGTTTCGACCGCTTCGATGAAGATGATCGGTGCGGTGTCAAAGACCTGCTCGACTCGTTCTTCGAGGTTCAGCGGTGCACATGCCTCGATCAGGCTGGCTCCCGCAGTGCTGTGCGCCTCAGCCAACGCTGCTGGGCGCTCCGCCGAACCCAGCTCGCCGTCGCGAATGAAGTCGCCCGAACGGACTGTGACCCCATTGATCACTGCGAAATCTTCGCCCACCTCATCCCCTCAGGTGTCGTTCGGTGAAGGCGAAGGCATGCGGCCTCGCCAGGGGAGACACGCTCGATGGCAAGAAAGGCACCGTGGATGTCGTCCGAATCGCCGACCTCGGCACGATCTCGCGAGACGAATAGGATCGGCCCGCTTTCCTCGTTGCTACCTCCGTCCCGGTTGTCGTCAGCCTGGCTGGCCGAGGACGTGCACGCAGCCAACAGCGTGAGGAGGGCAAGCGGTACGAGCTGTCGCGGTCTGGTGCCCGCCCGCTTCAACGTACAGCGATGCCGATCACCACTGGATTCGCCGACGGCCAACTGTGTCACACCCTTGGGGGAGAATGGGGGTATGGCTTCCTCGGCGGGAATCTCAGGTTCTGATTGTGGGCTCCTTGCTGTGGAGCGGGCTGTGCTCTCAGAGATCGGCGAACTGGTTGTTCGGGTCGCATCCACCGATCTGTCGTCGATCTCCCGAGAAGACCTCGCCGAGATCGTGTCGGAGATGGCTGCTGAGTCCGAGCGACTGTCGGCGATGGCCGGACGATTCATGGAGGTGGGGGAGCGCTCAGCGTGCTCGTACACCAAGGGTGAACGAACGATGATCGGCCTGGTCAACGCGAAGGGTCGTCTGTCCCGTCGGCGGGCTGCTTCGATCCGCCGTGCCGGGCGGGCGGTGTACCGATTCCCCAACTTCCATGCGGCGTTGTTGGCCCGCAGGATCACGTTGGCTCATGTTGATGTGATGACCAAGTGGACCAAGAAAGCCAACACCGACCAGGTCCGCTGTTCCGAAGAAGCCTTGGCGGCGGTGGCGGTGCTCACCACACCAGAGGAGTTCGAAGAAGCTCTTCGCACCTGGGTGGCGGTTGCTGACCCGCATGAACATCTCGATGAGTTCCTGCGGGCCCAGGCACGACGTAATCTTCATTTGCAGCCGGACCTGTTCCGCAATGTGCATGTCACCGGTGTGTTGGACCCCTTGCTTGGCGAACAGGTGATGAACACCATCTTGGAGAACGCCGAATGGCTCCAAGCAAACAACGAAGAGTTGTCGGTAGCGCAGGCCAATCATGATGCGCTCGTCCAACTGATCCTGGACCCCGACGAGGAAGGCACTGTCCGCCCCCGCCTGGAGATCCTGGTCCCCGCCCCCAACATCGACGAGCACGGCGAGGTTGACCAGACCGAGGCAGCACCAGTCAAACCGCCGGTTGTTGGTGATCGTGGGTTCTCTGCGGTCTACCACCCCCGCACCGCGGGCGGGAACCTCATCCCACCAGCGATCATCGACAAGCTGAAGGCCAAGTCTCGGGTTCGCTACCACCCGGTTACCCCTGAGGGCCGACTGGCTGAAGACAGACCAGCTGGGCGTGAGTTCACCATCGTTCAGCGGCGCATGATCGGACTCCGAGATGGCTGTTGCCAGCATTCCGGTTGCCGCCGACCGGCCAGGAGCTGTCACTACGACCACATCCAGCCATGGTCAGCGAGGGGGCCGACCCTGGTATCCAACGGACAACTCCTCTGCCCATTCCACCACCGCTGGAAACACAAAGACGATCCCGGGCAGCACCGACCGGACCTCTTCGACGACAGTCCACTGATCATCCAACTCGAATAGGCCCCGACCACACCCCCAAAGCCGACCCTGCACACCACCCCGCCCACCGGCGGGGACGTCGTGCTGTCTCAGGAGACCGACACGAGAACCAGTGATTCATCCACTGCCAAGTCTTGGTAGATGGGGAGGATCTCTTCGTCGGTGAGCAGCGAGGTCGTGAGTTCTGAGCCGATCAGGTACAGATCCTGAACGTCGTTGCCCGTCGAGGAGTCCAGTTTCGCTGAGGCCAGCGTTCGAACATCCAGTTCCATGCCGTCAGGATTCGTTGGGGACTCGTAGACACCGAACAGGCCACCGACTACCGCGATGCTGAGGTACGTTGCCCGATGGTCCGCCTGGTCCCAGAGGAGTGGGTCCCGGAGTGAATCGAGGTTGTCGAAATCGAAGTTGTTGAACTCCGAGAACCCTGCGATCCAGAGGCCAAGTTCGGGAACCTGATCTTCGTCAATTCGGACAAGCGCCTCGATTCGGACAAGCGCCTCCCCCGACGCGTCGTATGACCTCATGGCGGCGATCCCTTCCCCCGGAATCTCAGACAGCCAGTTGGAACCTTCGGCATCGAAATAGGCTTCAACGCGATCGGCGGTCTGTTGGAAGCGGCGATACTCAGCTCGTGGATCTCTCGGCTCGTCACACGTTGGCTCGCCACCCGCGTCTGGGGCACAGGTAATGGTCTCGATGGCCGAGAGAATTGGATAGCCACACTGCGTGCCCGACAGCTGATCTAGCTCCACGACTTCTCGTTCGGTTTCGAGAAGCGGTCGCTGATCCGAAGGCTCACGTTCGACGAGTTCGATCATCAGTGCATGCCAGGCCCCGCCAAAGGGTCCGTCGTTCTCACTTAGAAGCGGATCGTCAGGAGCCAACTCTGCGGTGAAGAGGCCACGAAACGGTTCCGCCCCGGGATCGGCGAGGAGTTCGTCGAGGTGGGCGTCAAAGGCGGCACAGATTCCGTTGGGTGGATCCGACGCTTCGGAGTGGGTCCCAGGCTCAGTCGACCCGGGCTCTTCGTTGTCGGGCGCAGCCATTGCGAGGTCATGCGTTGTCGGTGTTGCGACGGACTGAACCGGGGCGTCAGCTTGTGCACACGAGCTCAAACAGAGCGCTGCCACAGCGAGAATCCGGCGTGCCTTCACGGTGATGAATCGTCGGCTCCGGACTGGCACTTGAGGCCTAGGGTCTAGGAAACGGCGGTCACACTCACTTCGGTGGCCTTTACCGACGCCCACACTGGGACACCGGGTGCCAGCCCAAGGGCAGCGGTGGACCCAGGCGTGATGTCCACCGCGATCGGAAGCGGATCGCCCAGGAAGATGCGGGTTGTGTCGCCCAGCGGTTCAACCGCCTCGATGATGGTGGGCCAGGTGTTGCGGGGTGAACCCTGAGGCCGATCGGCGTAGAGCGAAACGGCCCGAGGGTGCACGGTGATGAGAACTTCTCCGCTCACCTGGGTGTTCGAAGTCTGAAGCTCGAAGTCGAACTCGGTGAGCGAAAGCATGCCATCTCGGTTCTCACCGGTCAGCAAATTGGTTCCCGCAACAGCGGCCACGTAGCTGGTGGCCGGGTGACCGCGGATTTCCTCGGGCGTACCAGTTTGGGTGATGCGGCCGTCCTCTACGACATAGATCCGGTCGCCGAGCAGAAACGCATCGGTGGGGTCGTGGGTGATGAGCAGCCGGGGCCCATCGAACTCGTTGAGATGGTTGGCAAGTGTTCGGCGGGTCGATGCCCGGGTCTCCACATCGAGAGCCGCCAGCGGTTCATCCAGCAGGAGGAGTCGGGGTTGGATGGCGATAGCTCGAGCGAGCGCAACCCGCTGAGCCTGACCACCGGACAACTCTGAGGGGCGTTTGGCGAGGTGTCCGCCGAGGTCGAACCTTGTTGCCCATCGGCCGGCGTCGGCTCGAGCGTCAGCCGGCTTGGCCCCACCGGCTGAAATCCCAAATGCGATGTTGTCGAGAACGTTCATGTGATCGAACAACAGGTAGTCCTGAAACACCACGCCAACGTGGCGTTCCTGGGGCGGGACGAAGATATCGGTGCCGTTATCGATGGTGGTGTCGTCGATGGTGATGAATCCGAACGACAACGGCAGCAGGCCGGCAAGGGCGGCAACCGCTGTGGACTTTCCGGCACCGTTGGGGCCCAGGAGTACAACCGTCTCGCCGCTGTCGATTCGTATCGAGACATCGAGGGTGAACCCGTCGGGCCGTTCAAGACCGATGGTTGCTACGACGCTCATCGTGATCCCCACCAACGGTCTCTCAGTCCGATGAGCACTGCGAACGAGATCAGCACCAGCACCAGGCTGATGGCGATGGCGGTGTCGCGGTCCGATTCCAGGGCCACGAAGACCGCCAGGGGCAGGGTCTGGGTTCTTCCTTGAAGGTTGCCGGCAAACGTCACCGTGGCACCGAATTCTCCCAACGACCGGGCCCATGCGATCACCGCGCCCGCTCGTAGCGCTGGCATGATCGCCGGAACAGTGATGCGGCGGAACACGATCAGCGGTGACGCCCCCAGCGTTGCGGCCGCCGTTTCGTGGCGAGGGTCGAGGTTTCGGAGCGCTCCCTCCACCGTGATGACCAGAAACGGCATGGCGACGAACGTGTTGGCGGCGATCACTCCCCACACCGAAAACGGGAGCAGAAATCCGGTGGCGTCGTTCAGCGGCTCGCCGACAAGGCCCCTGCGACCAAACGCCAGCAAGAGCGCGGTACCGCCAACAACCGGGGGCAGCACCATCGGCAACGTCACCAGCGCACGTACAGCATCTCGCCCGCGGAACTCGATTCGCGCCAGGAGCCAGGCCAGCGGCACACCCAAGACCACCGATAGCAGGGCTGCGGCCAGCGATGTGATCGCGGAAAGCCACAGCGCATCGACCACCACGTCGGAACGAAGAATCGAACCCAGGTCACTCCACGGCGTTCGCGTGAGAATACCGATCAGCGGCAGCAGAAACATCGCAGCTGCGATGCCCCCCAGCACCACCAATACGGTGGGTGGTCGAGAATCGATGGTGCGGCTCACGGCGCCGCGAATCCCCGTTTGCGGAACAGCTCCTGGCCCGGCTCCGAGATCAGGAAATCGATGAATTCCTGGGCCAGGTCCGGGTTGTCGCTGCTCATCGTGATCCCCGCTGCGTAGTCGGTTTCGGACCGGTCCGAGTCCGGTATATCGATCACCTGCACCCCACCTCGTGCGGCCACAACATCGGTGACATAGACGATGCCGGCATCCAGCTCACCTTCAACGATCTTGGTGAGCAGTGAACGCACGTCGGGCTCCTCGGTATCGATTGATGGTGTCACGTCGGCGGCTTCGAAATTCTCATATGCCAGTGCTCCGCAGGGGACCCCCCGACTACAGACCCCGAGGAGTAGTTCGGGTCGCGCAAAACTCTCCAGTCCGGTAAGGCCAGCGGGATTGCCGGGCTGCACCGCAATGACCATTCGATTGCTCGCCACAACTGTGACATCTGCGTAGTCACCAACCATCTCACCGGCATCGAACAGTTCCTCCATGATGGCTAGGTTGGCCGGCACAAAAACATCAGCCGGTGCTCCATTGAGGATCTGCTCGCGCAGCGCAGAACTTCCGGCGACGTTGAGTTGCACGTCAGTGCCCGGATGTGAGTTCTCGAATTCGTCCTCAATGACAGCAAGAACGTCCGAAAGCGAGGCAGCACCGAACACTAGAAGGTCCTGGCGATCCGAGCCGGCAGAGCAAGCAGCGATCAAAAGGACTGCGCCCGCCAGCATCATCCAACCGACAGCCTCGCTCACCCCGCCAGTGTGCCAGGTGGCTTGATGGGTATTGCGTCCACTCATTAGGGTCCGACGACCCGTATGGAACATCGGGCTCGGGCCCGATAGGAACAACATGTTCGACCCCAACCGCAATGAGCGACGTCCAGCCGTGGTCGATGGAGAAGTTGTTTGGCTCCCGACCCTGGCTGGGCTGCTGAAGGGTGAAACTGTCGAGCTTCCCTCACCGGACCGTTCCCACTTGTGGACAACACTCGCTGCCGCTGTAGTGGCCCAGGCCACGTTCGACGAAATCGGCTTCACCACCCAGCCCGTAATGGATCTTCGAGGATAGGTTGCCCGGGGTGAACCCGGGCCTCTCGCACTCCATTAGGCAGATCGAAGCAGTCGATACGACCGACGCTGTCCAAAGGCAGTTTCGAGATCAGATCCTGGAGTTCTGCGCCAGCCATTCCGATGCGCTTCACCGCGGTTGTCTGGAGGGCCATCTCACCGGCTCGGCCGCCGTGGTGGATCCGGGGCGCCGGGCAGCGTTGATATTGCATCACGTGAAGCTGGATCGCTGGCTGCAACCGGGTGGACACGCGGATGGCGAATCGGATCTGGCCCGGGTTGCCCTCACAGAAGCGACCCAGGAGACCGGTATCGAGGGGCTGCGCGTGATCGAACCGGCGATCGATCTCGACGTCCACACCATCCCTGCCCGACCCAATGAACCCCAGCATCTACATCTGGATGTTCGGTTCCTGGTGATTGCTCCACCCAATTGCGAGGTGGCGGGCAACCACGAATCACATGATCTCGCCTGGTGGACTCCCGATTCCACCGGCCCCGAGCCCGACGAATCCACCCAGCGTTTGCTTCGAGCTGCTCTAGCTATCCAACGTGTCAGGCGAGCTGGCGAGCTCTGGTGAAGACGTCGTCGAGCATTTGCTCTGTGAGTCTTCCGGTGAAGGTGTTCTGTTGGCTCACGTGATAGCTACCCACCAACGTCGTGGTGTTGTTGATCGGCACTTCCACACCGTGACCGAACCTCGGTCGGGGTCGGACATCGAAGTGACGAACTACCGATGTGAACCCGATGCTTCCCAGCGCCACGATCACCCGCGGTCCGAGCTCGGCGAGTTCTCGCTCGAAGTACGGGCGACAGGTGGCGATCTCAGTAGTGGTCGGCTTGTTCAGCGGGGGTGCACACTTCACCGGAGAGGTCACCCACGCACCGCTCAACTCCAGTCCGTCGTCGGCTGAAATGCTCTCAGGCTGATTCGCGAACCCGGCTCGGTACAAAGCGCGATAGAGCCAGTCGCCGCTGCGGTCACCGGTGAACATCCGGCCTGTGCGGTTTGCGCCGTGGGCAGCGGGGGCCAGACCCACGATCACCATCGTGGCCGCCGGATCACCGAACCCGGGTACACCCCGTCCCCAGTACTGCTCTTGAGCGAAGGATGCTCGCTTCTCCCGAGCCACCTGCTCTCGCCATTGCACCAAACGCGGACACTCTCGACATGCTGCTACCTCGGCGGCAACGGTGTCGAGCGGCGTCATCCGATGCCGACGCGGACCTCTTCACGGGCCCATTCGGGCCAGCGTTCCCGGCTCTTTTTCGCCAGTCGGTGCATAAGTGCCACCGCTGCTGGGTCGTCGTCACCTGGACGTACCTCGATCACCTCATCGGTGAGCATTGCGTCGATAATTGCCCGGCCAAGTTCGGTGCGGACAACGGTCAGGGTCCAGTCGGTCTCGTTGCCGATGCCACCTGTGGAGATGTCGGCGTGTTCAGCGGCGAAGTCGGGGCAGTGGATACAGCCCTCTCGGGTCCAGGCATGGCATTCCTTCAGGGGGATCTCGTGATAACTCCCATCCTTCATCCAGACCTGGAAGACACCTTTGATGTTCATCTTCACGATGTCGTCTTTGGGCAGACGGTACTTGGTCCAGAAAAGCTCATCGAACAGTGCATCGTCGAAGCTCTTCGAGCACAACAAGCCGATATTCAGTTTGATGGGCTTGGACACCTTGCCAACTCGGCGATTCCACATCACCGGAGCAACCGAGGTCTGACAACTCATCCCAACCAGAGCCAGGCTTTCGAGGCCTTTCTCGACCGCTGCGTCATAGGCGATGGTGTTGGCCGAGTAGGTGTAACGACTGCCAGCCGAGGCCAACACTTCTTCGGTGTTGGTTGCAACCCCGGGGCGAGCTTTCCAGCCTCCTGCCCCGCCCTCGATCATCGAGACGAGCGCACCGTCGATGATGTTGTTCTCCAGACACCAGATGAGAATGGCGCTTACCAAGCCGCCGTCTTGCCCATTTTCATAGACCCGATCGTCGGCCGCCCGGACCAGGAGAATGTCTCGGTAGATTCCCGACATCTCGTCTGGCTTTCGCGTTCGGCCAAAGAGGTGTTCGTCCGCAGCAGTCTCCCAATCGCGAAAGCGGGGGCACGCCCTGGTGCAGGACGTGCAGCCTTTCTGCCCGTGCCCGCAGTCAGCTGGCCCGAGTTCAGCCTCCAGGTGAAACGGTTTGTACGCCCCCGGTTCGTGTTTGTAGCCGATGACATCGTGGGGGCAGGCAATGACACAGCCGGCACAGCCGGTGCACAGCCCAGAGGTGATCACCTCGTCGTACAGTTCTTTCCACTGGAAGCGCCAGCGCTGTCCGCTCATAGAGAGCCTTCCTGCTCGATGCACGAAGCCAAAACTGCAACGCTGGCCTTTTGTAGTGGCTTTTCGAGGTCGGCCTTCAATTCCGCATCGAATTCGGCGAAGGTTTCGTACGGGATCTTCAGCTCGAATTTGTCGATTGCGCATTGACAGATTCGATTCTGCAGGCTCCGGAGGTTCTCTGCCTCGCGCCGGTCAGCTCTTGCTACCTCGCCAGCGTCGAGTGGTAGAGGGTCAGGTGCCTCGTAGTCAGCGCACGACGTGAGGAAGTTGGCTCCGGTTTCGGCGGTATAGAACAGCTGGGAATCGCTACTACACGCCCCTGCCAGCAGGCCAAGGAGGAGGCACAGAGCTGGCAGTCGCTTCACCTCGACAACTATAAGCGTTGCAGATGCTCGGCGAAGTCGTTGGTGGTGGCCAGATCTAAGCCCAAAGGTGTCGCCACCCGTGTTGTCGTGGCGCCACGATCGAAGTCCAAGACCGCGGCAGTGCCGGAGGGCTGAATCTGGAGAACTGTCCTGCAGAGCGACGCGATGTCATGAAGCTGATCATCGATGATGATGGCGCCGCCGGTGCCTTTTTCCAGGAGCGACTGGCGCATGCCGTGCTCGCTCACCTGTCGCACGCCGTCGAAGAATGTCACGGGCAATCCAAAACAATCGCTTCTGGGCAGTTGATCAAGCCAACGCCAGTCGGCTTCTGCGGTTGGAGACCTCAGCAATGAAAACGTGATCGAGTCCACAGGCGAGAGCACCCGCAAGGTGACTGCGATCTGACGGACTACGGCGAGACAGGCGTCGCGGTCGCCGACGATTCCGAGATGACCGGCGGTCAGGTCGGCGTAGAGCGGAACCGAGGGGAGGATCGAGTTTTGTTGTACCTCGACCACTAGTTCGCCGGGAATTCGGTCCGGCCGGTCGATCGGCGGTTGCCATGCCAGATCGCCGTAGGCGATCGGAGCGGTGGCGAAACCGTCGTCACCCGGTTCGACATGGCTCATGTGATCTGCTCCGGCCATCACCATTTGCATCAGCTGGCCGGAGTCGGGGAATCGACTCCGCTCATACTGCACCGCTTGGTTTCTGATTTCGAGAATGCGATCGATCAACGGCGATGAAGCGGCAGCATCGTTGCTATCGGAGGAGCGCAACCCGAAACGTTTCTTCTTCGTCGTCAATGGTTGCGGCTTGGTTGCATAGTCTGCAATGCGAATTTGTTCGATCCGTGGCGACTCGGCCACCTTGACTATCGCTCGTTTGCCGCTTCCACCCCGACGGCGCGTCGGTGGGCGAGATTGTGAAACCACGAACCGAGCTGAGCCGGCGTCGATCACGCCCCTGTCGACGGCTCTCCGATCCTTGACCACCTGTCCGTCAAGTCGCACGTTTGCCGACGTTGTGATCCATGCCACGTTGTCCTCGTCGACGGTGAGTGTGAACGGTTTGGTTCGGGCATCGCCGGCGGAGCTGTCGGATCCAACCCCGAAGTGATGTTCACCCTGGGTCAGGGACTGAGTGAAGGCGGCGTTGAGACCTGCAACCTGCCGGAGCTCGAGGCCAAGCGTTGGGGCGCCGGTCACCTCGAATTTCGGCGCGTCAGTGGTCTCCGAACCGAGAATTCGGTCAAAATCGTCGCCCAGTTGGGCAACGAGAGCCTTGGCGAGAGCCGCTGATTCTGACATACCCTAGAGAAAACGGAAGAAAGGCCGCTGTACTTGAGACAGGAGTGGCGAGAAATCTAGAGCTATCGGGCGTGGCAGCCTCGCAGGTGATCGTTGACCACACCCATCGCTTGCATTGCGGCGTAACACGTGGTGGGACCAATGAACCTGAAACCGGCGTCTTTGAGCGATTTCGAGAGAGCCACAGATTCTGGTGTTGTCGCCGGTACATCTGCCATCGAGATCGGAACCGTCCGTGCGGCCGGTACCGATGACCAGAAGAGGGCCCGCAATGTGGTGCCCTGTTGATGCAGCTGGAGAAGAGCCTCGGCGTTGTTGATCGTGGCCTCGATCTTTCCTCGATGTCGGATGATCCGCACGTCCTCAAGCAAGCGCTCGATATCGGCCTCGGTCATGACGGCCACCAGTGCAGGCTCAAAGTCGTGGAACACCTCACGAAATGCTGGTCGCTTGCGCAGGATGGTCAGCCAACTCAGGCCGGATTGAAAGCCCTCGAGGCAGACCTTTTCGAAAAGGGTTCGTTCGTCATCGACCCGATGGCCCCACTCGTTGTCGTGGTAGTCGAGGTAGATGGGCGGATCTGCAGCCCATGCGCAGCGGAGCTTGCCATCGTCGCCCTCGATCAGGTCCGCCATGAGCCTATTCGCAGACAGTACCCGGCGGGGGTGTTCCCGGAACCACCCCGACCTCGATCGATGGCGTCGCCGTAACCGGTGCGGGTAGCTTTGCGCCCACCGGTACCGGCACTTCAGGGGCCAAGACCTCATCAGCCCCAAGGGGTACTTCGCGGATTCCTGCGAAGTTGGTCCCCGTCGTGAGAGAGATTCCCCTTGCGTCGGAATCGGGGACGAATGTGGGAGCGACTTCCAGGTAACGGGCGACACGCTCGGCTCCCAATTCCATGCCGGGCCCGTAACTGATCATCGTTTCCTTGGTGGTTGGTCCGTTGTCGATCAGATCGATCTCGAAGCCCTCAGCCCCAAGTGCTCGTTCCACCTCGCCCGCCTGGCCTGGAGTGCGGCTGCCGTTGTAGATCGAGAGCCGAACCGCTGCTTCTTCGGCAAGGACCGGTTCGGGCTCTTCACCCCGGAACAGTGCAAGGATCGGCTGGGCCTCCGCCGGCTGCATTGCCAGTACCGCTGATCCCCCCGGAGTACGGAAGGGAACGGTGGGCAGCACGTGGGTCGTGATTGATTCATCACCCAGGTTCTTGAAGACCTTGGCTAGCTCGACCATCCGGTCGGTCGTGATCCCGGAGTCGACCGTCAGGTTGTCACCGGCTGCACCAAGAAGACGGGCCATGGTCCCTACATCGGTGATGTCGAGGGTCGCTGTGGCATGAGTTGCCATCCGTTCGAGGAGGAACTTCTGGCGGGTTGATCGGCCGAGGTCGCCACTACCGTCCTGGCGCCAGGCTTGACCGTCGTAGAACTCGAGCTTGCGGGATCGGGCGAACGCCAACGCTTCGTACCCGTCGAGGACGTGGCAGCCCGGAACATCGACGTAGAGGCCCGAAGCCTGGTCCCGAAGCGCTCGGTCGAACCACACCGGTATTCCGCCGAGCGCGTCTACGCCGGCTTGGAATCCGATGAAGTTGATTTCTGCGTAATGGTGGATGTCGATGTCGAGCACGCTCTGCACAGTGTCGATGAGACGCTGCTGACCATCTTCGCCGTTGAAAGCACTGTTGATCCTTCCGTCGCGGGCGGTGCCATCAATTGGAACCCACAGGTCGCGCGGCAGCGACATCAGGTCGACGAGCCCGCTGTCGGTGTCGAGCCGAGCGATCATCACCGTGTCGGTACGCCGACCGATCACTTCCTCACCGATGAACACTTCGGAGCCTTCTGAACCCTCTTCGATACCCTCGCGTGAGTCGCTGCCGACGATCAGCCAATTGGTCTGATTCGGGTTGTCCGCAGGGGCGAGCCCTTCAACGGCTGTGGTGATTTCACCGACCTCGGACTGGACCCACACGATTGATCCGGCGATGACCAAGAGGAGAGCAACGACAAGAAAGCCGAGGGTGATCAGCAGTTCCTGAACGTTGGTGCGACGAGGCCGCTGAGGCCGACCGTTCAAGCTACGACGGCTGGGCGGGGGAGACCCGGTGGCGATCTTCACCTCAGCGTCATGTGTCACGGCCTCTCGCTCTTGAATCTCGGAGTCGGCGTGCGTGAGGACCATGGCGGCTCAAACAGTAGTTTCGTCTTTCCCGTTGTTGGTGGAGGGCAGATCGGTTGTTGGCAATTTTCCCACAGCGGCGGGTCGGGTCGAACGGCCTATGCGTTTCAACATTCGCTCAGGGCCGGGTTCGGACTGTCGATGAGACTAGGAGATGGCGCGCCCCCAGCGCGTCTCAGCTCTCACCCTGAAAGGGCTTTGCAGGTGACTTCCCCCACGTACTCCGACGCAGTGGTTGGGCTCGATGATTCGGTCAACGTGTTGCGTCGGCACTGGAACCTGATCTCGCTGTGTGCGCTCGCTGGGCTGACACTTGGAGCGCTCAGTCTCGTCCAACGGTCCGAATCGTTTGTCTCCGATTCTCTTGTCGAGGTTCGCCCTCTCATCAGCCAGGGCGACTCGCCGGTCCTCGACGCTGCTCGGCAAGTGAACACAGAAACCGAACAGTCGATTGCGTCTTCCCAGCGCGTTGTCGAGCGCGCCCTCGCTCTGATCGAGGCATCAGACGATCTCGATGCCGACGATCTCGATGATCCTGCGGTTGAGGACCGGGCAGCCTCGATAACGATCGAGGGCGATCGCGCCCGAACGATCCAGTCTGAGATAGAGGTCACCTTCGAGACCAACTCTCTGGTTTTACAGATCGAAGCATCAGCAGCCACCCCTGAGGCGGCTCAGCAGCTGGCTCAGGCCGTGGCGCATGCCTATCTCGATTTCCGGATCGATGCCGCTACGGGAGCAACCAGCGAAGCACGCCAGCGCCTGGTCGAACGAGAGCAAGAGTTGTTGGCCGGGCTGGATGACATCGCGACCAAGATCGAGATTCTCGAACAGGATCTGCTGGATCGCGCCGAAGCTATCGCTCCCGACCAGCCGACGATATTCCGTACGCAGGTCCGGCCGGCTGAGCTGCGGAGCCTGGAAACCTCCGAACTGTCCAAACGCCAGAATCTTGCGGATATCGGCAGTCGTCTGGCCAACATCGATTCGATAACGATCAACGCCGGTGAGATTCTCGATGACGCCGAAATCCCGACCTCGCCCTCGGGGATTCCCGCTCCGGTCGGACCGATTGCGGGTCTGTTGCTCGGGTTAGGCCTGGGCGTGTCGGTGGCCTTTGTCCAAGACAGGTCCGATGCCACCGTTCGCGAGCCGCTCAAAGAACTGGCCGAGATCGGAAGTGAGATACTCGGCTTCAGCCCTTCGAGCAACCACATCTCTGTCACGGAGGGCTCAGAGGCCAGGGTCGACGAGGCTTATCGACGTACCCAGGCCGGATTGCTCTACAAGATGGACAGCACTGATCGGCAGATCGCACTGGTGACCGGAACGACCGACGCTCTGTCCTCGGATACAGCTGCCATCGTCGCTGCCAACCTGGCTGTTGCCGCCGCTCGGATCGGTCGCAAAACCTTGCTCGTTCTCGCTGATCTTCGCCATCCGGTTATCCATCGACGCTTCAAGGTCGACAATTCTCGGGGTTTGGCCGAGGTGATCAATGGAAAGGCCAGCCTCAGCGACGTGTCTCAACAGGTGCCGGAACTAACCACCCTATTCATCCTGCCTCCGGGCGCTGATCTCGGTGCGCCAACCCGGCTACTGCAGAGCAGCAACATGGGACGCCTGCTCGATAAGGCTCGCAGCGGCTACGACTTCATCGTGGTCCAGGCGCCGACCCTCACCGACTATGCCGACGCAGTTGTGTTGGGCCCCCTATGCGATACGGCTGTGCTCGTCGTTGAGCCGCATAGGAGCCGGCGAGCGGACGTGGAATCCTCACTCCGGCAGCTCAAGGCAGTCGGCCTCGACGTCTCTGGCTCGATCGTGGCCGACACTGTCGAACCTCTTGTCAGCCACTAGGACTGGAACGCGGCCTCGGTGATGCTGGTCCAAGCTGGAAACAGGATCGAACGACGCCGGAACCGTGTTCAGCGAGTAGTCCTGCCCGATTGGCCAATTCGAGCTGCGTTCACACTGGTTCCCGTCTTCTTTCTCCTTGGTATCGCAGGCTTCATGTGGATTGTGTTTGCGATTCCGATGGCGGCAGCGCTGGCACAGAAACGAGATCTGGCCACATTCAAGGGGACCGCCTGGTGGGTCTTCTTCCTCGGTGCGGCGTTGTTGTCCGCCATCAACCTCGACACCGCGGGCCGCGCAGCGGGATGGACGCTGCGGTTTGGGTACTTCGTTTCTGCCTTCGTTTTCGGGCTGTACATGCTCAACGGGGGCCGAACCCTCAACGTCTGGACCATTGTTCGATCTCTGACGTGGTTGTGGATGGCCACGGTGATCGGCGGCTACCTGGCGTTCATCATCGGGTCGTTCAGCTATGCATCGCCGATGTACTACCTGATTCCCGAAACGCTGCTCGAAAACGACCTCATCAAGACACTTGTGACCCCCGGGTTCGCCGATGTTCAAGACATCATCGGAGTCGAACTGCCTCGCCCTCGGGCTCCTTTCCCGTACACAAATACCTGGGGATCGATGTTGGCCTTGCTGACTCCCTTCGCTCTGATCTCATTGACCGATCATCGTGTAGGAATTAGACCCCAGATCATTCGCGTCCTGCTCGCAGCTTCGGTTGTTCCAGCAGTCGTGTCACTGAATCGGGGCCTTTGGCTGTCCCTGGGGATCGGCGTCGCATATGTGGCGATCCGGTTGGGCCTCCTCGGAAGCGGTGGGTTGTTGCTTCGCATGTTGTTCGCGGTCGGAGTTCTGGTCCTGGTTTTGCTGATCACTCCCCTGGGAGACCTGATCATTGCTCGGATCGACACCGGACACTCCAACGAGGGTCGCACCGAGCTGGTCGTGACCGCGTTGGAGGGAACCGCAGAACGTCCGTTGCTCGGCTGGGGCGCACCCCGACCCAATCGCGTCGGCCTGCCCCCGATCGGAACTCACGGACAGCTGTGGTACCTGTTCTTCAGCCACGGAATTCTGGGCGCCATCGGCTACTGCGGCTTCTTCCTGTCGGTTGGATTGCGCACGTGGAGACAACACAACGCTGTCGGGTTGTGGGCCCATTCGGTCCTCATCATCGCTGCGGTTCAGATGTTCTTCTACCTCGCAATGCCGAACCAGTTGTTCGTGATGATGGCAGCAGCAGCGCTTGCGATACGACTGCCAGCCGAGACCCGGGCGAGCTAGCTACGAAGATCGGCGAGGCCGAGTGCCTCTCGTGTTGAGACGACCGCCACTAGGCCGATGATTCCAGCCACTGCGAGGGTTATCCCCAGCCCGAAGTAGCTGTTTGGAGTGAGCAGTCCCACGGGTACGACGGCGAGAACCGAAATCGAAAGGGCGATAGCCGTTTGTCTGGACGCTGCAGTGACGCCGTGCCAGCGGCCCGACAGGTACGTATTGATGAGGTTTTTGCCGGCAAGGCTCACCGCCCACGCAATCGCAGCGCCCCTCAACCCGAATAGGTTCCCCAATATGACGATGAGAACGATGTCGGTGACCAGTGAGAGGGCGTTTACTTTCATTGTCGTGGTTGAGTGACCGCGCATCAGCATATGCAGCTCCACCGGCCCGGTCAGAGCGTTTACGACCATGCCGATGACGAGGAAGGAAAGCAGCCGTGAGTCTGGAACGTATTTCTCGTCGATCAGGTCAGCCAGGGGAATCGTCTTGATCGCAACAATGAGAAGGTAGGGAAGGGTGGCGAGCACCATCCACCCGGTAGCTCGGTTGAAAAGGGTCTGCACCCTCTTCTCGTCCCCGTTGCTGATCGCCCTGCGGAGGTTGGGGGAGACGGCTTGGGTTATCGCGTATCCGATGAAGTTGCCAGCGGTGGCGAATCGACTGAGTCCGCCGTACACGCCGGCAGCGACGTCGCCGAGAATCGCACCGATCACCAACACGTCACCTCGTTCGAGGGCAATCTGCAACGACGTCGACACCGAATTGGGGCGTACGAAGTCCCAGTACTCCTTCGACGACACCGCGGATGAGCCCGAACCGTGCCAACCGCCCAGCCCCACGAGCGCAAAGAAGGCAGCGAGGACCGCCAGAACCACCGGGATTCCCCAGGCGAGCGCTATCGATCGTGGAGTGAGCTCACCGAAAACGGCGACACCGAGCAAACCTGCGATTTGTAGAAGCGGACGGCCGATCTGTTGTATCGCCGCCGTCGGAGTCTGGGTCCCCAGCCCTCTGGTGGCCCCCAGCAGGCCGATGGTGAGACTCCAGGCGGGAATAGTTGGAGCGAGTAGCCTTAGAACGTCGGCCACATCGTTGGATCGGTCCCCTCCGAACAGATCACCCATGATGTCCGCAAGCCCGAAGACAATCACGGCCGCAAGTCCCGATGCGAGTACCACCGGACCGAGAGCGACCTTGATCAGACCTCGTGGATCGGGGGCCTCATCGTCACGAACCCGCGGCATGAAATAGACGAGGCCGATCTGAGTTCCGAACGCAGCGGAGGTCCCCACTATCGAAATGACCGTCGTCGACAAAAAGAAAACGCCGGCATCGCCGAGTCCGTCGGTGGATGAAACCAGCTTTGCGATGCCGAATGTCGCAAGCATCGTTGTCGCCGCTCCGAGTAGAGCCAGGGCTGTCGCGAGCACACTCGACTGGTTCTGAGCGACGGGCTGTGGGGCCGATCCAATCACGCCAGAAGTTCCTCGATGGCGCACGTGAGGGGAAGTCGATAGCCCGACATCGCGCTCGACCAGCCTTGGCCGGACAAGCGACTCTCTCGAATGGCGATGTCGGCCAGGTAGACACCGAGTTCGGTAGGAGTTGAGGAACCCACCAACTCGCGTTCGACGAACAGCTTCACGGCCGAGGCGGGATCCACGGCCGAACCGCGCCGAATCAATTCCAGCCGCAGGTGACGACGGTCCTGCCCGACCGGCCTATCACGTCCGCCGAACTCCCAGTCGATCACGCCGACGCCGGTTGAGGTCGAAATCAGATTCCAACGGTTGAGGTCGCCGTGCCAAAGGCCGACCTCCAGTGACTCATCAGCGAACTGACTTGCAACACCGGCTACCGCCTCCTGGAGACGACGCTGGGCTTGGTCGGCTCGACTGCCAAATCGGGGTTCGTTCAACCATTTCAGCTCCGACACAGTCGTATGTCGGTGATCGACGGTCTTGGCAATATTGTCGATCTGTTCAGGGGTGAGGCCGCGATGACGAGTCCACTGGTGTGCAGAGATAGCCGAGCTGACCGCAATGACGAGGCCCGGGCCTTCCATGAGCTCGATAGGCGCAGGACTTCGTAGCGGATCGGGGAGCAGTCCGTCGACGGCTTTCAGCAGTCCGAATTCGTTTGCGACCAAATCGGTTGTGAATGCGGACCAACCTATTTTGGCGAATCCCACGATCTCACCGCTCGGTCTGAGCAACATCAGGACCGGCTTGCGGTTTCGTCGCGGCGGTCCAGCTGCGATCGAGACGACCAGTGAGGGATCTCCGAGCAACGTCTGGATCATCTCCACCGCTGTGGTCAAGGGGAAGTCGATTCGTTCTCCGCCGACCGGCGAGAGTGTGCCCAGGCGCGCCGCCATGCGGCCGGCGGTCGTCGTCAGGCGGGCACCAAAGGAACGATCGTCGTGGCCACGCCGTAGAGCAGACACGGTGACGGCGTTTGTGGACAGCGGGATCAGCAGACTCGCCTCGGACGTATTCGGCCGGGCCAGCATCGGGGTGGTTGGTCCGTCGACGGCGCCACCGAGTGCATCTAGGAGCCAGTCGTGGGTGGACCCCCACTCATGTTGGGGTTTGTGGTGTGTCATCGAACCTCTTTGAAGGCTACGTCGATAGTAGGTTCGGCGCGAGAGGAGATTGACTTCAGCACCTAGCCCGACCGGCCCTGTCTGAAATCCTCCCTCCTGTGTCACGACGTCGACTGTCCCGCCAAGTACCGTCTTCACCGCACGGTCGAGGCGACGATGTGATCGCCGGGTTGGTAAGGACATTCGAGGCAGGCCACCATTGGAAGATAAAATTGCGACTGACACCACCAGACGGGTGCTCTTCGTGTGCTCATCGGGCGGCCACCTCGCTCAGCTGCTCGAATTGGAGCACTGGTGGGCAGGGCATGAGTGCCGTTGGGTCACGTTCGATCTTCCCGATGCCCGTAGCCGGTTGGGTGAAGGTGGGTTTGTGCCCGCCCACCATCCCACTACGCGAAGTCTGGTGAAGGCCGGACGAAATCTCGTTCTAGCCCACCGAGTGATGAACGAGTTCGCACCGGACGTTGTCATCTCCAACGGCGCCGCTGTGGCCGTTCCGTTCTTTCTTGAAGCCAGGCGACGCAAGATCCCGAGCGTGTTCGTCGAGGTATACGACCGGATCGATTCCCGCACCCTCACCGGCCGATTGGTGAAGCCGTTGGCAACGTCGTTTCTGGTCCAGTGGCCCGAGCAGCAGGCGCTCTATCCCGGCTCAACTCTGATCGGACCTCTCTACTGATGGCTTCGGGGGCGTCACCGCAGGTGCTTGTATCGGTGGGCACGGACAAACACCCCTTTGACCGACTGGTCGAATGGGTGGATCGCTGGGCAGCGGAGCACCGTGATGTTGAGGTGTTTATTCAATACGGAGCCTCCCGAGCCCCGTCGTTCGCCGACGGAACGGCCCTCCTTTCCCATGTTGACCTGCTGGCGATGATCGGCACAGCCGACGTGGTCATCTCCCACGGTGGACCATCCACCGTGATGGACATTCGGTCGAGGGGCCGGCTTCCGATTGTTGTCGGTCGAGACCCCGACTTCGGCGAGCACGTCGACGGGCACCAGCTGCGGTTCGCTGCTCATCTCGGCAAGCACCGGATGGCGCTTCTCCCACGCGATGAGGTGAGCCTGCACGACCTGATCGACGGTGGATTGGCTGAGCCGGGCAGCCGGGAGCTCGATGTTGACGGTGACGCACGCCCGGCGGGCATCGTTGCCTTCTCTGACCACATGAATACGCTGCTCGGCATCACCAACGGGACAAGCCGATGACCGAACCAAACCTCTCCAGGGGTACCCGTGAGGGTGTCGCTGTGGTGGTTGCCACCAGAGATCGCCCTGTTCTGTTGCGTCGCACGATCGATTCGATTCTCAGCCAGGTCTACGACGGTCCCATCGAAATCATCATCGTCTTCGATCGGTCCGAGCCCGACGAGACGCTCATCCGATCCGATTCCGATCGCAGCGTCAGGATCACTACAAACGTGAACACCCCGGGACTTGCTGGAGCTCGAAACAGCGGCATCGCTCTGGTCGATAAGCCGTGGGTGGGGTTTTGCGATGATGACGACGAGTGGTTGCCGGGCAAGCTCACCGCCCAGATGGACGACATCGAGCGCACCGGTTCACGATTCTCCATGACCGGGTCGTTGATCAACTATCGGGGCGCTGACACTGTGCGTAGAGCCGATGCGTCCGAGGTCAACAAGGAGGGCCTGCTCCACAGCCGGATTTTCGAGATCCCGTCGTCATCGTTCGTTCTCGACACAGCGTTCCTGCGCGACGAATTGGGCGGAATCGACGAAGTCTTGCCTGGGAGTTACGGCGAGGACTATGACCTGATGCTCCGAGCTGCTGATCACACGACCCTGTCGGTGATCGAGGATCCATTCTGTCGGGTCTACTGGCACGGATCATCGTTCTTCTTCGAGCGTTGGAAGCTGATCGACGAGGCGCTGCAGTACCTTCTCGACAAACACGCAGCGTTCGATTCCGCGCCCAAGGGCAAAGCTCGAATTGTGGGACAGCAGGCCATCGCCCAGGCCGAGATCGGTCAACGACGCAAGGCGATGGGCTCGATCCGAGAGGTCATCAAGTTGAACTGGAAAGAGCCAAGGTGGCCGTTGGCCTTGCTCGTCGTGCTCGGTATGCCGGCCAACGTGCTCCTGAAGGTGCTTCACCGTTTCGGCAAAGGGATCTAGTTTCAGTCCCAGCGGCGAGAACCGGCTTTCCAGTCCTCGGGGATTCCGGCCTCTCCCGGGTCCAGACCGAACGCCCTCAGCTGAGGTTGCTCGCGTAGCGATCTTTTCATCTCCGCGAAGCTGGGAAACGTGGCCAATGTGATCACTGCGTCCCACAGTTTCAGGGCATCCTCGTCGTTGGGGACGCGGCTGATCACAGGCCCGAAGAATGCAGGACCCTCCGGTGGTTGGAAGGAGATGATGGGTGTGCCGACGTCGCGACCAGTTTCTCCAATGCAGCATCGGTGTCGGCCTGCACGATGGCCGTGAGCGAGTCGTCATCGGCTGCATCGGCATAGGACGGGTCGTAGCCCAGGCTGTCAAGCACCGACTCGAGGTGTTCTCGAGAGCCGAGCCAGGTTCGGGGCTCCACACCCGGATCCCCTTCGGGTCGTCGATCCACATCGAACACCGTGGCGCCGAAGGCGTCGTACATACCTTCCATGGCGTCATTGCCGATGTCACGACGGACTGCGGCTGCCACCCTCAGCATTCGCAGGCCGGCAGTATGGCCTTGTTCATACTCCGGCGGGAAGTGAGCGTCGTAGTCGATGTGTGAATTCAGTAGGCGCAACGAAATGAACCGCCAGTTGACCGAGTAGTCCTTCTGAGCCTGAACTTGGTGAATCCAGCGAGATGTCAGCCAGGCGAACGGGCACACCGGGTCCCAGAAGAACTCGATGTCGTAGGCGGGTGGTTGGTCGACTGCTTCGCGCATGGGCTCTACAACAGCGGGATTTCTCCCGCTGTTCCAATCTTCCTACCCTGAGCTGATGGAACTCGTTCCCCGCGCCGATGATGTCGATCCTGACATTCGTGACTATCTCGACTCACCGTTGTCGGCTTTTCCCGATTTTGCCACGAGCTCAGCCGCTCAGGTTCGTGCCCATTTCGCCAGGATGCGAGCAGCCACCGAGGTTCCGGCTGTTGCCGAGGTGGTCGACACCGCCTTCGATGGACCTGGGGGTTCGGTCGCGGTGCGGATCTACCGCTCCGACGGCCAGGCCACGGTCCCGACGATTCTCTGGTTTCATGGCGGTGGCTGGGTGCTCGGCGATCTCGACACCGCAGAGCTGCCGGCGCGAAGTCTGTGTGCTCAGACCGGTTGCGCCGTTGTCAGTGTTGGCTATCGGTTGGCTCCCGAGACGGCCTTCCCCGGTGCCTTCCACGATTGTCTTGCAAGCCTGGCGTGGGTCCGTTCCCAAGGCCACGAGCTCGGCATAGATAGCGAGCGCATCGTGGTCGGCGGCGATAGCGCCGGAGGGAATCTCGCCGCTGCGGTCGGTGTTGCGGACCGGGATTCGGGGGGAGCACTGCTGGGTCAGCTGCTGGTCTACCCGGTGATCACACCCAAATCGGAACCGGGTGGCTTCGGCGTCGTAGCTGATGGTTACGGCCTCACAGAGGAGGCGATCGACTGGTTCTGGGATCAATACGTTCCCGACAGCGCCGAACGCGGCGACTGGCGGGTCAACCTCAAGAACGCCGAGTTGTCAGAAACCGCCGACGCATTCGTGCTCACATGTGGATTTGATCCTCTCGCGGCTGAAGGCCTTGATTATGCCGCTCAGCTTCAGGCGGCAGGGGTCAACGTTACGACCGAGCACCTGCCAGGAGCTGTCCACGGTGTCTTCGCCATGAACGTCGACGCCGGTCTCCGGTCGCGGGCGGCAGCCTCAGCCTGGGTGAGATCGTTGATCCAAAACAGCTCTCTCGAATTCAGCTGACCGGTTCGACCAGTTGCCATGCTGAGGTGGAGTCGGCGCCGCGGGACTGAACAGAATGGTCGATGGGCGGACTGAGTATGACCGGATCATCGCTACAGCGGTCGCAACATCGGATGCAGAAAGCTGTTGCTCGAGTTCAATGCCTGCGGCTGCCATCTGGTCGATGAGGTTCCCGCCATTATCGGGAATCGCTACTACCGACACTGTTCGAGACCTCGCCCGCAATGCTCCGATCAACGGTTGGGGTGAAACCCCGCGATCGATGCCACCGACGATCAGCCAGAGATCATCGTCGGCAAAGGCCGAAACCGCGGCGGCAGCTCCGGACGGGTTGGAGGCCAGCGAATCATCGAACCAACGGTGGGTGTCGGCTCCAATCAGTTCCCGGAGGCGACCAACCATTGGGGGCAAACCTGCGATGACGTGTGCCGGATCGCCGGCGACGGCGACATCGAAGTCTTCTTCGAGCCATTCGGCTGCGGTGATTGCCAACCGTGCATTGGTCGCCATGTGGGTCGGCATCGGGTCCAACTCAGGATGAGGGTTCTCAGGCGGAATGCGAACCTGATGATGGCCCGCTAACACGGGCAATAGCGGGGCGGTGGTGAGGGCCCGTTCAGCACCCAGGATCGGAGCGAGTTTGTCGCGGTGGTATCTCTCCACAGAACCGTGCCAGCTCACATGATCCTCGCTGAGGCTCGTGAGCACTCCGAGATTGGCTCGGTGTGTCATGTGCACGGCCTGGTAGCTGCTGATCTCACAGATGATTGGACATCCCTGCGCCGGAGGCTCGAGCGACCAGATAGGGGTGCCGATGTTCCCGACCAGCGCACTTCCGGGGAGGATCGATGCCAACATTCGGGCCACCGTGCTTTTACCCTTCGTCCCGGTGATGATCACGGTGGTGTAGCGGTGTCCAAACGTCTCCAGCCACAGGTTGACCGCAGTCGTAATCAGTTCCTCGGGAACGATGGACAGCGCAGATGCGATGTCATTTCGGTAGGGCGGGAATCCCGGTGAGCGCACGATGATGTCGCCAGGTATCCAATCGGCGACACGCCCTAGGGAGGCATCGCTACCGTCACACTCTCTACGGGTTGACTCGTCGACGGTACCCAGATCGTCGACCCACACCCTGACCGCAGAGGCCGTGCCGAGGTGGGGGAGCAGAGCGGTGTTGTCGATGCCGGCCCCAAGGAGATCAACCGTGCGGCCTTCGATGTCGGCTAGGGAGAGGGTCACCTGCCCAGCGCTTCTGCGAGGCGATCTAGGAAGGCAACTGGGGCAGCTCGGGGTGTGAGGCGAGCGTCGTCAGATCCAAGCCGATCCCAATCCCCAACCCGGCCTGCTTCCTCGGCGGATCGTTGGAGTTCCACCACCACGGTGTGGCCGGCCCACCGAGGATCATCGACCAGGGTTAGGAGGGCATTCGCAGCATCGGAGCGTTCCCCGACACACTCGAGCGGCTTGGATTCGGCCCAGAGTTCGCCGAAGCGATCGGCCAGTTCGGGATTGGAGAGCAGATCGGCACCGAAGATGCTTCTCAGCTGCTCTGGGCCGAGGCGGGTGGCGAGCATGAGAAAGGTGAAAAGACACTTAGGGCACTCACCACACCAGCGTTGGGGAGCTTCTCGGATGAGACCGGTGGTTCTGCCGGCGAAAGCGCGGTTGCAGCTCACCAGGTGCTCAAGCGCGTCGGTCTGTTCGCTGAGGAGTCCGACGATGTCCGGTTCGCCCACCGATCGGAGCCACGAAAAGTACCGCACGCCGATGCCTGCGCTGTTCACCGCCCGATCGAACAACGTTTCGAAGGTCGCTCCTTTTGACCACTGGTGGTTCACGGCTCGCCCCACCGAGCCGAGATGGTCCGAGATCAGCGTCGGCTCGCTGGCGGCCTCTTCATTGGCCAGCACCACCGAGGTGTACCCATCTCGGGCGGCCACAGCGAGACAGATCGCCGACACGATGGATGTGATAGGAACATGGCCGTTGAAGCGATCGGATCTGGTCAGTTCATCGAGGCGATCCAGGCACCGTGCCACCTCGATCAAGCGGTGGCCGAGTACCTCGGCCACGTTGAAGTGGGTGGATGTTGGGTTCACCGTGATCGGGTCGGCTTCGGGCAGGAGGCTTAGGACGACCGTGGAGTCTTTGCCTCCACCGAAGGGGACGAGGGGTCGACCGATCCCTTCGACCTCAGGTTCTCCTGCACGAGCGGGAGCGATCGGGTCGCCGGTCCACTCGAGGCGATCGATGAGTGGTATGTCGAGCCCATTGGTGTAGGCGAATTCTCGTAGTCCATGGTCATACAACGCCTCGACCAGATCACGCTCGGCCTCGGTCGTTTCCACCTCCACAACCATGGTGTCGGGCGCCTGTGACTTGTAGTAGGAGGTGCCGGCTACCAGAAGTAGCAGCCTGGCAGCAGCCTGAAACTGTGGTGAGTCCTGAGCGTCGTCGCGCGGCGGTAGTTCGATCCGTTCGACGAACTCCAGGTCGTCGAACCCGTAGCGCAATTCGATCAGGCCGGTCCGAGGATCGGCCGAAACTTGGCGGATGTGGAACGCAACTGTTCCCCGGCTGGCCACGTTGCAATCCTATCGGCCTCCCCCGATGGGAGGTTGTGGTCCTCAGTCGGGGGACTCCCGGTCGCCTCCGGTAGGTTCGGGCCTACTGTGGTTGCTGGAGAACTGTTCCTATGAAACAAGGGCGCCAAGAAGAACACCTGATCTCGCAGCATCGCGCGCTCGCTCGGCAGCTGGCCCGTCGCTTCTCACCGGGACCGATCATTGACGAAGACCTGCTCTCGGTCGCAACGATGGCCCTGGTCGCTGCCGCCCGTCGTTTCGATATCGAACGGAACATTCCGTTCCATTCCTTCGCAGCACCCACGATCGTCGGTGAGATCAAACGATTTCTTCGGGACCATACGTGGGCGGTCCACGTACCTCGACGACTCAAGGAATTGGCGCTTCGAATGGAAGGCGCCCAGCGCTCTGGCCAACAGGAACTGGGTCGTTCTCTCACCGTGGACGAGCTCGCCGAACGATTGGATGTGGGTCACGACGCCATTCTCGAGGGTATGGAAGCGGCGGAGAGCCGCAGAAGCGGACCGCTGAGCTCAGCTGACCCGGCAACCTCGGAACAGAATTGGGAGCGGGTTGCCACGTTCGTGTCGATCGAACAGGCCTTGGAGCAGCTTGACGAGGATGAACGAGGAGCCCTGTTGCTGCGGTATTCGGCGGATCTGACCCAAGCTGAGATTGGCGTTCGCCTCGGTTTCAGCCAGCCCCATGTACATCGGTTGATCTCTAGGGGTCTGGACAACCTGCGCTCTCACTTCGAAATGGCCGACCGGTAGCGGCCAGAGGGTCTGTGCGATTCAGCCGCCGGTCGCTGACAACACACGAATACACCGGGCCGTTTTTGGGTTACGATCCTGCGGTGTTCCCGAGCCCCAAGAACAAACCGGCAGCCAAGTATTCCGCCGCCGGCCTGGCATGGAAGGGGTTGCGGGGCCAGAACTGGCCTCGTGCCTGGCGTAACCACGAACTGCAGAAGCGATACGACGTGGTGATCATCGGCGCCGGAGTTCATGGCCTGGCGGCCGCCTACTACCTCGCCGCCAATCACGGAATCACCAATGTTGCAGTGCTCGACAAGGGCTACCTCGGCGGCGGGGGAAGCGGGCGCAACACCGCGATCGTACGGTCGAACTACCTGACCCCCGAAGGAGTGGCGTTCTATGACCGTTCTCTAAACCTGTACAACTCAATGGCGCAGGACCTGAACATCAACGTGATGTTCTCTGAACGAGGGCACCTGACCCTGGCCCATGCCGATGCAGCGTTGAGGACCATGCGGTGGCGGGCCGAGGTGAACAAACTCCAAGGCGTCGAATCTCAGGTAATCGGCCCGGACAAGATCGCCGAGCTGGTACCCAGCCTCGACGTCGGCACCGATACCCGGTATCCGATCCTTGGTGCGCTCTATCACCCGCCCGGGGGCACGATTCGTCACGACACTGTGAATTGGGGGTACGCGCGCGGTGCCGATGCTCACGGCGTCCAGATTCACCAGAAGACCGCTGTACTCGACATCCTGGTCGAGGGAGGCAGCGGACCCGATGGCAAGGGCCCGGGGGGCCGGGTCACCGGGGTGCGAACCAATCGGGGAGACATCGCGGCCGGCATCGTGCTCAACTGCACCGCCGGCTGGGCGTCGATCATCGCCGACATGGCCGGCGTGAGCCTGCCCATCACCACCCACCCCCTCCAAGCCGCAGTCACCGAACCGGTCAAGACGTTTCTGCCTGCGGTTGTCGTGAGCGGTTCGTTACATGTGTACGTGAGCCAGACCGATCGGGGTGAACTCGTATTCGGTGCGTCGGTTGATCCATTCGCCACATACTCGATGCAGGGTTCGCTCGATTTCACCGAGGAACTGGCATCCCACGTGCTCGAGCTGATGCCCGGTATTTCGCAGATGAGGCTATTGCGCCAGTGGGCTGGGCTGTGTGACATGACCCCCGACTATTCCCCGGTGATGGGTTTCACGCCGGTGGAGGGGTTCTTGTGTGATGTGGGTTGGGGGACCTATGGCTTCAAGGCGGGGCCGGTGAGCGGGGAACAAATGGCGGAATGCATAGCCACCAACAGCACACCGAAACTGCTCCAGCCCTTCTCGCTCGATCGCTTTGCAGCCGGCAACCTCGTCGGCGAAAAAGGCGCTGCGGCGGTGGGTCACTGATGAAGGATTCACCTCGGAGGCTGCCGGCCCAACCTGGCGAGGTCATCGACCGCTCGGCACCCCTCAAGTTTGTCTGGAACGGCCGCCGCATGACCGGTTTCGCCGGTGACACGATTGCGTCAGCGGTGAGTTCCAACGGCCGCAGGATCTTTTCCCGGTCGATGAAGTATCACCGACCGCGCGGTCTGCTCACGGCCGATTACTGGGACCCGAACTGCTTCGTACAGGTCGGGGATGAACCCAACGTGCGAGCCGGACACCGTTTGCTCACCGAGGGCATGAAGGTGGAACCACAGAACGTCTGGCCCTCGCTCAACTTCGACATCAAGGCCGCCAACGGTTTGATCGGGCGGTTCCTGACCGCCGGCTTCTACTACAAAACCTTCATGAATCCGGCCCCACTTTGGCCGGTCTATGAAAGAGTGCTCAGCACCTTCGCACCCGGCGGGCGGATTGATCTCAACAGTCCCCACGGGCTCTACGACAAACGGTATGCCCACGTGGATGTTCTCGTCGCCGGAGCGGGTCCGGCCGGACTTTCTGCTGCGGTCGCAGCAGCTGAGCGGGGGGCCTCGGTGATGGTGGTGGAGCACGCCCACCACCTCGGCGGTCATCTGCTCTGGGGTGACGATGATGCCAGAGCTCTACGGGAGGAACTGATTGTTGCTGCGTCCGACCACCCAAATATCGAGATCCTGACCGATTCCACAGTCACCGGGCGATACGAGGACAACTGGTGTGCGGTCAATCAGCGCACCCTCGATCACGCCGTGGAACGGTTGATCAAGGTTCGAGCAAAGTCGCTGGTGGTGGCTGCGGGTCTGATCGAGCGGCCGTATGTGTTTGAGGGCAATGACCGGCCTGGGGTGATGCTCGGAGGGGCTGTTCGTCGGCTGATCAACATGTACGCAATCAAACCGGGCGAACGCGCTGTGGTACTGACGGCCAACCAAGAAGGTGACGCTGCAGTCGCCGATCTGGAACGAGCCGGAGTCGAAGTGGCTCAGGTGGTCGATGCCCGGCACGGTCAGACTGTGTTGTCCACGTCGGGTTCCAAACACCTGTCGTCGGTGACCTTGGGCGACAAGACCACCGTGGCCACCGATCTGCTCGTCACGTCGATCGGCTGGACTGCGCCAACGAGCCTGTTGAACATGGCCGGCGATCGTCCCAAGTACAACCAACAGGCAGCCCGGTTCTTTCCCTCAGCCCCTCCCGAGACGGTTCTGGTCACCGGCGGACTGGCCGGCGACGGCACCCACGAGCAGTTGGTGGCTCATGGCGTGGCCACCGGACGTCTTGCCGCCGACCGGGCCGCAGTGATCAGCCACCGGCTTGGTTCTCTCACCCCAAGAGCCCAACACTCCGACAGCGAAGAGCCTTCGTGGCCCATCGATGCCAGAACCCCGTTGCCGGTGGATGCGCATCCGGCGCTCTTCCGTTCGACCACCCACGGAATCGTGGACTACTCCGAGGACGTCTCGTCCAAGGACCTGCTGGCAGCCGCCGACGAGGCATACGACTCGGTGGAGCTTGTGAAGCGATACACAACGGCAACCATGGGGCCTGAACAAGGCAAACTTGAAACTGTGAACACGGTGGCGATCCTCGCAGAACACCGGGGTGAGACGATTGCAGAAGTGGGGACCACCGTATGGCGCCCCCCGTATGCTCCGGTATCGCTTGGTGCTCTGGCCGGACGGTCGTTCGACCCGGTGCGATACAGCGCCCTCCAGTCATGGCACGATGCCAACGGTGGCAAACCGATGGTGGCCGGACAATGGATCCGAACCGAACACTACGGAAACCCCAATGACGAGGTTCGCAACACTCGGACCAACGTGGGGATCATCGACGTCTCGCCGCTGGGAAAGATGGTTCTCACTGGCACCGATGCCCCAAAACTCCTCGAACAGTTGTACATCAACAGGTGGACCAGTCTGGGGGTGGGGTCGGTCCGATACGGCGTGATGGTGGCCGAGGATGGCGTCGTGATGGACGACGGCGTGACCGGCCGTCTGTCCGAAGACACCTACTTCATGACGACCACGACCGGAGGAGCAGGACGGGTCTATGAGTGGGCGGAGATGTGGCTCCAAACCGAAAAACCCGACTTCGAGGTCTTCGTCGACCCCGTTACGGCCGGCTACACGTCGATCAACGTCGCCGGACCGAACTCCCGTGAGTTGCTGAACCGGCTCGTCGAAGGGGTCGACCTCGCCAACGACTCTTTCGGCTACATGCAGGTCAGGAGGGCTGTTGTTGCCGGCGCCAGCGACTGCATCGTCTGGCGAATCGGCTTCACCGGTGAGCTGTCGTATGAGTTGCACGTTCCCTCCGGTGCAGGACTGCACGTGTGGACCCAACTGCTCGCTCACGGCGCCGACCTAGGCGTCGCTCCCTTCGGCGTTGAAGCTCAGCGGATCATGCGGTTGGAGAAGGGCCATTTCATCGTGGGTCAAGACACCGACGGTCTCACCAAGCTGCCAACTACAGGCCTCTCCGCCCTGGTCAAACTGGACAAACCGGATTCGGCAGGCAAACCGGAGCTGGCGTGGGCACTTCATGGCCACGGCTCTCGATCTCACCCGTTGCTGGTATTACTCACGCCCACAGACCCGGCCATCGTGCCGTCTGAAGCTTGCCAAATCGTCGATGCTCGAACCGACAAGATCTTGGGAAGGATCACGTCGTCGCGCTTCTCTCCCACCCTTGAACGATCGATCTGTATGGGCCAAGTTGACGAGTCGGTTGCTGCTCCCGGCACCGAAGTGACCATCGTCCTGACCGACGGCGAACGAACTACCGCCATCGTCAAGGCTGAACATGCGTTCTACGATCCTGAAGGAGTGAAGGTCCGTGGCTGATCTCACACCTGCCATCGTTTCCCAAGTCGGTACGTTCCCCCTGCTGTCGGAAAGGGTACGGCTCATCGACGCATCCGATCTGTCAAAGGTGGTCGTCAAGGGGGCTGTCGATACGAATTTGGTCACCCAACTGTCGGCGATCTCCCCGGGTCGAAGCACACTGCGGGGAACGGTTCGGATCGGCTCGGTGCGCCCCAACGAGTGGTTGTATCTGGGGCCGATGGATGCGGTGGCGGCAGCCGTTGCCGATCTCGACCTCACGGGGCACACAGCGGTCACCGACGTGACCCATGGTCGATCCGCCGTTCGGATCAGAGGCGTAGCCGCTGTAGAGCTGCTCGAGCGGTGTTGCTCGCTCGATTTCAGCGATGTGATGTTTCCCGGTGACGCCATCGCAACCGCCGCCGTGGCGGGGGTCCGGTGCGACATCATTCGCAGCGACATCGAGCACGATCGCTCTTATGTTCTGGTGTTCGATCGCAGTTATGCCGAGTACATGACCCGAATTCTCACTGAGATAGCAACCGAGTTCGGGCCATCCTGACCCAACGATGCCGGGAGCTATTCGGCGGCGCGGGCCTGCGTGAGCCAGCGGTCCACATCGGTCCGGTTGCTTTGGATCCACTCGGTTGCGTGCCGGGCGATGTCTGCGGGGGAGTCCTCGCCGATCAGCATCTTCACATTCTGGAATGAAACGTCGAGTACGCCGATCCTGACTTGACTCAAGAGCACAGCAGCTGCCGGCTCGTCGGCGAGGAACTCCTTGTTGGCGGCCACCACGATGTCGGAGGGGCTGAAACCCATCGTGCAGGGGGACAACTTGCACTGATCGGCGGGGAGATCGGCCGCCACGTTCTGATCGTCTGACGGATTCTTGACGCCGAGCCAAAGTGCGTTTTCGCCCGGCGTCAACTGCGTAATGAATGGACCCGGGGTCCATACATATGCCAGAACCGGCTGACCTGATTCGGCCTTGGCGACCTGTTCGGCGAACAGATCACCGTGGACGCCCTTTACTTGAACCATCACATCGGTCCAACCGTTGTCCGCGATCAAGGAATCGATGACCCCTTCGCACCCCCACCCTTGGTCACAACCAGCAATCTCGGCCCGACCGTCTCCATCCCCGTCGAACTCGGCGTGGATGTCAGGGTTCTCTGCGATGTCGTCGAGGGTCGTAATTCCCAGCCGATCAGCCGTAATGGTGTCGACCAGAAACCCTTGGAGCCCTCCGGCCGGCATCTGGTTACCGACGTAGGTGATGCTCTCGCCGATGCGGGATCCATCATCGGATGATTCCTCGAAAAACTTGTCGTGCACGATGGGCCAACTGTTGGCCCAGAAGTCATAAGTTCGGGCCGCTAGTTCGGGGTAGAAGTCGCTGGGGGCAAGCGTGTCTGCCGCGGTCTACCTCGTACCCCAGTTCTTCGAGAAGCTGCGCGTACACCTCGGCTTGCATTGCTCCGCTGGACCAGGTGGCGCGGGCCATGTTGATGGTGCCCAGAGCGGTGATCGTCGCTTCGGTTTGGTCCGAATCATCGAAGGACAGCGCTTCCTCGTTGGCGTCGACTGTGCCACCATTTACGAGCTCACCGTCGCCCAGCAGGGCGCCATTGGGGCCAGCTCCGACGGTTGTCCCGGCACACGCCGAGACCATCAAGGCCATCACAGCGAGGACGCTGCCGATTCGAACGTTCCGTTTGGCTAGAAAGCGCATGTCGCCGAGGTGTCCTTGAGAGTCATTCCGCCCGCCCAACAAAAGGTAGTTCACTCACCGCTAACTCAAGTCGATACCGGCGGCTTTTACGAAGCTTTCGGACACGGCGGTTGGGTCGAAGGTCGTTGCCGCGTATGCGCGACCCATGTTTCCCATCTTCCGCCGTCGCTCAGGATCAGCCAGCAGCTCGCGGATTGTGGTTGCCGCCTGGTGTATGTCGGAGACGGCGATTCCGGCGCCGATTTCTTCCACGAGCTCTGCCGAAGGGTTGTGTGCATTCATCAGCGCGATCACCGGCCGGGCTGCACACAGGTAGGAGAGAATCTTCGAAGGGACCAAAGCCTCGCTGGCTCGTTCGTCGAGAGTACCCAACAGGATGTCGGCCGAAGCGAGCACATCGGCGAGTGAGCCGAGCGGCTGAAAGTCGACGAAATAGATATTCGGGTGAGTAGCAAGCTCGGGCCTGTGTCGCAGCGATTCCACACCGGGTCCGCCGGCCACGATGACCATGTCGATGTCGCTGTTGGCAGTGAGCATCAGCGACAGGGCGGCGACCTCGTCGGGCCGATGCTCCAGTCCAAGTCGGCCGCTGTAGAGCACTCGCTGCCTATCAGGATGTAGACCCTGATCGGTCGACCATTCGTTTATTCGGTGACGGTTGGGCAGATACCGAAGGGGAGCCCAGTTGGGTAGAACCGTGACGTCGGCGCGGCCCGACTTCCGATTGGATGCTGCATACTCCGCAAAGCCCTCAGAGATGGCGATGACACGATCTGACGAGGACACGATGCGTCGTTCGAGGGTGGTGAAGAGCTTGGACGGTAAGCCCCGAGTTCCCGGGATCGAGGCGAGATCTGATTGGATTTCTTGAAGCCAGAGAACAACGTTTTGACCCTTTGCCTTGGCGGCGCCCTGAATGACCACTGCCGCCGCGACCGGAACCTGGCAGAGCACGATCGTTGCGCTGGCTGGGTGCTGGCGGATCTTCTTGGCTACCGCCCAGCCGAAATACTGCTCATCTCGAAAGCGGCGGCGTAGTCGATTCCGATTGACCCTATGGCCCAGCTTGATGTCGTGAACCTGCACTCCGTCGTTGACCGCGTCGGAGAAGTCTCCACGGGGGTGCGCCTCATTCGAGGAGCTGAACACATAGTGCACTGAGGCTCCAGACCGCTGAAGTGAGATGGCCAGATCAGCGGTGAAGGGGTGACCAGCGAAGTCGATGAGAACCACGGGAGCGGCTGCTGGCTCAGACGTCACCAGCTCACCGTACTCTCCTGCGGCTCCCAACCCGAGTGGAACCCTGCAAAGAAACGCCAAAGGTCACAACCGCTAGGAAATATCCTCGGCGTAGTCTCAGTGAATGGTTGCGTCTGCGAATATTTACCCACTCTCGCCTAAAGAGGAGATCGTTCTAGGAGCGGTTGCGGCTTCGGTCAAGGGCCGAAAGAAGGTGCACGGATACCCACTCGCCCAGGAAGTCGCCGCACTCCGCCCACGGCATTTTTCAATGAACTACGCAACCCTCTACCGGTTGCTGAATCGGCTCGAGGAGCGGGGTTATCTGACCTCCGAACTCGCAAAGCCGGGGACCTATCCCGGTCGAAGCCGTCGCTCCTACGGCGTCTCAGCGTCGGGCCGTAAGGCGCTGCGGAAGAGCGAAGTTGGGGTCAAGCGGGACGAAAACAACGAGCTCTACGTCGAGTTCTGACAGGTTTGAGCTTCTAGTCTTTCGGTTCTGTCAAGAAATCGATCACACACCACGTACCTATACCGAGGATGTTCCAGTCCTGGGGTTCGTGGTCGTCGATGGAGACACGATAGTTGGAAGCCTCACCCAGCATCCTGGCTCGAGCCACGACTCCGTCACTGAGTACGTCAGCGCAACGTGCTGCAGTTACGCAGACTTCTTCGAGGGAACACTTCGTCCATGGGCGAGGTCTGTAACCCAACGTGAGGGCAAGCGACTCCATGAGCTTGGCCCAACTGGCGATGCCGGCTTCGTACTCCTGGTGAAGCGATTCGCCGACGGTCTCGGACCGGGTGCGATTGAGGGCATGAAAGGCCATGATTGCGCGACCTAGACGCCACTCCCCAGAGCGTGCCAATTCTTCCGCAGTCGCCATGGTTGCCGCCCGCACAACTTCGGCCGCCGCCGAACGCACCAGTGCGGGGGAGGTGAGCTTCACACCCTGCATCGCGTTGGTAGCCGCCTCAGCAGCTTGTTCCAGCCCCCCGATTTCATTCGGCCGAGCCGCAGTCGCCAGCAGTTCGAGCTGGAAGTGGTTCTGAGATTGCCAAATGCGGCGGTGCACCTGTGCTCTGGCCACTGTGATATCTCGCTGCTCTTTGACTCGTGCGAAGACCCGGCTGTAGGTGATTTGTTCAGCACCATGACCGAAGCCCTTCTCCAGGAGCACAGCCGCGCCCGCATCGATCATCTCCTGGCGAAGCGTGTCCCGTTCCATTCGGGAACCGGAAGTTGCGGGCGAATCCTTTTCGTTGTCGAGTTGGTCAAACCCATCCATCTTGTTACCATTGGTAACAAGATGAGGTTCCACGACGCATTCCTCCTCGGTCTGAGCACGGGCCTCGCTCTGCGAGGCCACGTGCTCAGTGACTGCGTAGACACAGAGCCCCTCGACGCTCCATAGTTCATCGCCTATCTTCAGTTCCTGAAGCGAAGGTTCATAGGAGCTTCGACCGGCAGCACCTTGATTGACGCAGCTCAAGATTTCGGCGTACATCCTCATGCCGTCGTCTGGTTTCAGACCCCAGCCGCTGCCGGCAACGAACCCGAAGGTCTCGCCGACGTCTTTGTAGAGCTCGATGTAGCGGTCCAGGATCGCTGTCCTGTTCTGGATGATTGCTTGTCGTACCGAGGGTGAGGATGGCCGATCGGTCCTCCCAAGCGCATGCATCGCAAACAGTGCGTCTGCGGCGGCGATGGATCGCAGTCTGCGCGAGTCCGCAGCGTTCTCGTCGGTCATCCGGCGAGCGAGATCGCACAAAATCTTCAGACGCGTCGGTGCGTCGGTATCGGCAATATCGAGCGATTCGACTGCGTTGTGGACCTCCTGCGCCGTGACGTCGTAAACCTCACCCGGCCAGCCGGAACGAACCATGTTTGCCATGACCTCATTGCGGTACTCGGTCAGCGAATTCCAGATTCGGCGGTGCACCTGGGCACGCGACACCGTGAGCGAACGGTGTTCACGGAGCCACCGGAACGCGTCGGCGTAGCCGAGGGGAACAGTCTTTGCGCCGAGACCGTCCTCGAGAAGCAGCTCGACTCCGGCGTCGAGGACGAGCGCCTTCAGTTGGTCACGTCGCAGTCGTGACCGGTCGACTTCGGTCATTGCCGCTTCCTCAACATGCCGCCGCCCGTTGCCATCTACATCGCGGCGTTTGCACACGACTCTTCATGATTGTATAAGCACTTGTCGAACTCACCGAAGAGTCGATCGACCCCCCGGGCGTCGCGAGTCGACCTATTGCTGCCAGGATGAGACTGTGTCTCGCCACCAGCAACGCCCCAACGCCGACGCTGTGGCGATCTGTCCGGTGGGACTGGAGACGATCTGTGCCGATGAGCTACAGGCTCTGGGGATCAAGGTCGGACAGCCGACACCAGGGGTCGTCCCGTTTCGAGGCAGCACCAGAGCGGTGTATGAGGCCAATCTCTGGCTCCGGACCGCCACCAGAATCCTGGTTCGGATCGCTCGGTTTCGGGCCACTGATTTCGCCCATCTCGAAAGGCGTATGGAAGAGGTCGATCTCGGCCCCTTTCTCGTAGACCTCGTTGCGCCCCGCTTCAGAGTCACGTCGCGCGAAAAGCGCACTCTTTCACACTGACGCTGTGACCGAACGGCTACACAAGATCGTCGGAGCGCCCAAACAGGAAGATGATCAGCCCGAGCAGGTCTTCGTGGTGCGAATTGATCACGACACGGTAACGCTCAGCATCGACACCAGCGGAGAGCCTTTGCACAAACGGTCGTGGCGGACCGAAACTGTTGGGGCCTCGCTGCGCCCAACACTGGCCGCAGCAGCGATTCTCGCTTCGGTATGGGATCCAACTTCTCCGGTGGTTGACCCCTTTGCCGGTTCGGGGACATTCGTCATAGAGGCGGGACTCATCGCTGCCTCCAGGCCGCCCAGCGAGGGTCGTACGTACTCCTTCCATCGATGGCCATCGTTCGAGGGAGGAACGTGGGCGGCTGTAAAAGGGGCAGCAGCGACAAGAACCCGAGAGCTCGGCATCAAAGAGATGCCGCTACTCGAGGCCACCGATCGCGATGAGGTTGCTCTGGCGGCGACCGCCGCCAACGCCGAGCGAGCCGGCATTCCCGTTTCAACTCACCTTCGACCCGTCGGCCAGATGACAGCGTTGAGCGGCCCGGGGCTGGTCGTGAGCAACCCTCCGTACGGCAAACGGTCACCCGGCGGACCGAAGGGGACAGCGCCGCTCTACAAGCGGTTTGGTGAGGTTTTCCGAGAGCGGCGGACGCAGAGCACACTCACCGTGGTTGTCCCGTCCCAAGCTGCCACGATCGACCGTCGGTTGAAAACAGTGGCGACCACAAGCAATGGTGGGATCAAGGTGCAGATCGCGACTCTAACTCCCGTTCAGTAGTTCCCCGATCTTGTTATTGTCGCCGTCGAACAGGACGTACCCCCCCGACTTGGCCGTCGCGCCTTCAACCGACTCCAGCAGTTCAATGAGATCTTTGACCACGGCCCGTTCGCTGGTCGAACATCGTGAGTCGTCACGTCCGGGAAGGGAGAACGAGGTTCTTCGCCCTGAGTTTTCAAAGGTCAGCGAGCCCAGAAGTCGGGCGCAGTTCGTGCGTCCATCGACTGCGGCTGTCGGGAGGTCGATGTCGACCGTTAGGTCGGTCTGGGCCAACAACCAGAACCCGTCGAGGCTCGTAGGGACAGCCTCAGCCGGTGAGAGCGTGGTGGTTGGGCCGCTGCCGGACGAGCCACATCCTGCCACTGCCAAGCACAGCGCAACCCCAAGTCCTCGCCGTTTCCTCGATCCGAACCATCCACGAAACACTCCGACCATGATCGCAGCTAGTTTGGGTCACATGAAACGTCGTGGCTTCTTTGGTCAGGTTCCCGATTCTGGTCCCGAACAGGAGACGTCGGCCCCGCCCCCGCCGGCGGGAGGAACGATAACCGCACCCCCACAGCGGCGAGTGGTTCCCTCGCCGTTATCTACTCCGGATCCCGATCCTTCGATTGGCGGTTCCACACCGGGCTTGGTATCGGCTCACCATCGTCTCTACGCCTCGATCGCCCGTGGTCTTCCTGCACCGAGGTCCACACCGCGCACGTTTGGGGATCTACTCAAGAACGTCATCTGGCCCATCGAGAACGCCCTTGACAGCGCAATGATCGATGCCGCAGCACGCCTGAGCGCAGTTGAGGCGCTGGAAGCGGGATGTACGACCGTTCTGGACCATCACGCCAGCCCACGCGCAATAGAGGGCTCACTTTCGCTGATCGCCAAGGCGTGCCACGACGTCGGCGTGCGAGTGGTGTGTTCGTATGCGGCATCGGATCTGCGCGGTCCTGACCGCGCTCGCCAGGGCTTGGAAGAGTCCCGACGGTTCATCCAAGGCGGTGGGCGGGGCATGATCGGACTCGATGCGTCATCCACGGCAACCCCTGAGACGATCGACCTTGCCATCGGAATCGCCAATGAGCTCGGCGTCGGAGTCCACGCCAAGGCGGCCGAAGGTATCGCCGACTCCGGCGGGGGCTCAGACCTGGTTCGCCGATCCAAGGAAAGCTGGGTTCTGGCCCACGGGGTTCACCTGCCCGATGGTCTGGAGATCGCGGGAACGATCGCCCACTGTCCTCGTTCCAACATGGATCGCGGCGTCGGCTATGGAATGCCAAGCCGATTCGGACCCCGGGTCGCCCTGGGAACAGATGGGTTTGGTGCCGATCTGTTGGAAGAGTTCCGAATCGCCTACGGGCGATTGCGGGAGATCAACCTGGGCACCAGCCCCCGCTTGCCGTGGAGTTGGCTCGAGGCAGGGTGGCTGTTGGTGCCAGAGGCCCGGCAGGATCGTGTGCATTGGTCGCTGCGCGACATTGAACCTGAGCATTTGGTTGCGAACACCGGGATTCGAGCCCGCACGGTGATCGTCGCCGGCCGGACTGTCCTGGCCAACGCTCAGCCCACGCAGGTTGACGCCGATGAGATCCGGGCCAAAGCCACCGAACAAACCCGACGACTGATC
This sequence comes from uncultured Acidimicrobiales bacterium, assembly GCA_963751955.1. Taxonomy (GTDB): domain Bacteria; phylum Actinomycetota; class Acidimicrobiia; order Acidimicrobiales; family SZUA-35; genus JABDIY01. Next base: position 191,552 of record CAVVWM010000002.1, on the reverse strand, counting down.
AGCCGGTTGTAAATGCCCTCGACGGTCGCGGGCATGAAACGGGCCGCTACCGGCCTTCTGATCTTCGCCGGCCTGGTCTTCATCGCCGCCAAGTTGAACGAGGACGGCCGAACCTGGGCGGGTTATGTGCGCGCCATGGCTGAAGCGGCCATGGTCGGGGCGCTGGCCGACTGGTTCGCTGTCACCGCCCTGTTCAAACACCCCCTCGGGTTGCCGATTCCCCACACTGCCATCGTCTCCAAACGAAAGGACGAAATCGGCCGCTCGCTGGGCGAGTTCGTCCGAGACAACTTCCTCACCAATGCGAACCTCACAAGACTGATCAGCGATGAGCACCTGTCGGTTCGAATTGGTACTCAGCTGGCCAAACGGGAGGTCGCTGAGTCGGTGGCCGAGCAGGCGTCGGCGGTGATTCGCGGTGTGACCGAGGTGTTGAATGACGAAACCGTGCAGGGCGGATTGGAAAACGTTGTGTTCGCCCGCGTCCGAGCTGTGCCGGTCGCGCCGATCGCAGGACGAGCAGTCGATTGGGGTATGGCTGGCCGGCACCACGAGGCATTGATCGATGCCACGTTGAAAGGCACTGGTACGTTCCTGAACGAAACCCAAAAAACGTTCCGTGACCAGCTTCGGAAGGAATCGCCGTGGTGGGTGCCCGAGGCCGTCGATGAGCGAGTGTTCGACAAGATCTACGATGCGGTCAACCGTTTCATCACCGAGGTGGGCGGCGACAGAAACCACGAGTTGCGTCGACAGCTCGACCAACGAACCGTCGAACTGGCTGAGCGGCTGAAGACATCTCCAGAACTGGTAGCCCGTGGCGAGGAGTTGAAGGAAGAGATCCTCAAGAACGAAGAGGTGCGGACATGGATTGGAGGACTCTGGGAACGAATCAAAGAGGGAGTTGTCGAGGCTTCTCACGATCCTGAGTCAGAACTCAGGGAGCAGGTGACGGTTGCGATCATGGAAGCTGGCGCGAGTCTCCAGACCGACAGAGAGATGCAGGCCACGGTGGACAAGTTCCTCACTGAGGCAGCGGGGTATCTGGCCCAACATGGTGGTGATCCGGTCGTCGGGGTGATAACCAGCACCGTCGAGCTGTGGAACGCGGAAGAGACTGCCGAATTGATCGAGGAAAAGGTGGGCCGGGACCTCCAGTTCATTCGAATCAACGGCACGATTGTTGGGGGTTTGGCCGGACTGGTGCTCCACACGATCTCCCAGCTCGTCCTGTGAATCTGGTCGTGAAGGCTTCGGTTCTGCTCGTGGCAGCTGTCCTGGTCGTGTCGGCGTGTTCTGGCTCAGCGGACCCGTCGGTTGTAGTTCAAGGGCCAATGAGCGGTACCGAGGTCGTTGTCGGTGGAACCACCCAGGCCAGCAACCGGCTCATGAGCGCCTTCCTCGTCGTAGCGTTTCAAGGGCGGGGCGCAACCGTGGTCGACAGGTCGAATACGGCCGGGGTGGCTCTCAATCGAGATGATTTGGTGGCCGGGCGGCTCGATGTGGTGCCCGAAGATATCGGCACCGGCTGGTTCGTTCACCTCGGCGAAAGCGAGCAGTTCGCCACGACCACCGAATTGGCCGCCCAACTGCGAACCATTGATCGTCGCAACGGTGTGGAATGGTCCGATCACTCCAGTTTCAACGAAACCCTGGTAGCGGTCGCCGAAAAGGACGCGGCGACCGGCGACGACGGTGAACCGATCTCCCTCGACCAACTTGCCCAGCGACTCGCCAACAGCTTCGACGCATTGGTTTGCGTGGACCGGGAGACCTTTCAGAGCCCAGACGGCCTCGTTCGATTCGAACGAGCTACCGAGTTCACGGTGCCGGCTGAGCAACTATTGGTTCGGGACTCGACGGAGCTGATTTCGTTGGTCTCCTCCGGTGAGTGCACGGTGGCCTTTGTCCCCGGTGTCGATCCGGCCATCGAGAGCGAAGGATTGGTGGCGATCGACCGTTTCGCTCCGGAGGGCCGGGCACAAGTGGTCTTCATTCCCCGAAATGCCGCATACATGTTCGATTCGGAGTTCTTCGATCAATGGTCGTCGTGGCTCGACCCATTCCTCGAGTCGCTGATGGTGACTCTCGATGCGGATACGATGACCAAGCTGAAGGCAGACCTCGCCGACGGTGACAAACCTGGAGATATCGCCCGCACTCACCTCGAACGTAATCAACTGCTGTGAGCGGTCGTTTCGCCCCCAGCCCAACCGGAGACCTCCACATCGGAAATCTTCGGACGGCACTCGCCTCATGGTTCGATGCTCGCTCCAAGGGCATCCCGTGGCTCGTGCGATTCGAGGACCTCGATGGGGTTGTTGCTCATCGCATAACCGCTGATCGGCAGCTCGAGTCGTTGGACGCCCTCGGGATGGTGCCCGATGCCGAACCTATGTGGCAGTCCGACCATCTCGGTCGGTATCGGGAGGCGATCGACGCGCTCGTGGCGATGGATCGAACCTACCCCTGCTTCTGCAGCCGCCGCGAGATTCGCGAAGCGGCGTCGGCTCCCAACGGGCCTCCGCCGGGCGCGTATCCGGGCACTTGCTCGAACCTGTCGTTCGAGCAACGTGGCAACAGGGCGCTCGAACGCCCGGCCGCACTCCGCCTTCGTTCCGAGGGGGCAGTGGTTCGTTTCGACGACGAACACATGGGTGCGCATTCGTTTGTGGTCGACGATTTTGTCATTCGTCGCAACGACGATGTACCGGCGTACAACCTGGTGGTCGTCCTCGACGATCACGCCCAAGAGGTCACCTCGATTGTTCGAGCCGACGATCTCCTGTCCTCCACCGCCCGACAGATTCTGGTGGCCGAGGCACTCGGATTGGCCTCGTTCAGCTACGCCCATGTGCCCTTGGTTGTGAATGCTCAGGGAAACCGGTTGACCAAACGCGACGGGGCAATGACCCTTCCTCAGCTGGCCGATCTGGGATGGACTGTCGAAGACGCCCTCGCCTGGATTCTGGAGTCGATGGGTTTGAGCGACTCGGCACCGTGGTCGTCGCGACGCGATGTGGCCGACTGGACCAACGTGTGGACTCCGCCCAGCTAACGCCGCAGTTCGGGATCGTCCTGAATGGCCTTTGTGCGGACTGTGAAGACGCTGGACCCGCTGAGTACGCCTCCCCTGGCGAAGAGGCGACCAAACTGCCAGTTCGAAAGCCCGAGTTCGGGTTGATTCAGGGCGTACTGCCCATCCACCCACCGGGTGAATCCATCTCCCACGAACGGTGAGTCGACAGCTTCGAAGAATGCGTCGTGTTCGTTCAGGTCCTCGCTGACGAGCGAGGCCGCGAAGCGAGGTGACATCTCGTTGAACATCTGAGCTGCCTGCTCGACCGAATCCACTGCCACCAGCGTGATCTCCGGTGACCGTTCCCATTCCCACTCGTGTCCGAGTTGGGTGGCGTCGATCAATTCGGCCCGGCACTCGATGACGTCGCCTTCGCTTCGTCCGATGGGAACCGATTCGGTGAACCAGCTGTCCGGCACTGCCTTCTCGGCGCCGTTGGCGACATGAACTTTGGGTTCGACACCAAGGCGTTTGGCCGCAGCGTCGAGTCCGGCGATCACCCGTGGTCCGAGGTCAGCGAGCCCTTCGCGCAGTACACACACAGTGTTCACTGTGTTGCACACCTTCCGGTCGAGCGAGTTCCGGACCACAGCCTCCAGACGGTCGGGGTCACATGCCTCGCCTGTCACGATCCAAGCCCCGCCCGTGCCGTGCAGACTCACCGGCGTTCCGGCCTGTTGTGCGACCGCTCCCAGTTGAGCTACCGCGGGGCCACTTCCACGGGCAACCGCCAGCGCCAGACGCTGATCTGAGAACATGGCCCAGCCAGCGGATCGTTCCGCTGAAGGCAGCAGTGATGCCGCACCGCGGGGCATGCCGGCACTTTCAAGGGCGGGATTGAGAGCGTGGTCCACGATCGCCTTGGCAGTTTCCAAGGCATCTGAACCGATCCGAAACACCACCGTGTTACCGGTCCGCAAGACTCCGCACGCGTCTGCAAAAACGTTGGGACGACCCTCGAAGACGAATCCCACGACACCGAGGCCGGCAGTGACCTGCTCCACCGACCAGCCATCATGATCGACACGGTTCACTCTCTCGCCTCTGGTCGAGGGGGTGTCGCGCCACATTCGAAGCCCGTCGACCATATCGGCTCGCATCTGCGGGTTGAGGATCAGGCGGGTCACGCTTCTGCCTCGTGCCGATGCCGACTCGACGTCGGCGGCATTGGCGGCCTCGATCGCAGCAAATGATTCATCGTCTTCAAGTCGCTGAGCGAACGCTTCGAAGAATGCGCTGACGGCCAGGTCGCTGACCCCGCCCATTCGACCGAAGGCGTCGAATGCATCGCCAACCGACATCTTCGCGATCTCCTGAACTGCGGCTGGGATGTGGAGCAGGGCGCCGGTCTTGTTCACCACGATCAGGTGGTCCCCGGGCGAGAAGTCTTGAGCCAACCGGGCGTCGACGGTGGCGAATCGATTTCCGCCGTAGGGGATCTGCTGACCTTCGACGAGAGCGACAAGCTGACCGGTCTGCTGTTCCACCCTGTGAGTATGCCCTGACGAGGCTCGGCCACAGAACTGTGAGAATCTGGGACGATGCGCAGGCGAGAGTTCCTGACAGGTGCCGCCGCCGCACTGGCTACCGGATGTTCTGCCGACACGGCCACCTCCACAATTTCAACGAACCCTCCGACCTCGACATTGGCTGGCAGGACGAGCGTCGCGGTCTCGACTACTGCTGTAACCACGGCGCCGTTGACTTCGCCGGATTCGGGCCTAGATCTGGGATCGTTGCCTTTCCCATATGGGGTTGCGAGCGGCGACCCCGACGACTCCAGCGTCGTGCTGTGGACCGGGCTCGCTCCACCGTTTGGTTCGCCGGATCTGAAACTGGTGTGCGACGTGGCGACCGATGGGGAATTCGAACAGTTGGTGGTGTCGACCTCACTTTCGGCCATCGCTTCTGACCACCACACCACCAAACTGGTCGCCGACGGTCTCAGACCGAACACCACGTACTGGTATCGCTTTCGACTTGGGCAGCACACGTCGCCGACGGGGAGGACCCGTACCCTGCCGACGGCATCAACCAAGCGATTCAGAGTCGCCGTCAGCTCCTGCCAGGAGCGCAACAACTCCGCTTTGTGGGACAACCATCTGAGTCTGGCCGAGGAACCCGATCTCGGCCTTGTGATCTGGCTTGGCGATTTCATCTACGAACAAGGCGACACCACCGTTGACCAGTACCGGAATCGTTATGCCGAGGCCCGTGGTGATCAGCGTCTCCAGGCCAGCAGCTCGGCCCATCCGTGGGTCTGCACCTGGGACGACAATGAAGTCGCCAACGACTATGACGCGTCGGTGGATGCTCAGCGTCGAGCCGATGCGTATCAGGCTTGGTGGGAGTTCATGCCCACCCGCCGACCACGGCCGAGCTCGAACGGTTTGCAGGTCTACCGGTTCTTCGATGTAGGAACGCTCCTCCGCATCGTGCTCCTGGATTGCCGCCAGTATCAAACCGCTACGACCGTTTTGGGAGCCGAACAGCTTGAATGGCTGTCCGACGTTGTCGATCACCCCGCCGAGCACACACTGGTCGGGAGTCCCGTGGTGATGTCATCGTTGGGTGCTGGCGGCCTAACGCCCTCGTATTCGTTCGAAGCGCACCCCGACGAGCAGAGTATGGTCATCGACAGCCTCACCCAAGCGCCGCAGCCCGTGGTCGTCAGTGGCGATCTGCACGCTCAGATGGAGCTCGAGCTGGCTCCGGGCATACCAGAATTGATGGCCCCACCGCTCAGTTCGGCGTTCCCACCCGAGTGGGCCAACCTTTTGCCTGTCCTGCCTTTCGTTTCAGAAAGTGTCCTGAGCGCACGAGCAGCAAATGGCTACCTGCTGGTGGAATTCACCCCGGAAGGTCGCACACATCGATTCGTGACCTAGTGGAACTGCCCGACCCGTATCAGATTGTTGCTCGGGTCTCTGAACGAGAATTCCCGCATTCCCCACGGCTGATCGCCAAGGGGAGCGACGACGGAGATGTGTGGACCCCACCGCTGATAAACATCGTTGACGTCCTGTACGTGGAAGTAGCCGGCGGCATGGTTCGTCTGTACGTCCATTTCGGGGGTGTGGGCGAGGTGAAACAGCTCCCGACCTTCGATGTTCACCCACGCATATCCGTCGTCATAGTTCTCGACTGTGAAACCCAACCGTTCATAGAACGCAGTGGACTCGGTGATGTGGAGAGTGGGAAAGATGATCTTGGTGACGATCGAAGGTGTTTTTGGCGACAATCCCATGCGGTTCAGCGCAGCGCAGATGAAAGGGTGCATGCAATCAAGTGTCGCAGAGCGAGCGGTACGGTTCGGGCGTGTCGAGAATCGAGTCGGTTCCCAAACCGCTGTTGATCGTGGCAGCGATAGTGGTTTCTGGCGTGTTGCTGGTCGCCGCCGGAAACTATGCCTACTGGGTTGGCGAAGGGCGACCCGGAACTCCCCAGGAGTTTCGAGATCGGGTGGCGGCGAACGGGCTGGAAGTGAACTGGCTGAACAACGGAGCGAGTGCCGGCGATGGCACCACCAAGAACGACTGTGGCGACCCGGTGCTGGTGACTGTCAACGATCTCGGAGGCGAGCTGTGGCTCAGTTCGGATCTGGGTCGTGAGCCTCTCACGGCCGAAGCGATCGACCGCCTCGTTGCGTGCGGCTAGCTCAGGAGATCGAAATACCTCGAACCCTCGCCTCGCGGAGCAACTGTCCCGGGAGACTGGGGGAGAAGATGAAACGGATGCTGTCGGTCACCGCCGCACTCTTGCGATCGCGAATCACGACGCTGACCGGCTCCTTGGCTTCCACCTGAAGCGCCAGCCCAAGGGCTCCGGCGGAAAGGTCGAGAGTTCCCTTGGGTTCAGCCGGCGCAGGACCCAACTGTGCGATGTCCTGTCGTTTCAACAGGATGCTCTCGGCCAGGACGAAGTAGTCGTGGATCACGAAGCCGGCTGGGGTGAACACAATCCACCGGCGGGAGAGTTGATGCAGCGATCGGCCTACGAAGTAGGCCATCGCTAGAGCTAGGGCGCACACCAAAGCTCCAAGAACCCACCGGCGTGCACCAAGGAGCAGCGGACCGGCAATGGTCGGAACTGCCAGGGCGATCCATGCCACAGGTATTGGACCGATCAGGAGAGAGGCCGGAGGGCGAAGCGCCAGACGACGCTCCGGTCCGTAGGCCGATCCGTTCACCATTTCGTCTCCGGTGAGGGCCAGAAACGCGATGCCCGTTGCGAGAGCGGCATCGAGAAGGGCGAGCGCAGCTGAGCGGCTAGACGGCTCCCCGAAGATGATCACGAGAGCGACGGCGACGACGGGCCCGGGCGCAAGTATCCGATACACGGTGAGACTGATTGTGTTGGGGGCGAGTAGGCACACCAAACCGATGAACCATGCCGACCACATCATGGCTTCGGCCACTACCTGGACAGCCCCGCTCCGGTTGTCCAGGCCGGACGCAACCGCCGGCCCGACCAGCAGTGGTAGGAGAAACCACGTGACCCGTGCTGGCCAGATGCCGAGACGTTCGAGAAGCACTCAGAGAGTGTGCCATTTCTGTACCCGGAGGGGTCGCCCGAGAACGTGACTCGTATTCGGCCGAACAGATCGCGCACCGGCTGTCTAGGCTCTGCCCCATGGATACGGGGGGACTCGCAGCAGCCCGGTTGATCGAACTGCGGGAGCTGATCGCCCACCACAACGTGGCGTACCACACCAACGATGCTCCCGAAATCCCAGACGCCGAGTACGACGCCCTCGTCCGCGAGCTGGCAGAGGTCGAAGCCAAACATCCCGAGCTGGTTGAAGAGGACTCGCCCACCCAGCAGGTGGGAGGTCCGGTGTCGCAACTGTTCGCGCCGGTCGAGCACTCGGTTCCGATGATGAGCCTCGACAACGTCTTCACCGACGAAGAGCTGGCCGCATGGGCGGCCAGGATCGATCGAGGACTGGATCTCGGAGAGGGCGCAAAACCGGTCACATTCGTAACCGAGCTGAAGATCGATGGCGTGGCCTGTTCGCTTCGCTACGAGAACGGCGAACTCGTGCAGGCAGCGACCCGCGGCAACGGCAAGGTGGGTGAAGACATCACAGCAAATGTCAGGGGAATCGATGTCATTCCTCACTCCCTACCGGCCGGCGCTCCACCTGTGCTCGAAGTGCGAGGCGAGGTCTATCTGCCGGTCAGCACCTTCGACGCTCTCAATGAATCCCAGGAGGCCGCTGGCCTGCCCCGCTACGCGAACCCTCGCAATACCGCAGCCGGCAGCCTTCGCCAAAAGGATGCTGCGGTCACGGCAAGCAGGGGATTGGCGTTCTGGAGCTACCAATTGGGACAGGTGGAAGGAGGTCCCGAATTGGCCTCGCACTCCGAGGCGCTCGACTGGCTCGATGAACTCGGTTTCCCGGTCAACCCCGAACGGCGGGTGGTGGATGGGATCGATGAGGTATCCAAACTCGCCGCCGTCTGGCTCGAACGGCGCCATGATCTCGACTACGACATCGACGGCGCCGTGGTGAAGGTCAACAGTTTCGGGCGGCAGCGTGCCTTGGGGTCGACCGCCAAGGCGCCCCGCTGGGCTATCGCAGTGAAGTTCCCGCCGGAGGAACGCACCACCACGTTGCTCGACATTCAGGTGAGTATCGGCCGCACCGGCAAGGCCACGCCCTTCGCTGTACTCGACCCGGTCTTCGTAGGTGGATCCACCGTGCAGATGGCAACCCTGCACAACGACGATCAGGTTCGCCTCAAAGACGTACGACCGGGCGACACGGTGACGGTTCGAAAGGCCGGCGACGTGATCCCGGAGGTGCTGGGACCGGTCTTGTCCAAGCGCGAGCCGAGCTCGGAGCCGTGGGATTTCCCGACCGACTGTCCGGTCTGTGGCCAAGCGCTGGTGCGGCCCGAGGGTGAGGCCCACACTTTTTGTGTGAACCCGGTCTGCCCCGCACAACAACAAGCTCGCCTGGAGTACTTCGCCAGTCGGGGTGCCATGGACATCGACGGGTTCGGGGAACGAACCGTCTCCACGTTCGTCGCCGAAGGACTCATCAACGACATCGGCGATATCTACTTCATCGACTGGGATCGGGCTTCGGAGTTGGAGGGTTTTGGCGATGTCACAATCCAGAACCTGCAGCGATCGATCGAAGTCACCAAACAACGGCCGCTAGCCAGCCTGCTGGTTGGGTTGGGTGTCCGTCACCTGGGACCCAGTGCAGCCGAGCTGTTGGCCAAGAACTTCGGTCATATGGACAGGATCGTTGAAGCCTCGGCCGACGAGATCGGCGAAATCGATGGCGTGGGCCCCAAGATCGCATCGGTGGTGGCCGAGTACTTCCAGACCGATGGAGCAAAGGTGCTGATCGAGAAGTTTCGGGCGGCCGGCCTCAACCTCGAAGGCCCCGAGGTCATTGATATTCCCCAAACCCTGGAGGGGAAGGCCGTCGTCGTCACAGGCGGCCTCGGAGGATTCAGCCGAACTGGTGCCGCCGACGCCATCAAAGCCCGTGGTGGAAAGAGCCCCGGATCGGTGAGTAAGAAGACCCTCGCCGTGGTCGTGGGCAATGAGCCTGGCGCCAGCAAGGTCAGCAAAGCCGAGGAACTCGGGATTCCGATGATCGATGAAGCTGGGTTCGAGACGCTGCTGGAAACCGGCGAACTCCCTGATTCTGGGGGGACCGATTCGTGAAGACGATCGGGTTGCTGGGCGGCATGAGCTGGGAAAGCTCCATCGAGTACGAGCGGCTCATCAACGAGAGGGTCCGCGACATCCTCGGTGGATCGGCCTCGGCTGATTTGTTGATCCGCAGCTACAACTTCGCCGATATCCAGTCACTCCAGGCCGAGGGCAAGTGGGGGGAGGCTGGTCGGCTGCTGGCGGCCGATGCAGTACATCTGGAACGAGCCGGCGCTGGTCTGATCGTGTTGTGTACCAACACGATGCACGTCGTAGCGCCTGCGATCGAGGAAGCCATCACCGTGCAGTTCCTCCACCTGGCCGACACCACCGCTGCGGCTGTCCTCGCCGCCGATGTTTCCCATGTCGCACTCCTAGGCACCCGTTACACGATGGAGCACGAGTTCTACCGCGGCCGTCTCGAACAGCACGGACTTTCCGTTGTGGTGCCCGACGAACCGGACCGCACCATGGTTCACAATGTGATCTTCAACGAGCTCGTTCAGGGTGTGGTGTCGCCATCGTCGAAGCAGCGGTATCTGGAGATCATTCAACGCCTCGTTGATCGAGGTGCTCGAGGCGTGATCGCGGGCTGCACCGAAATCGAACTGCTGGTTGGCGCAGACGACGTGGACGTTCCGTACTTCCCAACCACCAGGCTCCACGCCGAAGCAGCAGTAGCCGCTGCGTTGGCATAGGGTGCCCCCAGATTGAAATAGCCTCTCGGGTATGGGATCACTCGAAGACGTTCGAAGACTGGCTGCCGGTGATCACGGGCTCGCCACCATCAGCGTTGCGCGGGCTGATGGATCGGTGCATTCGTCGGTCATCAACGCCGGGGTCATGGCTCATCCGGTGTCGGGGGAAGACGTCGTCGCCGCTGTGCTTCGTGGTCCCAGTTGGAAGCTTCGCCGAATCCGTCAAACACTCCGCTGCACGGTTGTGTTTCGTGCTGGCTGGCAATGGGTCTCGGTCGATGGCCCGGTGGACATCGTCGGGCCGACCGACAACTACCCAGGCTTGGAGGCCGAGATGGTCCCGACGCTCTTGCGAGACGTCTTCATGGCTGCGGGCGGTAGCCACGATGACTGGGACGAATACGACCGGGTGATGGCCGAAGATGGCCGTACAGCCATCTTCATCACACCTGAGCGGATCCAATCGCCTGGCTGACCAGTTCGAAGAATCCATCCACAGCGGCCGGGTGAGATCGGCCTTACGAACCAGCCCAACTCTTTCCGGATTTCTTCTCGAATCAAGGTTGAATCGGGCCAACTCTGTCACAGGGGCTCTTCATACTTGGGGTATGGAGTTTCCGGCGGGGGGCGAGGTTGTGGGGTTTGATCTGGGTGTTGAGCGGGCGGCGTTGCGTCAGTCTGCGTTGGAGTTGTTGGCGGTGGCGGAGGGGTGTGATGAGGGGATGTCTCGTGAGGATCTGGCTGATCAGGTGATCACGATCAGCCGGAGTTCTGAGCGGGCGTCGGCGATTGCTGGTTCGTTCATGGCGGTCGGTAAGGATCGGGCGTGTTCCTACACCAAGGGTGAGTCCACGATGTCTCAGATGGTCAACTCTCAGTGCCGGTTGTCCCGGAACCGGGTGAAAGCGTTGAAACGGGCCGGTGATGCCCGGCACGTGTTCCCCACTTTTTATGTGATGGTGTTACACGGCACGATCACCTTGGCCCATGTGGATCTGATGTTCGGGTTGCGGCACAGGGCTGATTCCCGTCAGGTTGATGCGGCCGAACCGTATTTGGCCAACCTGGCCGCGCTGTGTACCCCCGAAGAGTTCGCCCGCAAGCTGGCCGAATGGGACGCCCACGCTGAGGTTGCTGAACACTACGAAGAGTTCCTCAAAGCCCAGGCCCGCCGACAGGTTCATTTCCAACGCGACCTGTTCGGCACTATCTATGTCGACGGTGTGCTCGACCCGCTCGAGGGTGACCTGTTCGAACAAGCCGTCACCCAACACGCCGCCACACTTGTCAATGACAACGTGTCTGCCCGCCAGTCCCGCCACGACGCATTGATCGAACTCGTGTTAGGCGACCCCCACAACCGGCCCAGACCCCACATCGAAATCATCTACCCCCAACCCGACCCCCTAGACACAGATAGTCCCGAACCGGCATGTCCGGTCACGCCCACGAACCGATGGACTCCACCCCCGGAAGATCCTGACCTCGTCGAGATCCGTGACAGTCTCGAACGGTGGCTCTCACCAGAACTACGGGCCTGGGCGATCCCCGACATCCGCACCCCCGAATTCAACGAAATCCACTACCCCCGAACCACCAACGGCACCCTGATCCCACCCCGAATCGTCAACCGTCTCGCTACCCGAGCCGTCGTGTGGACCCACACCCTCAACCGTGACGGGTCGATCAGCGACGACAGGCCCGCCGGCCGTCACTTCACCGGACCCCAGAAACGGTTGATCCGGCTACGAGACAACCACTGCCAACACATCGGCTGCCGGCGTCGAACCCGGGACTGCCACTACGACCACGTCCAACCCTGGGAAACAGGCGGGCCAACACTCATCAACAACGGACAACTGTTGTGCCCATTCCACCACCGCTACAAACACCGCCACGACCCCGGCCCCAAAACACCACTCACACATCTCTTCGCCGACACCCCACTCACCATCCAGCTCGAGTAACCCCAATCACTACCGAAACCGAACCACGCCCAACCGCCGACTAACCCGGCAGACATTCTGCCGGGACTATGAACTACTGAGAGCGCAGCACGCAGAACTCGTTTCCTTCGGGGTCGGCCATGACGGTCCATGACACCTCACCTTCGCCAACCGAGGTCTGGGTTGCCCCGAGCCCGAGCAGCCGGGTTACCTCAGCCTCTTGATCGGTTGGGCGTAGGTCGATGTGGAGTCGATTCTTCTGCGACTTGGCCTCGGGGACTCGAACGAACAGGAGGCCGGGTGCTGAATCTGCATCGGGCCGGACTTCGAACTCGTCCGGGTCGTCGCTAGCGACCATGGTCCAGTCGAGGACCTCACTCCACCATGCGGCCATTGCTGCCGGCTCGATGGCGTCAACCGTTATCTGTTCCCACTGAAGCCCCATGGTGAGATCGTATCTACTTGATCGAGCGCAAGCCTGTCACATTGGCCCGATGCGTTCGCAGTGGAGCAACGATCCGGTCGGACTGGCCGCCCTGTGTCTCGATCGGCTGCGATCGGTGATGCGTCTGCGCGACGTGCCGGCACTCCTCACCGCTGATCCAACTAGGTTGCCGCTGCGCTAACCAGGCGGCGGGCAGAGCAGCTTTGGGTCCGCCGGTGCGAGTCGAGTTCTGGAGGGGCCATGAAGGGAGCGCCAGTGAGTGAGAACGTGGGCCCGCAAGACCGAGCGAAGGCAACGGAACCTGCGTGGCAACGCTCCCCCTGAAAGGGGAGATTCCTGCGTGGCAACGCTCCCCCTGAAAGGGAGATTCCTGCGTGGCAACGCTCCCCCTGAAAGGGAGATTCCTGCGTGGCAACGCTCCCCCTGAAAGGGAGATTCCTGCGTGGCAACGCTCCCCCTGAAAGGGAGATTCCTGCGTGGCAACGCTCCCCCTGAAAGGGAGATTACAGCGCGTCGAAGGTGTGAACGAAGGTGCGGCAGGCGTCGGCGCCGTCGATGTTTCGGTAGACGCATGCTTCAAGCCTGTTGCCTTGGGGCCTGAGGATTTCGCCGCGGGGACAGCCCTCCTCGGGGCCCCAGCTCACTTCACCCAGCGAACTGCCGGCGGTTGCGACGCCGTCGGCACCGTTGATGTCTTCGGGTGGGATCTCGACGCCGTTGATGGTGAGGATGGCGGAGAAGCCAGGAATCAGGTCAACACCAACGGCCTCGGTGCAGGTTGATCCCTCACCGGTTCGGGGCAGGAATGCTTGGATCGGATTGATGTCGAGTTCGACCTCACCGTCTTCGGCATCGTCGCGGTCACCACCCCCGTCGACAGGGCCACCGCTGAACACCGGGCCGGTGTCGCTCGTATCGGCGCTGTACACGCTGGCAAGAACGATCATCAGGATCGCGATGGCCAGGCCGCCGGCGATGAGCCCGTACTGGAGGGGTCCCATCTTCGGCAGATCCTCCACCGATGGTGTGTTGTCGGTCTTTGCCACCCTGCCAGTGTGCCGGATGTAGCGCCCGCTGGGCGGACGCAGCGGTGTGACGTTTTTGCCCACGCGGGACTACGTTTGTGTTCATGCCAACAACCATCGATATCGGAATCGAAGAAGCCCATCGCAAAGAGATCGTCGAAGGCCTTTCCCGCGTACTGGCCGACACCTACACCCTGTATCTCAAGACCCACAACTACCACTGGAACGTCACGGGCCCGATGTTCAACACGCTCCATCTCATGTTCGAAACCCAGTACAACGAACTGTGGATGGCAGTCGACATTCTCGCCGAAAGAATCCGGAGTCTCGGTGAGTTCTCGCCGGGCACGTACAGGGAGTTCGCTGAGCTGACATCCATCGAAGAGGCAACCGGTGTTCCCTCAGCCGAAGAGATGTTGGCCGATCTAGTTGCCGGACACGAGGCGTGTGCTCGCACCGCCCGCACGGTGTTTCCCATCGCCGAAGCAGGCAAGGACGAGTCCACGGCGGACCTGCTCACCCAACGTCTTCAGATTCACGAGAAGACCGCTTGGATGCTTCGCTCGATGATCGCCTGAGAATGGCCTCGACCCGTGACGTCCTCGACCTGCTCGACGAGCTGGCTCAACTGACCACGTTGAAAGAGCAGAGCCCACAGAGCTTCAAGGTTCGTGCATACGAGAACGCCAAGCAAGGGCTCCAGGCCGACGGTCGAGACGTGATTCAGCTCACCGCCACCGAACTCACCAAGATCAAGGGCATCGGGAAATCGACCGCCGGCAAGATCCGCGAGTTCGTCGATACCGGTGAGGTGGAGAAGCTCGAACAGTTGCGGGCTGAGTTCCCGCCCGCGGTGGTGGAACTCAGCCGCATCCCGGGCGTGGGGCCCAAAACCTTGGCGTTGATCAGGGCTGAACTGGGGATCGAAGATCTCGAAGGGCTGAAGGAAGCTCTCGCCCAGAAAAAGCTTCGAGAGTTGAAGGGTCTCGGCGCCAAGGCGGAGGAAAAGATGGCCAAGGCCATCGACCGGCTTGGTCTCAGTGGCAAAGACCGCCGCAGGCCGATCGGTGACGCAATGCCACTGGCCGAACGGTTGCTGGAGGAGCTCATGGGTCACGACCAGGTGGTCGACGCCCTGTACTGCGGAAGTCTCCGGCGCATGAGTGAAACCATCGGTGATATCGACATCACGGTGGCCAGCAACGACGGGCCGGCTGTGATGGCGTTGGTCCGGGAGCAGACCGCGGTTCATGAGGTGATCCTGAGCGGCGACACCAAAACGTCGTTCCTCACCCGTGACGGCATGCAAGTGGACGTGCGGGTGGTTGCTCCCGAGCAGTTCGGTGCTGCCACGTTGTATTTCACCGGATCGAAGGCGCACAACATCGCAATCCGGCAGCGGGCCCTCGAGCGTGGCTTGTTGCTGAACGAGTACGGATTGTTGCGAAAGCCCCCTGAAGAGGCCGAAGATCAAACCCCAACCGAGGTTGTTGCAGCTGAGACCGAAGAGTTGATCTATGACGCCCTCGACATGGCGTTCGTTCCACCGGTCATGAGGGAGAACACCGGCGAGGTCGAAGCGGCCGCGAACGATGGTCTCCCCGATCTGGTGCAGGTGGCCGACATCAAGGGCGACCTTCACTATCACACCGATCGTTCGGGCGACGGCAGGTCAACGGTGGAAGAGATGATCGCCGAAGCGGCCGGGCGGGGGTACGACTATCTGGCAATCACCGACCACGGCGAAGACCTCGCCATCAACGGCTCCTCAGCCGAGGAGATGCTCGAACACCGCGAACACATTGCCGAAGCGGCCAAGGCTCATCCACAGATGACGATCCTCTGGGGTTGTGAACTCAACATCGGGTCGGGGGGAGGGCTCGACTACGACGATGACTTCCGGGCCCTGTTCGATTACACGGTGGCGTCGGTTCACAGTCACTACGACCAGTCTGTGAAGGAGCAGACCGCTCGTCTGGTCGCTGCAATCGCCGATCCCACGGTCAATAGCATCGGTCACCTCACCGGGCGTTACATCGGACGTCGGCCCGGTATCGAGATCGACATCGATGTGGTTTTGGAGGCGCTGTTTCAGTTCGACAAGGCGCTGGAAGTCAACGGTGCGCTGCAGCGACTCGATGCCGCCAGCGACGTGGTTCGCAAAGCGGTTGATCGGGGAGTGAAGCTGGTGATCAATACCGACAGCCACCACACCAGCGAACTCGGGCGTATCGAATACGGGGTCAAGACAGCCCAACGCGGCTGGGCTCCGAAGGAGCTGGTGGTCAACACCTGGCCCAAAGACGAGTTCCTGGAGTGGGCAGGCTTGAAATAGGAGCCCCAGGTTCGGTGCAATCCCGACCGCCCCGCAGCTGAGTGGACCAAGGGCCCTGTCATCGTTGGTTGGGTCGGTCCAATCTGTTACCAGGGTTGTCAGCTCCGATGAAAGGAGAGGCGGTGCTGCGCGTTCTCGCAATTGCGCTCGCGGTGGTGCTCATCTCGGCAGGGTGTGGCGACGACGGCGAGTCGACCGTGATGAGCCAACCGACGACCGAGCAGGCAACGACGTCATCGGCGCCAACTCCGGAACAGCAACACAGCTCCTCGCCCCCTCGGACGCCACCTGAACCTCCAAATCGCAATGCCCCCTCGCTGCGCGATCCCAGAGCGGCTACCAGCCTTTGCGTTGATCTTTCATGCTCTTGTCCATAGCAGCTTTGGCGTCGTTGACGCCTTGGAGAGCTGAAACCTCGGGCACGCCGACCTCCCAGGAACAGCCGCCTTCAGTCCAGGTATAGGGGTCGACGGTGGTGACGATGACAGTGGTGCGGTCGGCTGACCGGGCCCGCTCGACCGCCGCCTTCATCTCGGCGATCGTCGATACGTTCTCTGCCTGGCATCCCATGGCTCGGGCATGGCCGGCGAAGTCGACCTTCACCAGATCCTCTGCTGCGGGGCCTCCACGACGTGTGTCGGACAACAAGTTGTTGAACGGCTCGCCGCCCTGGCCGATCTGAAGCCGGTTGATGACGGCGAACCCTCCGTTGTCACAGAGGAGAACGATCATCTTGTGGCCGGTGAGAACCGAGCTATAGAGGTCGCTGTTCATCATCAGGTAGCTGCCGTCGCCCACGAACACGAACACGTCGCCGCCGGTTTGTTTGGTCTGTTGGGCCATTGAGGCGCCCCAGCCGCCGGCGATTTCATATCCCATGCAGGAGTATCCGTATTCGCAGTCGAACGTATGGATGCCTTTGGACCACCAGCCGTTGTTCACCTCACCCGGGAATCCTCCGGCCGCGGCCAGGCAGATGTCCTCCTCGGTTGCAACATCGTTGATCGCTTTGACAACGGTGGCGTAGGAAAGCGGATCGCCATCTGCGGGCGGGGTTCCGATTGCATCGAGGTAGGTACGGAGACCCGCCTTGTTGCTGGCGGCGAGTTCCTTCCACGCATCGTGGGTCTGGTAGTCGGCGGTCAGCGATTCGAGCTCCCGCAGGGTCTCCCTGGCATCGCCTACTACTGGGAACGACCTGTGCTTCTGGGCGTCGAAGCGGGTGGTGTTGATGTTCACGAAGATCGTGTTGTCGTTGGTGAACAGCGTCCAGGAACCGGTGGTGAAGTCTTGGAGGCGGCAACCGACGGTGATGATCACGTCGGCTTCAGCGGCCAAGTTGTTCGCAGCCTCTGAACCGGTCACCCCGATGGGTCCGATGTAGCTGGGGTCATCACCGAGCAGCGACGACTTGCCGGCCACGGTCTCCACTACAGGAATGCCCCGTTGGAGCGCAAATGCCTGCAGCTCAGCCTCCGCTACTGAATAGTGCACGCCACCACCGGCGATGATCAACGGTGTATTGGCCTCGTTGATGATCCGTGCGGCCTCGACGAGTTCGCTCACGTCGGGGCGTGGTCGGGGGACCTCATGGACGAATGGTTCGAAGAAACGAGTCGGGTAGTCGAAGGCGGTGGCTTGGATGTCTTGAGGCAGTCCGATGAAGGCCGGTCCCCGCGTTGCTGGGTCGAGCATTTGCGACGTTGCGGCGGGCAACGCCTGCAGGATCTGAGCGGGGTGGCTGATGCGATCCCAGAACACGGTGACGGAGCGGAATGCATCGTTCACTGTGGTGCTGGGCGAACCGAAGTGTTCCACCTGCTGAAGCACCGGGTCGGGTATGCGGCTGGCGAAGCTGTCACCGCTGAATAACAGAAGGGGGAGGCGGTTCGACATCGCCACGCCGGCTGCGGTCACCATGTTGGTGGCACCCGGTCCGACCGAACTGGTTGCCGCCATGATCTGGCGTCCCTTCATGGCCTTGTTGTAGGCGACCGCAGCGAGAGCCATGCCTTGTTCGTTCTGACCCCTCCAGGTTGGGAGCGCATCGCCTGCCTGTTGGAGCGAATGGCCGAGGCAGGTGACGTTGCCGTGACCAAAGATCGCAAACACGCCGGGGAAGAGCTGTGCCTCGGTTCCGTCTTCGAGCCGAGTGCGCTGGGCGACCATCCAACGAACGATGGCTTCAGAGGTGGTCAAACGAACGGTTTCCATCGCCACACGGTAATGCGGCTAAACCTTGGGTATGGAAAATGAGGCGCTGGATCTGGCAGCGTTCGACTTCGATCGCGACATCGAATCGGTCCTCCGGATCTGGAGGGAAACCGGTTGGCACGACGGCGAAGACCGCACGGAACGACTCATCAAGGAATTCTTCCAAGCCAACGACGGCCGATCTCTCGTGGCCAGGCTCAACGGCGAGGCGGAGTCGGTGGTGCATCAGACGCTTGGGTCGATGCGGTATGGCAATGCGCCCGATCACCGCGAACTCTCGATCGGTACGATCACCGCGGCAACCACCAGTCGGATAGCGCGCAAGCTCCTGGCAGCGTCGCGACTTACCGCTCGAGCCGTTGCCGAGCTTGGCGATGAGGGTGCAGTCGTTGCGCTGTTGGGAATGTTCGAGCAGGGATTCTATGACCGATTCGGATTCGGTGTCGGCCCCTACGAGCACAAGGTGTGGGCCTATCCCGGGTCGCTTCGCGTGCCTGCTGAGTACAAGACGCCGGAGCGGTTCGACTTCGACAACCATGCTGACGAGCTCCACGAGGCGGTCCTCAGTCGGCACCGGACCCACGGCGGAGTTGTCATTGGGGGAGAGCGATCGAGCAACGCTGCGGTGAATCTTGACCATGAGGTCACGATCTACGGCTATCGGACCGACGGTGCGATCTCGCACTGGATGGCGGTGGAACACAACGACGAAAACGGCCCGGACCGAGTGGTTGCATGGGCCTACGAGCGGCCCGAACAGTGCCTCGAGCTGCTGCGACTGATCCAGGAGTGGGGTGATCAGGTAGATCTCATTGGGTTCATCGAACCGGTGTGGATGCAAGCTCAGGATCTGGATGCAGAGCCGGGTCACAACTCCCGGCGAACCAAGGGCAGCAAGGTTCATGTTCGAACCGAAGCGGATGCGTGGTGGCAGATTCGAATCCTTGATCTCCAAGCGTGTATCTCAGCGATGGCACCGGTCTCGGAACCCTTTGATGTGGTCGTCGAGATCGATGACCCGGTGGCGGATCATCTTGTCGAAAGCGGGTTCTCCGGCTCATGGAAACCGCTCACCGGTGTTTGGCGCTTTTCTTTCGGAGACACCCACAGTGTGCAACGACTGCCCAGCGGCGGCGAAGTAACTCTGGTGACGTCCATCAATGCGCTGTCTCGGTGGTGGCTTGGGGTGATGCCAGCATCAGCCCTGGCGGTCATGGGTCAGATGGACGCCGACGTGCAGACGCTCGCTCTGCTCGATTCGCTTACCGCTCATCTGCCCAGACCACAGCCGGGCTGGGACTTCTAGCTGCTTGAACCCAGCGGCAGCTGCTCGAACCACGTGCGGATGATTCGTGCGGTCAAACCCCACAACGTGTCTCTTTCCAGTTCGAAGAACGTGATCGGAATGCCCTCGAAGGAGGCGTTGGAGGCCATCTGACGAAACCAGATTTCCTCCCGATAGATGTCGGGTCGTAACAGCTCGGCGACCGACACCATCAGCACGTCATCGACCTCATCGGGGGAAGCGATGAGATCTTTCGGGCGTCCCGGCAGAACTCCGAGTATCGGCACGACGTTGGCCGGACTGGTGATGGCGGTGAGGCGCTCGAGTTCGCCGACAATTTCTACAGTGTGCCGGGACAGGCCGATCTCTTCTTCGGTCTCTCTCAGTGCCGTGTCCACCAGATCAACGTCGTCTGGGTCGCGGCGGCCTCCGGGAAACGACACTTGGCCTGCGTGCGAGCGGAGGTGCCACGCTCGACGAGTGAACAGGACCTCGGGGCCGTCGGGAGTGTCGTAGATCGGTACCAAAACTGCCGACGGTGGCTTCCCGTTGGCCGGAGGAGGTTCGGGATGTCCGGGACTGGCAGGGTCGGCCAGTTCGACCAGTTGATCAAGGGTGGGTGGACCCTCGAGGGCGGACCAGGCCGGAGGATCTCCAAGTTTGGCCCCGGGAGGTCGCGGGATCTCCTGGGCGCCACCGCGGCCGGCGGGTGGGTGGAAATTCAGGGGAGCTCCCGTCCGGCCAGCTGATGAAGTAGCTCCTTCATCCCACCATTCTTCAGGTTCTTCAGAACCGTGCCAGGAGTGGCGTCACCCTCTTCCCACTCCATCCAGAAATCGAGCAGTTTGTTGGGATCGGGGGGCGGCCTTTCCATGCTGAGAAGGGTACTCAGACGAGTTGGGCTTGGGTGAAGCTCACACCGAAGCGGACACACCATATGTCGACCTCGGTGAAGCGAGTGAGATCGGTTCCGGCCGGGATCTCGTAGTTCTGGCTTCCGATATTTCCCTTTAGGTCACCAAGGTCCAAGTAGTCGCCAGAGCCATCGCCGGCACGGAGATACACATTGAGATCGGGGCCATTGTCGGTGGCAAAGTTGTCTTCGAACCGGAGGAATGCCTGGGTGCCATCTGAGACCACGACCGCATCGCCGGTTCCCGAATGAATGTTGGAGTCCTCGAACGACCCAGACGCAACAGCCTGAATCGCAGGTCGAACGGTTGTTTCGGTGGCCTGTTCGGTCTCGTCGTTCTCTGTCTGCTCGACCATTCCCGGGTCTGATGAGACCTCGGTTGGAGTCGGCTGATCGAGGCTCGCACCGCTGGCAAACACCGGGCCCGCCTCGCTCACTTCGTTGTCGATGAACGCCGTGTGGATCCCGAAGACGCCGAAGGCAAGGAAGGCGACGAGCCCAAGCCCTGCAACACCACCGGCTCCAACCAGCACTTTGTTGTTGTTGATGAACTCTCGCACGATCCTCCTCCTCTGATCTGGCAATCGCCGATCACGGACAGCTTGGGGGACCGAGCATAAAGTGCGGGTACATAAAGCTGAGTTATCGGGCACACTTCAGATTGCATGGATCGTTCCGCTGCTCGTCGCATTGCTCTCGCAGCTCAGGGGTTCACGGACCCTCGCCCCGCAGTCGTGACAGCTCGGCAGTTTGCTCGAGCGTTGAGTCGCATGCAGATCCTTCAACTCGATTCGGTGAACGTGATTACGAGGAGTCACTTCCTTCCGATGTTGGCCAGGCTCGGCCCATACGACCCCGATCGGTTGGACCGATGGTTGTGGCGCAGCGGGAAGAACATGGAGTTCTTGGCTCACGAGGCATCGATTACCTCGGCGGAACTACGGCCGCTTCTGGCGCATCGGTTTCGTGAACCAAAATGGCGGAAGGCCGCCCAGCTGCGCGCCAACGAACCCGGATATGTGGAATCGGTCCTGCACGAGATTCACGAGCGGGGTTCGCTTTCTGTTTCCGAGCTGTCCGACCCCGGCAAACGCGACGGGCCTTGGTGGGGCAACCCCAAAGGAAAGATCGCTTTGGTCTGCCTGTACAGCTCGGGTGCGTTGACCGTCGCCAATCGCACCGGCAACTTCCTCACCCAATACGATCTGCCCGAACGGGTTCTCCCGTCTGCGATTCTCGAGTCCCCGCCGCTGTCGAAAGAAGATGCTGAACGAGAGTTGCTGATGTTCGGGGCCCGGGCCCACGGCATAGGCACCGCCGCTGACATCGCGGACTACTTCCGAATCAAGATGCCCGCTGCTCGTCCGCTACTGGCGGAGTTGGTGGAGGATGGTCGCTTGATCCAAACCCAGGTGGAGGGCTGGGATCGGCCTGCCTACCTTCATCCCGAAGCGAAACGGCCCCGCGCCGTGAACGCCCGCGCACTGCTGAGCCCGTTCGATCCTGTGGTGTGGTTCCGGCCCAGGGCCGAGCGCCTGTTCGACTTCCACTACCGCATCGAAATCTATGTGCCAGAGCCCAAACGCGTTCACGGTTACTATGTATTGCCGTTTCTTCTCGGAGACGAGCTGGTGGGTCGAGTTGATTTGAAGGCTGATCGAAAAGAATCGGTTCTGATAGTAAAGGGTGCCTACGCCGAGCCAGGCCACGACCATCGCCGGGTCGCTGAATCCTTGGCCGGTTCGTTGGTCGAATTGGGCGGATTTCTCGGGCTCGACAGCTTGCGGGCTCAACCAAGAGGCAATCTTGCCGGCGAGCTAACACGGGCGCTCTGATGCGGATCAGAGTGTCCACCTACGACAAAGTCGAGCGGACCGCGCCCATCACGGCCTCGGTGGGATCGGTTGCGATGGTCGTGGCCATGTTTCTCGGCTGGTTCCAGAGCGGAACCAGGATGCGCAACAGCTTCGAGATGTTCCGCATACCCCAGCAACTCGGCCTCGACGGGTTCGCAACGGTCCGCCTCGTCTGGTTTCTAGTGCCGGTCATGGCAGCCGGAGTGATCGGGTTTGTCGCCTTGGGGCGCAATGGTCCTGCCACCGTCCTGTCCGCTGTACAGGGAGTGATCGGCCTCACGATCGGCATCATTGTCCTCTTCAGCGAGCTCGACTCGGGCCTCGGCCCAAGCCTGGCCGCCGGTGCGGGGCTGCTGTTGCTGGCCTCGGCTCTCGGCATGTTCCTCACGGCCGGAACGCCCAGCTGAGCCGGCGCTCTTGAAGTGTAGGAAGAAACACCCACGGCGCTAAAGGAGAGCACCCGGGGATTCCGATTCACTTGGGGACCATCGACAAGGACACCCGCAGATGAACGACCCTCAATTCACGCCGCCGGCAACGGCGACCTTCGGGACGCCGGAGCTGTTGATCGACCCGACTGAGGAGTCGGTTACGACAACCAGCACCGTGAAAAAGGCTGGGTTGCCGGGCCGTCTAGCGCTGGGTGGGCTCGTGGCCGCCCTCGCTGTCGGCGGGCTGTTCGCAATCCGGTCAGCCCTCACCGGGCCAGCCGGCCCGGCCAGCTCTGACGAAGCGGTCGCGGAGTTTTTCGCCGCGCTCGACAACGATGACCTAATTGGGCTAGCTGAGGTGATCCATCCGGCCGAACGGAAATCGATCGCTCAACCGATGTTCGACATGGTCGATCACGCCAAACGGCTCGAGGTTGTGTCCGCTGACACCGACCTGAACCAGCTGTCGTTCATCGACTTCGGGGTCGAAGGGCTCACGTACTCAGTCGAGGCGACAAGCCAACGCCTCCACTATGTGACGACGACCGGAGGAACCCTCACTGCGCCCAACGATCCCAGGTTCCCCGCTGGTCCGCTGTTCGACCGGTTCGATGTCGAGGTCCCCACCGGTGACGGCGGAGTGATGACCACCGATCTCGGTGTCGAGCCAATGAAGATGGCCATCGTTGAAGATGCTGGATCGTGGTATGTGAGCCTTTGGTATTCCGCCGCCGAGGATGCCCGTCGTGACGCCGGCAAACCGTTTCCCGGTGTTGGGACTGGTCCGGCTCCGGTTGGGTCGGGAACGCCCGATGGAGTTCTGGAAGACATGATCTCCGCTGCTTTCGATCTCGACGCCGATGGGATGCTGACGCTCTTGGACCCCGAGGAGGCTGCTGCGCTCTACGACTACAGCCCGTTGTTCATGGATGACCTGCAAGTTTCGCTTGATCAGGCAAAGGTCGAGGCGGATCAAATCGGGCTCGACTGGAACCTCGACTCGATTGATTTCACCGCCACCGAGGCGAACGGTCGCCAGCTTGTGACCCTCACCTCGATGACCGCCAGCTTCTCGATCGAGTCGGACTCGATGAGCATGAGCGGCTCGATCACCACCGACAATGAATGCACCACCATCACTATCGATCAGGAATCAGTGAACTCCTGTGAAGCTCAGAGTGACGAACAGGCTGCGAACCTCAACCAGGTTCGCGACGAACTGCTCGAGATCGCCGACCTGTCCGACATCACGATGAACGTCTTCACCAAGCTGTCGGCGGTCGAACGGGGAATCACAGTCGTGGAACGCGATGGTCGTTGGTACTTGTCGGTCATGCCAACGATGCTGGAAGCAGCGAACGACCACATGGCGGTCCTCGAACCGGGTGATCTCGTCGCAGTTGGCACCGACATCGAAGAATTGGTGGATGACCAGGAGCGAGTCGGTGAACAAGTACTCGAGCAGCTGTTGAGTATCGACGTCGGGCCCACGGGCACCGATTTTGGTTCGATAGAGGACCTTGGTTCGTTGCTGGAAACCTCCACTAGTCAGACCTTCGTACCGGTTGCGCCCAGTCCAGAGGATCCCACCATTTCAGTCCCGATGACCACGGCTCCAGACCGGTCCGCATATGGACTTGGAGATATCGAGGCGGTTTTGGTTGCGCACGACACCGTGTTTCCCGTTCGAAGTGAGGAAACCTATATCTCCTGGGAAATTGATATGGCGCAGGCCCCGGACTTTGTGAACGGCGCTTACGTCTTCGACGAACAAGAGTCGATCGAGATCGTGGAATTCGCGGCCCCGGTTGATCCGACTCTGCTCGATTCGTCGACCTGGTCCTTGCAGGACCTGAACGGAGTCGTCGTTGCCACGAACGTCAGCTTCGGCAAACGGTTTGCCTTCGTTGGCAACTACGTGGTGTGTACCCTCGACGGCGGTGAAGACGACGGATTGTTCGTGTCGCAGGTTGTCGCTCTGAAGTAGCGCCGTTCCAGCATTGCAGCAGCTGTGGCCGATAGCCTGGCTCCTTCACCCGAGGAGGAGCACGTGGCCGACGTAGAAATTGGTATGGGAAAGACCGCTCGCCGGGGCTACGCCCTCGAAGAGTTGAGCCTCGTACCCACCCGTCGAACCCGAGACCCCGAACTGGTCGACTTGTCCTGGCAGATCGACGCTTATCGATTCGACCTACCGTTCATCGCCGCATCCATGGACTCGGTGGTAAGCCCTGACCAGGCCATTGCCATCGGTCAGGCGGGAGGCCTGGGTGTTCTCGACCTGGAAGGGCTGTGGACCAGGCACGAGCATCCGGACAACCTCCTGGTCCAGTTGGCCCAGGCCACGCCGGAACGGGCCCTCGGGCTGTTGCGCGAATGGTACGAGGCACCGATGGATCCCGACCTGTTGATTCAGAGGGTCAAGGAAGTCCGAGCTGGCCACGTGTACAGCGCCGGTGCCATCAGCCCCAAGCGGGTCGGCGCACTGGCCGATGTACTTCGCAAAGCAGAACTTGATCTTCTCGTTATCTCGGGCACCGTCACTTCTGCAGAACATGTGTCGGCCAAGCCCGAACCCCTCAACTTGAAGCAGTTCGTGCGCCAGCTCGAAACACCGGTCGTTGTGGGCGGGTGCGCCAGCTACTCGGCTGGGCTTCACTTGATGCGCACCGGTGCAGCAGGTGTACTGGTCGGAATCGATAGCGGACGAACTGCCACCAGCCGACACGTCACGGGCATGGGTGCAGCCCAGGGAACCGCAATCGCCGACGTTCGCGCCGCCCGTATGCGACACCTCGATGAAACCGGTGTCTACGTCCATGTAATCGCCGACGGTGGCATCGAAACCGGCGGTGACATCGCCAAGGCGATCGCACTCGGTGCTGATGCGGTGGTGTTGGGATCGGTTCTTGCCAGCACAACCTCGGCGCCCGGTCGAGGTCTACATTGGGGCCGTTCGGTCGCCCATAAGTCCCTACCACACGGTCGGGTGGTACGCGCTCCCTCCGTCGGATCTCTGGACGAAGTGCTTTTCGGACCAGCGTTGTCGGCCGATGGCACCACCAACCTCATGGGAGCGCTTCGCGAGAGCATGTCGAGCCTTGGGTTCGAGTCGATCAAAGAACTCCAAAAGGCCGAGATGATGGTCAGAGTATGACCAAAGCGGTTGCGGTTCCTGACCAGGTTGTACTCGTCGTCGATTTCGGCGCCCAATACGCCCAATTGATCGCCCGCCGGGTCAGGGAGTGCAACGTGTACTCCGAAATCATCGCCAACGACTTGACCGCCGATCAGATCGCAGTTTTGAAACCGGCGGCGTTGGTGCTTTCGGGGGGACCGGCGTCAGTCCATGTTGAGGGCGCCCCGCGTCTCGATCCTGCCATCTTCGAACTCGGTATTCCGATCCTGGGCATCTGCTACGGGGCACAACTGATCGCCCATCAGATGGGCGGCACGGTGGGCCGCAACGAGCGAGGCGAATACGGCCGGACAACCATGGAGCGCACCGGTGATGGTGGGCGTTTGCTCAACTTCTGTCCCGACCAGTGGACCGTATGGATGAGCCATTTCGATGCCATCACCGACGTACCGGAGGGATTCGTTGCGGTCGCCTCTACCCCCAACGCCCCCGTAGCGGCATTGGAATCCAAAGAGCGGCGCATCTATGGAGTCCAACACCATCCCGAAGTAGTACACAGCGAACATGGCCAAGAGGTGCTACGTCACTTCCTCTACGAACTGGCCGAGTGCGAGCCTTCATGGACGATGTCGTCAGTTGTTGAGGAATCGGTCGCTGCGATAAAGGCCCAGATCGGCGATACCGGTCGTGCGATCTGTGGATTGTCAGGCGGGGTTGATTCTGCGGTAGCCGCTGCCCTGGTCCACAAAGCCATCGGCCATCGACTCACGTGTGTCTACGTCGACACGGGGCTCATGCGCAAAGGCGAAAGCGAGCAGGTTGTTGAAACGTTTCAGCGTTCCCAAGGGATCGAACTGATACACGTTCGGGCCGCCGAGCGCTTCTTCGAGAACCTCTCTGGCGTCACTGAGCCTGAGGACAAACGCAAAGTCATCGGCGAACAGTTCATTCGGGTGTTCGAACGAGCCCAGGGTGGCATCGAAGACGCCAACTACCTGGTCCAAGGCACCTTGTATCCCGACGTTATCGAATCCGGCACCAGCACGGCGGCCAAGATAAAGAGCCACCACAATGTGGGCGGGCTTCCCGAGGACCTTGAGTTCGAGTTGGTCGAACCGCTTCGGAACCTGTTCAAGGATGAGGTTCGGGCCGTCGGGACCGAGTTGGGTCTGCCCGACGAGATCGTGTGGAGGCAACCGTTCCCTGGTCCAGGGTTGGGTGTGCGGATCATCGGTGAAGTCACACCCGAAACCGTGGAGATTCTCCAGCATGCCGACGCCATCGTGCGGGAAGAGATCATCGCAGCCGGTCTCGACCGTGAGATCTGGCAATACTTTGCGGTGTTGGCCGACATCCGCTCGGTCGGGGTGATGGGAGATGAACGAACCTATGCCCGCCCAATCATCATTCGAGCTGTCACCTCAGACGACGCCATGACTGCTGACTGGGCTCGGTTGCCCTATGACCTGCTGGAGAAGATGAGCAACCGGCTCATCAACGAGGTCGACGGGGTCAACCGGGTTGCCTACGACATCACCAGCAAGCCGCCCGGCACGATCGAGTGGGAATAGCGTCCGCCGACCACATTCCCCCCAAAAATCGTTGGCCAACTACCTGAGCGGTAGTGGCCTCACGCCAGAAGGGCTGGATGTGGTGGTACCACGATATTTCCTCAGCGCAGACGAACGACTTAGATACAAAGTAGATCCGGAGCGAGACCCCGAGAACAGATTGTCTGCTCGGTGAAAGTGGCCACGCCGGTACCGCCGGAAACCGTTTCGGTGACGACGGTCAGCCGGAAGCCCTTCACCGAGTCATCACCGATACTGAGCACGTCGTAGATCACTGTGTCGCCCTCGTCACTGACCAGCGTCAGCTTGCTGGGTGGTTCTAGCGAGACGTAGGTCTGAGCAAGCAGTTCTCCCACCGCCACTGCGCCGCCGGACGTGGCTACTGCATCAGATGTGCTCTCCTGGGAGATTCCGAGCCAGCCGACGAAGGCTTCGTTCACCCAGCCTGCACCGTCGCCCGCTTCGATCTCCACCCAGAACGAAGAAGTGAGCAGTCGGTTCTCGCCGAGAGCGATCACATCGTCCGCAAGCGGATCGAGCGTACCGATGATTTCGAATTCCGTGCCGGGTGCGATCCGTACATTCAGAACATCGTCGTATGCGACACCTACCACGGCGATTTGATCTCCGGCCCTAGGTCCGAAATCAATCACGTCGCCTGGCATCGATGCCGGCGGTGTTGGATTCGTCGGCGCTGCTGTAGTGGTGGTTGTGGGTGCTGTCGTACCTGTGGTCGTCGGAGTCTGGGTGGTCGTCGTGCCGGTTTCGATAGTGCTGCCGCCGGTACACGCTGCGGTAAGAGAAGCCAGCAATGCCAAAGCGCAAAGTCGGTTTGTCATCGGGCAAGCCTCACCTAGTGATACTAAACACGACTACCCAAGCAATCAGGACACCAAACACGGACAAGGCGTTCACGATTCTCAGTTTGTGTTCGGTTCGCCAGACGCGATCGGCCAAGCTCCGAAACGGCTCGGGTGCCTGACGAACCCGGATCTCCCGAAGCAGCATCGGGAGCGAAAGTGCCAAGGCCAGGCCGAGCAGCCCAATGTAGAGAAAGCCGATGATGGCTACAAACCCAACATAGGTCTTGGTGATTGCCCAGTAGTTGACCGCCCGCCCCACTTGCCATTGCCCAAAGCTCAGCGTTGCATCGTTGTGGTTGATGCTGCCCGGGTCGAGCTGGGTGGCTTCGGAGAGGCACTTGGCGGCTTCTTCGAACCAGCCGTGACCGGCGTAGGCGGCAGCCAGAGAATTCCAGCTGCGAACGCTTTCCGGTGCTAGATGAACCGATGTGCGGGCCGCTCTCTGGGCCGATTCGAACTGGAAGCGGGCTAGCGAAACGTTGCTCACTGTTCGCCACGTCACCGCCAACTCACCGAACTCTTCACTCAGACGTTTCAGGGCGGCGCGGACCTGGGTGCGGTTCCGTGCGTGATGGGCATTGGCAACTGCGGTCAGAGCGAGGACGTTGGGATCATCGGGCCGGAGGCGCTGAACTGACTCCAGCACTCTGGCTGCGTCAGCAAACCGGCGTTGTTCCACCAGATCCTCGGCCTCGGCCAGAACCGTGGCACCGACATCTGCTTGGGTTTGGGAGGGGGCAGGGGCCGCCGCCCGCTCAGCTTCGCGGTGGGGGATATCGCGCCGCTGTTTGACATCCCCTTCAACGGTTTCGGAGATGGCGTGGCGCGCCAGCTCGGTCTCTGAGGAACCCTGCACCCACTCCTATCGGCGAAGTCCCACGCTCGATGAGGTGCTGAACAGGATCTTCTTCGCCGAAGCGACCCGGAGAATGCCCAGAAGTAGATCAGGTCCCATCTCCATACGGATTGAGGTGCGTCTCGTCGTCTTCTTCTTCTTCTACTTCTATAACGTCGTCGTCGATGTCGGAGGGGGCAGAGCAGGGCGAGGCTGCAAGGTGGTCGCCGCGTGTGAATGCACACCCGTAGTCCGCGGCAGCAACCGCAGCGGGGTCCAGGACCTCATCACCGGCGGGCCGTTCGCCCAGCTCCACCCAGTCCACCAGGTCCTCGAATGCCTCGACGTACTCGGCGGTGGTGAAGTCGCAGTGACCACTGCCCCTTATCGCTCGCTGAACGAGAAGGTCGGGGTCACCGTTGAGTTCGACCCGCTCGGCAAACTCGATTTCGTTGAAGAACGGAACGAAGAGATCGCCGAGGTTGTGCATGGTCAGCATGGGTGCCCTGAACCGTCCGCTGTTGAACGGGATCTCACTACGGTCGCCTCTGCGCAGTTGCGCATCCTCGACTCGCTGGACCTGAGCGTTGAAATCTGCCTCGGCTTCGGAGATGGCAGGATCGGTGTCGAACTGGTACAGAACGTCATCGTTGCCGAGGTGTTGCTTGTCGATCGGGACGGTTCCTGTGTCGATCCCCAGGCCGAACAGGAAGTTGCCATCTCCAGCGTCGGAAGGGATCGAGTTCCAGAATGCCCAGCCCTCGTCGAAATTGGGGCGATCGCCACCACTGCGTAGTTCGACCAGGTCCTTGAGGTTCTGACCATCGTTGTTGAGTACCGTCGGCCACCCCGGGGCATCTCCGGACAGGTTTGCGGTGATCGTCGGAACGTCGCCACCGATCCACTGAGCCGGGTCGATGACCGGGTAGGTCCCAGCTCCACCAAGGGTCTGAGCACCGAGCACAACATCGAGGAAGAAGTCGAATAAGTCCAGATCGGCCAGCACGCCGCACACCGGCATCACACCGTCATAGACATAGCGGAACCTTTGGGCGGAATACGCAGTGATGTTCCCACCCATGGATACGCCGGCGAGGTAGACCGCGTCGGGCGATCCGGCTCCGGTCAGCAGGTCGAATTGTCCTGCAAGCTGCCTGGTCTCCACGGCGGGGGTTGTGACGTGATAGTCGTTCTTGGAGTAACTCGAGGCGGCCCAGGCGTAGCCGTTTGTGATCAGGTGTTGGCGGAACTCCGCGGAACCGCCGGTTCCATCCGGCGGATTCTGCACGAACAGTTCAGTGCCGGTTCCGGCGTAGCCGTGTGCCCACATCACCAGCTCGCCGTTCCAGTCTTGGGGTATCTCGATCCGGTAGCCAGCGTCGCCGAGCACACCCCAATAAGCGGTTGCGCCGTCGAGCGCTTCGAAGGGCAGCGCCTCCTCGACGACGACGTACTCCTTGGACACGCCCTCGAGCGCTGCCAGAGGGAGCGCGTCCTCGACGACATCGTCCTTTGATATCGGATCCTGCCCTTCCGCAGGCGATATGAGGGCGCCCGTCAGTATGAGTAACACGACGCCTGCCATCAGACTTTTCTTCAACAGTTCCATTGAGATCTCCTCGACGCCCGACGATGTTCCGGTGGGACTCAGGTTTAGTGGACACCGGGGCCGAGGTGCGGGACCCACATCTGATTGCCGCGAGGCGAGAGGCCCCCGGGGGAGTATTGGTTCCGGGCCGACCGGGAGGCCTGGTTCATCAAGCGAGGCGCGTCAGCGTTGAGTGAGGAGATGGACAGGAAGGGCCGGAGGCGAGGCGAGAGGCCCCCGGGGGAGTATTGGTTCCGGGCCGACCGGGAGGCCTGGTTCATCAAGCGAGGCGCGTCAGCGTTGAGTGAGGAGATGGACAGGAAGGGCCGGAGGCGAGGCGAGAGGCCCCCGGGGGAGTATTGGTTCCGGGCCGACCGGGAGGCCTGGTTCATCAAGCGAGGCGCGTCAGCGTTGAGTGAGGAGATGGACAGGAAGGGCCGGAGGCGAGGCGAGAGGCCCCCGGAGGGAATAGGGGTGTCAGAAGTCTTCGTCGAATGAGACGTCACCGACGACGCCCATTTGATAGTCAGAGACGGTTCGTTCGAAGAAGTTGGACAGACCTTGAACATCTTGAAGTTCCATGAAACTGAATGGGTTCTTCGATCCGAATTCCGGTCCGTATCCCAGTAGTGCCAGCCGCTGGTCGGCCACAAACTGGAGGTACTCCTTGGTGTCGGCCAGGCTCATACCCTGGACCCCTTCCCCGAGGACGTCTTCGGCAAATGCCTGTTCACAGTCGACAGCTTCGGAGACCATTTCCCGAATCTGTGACTCGAGTCGATCGTCGAAGAGTTCGGGTCGCTCGGCCCGCACCGTGTCCACAACCGACAGGGCGAAGTTCATGTGGCAGCTTTCGTCGCGAAACACCCAGTTGGTTCCGTCGGCAAGGCCATTGAGCAAACCCTTGGATCGCAGGAAGTACACATAGGCGAATGCGGCGAAGAAGAACAGGCCTTCGATACAGGTGGCGAAGCAGATCAGATTGAGCAGGAACGCTCGAGCGTCTTCGTCGGTCTTGATCTCGTCGAGCGTGTCGATCGAGCCGATCCACTTGAAGCAGAACTCTGCCTTCTGACGGATCGACGGAATCGTCTCGACCGCCGCAAACGCTTCTTCCCGCTCGGCCATGTCGGGGATGTAGTTGTCGAGAAGCGTGAGATAGAACTGCACGTGCAACGCCTCTTCGTAGAGCTGGCGAGACAGATACATCCGGGCTTCGGGGGCATTGATGTGTTTGTAGAGGTTGAGAACCAGATTGTTCGCAACGATGCTGTCACCGGTGGCGAAGAAGGCAACCAGTCGGCTGACCAAATGGCGTTCAGCTGGCATGAGACGACGGCTGAGGTCGGTGAGATCGTCGGAGAAGTCGATCTCCTCCACCGTCCAAGTGTTCTTGATGGCGTCCTTGTACATCTCGAAGAACTCGGGATAACGCATCGGTCGGAGGGTGAGATCGAAGCCTGGATCGAGGATGCTCCGCGGACGCTTCGAGGTGTCTACCTCTGTCTCGGCATCGGCTTCAGTGAAGCTGGAGAAGGTTTCTGCTAGAGCCATCAGTCGCACGCCTCACATGATTCGGGATTCTCCAACGAGCAGGCCAGAGCCTCTTCGTCGGTGAAGGTCTTGGTTGGGGTCGGAAGGGGGCTGGGAGTGGTTGGAGTGTTACCACCGGTTGTAGCTTGTTTGATCTTGGTGGCAGCCCGACTGCGCAGGTAGTACGTGGTTTTGAGTCCACTTTTCCATGCATGCAGGTACATCGAGGAGAGTTTGCCGATGGTGGGAGTCTCCATGAACAAGTTCAGGGACTGGCTCTGATCGATGTAGGCGCCGCGATCGGCGGCCATGTCGATGAGGGCCCGCATCGGCACCTCCCAGGCGGTGCGATACACCAATCGAAGGTCCTCGGGAATCCGCTCGATTCCCTGAACTGATCCGTCGGCCCTCTTCAGGCTGTTGATCATGTCGTCGTCCCAGAGCCCTTGCCGCTGCAATTCCTTCACCAGGTAACGATTGATCTGCATGAACTCGCCGCTGAGAGTCTCGCGCTTGAACAGGTTGGATACCTGGGGCTCGATGCACTCATAACAACCGACGATCGACGCGATCGTGGCGGTGGGAGCGATGGCGATCAACAGGCTGTTGCGGAGGCCATGTTCGGCGATCTCGGCCCGCAGTGATTCCCAGTCGAGCTCCGCCGGGGGTTCGACGTTCCAGAGGTCCATCTGCAGTTCACCGCCGGCGGCCCGCGTGCCTTCCCATGCATCGTGGGTGCCGCTCTCTTTGGCGAGTTCGTTCGAGGCCGTGAGAGCGTGGAAGTAGATGTGGGCACTGATGAGTTTGGACAGCTCCTGGGCTTCAGGGGAGTCGAATGGGAGTGCCTTCTTGAAGAAGACATCCTGAAGGCCCATCAGGCCCAGGCCAACTGGACGCCACTGGTGGTTGGAGTGCTCGGCTTCGGGGGTGGGGTAGAAGTTGATGTCGATCACACGGTCAAGGAACGGCACTACCTGTCGTACTACGCGGCCGAGACGGTCGAAATCGAACTCGCCGTCGGCTCGTACGAACTTCCCCAGGTTCAGGGAGCCGAGGTTGCAGACGGCGGTGTTCTGCTGATCGGTGACCTCGAGAATCTCGGTGCAGAGGTTCGATAGGTGAACGACACGGGGAGAACCGTCGGTGTTGGTGCCACCAACCTGATTGCATTTCTCGTTCGACGCATCCTTGAACGTGATCCAACCATTGCCGGTCTGGGCCAGTGTG
This sequence comes from uncultured Acidimicrobiales bacterium, assembly GCA_963751955.1. Lineage (GTDB taxonomy): Bacteria > Actinomycetota > Acidimicrobiia > Acidimicrobiales > SZUA-35 > JABDIY01. The sequence continues at coordinate 157,894 of CAVVWM010000002.1, read as the reverse complement.
CGCATCATCTTGCTGTAGAGCTGGCGAGCAGGCACTTGACGCTCGTACAGGCCCGCCTCTTCAGCGGCCTGATAGGCCTCCTCGAACTCCCTGCCGTAGAGGTCCACAAGGTGAGGGACCTTCTTGGGATCGAACAACGACCATTGCCAGTCTTGCTCCACGCGTTTCATGAAAAGGTCGGGGATCCAGTTTGCCAGGTTGAGATTGTGGGTGCGGCGAGCGTGGTCGCCAGTGTTGTCACGAAGCTCGAGAAAATCGTCGATGTCGGCGTGCCACGATTCCAGATAGACACACGCCGCACCTTTGCGGCGGCCGCCCTGGTTGACCGCTGAGACTGAGCTATCGAGCGTGCGAAGCCAGGGCACGATGCCATTGGAAAGGCCGTTTGTGCCTTTGATCAAACTGCCGGTGGAGCGAACTCGATGCCAGGCCACGCCAATTCCGCCGGCGAACTTTGAGAGGCGAGCGATGTCGGTGTAGCGCTTGTAGATGCCCTCCAAGCTGTCTTCGGGGGAGTCGAGGAGGTAGCAGCTCGACATCTGGGGGTGCGTTGTGCCGCTGTTGAACAAGGTGGGGCTGGAGGGAAGGTACGACAGCGAGGACATGAGGTCATAGAACTCGATCGCTTCGTCGGCGGTGAGTGAGAGGCCACAAGCGACTCGTAGGAAGAAGTACTGGGGTGTCTCGATGACCAAGCGGGACTCGGGATGGCGGAGCAGGTAGCGGTCATAGACGGTTCGTAGCCCGAAGAATTCAAAGCTGCGATCGCGGTCAGAGTTGATTGCGGCGTTCAGCGACGGGGCGTTGGCGTCGACGAAGGCCAGAACTTCATCCGAGACCAGGCCCAGTTGGTGGCCGACCGAGATCGATTCGGAGAACCAAGGGATCTTTTGATTGCGCACCTCTTTGTCGATCACGGTGGACAGCAGTCGAGCCGCGAGGCGGGAGTAGCCGGGCTCCTCGACGATCAGTCCTGCTGCGGTGCGGATGGAGAGTTGATCCAGTTCGGCGGTGGTGGCGCCATCAGCCAGACCTGAAATGGTGCGGGTTGCTACCCGCATTGGGTCAACTCCTATGAGACCCTCGCATGCTTTGGCGATCGCGTTGACGATGCGATTGATGTCGACGGGTTCCAAGGAGCCGTTGCGTTTGCGGACTCGCATGCCGGGAGTTGGATCGACTGAAATGCCGTCCCCCGCAGTTGTGGTTTCGTCGATCAGTGTCACTTTTTGCTCCCTTTGAACCAGAAATCTGTAGCCCCTGGACCCACTAGATGTGGTGTGTCTACTGTCCAGCTTGTGTTTTGGCCCCACATGTTGTGGTTACCGGCTTGGAATTACAGCATTGAAGTTACATGGGCGCAACCCCTTGGTGAAGAGAATCTGAGGGTTTCTAATCGCTCTTTCGCTGACCAGCACTTTTACCCAGGGGCAGCCGCTTGCTTGCAAAAGCTTGCGAGTTTCCATGCGGTGGTTGACATCGTTGAGCGTGCTCGCACCGGTTCGGGCGACCAGCCCTGCGCTCAATTGAGAATCGCAGTCTGAACTAGGCGGTTGGCATCCTTTGTTTCTCCATCCAGTAGCCAATGGCCCCGCCGATCAGACCGAGGCCGGCGACGATCCAGAAGCTTAGAAGGCCACTGATCGCAACGATTGCGGCCCCCAGTAGCGTGCCCAGCAAGGTTCCGACCCGAAGACCGTTTACCGGATCCAGCGGTTGGTGTTCGGCCAGCGTTGGAGCCGCTCTGGTGGTTGTGGCCGGCCCGGGGGACTGACCGCTGAACGATGTTGCGAGCCCGGCGACCAAGGCAATCAGCAACACTGCAACCGAGATGGTCGGCAGTATCTCTGAATCGGTGTTGCCGGGCCGTGGCTGAGCAAACTGGAAGAACGTGTCGATCGCAGGGACCAGCAGTATGAGCGTTGCCCCCACCGCAAACACCGCCGTACCCAATCGGACCCAGCTGTCCTCGGGCGCCGGGCCGGCACCCAGTGCGAGCGCTCCCAGGAGAACCGGGATGGCGAAGAGATAGCTCATTCCCGGGGCGAGGAGAGCGGCCAGGAATCCAAGAATCCACCAGACGACGAGGACAGCTCCGGCGGTGATCGGTTCTCCGGGGCGCCTGCGGCCGAGGTAGAGAATCGTCCCCACCGACAGGGTCGCGAAGCCGAGCAAATACAGGTAGCTCTCGACGATTCCCATCGTGTTGCGCCCTCCTGCAATCCACGTCCAGACGATTGCTGCACCGAGGGCCAGTGAAATCGATGTCACAAGCGTCCTGCCGGAGTGGGCAGCCGTCGTACGCCAATTCTCTTGTCGCTGCCTTAGGGCGCCAAACAGAGCAACTCCAGCCACCACGATGAGGGGTAGCGCCCATGATGCTGGGTATTGCACCACGTAGTAACGGCCCACGGTGAAGAACACCATGCTCTCGCCTTCGATCGCGGACAGATCTTCCTCACCCAGTTGGCGAACCAGTGCGAGGGTATTGGCACCGTGGCTGTGCAAGCTGCGGGAGCTCACCGAGTCAGGTGAATCGGCGGCGGTGTGATAGATCGGTGAGCCGACGGCGTAGACGAATTCGACTCCGGGCACTCCGGCATCCCGGAACGGTGCGAAGTCGGTGTTCGACCCACCGATCAGTTCGCTGGTCTGGGTCAGGAACGAAAAGGCCACGGGTTGGGGAGTGGAATCGACGTAATGTTCGAGGACCCAGCGCTGCGGTCCGTTTGTTTCGGTGAGCAGGGACGGACCCGACGTGCCAATCGCTTCCAGGTTCACGACGAAGCGGATGTTGTCGGCCCATCTGTGGTCAGCAATAAAAGCGGTCGAGCCATATTTTGGTGCTGGCTCTTCGCCGTCGGTGAATAGCAAGATCACGTCGTTGCGGTTTGGTTCCTCGGCCACCAGGATGCGGGCGGTCTCCAGCAACACCGCAACGCCCGAAGTGTTGTCGTTGGCTCCAGGAGTTGTCGGCACGGTGTCGAAATGCGCCACGAGAGCGATCGATCCGGTCGGGGCGGTGCCGGGGATGAGCGCGATGACATTGACCACCGGAACCGTGGTGTTGGAGTTGCTGTAGTAGTCGAGGACTCCGGTGACCGCCTGAAACTCGGGGTCGAGCCCGAGGCTTCGAAGCTCTCCTGCGATGTAATTGCGTACTTCCTCGATGGCTGGGCTGCCCATCGCATGAGGTTTCGCAGCCACAACGTCGATGTGAGCTTGGGCGCGTTCGGCAGAGAAGTCGCCTCGCGCCAGCTCGCTGTCGATGCCCGGGGCGACGAGCGGTGCGACGCCGACCAGCAGTGCGGCCGCGAGTGCCACCCAAAACAGAGGTGCGACGAACCGTGCCGCTACGAGAGATTGCGCCCGACTATTCCGCCACAGCACAAGGCTGGCGGCTACGACCAAGAGCCAAACTCCAGCGCCTACATAGAACACGTCATGAGCATGAACGCCGCAGTTGCGCTTGGCCAGAGCCGTACGTCATCTCTGCCCGATGGTGTAGATCAACAGCACGAGTTCGACTCGGGCCGGTCGAACCGGTCGCCGCTGGCTAGGTCAGATTGTCGATGTCCTGGATCAGTGCGACGAGTCCGAGTCCGGCAAAGCTGAGCCACACAGAGCGGACCGCAAGGCCATACGGGCGTGATTGTCGTACTTGGTGCACGAAACCGAACCTGCCGACCAGATGGAAACCGACAACCCCCACAGTCAGGAAGGCGAGCAGAAACGCAACCGGGACAAACATGGCGACCAGCACCAGCGGCAGTACCCATCTGACGGGCCGGGTTCGCGGCACCGACGATCGGCGCCGAACCCGATCGATCACCGGGCCGATGAAGAGCCCGAAAATCCCGGGAAGCGCGACGAAGAGCCCGATCGCCAACCATTTCGGTTTGAGAACGTTGAAGTCGATCCCGTCGGCGTGGACCAGCATCGAGCCGACGACCACCGACGATGAAAGTCCGATCGTGAGTCGCCGGAACCACGGCGGGCCGATCAGCCATGGATTGACCATCAGATACGTCGCGGCGCCGAGAACACCCACAAATGCGCCGAGGACCATGAGGTTGTAGGTTCCGCTCGCTGTGAAGCGACCGATGACGAACCCGTCGTCGCTTATGCGTCCATTGACCGATTCTGGTGACGTGACTCGCAACACGTACATGGCCAGCCGACTGCCGAGCCCGGCCACGACAACGCCGTAGGGAATCCCGCCAACGACCATCACCCAAAGATCGTTCTCGATATTCGTTCGAACAGGCTGGGACGCGGGTTGGACGTTGATTGATGCCTGACTGAATGTGAGCATCACTCCTCTCCTCCTTGGCCTTGGTTGAAGTCACGATCACCTTGATCGTGACGGGCGATTTCGCGCATCTGCTGGTCGAGGCGGCGGTTCAGCGTGAGCAGCCGACCGATCACGGGCAGCACGATCAGGTTGAGGCCGTGGAGCAGCCCGATGATCAGCAGAATTCCGCCGAGGCGAACTAGTCCCGTTTGGACCTGTTCGACCGAGACCTGCTGGGACCACTCACGTGGTCGGTCCACCGTTGTAGTGAACAGGATGTATGCGCCGAAGATCAGGTAGTAGGCGAAATCTGTCAGGACGATGAAGCTCTTTCCCGTGCTCGGATTCGAGCGGAACACGTCGGCGGCATAACTTCGACCGAACCGCTTGATGAACGGCCCCAGCACCAGCGCGATCGCGGTGAGTACCACCGCGCTCAGTAATTCGAAAGTCCACCATTCCATAGTTGGTTCTCCAGTTCTGTAGATGATTGCAGCGGATAGAGCGAGGCCCGCAGCACACGTGATCCCGGCGAGCTTGGCCAGGCGGAGGCGTCTGCGGTTGGCGCGGTCAGCCCTGATTCCGGTTTGGATGCGGGCGAATAGATCTTCGGAGGGCTCGACGAATGCTCCCGTTCCAACGAGTGCATCCCGCAGCTGTCGTTCGAGACGCGTCATCGGTCCTCCTCAGTGCCGGCCAGCAGGTCTGGATCGATCCGGAGCGAAACGAGACCGCGTTTGAGGTGGGTCTTCACCGAGTTCGACGAGAGATCGAGCGTTTCGGCGATCTCGGCGACAGTGAGTTCGAGCAAGTAATGGAGGGCGAGGCAGTCACGCTGCCGCCGTGGCAGTTTGCGAAGCGCGTTGACGAGACACAGATGATTGTTGCGACTAGCGATCTGTTCATCGACGCCGTTGGGGTCGAGATCGTTCATCGGCTGCCGGTGCCGCAACGACAGAAGGCCACGACGATTGTGGTCACGGGCCAGATTCAAAACGATCGATCGGAGGTACGCAGCAGCTTTGGCCCGGTCATCAATTCGATGGAAGGACCTGTCCAGTCGAATGAACGCCTCCTGCACGATGTCTTCAGCAGCGTCACGATGATCGACGAAAAGGCGTGCGAGGTTCACCAGCGATCGCGAGTGCTCGTCGAACAGGTCGACGAGCACCCCATCGGTGTCTGCCCAATCGGCCGTAACGTCACCTTTCTGTTGGAAGTCCTGTTCGCCCTGAACTAACGGAGATCGGCACAGGCGATGCGAGTACCGGTCTCGGGGGCATGAACAACGACCGAACGGGCGTTGGTCTGCGTGTCGCTCGTAGTCCTGGCTGCCCAGTGGGCTCTCCCGCTGCCGTGTGCCACCCCCCGTCGGTTCGGTTTGAGTGCGGTGTTGTGCCGGCTCGAGATCCAGAGTTCGTTTGGAGGAGTCTTCAGGCCCAGGCCGTCGTCTTGGTCCTGATAGTGGCCACCGCCACTGTCGGCGCAGGTTCCGTTGTGAAGGTGTGCCCCGTACTCCAACGACCGTTCAAGTCCGGTGACTCGGACTCTTGCCGTGGTGCGTGAAGCACGTACTTTCATTGTTGCGGTACCTCCTATGTCGTAGCCAAGGTTGCTTCCGGCAACCGTTGTTTGGAACTCACCGCGAAATTGAGCTTGTCTGTGGGTGGCTTCGGCAGTGCTGCCTGCGGCGGTCACCGAAGCGAAAAGCAAAGCCGCAAGCGTGGCTCTTGCTGGTGTGGTGCTGATTCTCATTGTCTGTCATCTCTCAGTTCTTGTGAATAGGCACCGGGCTATCCGGTGTAGAGACTGACGGTTGAATCCCCTCAGACGGGTGACAACGGTCGGTGGGAATATGCATCGGAGTGGATGTGCCGACTGGATTGGGATCCGAGTCCCTTTGGGTCCAAGCTCCAATTCGCCGATCGCGCCGCTGCGATCGTTGCGGCCCGACGCGCTGGTCTCACCGCTGATCGCGGGCCTCACAGGTAACCCGATTGGCGGTAGCGTGAAACGGTGGTCGAGAGTCGCGTCACCGGTGGCCTGAACGCCGCGCAACTAGATGCCGTGACCCATATCGGAGGGCCGCTGTTGGTCATTGCCGGGGCCGGTTCGGGTAAAACCCGGGTGCTCACTCGGCGGATTGCCTGGTTGATCGACGAGGGAGCATCTCCGTTCGAGATCTTGGCCATCACGTTCACCAACAAAGCTGCCGGTGAGATGAAACACCGAGTTCAGGAACTGGTTGGCCCGGTGGCTCAGAAGATGTGGGTTTCCACGTTCCACTCTGCCTGCGTGCGAATTCTGAGGCGCGACGGCCGTGCTCTCGGGTATCCGAGTGCGTTCACCATCTATGACCAGGCCGACGCCGTTCGGCTGACAGGGTATGTGATTCGAGATCTGGGACTCGACAGCAAACGGTTCAACCCCAGAGCGATCCATTCGTCAATCTCTTCGGCCAAGAACGAAGGCCTCGATCCGGTTCAGTTCGCCGACGGCGCCCTGCACATCGCGGCCAAGAAGACCGCCGACATCTATGTGGAGTACCAGCGCAGGCTCGAACAGGCCGGCGCCATGGATTTCGATGATCTCTTGCTGAACACCACCAAGCTCTTTCGTAAAGAACCTGAGGTTTTGGCGCACTACCAGCGCCGCTTCGGCAACCTGCTGGTCGATGAGTACCAAGACACCAATGCGGTGCAAAACGAGATCGTCCTGAAGATCGCGGCTGAGCATCGCCAGGTCACCGTTGTCGGAGACGACGCCCAGAGTGTCTACGGCTTTCGGGGTGCAGACATCCGGAACATCATGCAGTTCGAGGAGGCGTTCGCCGACACCTCGGTTGTGCTGTTGGAACAGAACTATCGCTCCACCCAGAACATCCTTACAGCCGCCAATGCGGTGATAGCCAACAACTTTGGGGCACGACCCAAGAACCTGTGGACCGAAACCGGCGATGGGGAGATCATTCAGCATTTCGTGGGTGAGGACGAGGTCGACGAAGCCCAGTTCGTCGCCAATGAATTCAGCCGGCTCCACAGCTACGGCGAATACCGCTGGGACCAGATGGCGATCTTCTATCGCACCAACGCCCAGTCGCGAGTGATGGAGGAATACCTGATGCGGGTAGGGATCCCGTACAAGGTGATCGGGGGCACCCGATTTTATGACCGCCGGGAGATAAAGGACGCGCTTGCCTACGCCAAGGCGGCGGTGAACCCCAGCGATGAGGTTGCCGTCAAGCGCATTCTCAACACACCCAAACGTGGGGTGGGCGATACCAGCGTTGCCAAGCTCGATACGTTCGCAGCCCAGAACGGCCTTACGTTCTTCGACGCGCTTGAGCGAGCTGATGAAGCCGGAGTGTCCGGTCCTGCGATACGCGGCATCGCCAGGTTCTTACAGCTTCATCACAGCGCCACTTTGGAGATTGAGAAGGGACCCGTTGCGCTGCTCGAACGGGTCCTCAACGACAGCGGCTACCTGGCCGAGCTGGAAGACGAACGATCGGTGGAGGCCGAGAGTCGGTTGGAGAACCTCCAAGAACTCATCGGCGTCGCCCGGGATTTTGAGACCGTCGACGAGTTTCTCGAACAGGTCTCGCTGGTGTCGGACGCGGACGGGATCGAGGATGACGCCGGGGTTCTGCTCATGACGGTGCACGCTGCCAAAGGACTGGAGTTTCCGGTGGTCGCGGTGATCGGTCTGGAAGATGGAGTGTTCCCGCATATCCGGGCGCTCACCGAACCCAAGGAGATGGAAGAGGAACGTCGACTCTGTTACGTGGCGCTCACCCGGGCCCAGGAGCGCCTCTATCTGGCCAACGCCCAGCACCGCATGTTGTTCGGCAGCTCCCAATACAACCCGCCCAGCCGTTTCCTCGACGAGATCCCTGCTGGCGTGATGACCTCAGCCGAGGGAAGTCGGGCCAAGAAGCGAAAGCTCTCCACCAGTTTCGGTCGTCGGATCGGATCGATCGACGACGCCAACGCATTCAGCAAAGGGCCCGTGGCCTTTGGGGGGCGCGACCGTCAGATCGACTCTGCGATAAAGGCCGGCTCGTCGGGCGGGTCGACCGAAAGTCCACTGCGGATCGGCGACGACGTGCGTCACAACAGCTTTGGCGATGGGGTGATTCTCGATATCCGGGGCAGTGGTGAGAAGGCCGAAGCGACGATCCGTTTTCCCGAGGTGGGGGAGAAGGTTCTTCTGCTCGCCTGGGCCCCGCTCCAAAAAATCGACCAGTAACGCTCGCGAAACAGAGGCGAGTGAAGGCGATGCTAAAGCTGAATCGGTTGGGCTACGGACGCTCGATCGATGAAGCGGGTATGGGTGATCACCTGCGGGTTGTCGTAGGGGAGCACACAATGCAGTTCGTAGCCGATCGGGTCGTTGATGACCGCTGGTATAGCGGCGTTGCTGAGATCCAGGTTCACGTGGAGTGCGGTGGCAATTCCCACCGACGCCGGGCTTGGGCCTACTTGGGTCACGATCGAGCGGTGATAGTGGCCGGCGATGATCCGGGTCGGAGGATGGGCTTGGAGTACCTGCTGGAGCTGTTCGAGGCCCTTGAACCCTAAGGCGTCCATCCAGTCGATTCCTGTGAGAAACGGGGGATGATGCATGGCGAGCACTGTGGGGCCGGCTGCTGCGTCGATGTTGTCGGCCAACCAGTCGAGGCGTTCCGAATCGATGTGGCCACCCGACTCCCCCGGCGTCGTTGAGTCCAATCCGATCACGGTGATAGTGCTTTCGGGAACGACCTGTACCCAGCTCGCATGATTCTCTTCCCACGGCATGTGAGGAAATGCAGCCTTCATTCGGCTGTTCGAATCGTGGTTGCCGGGCAGCGGCCAGAACGGCAGCTCGAGGTCGGCCATGATCTCAACCAACAGGTCGTAGGCAGGTTGTTTTCCGCATTCGACCATATCGCCGGTCCCGATGACGGCTGCTGGCCGTTCGCTTTCGGCGTTCAGCGCTCGCAGGGCGGTGCGAAGTCGCCGGGCGTTTTCAGCCCAGTATGCGGCGCCGGGGCCGTGGTCTCCCACGCTTACGTGCGTGTCTGTCAGTTGAGCCAAGACAACCGGTTCAGAACGCACAAATTCACCTCCGCAGTGACAAGAGTAACTGATTACCCTTCGGCTGGTGAAGCCCGGAGTTGTGCCTGCGATACTTTTTGACAATGCCAGTAGCCCCCAATAGGAAGAACCCCGCAAATCAGGCCGCTGTGATCGCCGTCGCTGGCGTGCTCGGCGCGATTGCGATCGGCTTCCTGATGATTCGTATTGCCGGTCAGGCCAGCGACGGGGAGCTGCAACTGAATCTCGGCGACGACAAGTTCTTTGTCGGCGACGCCGAGGATCTCGCTTCCAAAATCGACGATGAAGATGTGTTCGGTGGAGACCCGCTCCTGATCTCGGGCCTGGGAAACGACCGCGACGTGTACGTGCAACACATCGGCGCGGATCCGCTCGGCGGCTGGCTGGTGTTCGCCGCCCGTCCCGACGACGCCACACGGGATTGTTTCGTGGTGTGGGACCGCGACGCTGCGGAGTTCGTCGGCAATGACGTGTGCCCCGAACTCAACTTCCCCGAAGACGGCGAGGGCCTACGCCAGTATCGGGTGGAGATCCTCAGCGGCCAAGTCGTCGCCACCATTGCCGGGTAGCCGCGGAATCGCGTTCTGAGGGGCTGGGTAGCTACGATCGAACGCCATGGACCTGCTCGAATACCAAGGTAAGCAGTTCTTCGCTACGTACGGGATTCCTGTCTCCGACGGCGAAGCAACAGGAGATGTTGACGAGGCGGTGGCGATCGCGAACCGGGTGGGGTACCCCGTTGTGGTGAAGGCTCAGGTCCACACCGGCGGGCGAGGCAAGGCCGGTGGTGTGAAGCTGGCCGAGAACGAAGCCGAAGCACGCGAACACGCATCCAACATTCTCGGGCTCGACATCAAGGGCCACATCGTCAAGACGATCTGGGTGGAGAAAGCCAGCGACATTGCCGAGGAGTATTACGCCAGCTTCACCCTGGACCGTTCCGCCAAGCAGTACCTGGGCATGCTGAGTGCCGAGGGTGGCGTGGAAATCGAAACCGTGGCCGAGCACAATCCCGATGCCATCGCCAAGATCCACGTGAACCCGGCCGAGGGGCTCAGCGAAGAGCAGTGTCGGGCGTGGGTCGAGGCAGCCAAGCTGAACCCCCAGGCAACCGAGGGCGCGGTCGACATTCTCATGAAGCTCTACACCGCCTATGTGGAAGGCGATGCCGATCTGGTGGAGATCAACCCACTGATCCTCAAGCCCACCGGTGAAGTGCACGCGCTCGACGCCAAGGTCAGCCTCGACTCCAACGCCGTGTACGAGCACCCCGAATATGAGCAGTACGACGCCACCCAGCCCCGAGATGAGCGGGAAGAGGCCGCGCATACTAAGGGGCTTCAATACGTTGGCTTGGAAGGCACCGTCGGGGTCATCGCCAACGGCGCCGGTCTTGCTATGAGCACGGTTGACGTGGTGAACCAGGTGGGTGGGAGGCCGGCCAACTTCCTCGACGTCGGTGGCGGCGCCAGCGCCGATCTCTTCGCTGACGCTCTCGACGTCATCAACAATGACCCCAGTGTGAAGAGCATCCTGATCAACATCTTCGGTGGGATCACCCGAGGCGAAGAGGTGGCCAACGGCATCCTCGAGGCGATGGAGCGGGTGAGTATCGATTCACCGATCGTGATCCGACTCGACGGCACAAACGCCGACGAGGGCCGGGCGATCCTGGCTCCGAGGCTCAATGACGAACTGATGATGGAAAACACCATGCTCGATGCGGCCCGCAAGGCCGTCGAGCTGGCCGAGTAGAGGCACGAGAACAACTATGAGCATTTTCCTCGACGAAACCACCAAGGTCATCTATCAGGGCCTGACCGGATCGACCGGCCGTTATTACGGTCTCCTCAATCGAGAGTACGGCACCCAGGTAGTAGCCGGAACCCACCCCAAGAAAGCCGGGACCGATGTGGACGGCATTCCGATCTTCGGATCGGTCGCCGAAGCTGCAGAAGCAACCGGTGCTACGGCCACATGCATCTTCGTGCCCGCTCCTGGCGTGCAGGGCGCAGTGCTGGAAGCAGCCGAAGCTGGCATGGAACTGGTGGTCTCCATCACCGAAGGCGTCCCCGCTCACGACGAGGCCTACTTCTACAACGTGCTGAAGCGTGACTTTCCCAGTACCCGCTTGCTTGGCCCCAACTGCCCGGGCCTCATAAGCCCCGGAAAGGCCAATGTTGGCATCACCGCCGGGCACATCGCCAAAGCCGGAGGCCCGGTCGGCATCGTGAGCCGATCCGGCACCTTGACCTACCAGGCGCTGTATGAGTTGAAGCAGAAGGACATCGGCGTCACTACCTGTGTGGGGATCGGCGGCGACCCGGTCCCAGGTACTTCGTTCATCGACTGTCTGAAGGCCTTCGAGGCAGATCCCGAAACCAAGGCCGTGATGATGATCGGCGAAATCGGCGGCTCCGCAGAAGAAGAAGCTGCGGAGTTCATCAAGGATCATATGACCAAGCCAATCAGCTCCTACATTGCCGGTGTCACCGCTCCTCCCGGCAAGAAGATGGGCCACGCCGGTGCCATCGTTTCCGGTGGCAAAGGGACCGCCCAAGCAAAAATGGATGCTCTCCAGGCCGCCGGAGTTCGAGTGGGCCACAACCCCACCGAAGCCGGCGAACTCATGGCCGAGATCGTGGCGGCGCTGTAGCGGGTTACTCCAGCGCTGGATCGACGCAGTTTGAAACGCCTCCGGTTCCGCCGGTGGGGGTGAAGGTACGGTTCACCGCGTTCGGTTCTGCACCCGTTTCGTCGGGATCGAGGAATCGCTCTACGGCTGTGGCGAGGGCTTGGGCTGCCACGTCGATGTACTCGTCGGTGGCGAAGAACTCGGCCTCGGATCGATTTGCCAGATAGCCCAACTCTGCCAAAACAGCTGTTGTTTGGGGTCGCCTGATCATCCCGTAACTCTCGGTGCCATCCGGTTTCAGGACACCGACCACCCCGGCGTCACTAGCCCGCACCCATTTCACCTCGGTGAATTGTGACAACGCGTCGACCACTTCTTCCTGGATGAGCCCTCCGAGCCGGGCCGATTCGGGTGAGTCGGTCTGGTAGAACACCTCGGTTCCGGGTTGGGTGCTATCGGACAAAACCGGTGCGTTGTGGTGAACCGAGATCAAGGCTCGAGCCTCCAGCGTGTCGGCTATCTGAGCCCGGGTTATCAGAGGGATGCGGTAGTCGCTGGTCCGGGTGAGCGCCACGGTCACTCCCCGGTCCTCGAGCTTGCGCGCAGCCGCCTTGGAGAGTCGCAAATTGAGGTCCTTTTCGACCAGACCGTTGGGGCCGACGGCGCCTGTTTCGACGTCGCCGCCGTGACCGGGATCGAGCACGATGTCGACCTGGTAGAGGGGCGTGCCAAAGACCAGCGTTGTTTGGGCCTGACACGGTGTCTGCACCAGATATCCACCCTCGCCAATCTCGAGAATCGGCACCACGATCCCCGTGGGCGAAACGAGCGCCAACGGATCTCCTGGATCGACCGTGGTAGGCGGGGTGGTTGCCGTTTCTGCATCGACGGTTGTGGGAACTGCGGCCTGCACTGCATCGGGCGGGAGGAGAAAGGGTCGCTCATCGCTAGCGCATGCCGTAGCTGCGAACAGGACAGCCAGGGCGATGATTTGGCCCCGTCGAAGCTTCCTGGTCATTGGCATAGACGGGCATTGTTTCATTCCTGGGTTGACCATCGGCGTCACTTCGACAAGATGACCTGTCTGTCAGTCGGCGCTGGTCGTGGGCGATCCGGCGCCGGAGTATTGGAAGTCCTTGCGATCCACATCGGTGTCCTGAGTGCCCGAGTGGCGGCGAACCCAAGACTCTGGACCTGCCGAATCCTGCCATAACCCGTCGGCCATGTCGCCGACCGATACACCGTCGACGACACCGGCAGGATCTCGCAGGGAGAAGCGTCCCCTCACGATCCGCAGCTGTGACGTCACGCGATCTGCGGGCCCGCCATAGCCGGATCCGGCGACGAGGAAGTGTTGGCCGGGCGTGAGTTCCTGAACAGGATCCCCCGCGTTGAACGAGATTTCCTCGGTGGCACCGTTGTCTTCTCGAACCAACCTCAGACTGACTCCCACAAGCGAGATTGTCCTTCCGGTGGGGTTATGAATCTCCACGTAGTCATCATCGGCACGAAATCCCCGGGTTCTGATCTCGCTTATCAACAGTCCCGAACCCGCAACCTTGGGCACCGGCATCGGCCGGCATGGTGAGGAACCTGGAGTCGGGGTGAAGTGGCTGCCGTTGAACAGCAGGTCGAAGTCAGCAAGATTGTTGTCCGAATCGACGCATGCGTTTGGACTGCTGCCTCGCCTGGCGTACGACATCAGCTCCCCTACCCCAAACCTTGGGAGATCCCCAACAGCGGATCCTTCTTCGTAGCCCGCCGCCGACGCTCTTGTGCCGATGCCGTCCACCACGTGCTCGCCGGCGTACAGACTGCCCAGAGTGGTCGGCGATGATGCGACGGAGAGCTGGACCGCGAATTCTTGGTCAAATCCGATGTCGATGGCCGTGGAATCGCCGAAGGAGTACGACCTCACTGCGGGGCCCGACGGCCCTGACGATTGGCTCTTGAACATCACGGTCTCAGCCGGGAACAGCACATAGTCATCGGTAGCGACAAGGCGGGAATATCGCTCGGCCTCTACCTCGACCATCATCGCTCGTATTTCGCGTGCTTCTCCACTCGAGTTGACGATCTCGACATAGGTCTGTGCGTTGGCTCCAGTGGCAACAGCTGCTTCGCTGATCACGACCCCTTCAGTGGACGTGGACAGCTGCGCAATGCTCAGTTCTGCCTCACCCCCGTCGGACGCACCGTCGGGAGCGGTTGCTTCTACCGCAAAGGTGAACTGGCTTCCATACATCGAGTTGTCATAGAGGTCTTCCTCGTCGGCGAGGCGGACGGTGCCGTCAGGGTCGACCGAGAAAGGTTCGGATCCCGATGCGGTCCATGTGAGGCCGGGAAGCGCATTGGAATCCGAGAGTGTTCCGACCACATCACCGGTTCGAGTCTCTGGGGCCACGATGAACTGGTTGGGGCCGACAACCAATGGAGGGCGTGGTGCCGCCGTGGAAGTGGTCGCTGTGGTCGGTGTTGTCGTGGTCGGTGCCGCCGTGATTGGTGTTGCTGTGGCCGGCGTTGTTGTGGCCGGCGTTGTTGTGGAAGTGGTTGGTGTTGTTGGGGGGTCTGATGTGGTCGAGGGTTCGTTGGGCGCCGCCATCGTGGTCGGTGTCGACGCCTGTGCACCTGCTGTGGGAATGGATGTCGTCGTGGTTTGGGGCGGCGTGGAAGATGTTCGCGGCACTGGTGGGTCGAGGTTGGCCCCTTCGTTGCTGAATCCCAGTTCGGTTCGGGGGACCGCAATCTCGTCGCCTGAGTCACTGGGGCCGGGAACTACCACGCCAACGGTGGCGATCGTCAACGCGGTCGCAGCCACAGTGCTGGCCACACCGACCGGTGCCGAAGACAGCCCGAACAGAGACGTGATCCACGCCAATGGTCCCGCAATGAATCGAAGTCGACCGATCCCGATTGCCAGGAACGCCCGGACGATCTTTGGATCAAACTGGGTGCCGGCGTGACGAGCGATCTCGGCTCTGGCGTCGGCGGCAGGGATCGGATCCTTGTACGAGCGGCTTGATGTGATCACGTCGTAGGTGTCGGCGACCGCAACAACCCGGGCGCCCAGGTGAATATCGGTTTGGGCTAGTCCAGCCGGGTAGCCCTGCCCGTCCCAGCGCTCGTGGTGTTCCCCGATAGTTCTGAACCACTCGCCGAGCCACTCGGTGATCGGTTCTGCAAGTCTGGCTCCCTCGGCCGGGTGGGTCTTCAACACTTCCCACTCGGTCTCGGTCGGTCGGGTGGGCTTGTTCAGAATTGCGGCCGGCACCATCAACTTGCCGAGATCGTGCAGAAGGGCCGCCCAGCGAAGCTGGTTGGCATCAGTCCCGTTGATATCCATCTCTGCCATGATCAGGTCGGTGTATGCGCGAACCCGCTCGCAATGGCCCCGGGTCAGTCGGTCGTGTTCGCCCAACATGGCGATGAGTTCGAGCATCTGAGCGGCGTACGCAGTGTTGCTGTCGAAAGCATCACCGCCAAGGGCGATCTCATCGATCTTCTTCTGGAGCTTCTTGGTCGATCCGGCGCGAAGTGCAGTACCGAACCGACTTGGCGCTTGGTCCGGGAACACCAAACTGATTCTGAGCAGCGTGGCCAGCGGGGCGAAGCGTCGAAAGAGCTTGTCCAGCAGATAGAGGGAGCCGAGCGTTACGCCCAGAAGGAACAACCACCAGGCGAGACGTTCACGACCAGATCCGATCGGAGGGAGGGCCCGGGCGAGTGCGTAGCTGATAGCAATCGTGACGAGGATCGGAGCTAGGGCCACGACGACCCGGATGATCCGAGCGAACGCGGGTCGGCCACGCCATTCCGCCGACATTCCTGTTGATGCCCCGATCGTGGGGCCCCCTGCAGGCATTTCGGTCCATCGGCCACAAGACCGGGGCGTTTAGCCCGACCTGATCAGTGTTTGAACTGACGCTCGCCGGTAAAGATCATGGCGATACCACGCTCGTTGGCAGCGGCTATCACCTCGTCATCGTTCACCGAACCTCCGGGCTGAACCACAACAGCCACACCAGCATCGGCGGCAGCGTCCACTCCGTCCCTGAACGGGAAGAACGCATCGGATGCGGCGGCGCCGCCAGTGACTCGCCCATCGGCCTTCGTGGCAGCCAACTCCGAGGACTCGACTCGGTTCTGCTGGCCGGCACCGATACCGAAGGCCGTCCGGTTTTTCACCATCACGATCGCATTCGAGGCCACGGAAGCGCACACCCGCCAGGCGATATCGGCGTCCTGTAGCTCAAGCGGCGTAGGAGACCGATCGGTGACAACCTTCCAGTCTTGGGGTGTCGCTCGCAACTGGGCGTGGTCTTGCACCAAGAACGAGTCGGACAGTTGTCGAACGTGCAGAGGCCGGGTGCGTGCCGGGGAGGCTTCGAGCAGGCGGGTGTTCTTGCGTTTGGCGACGAGGCGGTCGATGACACCGTCGTCATATCCAGGCGCAATCACGACGTCGGCCTGAGCGGCTGCTTCCATGGCTGCAACCGTTGCGTCGTCGACCGGTCGGTTCAGGGCAACAATACCTCCAAAGGCCGATCGAGGGTCACAAGAAAAGGCTTGTTCGTAGGCTGCGGCCAACGTGGACGCAACCGCCAGACCGCAAGGATTTCCGTGTTTGATGATGGCTGCAGTCGGTTCACCAGGGGCCATGGAGTTGGCCAATGACCATGCTGCATCGGCATCGAAGATGTTGAGGTACGACAACTCGACCCCGCTGTGCTGGGTTACCGAATCCCACCACGAGGGCTTTCCGTTCACCCGGTAGCGGGCCCCCGCTTGGTGAGGGTTCTCGCCGTAGCGAAGGTCGGTCGCTTTCTCCAGTCCGAGCGCCAACCTGGGCGGCAGCGGTTTCGGTTCGTCGGCGTCGAGAAGCGTGGTCGACTGGCTGTCCAGCCACTCCACGATGCTGGCGTCGTAGACCGCACAGTGAGCGAACGCCTTGCGCGCCAGTCGGCGACGGGTGGCAGCTTTGGTCTCGCCCTTCTCGCGCAGTTCTTCGATCACCACGCCGTAGTCCTCCGGATCGATCAATACGGTTACGAAGGCATGGTTCTTGGCGCCGGCTCGGATCATTGCGGGCCCGCCGATGTCGATCAGGTCGATGCTCGGCTGGGAGTTGAACGGGTAGAGATTGCCCACCACCAGGTCGATGAACTCAATCCCGTTGTTTTCCATGTCTGTCAGATGCGAAGGGTCCCGGCGGTCGGCCAGAAGCCCTCCGTGGATGAACGGGTGTAGGGTGACAACGCGGTGACCGAGCATCGGTTTCACCCCGGTGTAATCAGCCACATCGGTCACCGGTATGCCCGCCTTGGCGATTTCGGAAGCGGTTCCACCGCTCGACACAAGATCTACTCCGAGTGCATGAAGCTCGGCCGCTAGATCTGAAATACCGGTCTTGTCGTAGACCGAGAGCAGAGCACGCATCTGGTTGAAGCTATCTTCTGATTCCGCTCGCCGGCGCTCGTTCCTCGCTCTGGGTCGCTCCAAGCGCTTCGCTATCGGGGTGTCATCTCCTTTGCTGCTCGGTCCCTGCGCAGCGTTCGGGCTGATTCCTCGCCGGCGCCGGCAGGTTGGCGTGTGACCAAAATGGCCTGCAACGCCGCGGGTAGCAGCGATACCGTGATCTGCGATGGATCTCCCCCCGAATCTCCATCGCAGTCGGTTCTTGGCCTCGGCATCCGCCTTGTGGTTCGGATGTATCGGATGCACCCACTGTCGGCCTCTGTGGCAATCCTTGGCGCGCTTCTCACGGCTCTCGGGATCGTTGGCTCCAGCGTGGTGATCGGCAGGGTCACCGATCAGGTGGTGCTGCCCGCATTCGAAGATGGCGGCAACGTTTCGCTCAGCGGCGCCCTCTGGGGGGTTGTGGCGGTTCTGTGTGTGGCGATCATCCGATCCGTGGGAACAGTGATGCGACGTTACTACGCAGGGATGACTACCCAGCAGGTAGAGCGCAGCCTGCGGGAACGTCTTAGTCGCTACTACCTCGAACTTCCGATGGAGTTCCATCAGCGTTCGATGGCCGGTCGCCTCCTTGCCCACGCTGACAACGACACCATGATGGCCACCAACGTGCTCGATCCCGTTCCCTTCACGCTCGGGACGTTCTTCCTCATGGTTTTTGCGGCGATCTCGTTGTTGTCCATCGACCTGCTGATCGCAGCCATCGCCTTGCTGATCTTTCCCGCTATGTACGCACTCAATAGGGTCTACACCTCTCGTATCGAGGGTCCCACCGCTGCCGTTCAGGCTGGCGTCGGGCGCGTGAGTTCGGTGGCTCACGAAAGCTTCGACGGGGCGCTGGTTGTCAAGACGCTGGGTCGGGCCGATGAGGAGTCCGGGCGGTTCGAGCGCGTGAGCGCGCGACTTCGGAATGATCGTATTCATGTGGGCAATATTCGCGCCATCTTCGAGGCCGTACTCGACGCTCTTCCCAGCTTGGGTATTGCGGCCGTGGTGCTTGTCGGAGCGTTCCGAATCGAGGCGGGCGCCATGACCGGCGGCGAACTGGTGCAGGTTGCATCGCTGTTCACACTGCTGGCGTTCCCCATGCGAGTCCTCGGCTACTTCCTCGCGATGGTCCCTCGCTCGGTGGTATCTCACCGACGGCTTCAGACGGTGTGGAATGAAGAACTGCCAGCCAGGCAGGCAGCTACGGCGGTTGCACCTTCACGTTCTGGCCGGGCGTCGCGTTTGGTGGTTGAACATGTGGGGTACACCTACCCCGCAGTCGCCCGACTCGATGACAGCGAAGACGCCGAAGCTGCTCCTCGGTTCATCGAGACCCAGCGCCCAAACCACACGCTTGTCGACGTGAGTTTCGACGTACACGCTGGGGAGGTCGTGGCGATCGTCGGTGGAACTGCCGCCGGGAAATCAACCCTCTGCGCGTTGATCGCCGGGCTCACCGAACCTGGCTCCGGCACGGTCGAGCTCGACGGCCGCCCGGTATCGGAGCTTCCGGTGGAGACTCGAACCGACCATGTGGCTCTGGTCTTCCAAGAGTCGTTCCTCTTCGCAGACAAGATCGCCGAGAACATCGCCTTTGGAACCCCCGATCCTGAACGGCTGTTGTCCGCGGCCCGGATCGCAGCAGCCGACGGGTTCATCGCTGAATTGCCCCAGGGGTATGACACCGTGGTGGGGGAGAGGGGCGTCACGCTGTCGGGTGGTCAGCGACAGCGGGTTGCGCTGGCCCGAGCCCTCTACCGGCGCCCCGGCCTGATCATCCTCGACGATGCAACCAGCGCCGTCGATCCAGTTGTTGAGCAGCGAATTCTCGAAGCGCTTCGAACCGAGCTGGATACCACCGCAGTAATCGTTGCGCAGCGTTTGTCCACAATCGAACTAGCCGACCGGGTTGTCTACCTCGACAAGGGCACCGTGGCCGGGGTCGGCACCCACAGCGAGCTGCTGGCGATGCCCGGTTACCGGTCGTTGGTCGAGGCGTATGAGGAGGCGGCCGCGTGACCGCCACCAGCAAACAGATGGATGTGGTCGACGAACCGCAGCAGAGTGTTGTGTCGCCATATGACCCCGACGAGTCCGAAGGTGCGCTCAGCGTCATCAGACGAGGGATTGCCGCATCGCCAGCGTTGAGTCGAGGGGTGTGGCTCACCGCCGGGATGGGTTTGAGCGTGGCGATGGGTCAGCTCGCTGTGCCGGTTCTGGTGCAGCGAGCGCTTGACCGGGGCGGTCTCACCGGTTCCGGCGAGGTCGACACGGCGGTGGTGATCCGGCTCGTGGTGATCGTTGTCGGCGTGGTCCTCCTTGCTGCCGTCGCCAACTGGCGTACCCAGCGTCGCCTTCTTCAACGGGCCGAAGAGACGTTGTACGACCTGCGCACCAGAGCCTTCGCCAAGGTGCATCAGCTGTCGGTGGCGGACCACAACGACACTCGAAAGGAATCCTGCTGGCCCGGGTCACCAGCGACGTGGAAGCGTTGGCCCAGTTCGTGCAGTGGGGGTTCTTCATCTGGGTTACCAGCCCGGTGCTGATACTGGGAATGCTGGCGGTCCTGGCGGTCTACTCATGGCCCCTCGCCGTGGTGGTCACGCTGGCGTTTGCGCCGGCTCTGCCATTGATGCGCTGGGTTCAGAAACGTCAGCTGGCCGCCAACGACCAACACCGAACAGCGGTGGGCTCAATGCTCTCCTCGTTCAGTGAGGCCGTAACCGGGGCCGCAACGATCCGGGCCTATGGCGCCCAACAACGGCAGTCCGAAAGCCTGAGCCGATCGATCAACCACCGCTACGAGACCAAACTAACGGCCAATCGGTACATGGCGCTGGTGTTCGTCATCTCGGACTTCTTCGCTGCGCTGGCGTTTGGGTTGGTGCTGGTTCTGGGTATCCAATTCCGGGAACAGCTGGGAATCGAACCGGGTGAACTGGTTGCATCGCTGTTCATCGTCACGTTGATCGCCGGTCCGATCTCCACGCTCAGTGAGGTTCTGGATCAGACCCAGGGTGCCGTTTCGGCCTGGCGCAAGGTGCTGCATCTCATAGATTCGCCGGTCGACGTGGCCGATCCCGAACCGGGGATCGTTGCCCCCGTCGGTGCGGTTCGAGTGGAGGTCGAGGGGCTCAACTTCAGCTATCGGGTGGGTCCAAAGGTTCTGATCGACGTCAGCACGGTCATCCCGGCCGGAACCAACGTGGCGATCGTGGGCGAAACCGGTTCTGGCAAGACAAGTTTCGCCAAACTGCTGTGCCGTCTTGCAGACCCTCAGGAGGGTTCCATCCGACTCAACGGAGTGGAGATCCGAGAGCTTTCGTCTGCATCACGCCTGCAGACGGTGAGAATGGTCCCCCAGGATGGCTTCCTGTTCGACGCCTCCATCGGTGACAACATCCGCTTCGGCAGGCCCGACGCCACCGACGCCGACATTGCTGACGCGATCGACCGGCTCGAGCTGCGATGGTGGGTCGATCAACTGCCGGAAGGACTTCGCACCGAGGCCGGGGAGCGCGGCGGCAACCTCAGTGTTGGGGAACGCCAGCTTGTTGCGCTCATCCGGGCTGCCCTGGCCGATCCCGGATTGCTCGTTCTCGATGAGGCCACCAGCGCCGTGGATCCAGAGACCGACGCTGCTCTCACAGGTGCGATTCAGAGGCTGTCCGAAGGCAGGACCATCGTGTCGATCGCTCATCGGTTGGCCACTGCGGAAGCCTCAGATTGTGTCATCGTCTTCGACCGAGGTCGAATCGCTCAGATGGGTCCCCATTCCGAGCTCGTGGCCGAGCCTGGGATATACCAGCGTCTCCACCACGCGTGGGTTGGCGCTACTCGCTGAGCTCCCCCGCCGCCACGGCGGTCCCAGAGTCAAGCGCTACAGGGTCGAACGAAAGAGCTCGAGAGTTTCGGCCCATGACTGTGCTGAGGCAGCAACGTCGTGGGTGCCCAACGGATTCTCTTCGTTGGCAAACGCATGTCCGGTGCCGGGGTACACCTTCAATTCCACGTCCTTGCCCATCGCCCTTAGTTCAGCCTCCAGGGCAGAGATGGCATCTGGTGGGAAGAAGTCGTCGGTTTCGGCGAAGTGACCACGGACCTTGGCCGTGAGCCCGCTCCAGTCGGGTCCGCCCTCGCCCAGAGGGGCCCCGTAGTGGGGAGCCGCCGCGGCCACTCGGTCACCCTCCAGAGCCGAAATCATCAGACACAACATTCCGCCCATGCAGAATCCCACGACCCCGACGGCATCTCCGGTGACGCCCGGGTGGTCGAGCAAGGCCGTGATGGCCCCTCCCATGTCCCGGGCTGCTCGATCCGGTGGGAGTGAGTTCATGAGTTCGCCGGCCTTGTCCATCTCGTCGTGTCCGGCCAAATCACCGTGGTAGAGGTCGGGAGCCAGTGCGGCGAATCCCTCGGCCGCGAGACGGTCGGCGACACCTTTGATCTGGCTGTTCAGACCCCACCACTCCTGAATCACAAGGACTCCAGGCGCGGGGCCATCGGGGAGCGCCAGATAGCCGCGTGCGTTGTTGCCGTTGGAGGGGAACTCGATCATTTCGGAGGTGGACATACCAACTTGGTAGTCCACAATCGAATCGATCTCCAAGTGCGGGGATTTGCTGTTCATCTGTGCCGAACGGGGCGTTACGCTGAGCGCCATGGCAAAACCTCCTGTACGAGTAACCGTTACCGGCGCCGCTGGCCAGATCGGCTATGCGCTGCTGTTCCGCATCGCATCGGGAGCCCTTTTGGGCCCCGACCAGCCGGTGATCATCCAGATGCTCGAAATCACACCCGCACTCGGGGCACTCGATGGAGTTGAGATGGAGCTCGACGATTGTGCATTCCCGCTGCTGGCCGGAACCGTCAAGACCGACGACGCCAACGTTGCCTTCGGCGACGCCGACTACGCCCTCCTCGTGGGCGCCATGCCCCGCAAGGACGGCATGGAACGGGCCGATCTTCTCCAAGCCAACGGAGGCATCTTCGGCCCGCAGGGCAAGGCCATCAACGACAGCGCGTCCAAGGACATCAAGGTGCTCGTGGTCGGTAACCCGGCAAACACCAATGCGCTGATCGCCATGCACTCGGCTCCCGACATCGATCCTCGCCAGTTCCACGCCATGACCCGGCTCGACCACAACCGCGCCCTCACCCAACTCGGCCAGAAGGTCGGCCAGCCGGTCACGGCGATCACCAACATGACCATCTGGGGCAATCACAGCAGCACCCAGTACGCCGACCTTTTCCACTGCAACGTGAACGGTCAAAACGCCGCCGCGATGGTGAACGATCAGGATTGGCTGGAGAACACCTTCCTTCCAACCGTTGCTTCCCGAGGCGGCGCCATCATCAAAGCCCGTGGCGCATCGTCGGCGGCTTCGGCCGCAAACGCCGCGATCGATCACATGCACGACTGGGCACTGGGTACCTCCGAAGGTGACTGGGTCTCAATGTCGACGGTGTCCGATGGCTCCTACGGAATCCCCGAGGGTCTGATCTACAGCTTCCCCTCAACCTGTTCCGGCGGCGATTTCTCCATCGTGCAGGGACTCGAGATCGACGACTTCAGCCGGGCCCGCATGGACGCTTCGGCTGAGGAGCTGTCCGGAGAACGCGACACGGTGAAGGAACTCGGGCTTCTGTAGTGGCTCGTTGGATAACCGAGATGGGCATGGGTGTTGATGTCCATGGCAATGACTACACCAAGGCCGCCCGCCGAGCAGTCTCCGATGCGTTGCGCCACAGCAGTCTGAATTTCTTCGACGCGGCCGGCAAGAGCCGTGGTGACATGCAGGTTGAGGTGATCGTTGCGGTCGCTGATCCGGGTGCGATCGATGTCGACGGCGATCGCACAGAGATCCCCTACGGAACCGTGACCGTCACGCCCGTGCAAGGCGGCCTCGACGTACCGGCCGAGGGCGCCAAAGACCCGATCGTCATCGCCAACGCCGCCGTCATCGTCAGCTTCCCAAGCTGAATACGCGGGTTCGATTCCCGTCACCCGCTCTCTACGAAAGCCTGTGCTGGACCAGGGCGGTAGTTGATCGTTGGCGACGAACATTGTGGTGCTGCGATGGCAAACCGATTTCGGTGTGAGACGATTTGAGTGTGAGGGTTTCCTTGCGTCCACTTTTCGTTGGGCTCGTCTTGGCTGTCGCTTCCTGTGGTTGGACCGATTCAAGCACTCTGTCGACGGATGCTGAGGAATCGTCGAGTTCCACCTCGACCACCGTCAACCGTTCCCTCACTCCAGCAGAGAACGATGAGGCTGTCTTCTGCGGCACGGAGATGCCGGTGTTCGCTGCGGAACTCGACCGTGGCGACCGCCTGAACGTTGACGGGTCTGATGGCCCTGGTCCCGATTCTGTCCCTGCCGTTCAGGGGCAGCTGGTCACGCATTGGCTCGGCGAGTTCGCGAACTACGAACTGCGGTGGCCGCCGGCCGAGTTTGTGGAAGGGGGCTGGTCTGACTCGGTTGCAGAACTACCTGCCACCGCGCCGGAAGTTGGCGAGGACCGGGCCCGTTTCGTCATTCAGCTCCACGATGGTGGCGATCGGTGTAGTCGACTGTCCGTCGAGGTGTACGGCCCGAGAATTGATCCACTGTTCGATGAGATCTACCTGTTTGCCGACTCTCTCCTGCCGCGGTCTCAGCTTGTGTCCTACCTCGACGCCGTCGACTCAGAGCGCGAACGGGCTGAGGCCGGGGCCGATCGCCCACCCGGGGAGTGCGCTGACCCGATCGTGGTCACCGAAGTCGACAGGTTTGGCCACCCGTCGGAGGAGATCGCTGCTGAACTGGTCGGGCGGTTCATGCGTGACCGACTTGGTGGCCGACGGGCACAAGAGTGCCTAACGGCTTCGGCGCTCAACCGGTACTCGGAACCGTCCGACCCAGAGCTGTGCCTCTTCGAGTGTGAGAACGGCGCGACGCTCATCGGTCCGGAGCCGCTGGTACTGGAAACCTTCGGGTTCTCCGATGGCACCCTGATCCTGGCCACGGTGCAACTGGACAGATCAGGAACCTATCGGGAGCAGCTCGAAGTGAGGGCCGTCGAACAACCGGACGGAACTCGCACAGCGTTGATCGCGAACGTGGTTGCCTACCCGGAGTCCTTTGTCGACGTCGACCAAGCTCAGCAGCTTGTCGACAAGTTCCTGATAGACCTGGCGACCGGTGACTATGACGCAGCAGCCAGACTGCTCGTGAACGAGGGCTACACACAAGACGTCGAGGACGCCCTCGGAGACGTCTACGGCGAGGACGTAGCAGACCTGCTCCGCGACTACTGCCGCACCGCTCTCTGCTCCGGCGAATACACGATCGTTCGCTCTACCACACCACACCTCTACGGAGCCGCGGTCGAGGTTCTATTCGACACCCCAGACGGCCCGGTCACCGGCACGATCTCCGTCGGCAGCTTCGAGGGCCACCTCTCCATCGGCTCCCTACCACCTACCGCTCGCTGAGGCAGCGAGTCCAAACATGCCCGGAAACACCGATCGGAAACGTGCGTCGGCGACGCTTGGTCGCGCAGCGCGAGATCGGCACGTCCTGAGCGTTCTTGGCGAGCGCTGAAGCGAGCGGGCCGTAGCCGCTCCTGCTCTGTACGGCCTCGTTGGAAGGTCGCCCTCGCCGGAGCGCGCAGGAACTTCACGGCGCGGCCGTCGGCGACCGTGCCGGGCGACGCCGGGAAGGTGCTCCTGGACGCATGACCTCCATCCGGTGCCCGACACGAGGTGGCACAGGCGCCGCGGTAGGCGGGCCCGGGGCCTCGGGCCGGACGCCGCCGCCTCGTGGCGCTCGTTATCCCAGGGCGGTGCCGAGCGTTCCTATGGCGAGAAGGAGTCCGCCGACGATGATTCCCCGGGTTGGTCGGGCGAACCAGTAACGGATTGAGAGGGTCAGGTAGACCGAAGGCAAGCCGCAGGTGAGCACGAGGAACCAGGCTTGATCGGCGACGGCTTCGAGATCGTCGATGGCATGGAACATGATCGTGCCTGCGATGGTGATGATCCCGAGGGCGTGGGAGAGGTTGAACCCGACCCAGGTTCTCCAGAGGGTGGTGCTCAGTTCAGGCGCCAGTCCGAGCCCGGTGGTGGCTGTCATGGCCGTACGAACGTCAGGGTTCGTCGGAGTCAGCGGCCCACGGCTGGGAGAGGACCTCAGCGTCAGCGCGGCGTGGGCGACGCCGAGAAGGAGGAACACTGCGGCGCCGGCGACAACGAGTGCGGTCATCGTCTCGCTCCCAGTGGTCGCAGTGAGGTGTTCTGTTGCTCGAACATGTCGAAAGTGTCTCATAGTGACAGTTGTTGAATCAAGTCGTACCTGTCGCAAAGTGCCAATTTGTCCGAGGGTGGCGTAACATTTGCGACGTGGTCGGCCGCCGCGAACATCGACACGACACGCTGCGAGCGCTCAGCAGCGCAGCATGCGAGCTGTTCGCGCAGAAGGGTGTTGCGGCGACACTGGAAGAGATTGCGCAGCGTGCCGGTGTGTCTCGGCGCACGGTGTTCCGCTATGTCGATCACAAAGAAGACCTGGCCTATCTGCATCCCCGTATCTGGCTCGACGTGCTGAGCGATGCCTTGGCCGAGATGCCCGATGCTGCCGTACGCGAGCGAATGCTCCACGGTGCCCGGAGGATCAGCGAGCACATCGACCGCGATCCTCTACCCGTGAGGCAGGCAATGAGTGTCGCCCAGGTCACACCCGCCCTCGCCAAGGGCAACGCCGCGGTCCAACAGCTGTGGATCGAACGTCTCACCGCAGAACTGCTGGGAGACCAGGTCGACGGGGACGAGTTCCGGGCCCACATCCTCGCCGGAGCGGTCATGGGCGTCATCAATGCGGCCATGATCGACTGGTACCGCAGCCCTGATGCGACCCGCCTCGTGGATCTGGTCGGACGCGGCCTCGACATCATCGACCCCATCCTCGAGTACCCGTAGATCGACGGATCGAACCCGATCTTCGCGCCGCCCGGTCGGACGGGGCCTCGGCGCTGCGACCGATCTCAGCGGGCTTGTGCTGCAGGTGCGGGACTGTCGTCGAAGTCGTCGGTGTGAGGCCGGAGGCCTTTGATGACCATGTATCCGGCGAAGCAGATCTCGAAGGCGAAGACCGGGATGGCGGCGACACCGGCGATGGCCCCGCCGAACGCGATCACGTCGAAGAATTGAGCCAGGTTGCCGACGAGGACGACACCTCCTCCGATCATGCCGAGTGTTGCGATCCAGCCGGGCACGAGGTCGTGAGCGTCGCAGCAGGTAGCCGATCACGATGCTGTTGATGCTGATCACCAGCCCCTGGCCGAGGAGGAATGACGCTCGGTGCAGGTCGAACAGCACTTCGGCAATGGTGTCGGTGGCGACATCGGCGGTTGCGGTCCACGCCAGTGTGAGCATTGCCATCGCTCCGGCGAGTATGACGGCACCTTCGACGTTGCGCAGTGAGGTGAATGTGAAGGCCAGTGATTCGCCGTGCGGACGCAGGACGGGCAAGAGCGCGAGACCGGTTCCGATGACGCCGAAGGCGAGAAGGACCTCGAGGAGCACGCCGGCCAGGATCGCAGTGTCGTCAAACGGGGGTGTCACGTCGGGCGGCGTCGTGCCGTAGGCGATCACGGCCGCAACCGAGGTCACGTGTGTCGAGAAATAGAGCAGTCCGGCGATCAAGGACCGCCTGCGTAGGGAGTTCATGAGGATCCTCTCGGGTATCTGTGGGTATACGACGTATACCATCAACCATCGTCAGCCTAGGTGTACGGTGTAGACTTCGCAACTCCCAACACTCGCGTAGAGAGGAAACCAACTGGTGACCGAAGCGAGAGCACCGCTCAGTCGAGATCTGATCCTGACGACCGCTGTCGGTCTCGCTGACGAGCAGGGGCTGGAGGCAACGAGCATGCGACGGCTTGCCGACGCGCTGGGCGTGACCCCGATGGCGCTCTACAACCATGTCACCGGTCGTGAGGAGCTCATCGACGGAATGGTCGACACGATCATCGCCGAGATCGCCCCGATCGAGGACCGCAGCGCAGACCCGGCCGATTGGACAGGCAGGCTGCGAGCTCAGGTGCTCGCCGCTCGAGTCGTACTTGCACGCCGAGCATGGGCCACCGAAGCCATCGAGACCCGACAAGCATCAAGCCCGATCGTGCTCGGATACATGGACACACTCATGGGCATCATGCGCAGCGGAGGCCTCTCGATGGACCTGGTTCACCACGCCATGCACGCATTGAGTTCTCGAATGTGGGGGCTGACACGCGACGTCTTTCCGACGCCTGTCCTCCCCGAAGAACCCACTGAGCGACAAGCCGTAGTGGACCAAGTCGCCATCGACTACCCGAACATCGCCGAGATGGTGAACACCGTCTCAGCATCCGGTTCGGGCTGCGATGCTGATGTCGAGTTCGAGTTTGCCCTCGACATGCTCCTCGACGGGATCGACCGACTGCACAAAGCAGGGTGGACCCCGCCGATCCCTCTGTCGCACCACGGCACAGATCACCAGCCCGATCACTGACGAGCGCCCGCCCTGGTTCGGCACGTTCGATCGGTCACCGCCGCTCAGATCGTGTCGGCGCCCGTCATGTTCGCCGAGGCGCTCCCACTGCAGGACCTCTG
Organism: uncultured Acidimicrobiales bacterium; assembly: GCA_963751955.1. GTDB lineage: Bacteria > Actinomycetota > Acidimicrobiia > Acidimicrobiales > SZUA-35 > JABDIY01. The sequence goes on along the minus strand of CAVVWM010000002.1, from coordinate 129,765 downwards.
GTCCCGGTGGCGGCTCGACGATCGGCGAGGAGCGCGAGTCGGCCTTGGTGTGCGGACGCGAGCCAATCGGGGTTGTCGTGAGCGAGTAGGCCGTCGGAGATGAGGGGGTAATCACGTGTTTGTTCCCATTGGTCGAGGTCGATGGCGCGGGTACGTGCAATGCGGAAACCGAGTCGAAGGGCGGCGAGCTTGGAACCTGGGCGCATGTCGGCGGCGATGTGTGCCGGGTTGCTGAGGTAGCGGCGTGCGATCGTGTCGAAGTCTTCGGGCGCGGTGCCAGTGATTGTCTCGACGTGATCGGTCGTGCCGATGAAGCCTCCGTTGCGATGTTCGTTTGCGTAGTGCCGGACCTGCGCGATCTGGAAGGTGGGGAATTCCATGGCGCGCGTGGCCTTGATGAAGTCCCTTTCTGAGACGGGCTTGTATCGGACCGTGCGCCCGAGGGCTCGACTCATCGCTTCGGCCGCCTCGGAGGGTGTGATCATCTCCGGCCCGGTTGGTCGCAGACATCGTCCGATGTAGGCGGTGGGGTCGGCGAGTGCTCCGGCGGCGACGCGGCCGACGTCTTCGTTGCTCGGTGGAGCGTTGAGCCCGTCGCCCAGCGGCAAGGCGAGCAGGCCGAAGTGGACGATCGCAGGGAGGCCGAGGAAGTAGGTCCATGCGAACATTCCGGGGTTGATGTGAATGACGTCGAAGGTTTGGCGGCGATACAGGTTGTTCGCAAGCCAATGCTCTCGTTGGAGGATCGATGGGTGCAGCTGGTGTGGGTTCCAACCGCTCATCAACGCGACGACTTCAACTCCGGCTTGTTCGGCCGCGAGCGCGAACATCGTTGCGCCGTGGAGGTGTTGGGCGTCGAAGGGTGGGCAGTGATAGGCCAGTTGCACGTCGTGGAGCGCGCGGGTCAGGTCGCGCCAGTCGAACAGGTCACCGACGAAGACTTCCACGCCGGCGTCTCGGAGCGCCTGGGCCCGATGGTCGTCGCGTCGAACCATCCCGCGGACCGGATGACCGCGGCGGACGAGGTCGATTGCGGCAACCGAACCGGTGCGTCCAGCGGCGGTGGTGATGAGAACCCGTGGCTTCATCGGCTGACTCCGCTGCTCGGGACGATGGTGGTGACGAGGCCGGTGTCGACGTCATAGATGTGGCCCGAAACCGAAGCCCTGTTGGACAGGAGTGGCGATTGGATCAGCTGCTCGACGTCACGTTTGACCGACTCGTAGGGGTCGGTGACGGCTGAGTCGGCCAACGCCTGATCGTCGGCGCCGGTGAGAGCAGCGAGGCTAGCCCGGAATCCGGCGTCGGCGAGGAAGCCGCTGCCGCAGCCGGTGTGGTGGAGGACGGCCACTTCGAACGGCTCCGCCTCGTCACCGAACATCATCTCGGTGACCGCACCGATGAACGCGATCTCTTGCAGAACGTCGTTGGTGACTCGACCACCCGAGTTGCGGATGACGAGGGCATCGCCGAGCTCGACGCCCAGGATGTGGGCCGGATCGACCCGCCCGTCCATGCAGGTGACGACAACCAATTGTTGTCTTGGAATCGGGCTGAGTCCCTCGTGGGCACCGGTACCGGCAAAGGAGCGGTTGCGGTCAAGGAGGGGATTCAGGTTGGACATGGCTGCCTCTTTCTGTTTGGTGCTCGTTTCGGACGGCCGAAACGTACTTGCAAAATTAAAGTACCCCCTCTGCTTTAGTTTTGCAAGTAGTATGTTCAAATGGAGGTCAGATGACAAAGCAGCGCCACTATCGATTGTTGTGTCCGATCGCCCGGGCCCTGGATGTGCTTGGTGACCGCTGGACCCTGCTCATCCTCCGTGACCTGCATGCCGGCCCGGCCCGGTTCCAAGAGCTGCACGAAGGACTGGGCATCGCAACCAACCTTCTGTCGACCCGATTAGCGGAACTGTCCGAGTCCGGAATGATCGAGCGCTCCAACGGCGTCGGCTACCAGCTCACCGACGCCGGCCGTCGCACCGACCGCGTGCTGTGGGAGCTGACTCGATTCGGCTCCAGCCTCCCCCGCGATGCCCACCCCCGAGAACCCGGCAACCTCCGCACGATCGCGCTCCCCCTCCGCGTTCTCCTCGAACACGCCACCCACCGACCGAACCTCCGCGCAAGACTCATCGTCGACGACGCCGAGTTCACCATCATCTCCACGACTGAGGCCGTCGACGTGGAGTGGGGACCAACGGTCGACCCCGTCGGCATCGTCGTCCGAACCAACTACGAGGCGTTCCTCGATGTCGGTGAGGGCGTGATCACGCTGGACGACTTCGTGACGAACCACCTCGACATCGTCACCGGCACAGAGAACGTCCCGGCGTTCCTGGCGCTCATTGGAACTGCGTTGACGAACACCAACTGAACCCCCACGCATCACCACCTCGAGTTGCGGGCGCCGACCAGTCGACTCGTCCTCGACAGGCTGCATCTCCTCGATATCGAGATCAACGAGATCTCATTGGCAGACGCCAGGCCGACCCTGACCCATACGGAGCAAAGGACGAGGCGGACCGCTCCAGAATGCGCACGCCCGACCAGCAGAGGTCTCGCTCGCGATCGGCACCGACGAGCGGTCGAGACCGTCCGATTGTGCGCGACGGCCGCCGGGCGCCCCTAAAGAGCGTCGACGACAGGGGTTCGATCTGGGTTCGACTCAACCCGTTTAGCAAGATACCCGGCGGTTCTTCGCGCCCAGCGCACCAGGTATCGGCAGCTCGAATCACGACCGCCCTTGGTGAGCGCGTAGCGTGGCGTGAGAGTCGGGCCGATCCCGAGCAGGGCAGTGCTTTGGCCGGCTGTTCTTCTCACCACGGCTGATCGGTCCGATCAGCTTCGCGATGGGCTGCGAGATGCCGGCAGCGTCACACAACGAGCCGAGCCACATCGAACACGAGCAACGATGGAACGAAGAGCAGTGGCAACAACGGCGCCCTGGCACCCATTTCGTTCCGCTGCATCGAAAGAGGAGTACTTGGCCTTCTACGACGCGCGAGCGCAACGCTGGCCGATCCCCTCGGAATCGGCGATGGTCCCCACGACGTTTGGTGACACGTTCGTCGGGATCGAGGGCCCGGCCGACGGACCGCCGCTGGTCCTGTTGCCCGGCGATTCGGAAACCTCGCTGTCGTGGATTACCGGTGATCGAAGCGCTCGCCTCCGAGCATCGCGTGTACGCCCTCGATCACATCTACGACATCGGGCGAAGCATCTACAGGAAGCAACCCCGCCGTCCCGGCGACTTCGTGCGTTGGCTCGACGAGGTCTTCGACGAACTCGACGTCCACGACGTCCGACTCGTTGGGCACTCCTATGGGGGCTGGATCGCATCCCTCTACGCGCTCGAGTTCCCCGAACGGCTCGACAAGCTCGTCCTGCTGTCTGCGCCGACGGTGCTCCGGCCACCACTCGGCCTCTATGCCCGTGCGATCCTCTACGGCACCTTTCCCAGTCGCTCCTACATTCGGCGATACCTCTACTGGTACGCGCCAGACTGCGTCCGCCACGAAGTCAGCTACTCCGCGGAGCGGACAGTCCGGCGACTTGCCGCCGTGGCGCCTCGCGTGAAGGCAGAGATCACCGACGGTGATCATCACCTCACCATCACGCGACCGGACTGGGTGATCCAGCACGTGCTGGGGTTCCTCGCAGATCGGTGAGCCGCCTCTCGTTCCGCCGTCCGATAGCCACGCGGGACCTGCAGACCTCGTGATCGCAGCGCAGAACGCGTCATACCGCGCCCGAGAACCGGCGCAGTCGTGCGGTTGGAGCCGCTCGATAGTTGCGCCGCCCGACCGAGCTCGGGCCCGCTCGTGTTCGGCACCTACGCGCTCGTTCAGGTGCTCGGAAATGTGCGACGAGCGGCCGACTTCGCCGATGCAATCGTCAGTGCCGGCTATGGGCGGATCGGGATATCCGGGCCGTGACACCGAGCGGTGTCGTGCGAGTGACGCGCTGCTGCCGAAGCCGGCTGACTGCTCTACGGTGCCGTCCCTATGGCTTCCTTCTTCGCCGCGACGAAGTAGCTAGAGGCACTTGCGAAGATCTCCTCGGCCCGAACGACCGACAGAGGAACGCTGGCAATAAGGCTGTCCAGGTCGGCCGAACGGAGCCTTCTGATTGGCACGGGAATCACCCCAATTCGGCCCAAGACTCCCACCAGTAGAATCTGAAGCCGGACTCCAATCGACATCTTGCCGCCAAGGCACGGGGTAACTGACAACAGCAACCCATCAGGCTTGAGAAGCTCATGGACGCGGTTCATGACGCTCTCCGGGTCGGGAACCGTGTGCAACATGTTGAACGCGAGGATGGCGTCAAAGGAACCGGGAGCGAGGTCTTTGTCAAAGATGTCTCCTTGGCTGAACGTGACGTTTGGTACGTCGCCAGCAGCTGCCTTCATCTCCGCAAGCTCGATCATCTTGTCGGAGATGTCGATGCCTCGAATCTCTCTCACCTGGCCCGCCAGCTCACAGGCGGTCGTTCCGGTGCCACACCCGTAGTCGAGCACCAGGTCGGTCTCGTTCAGGTGGCCCTTGGCGAGTTCCCGAGACCGCCGGTGGATGACATCGAAACGTTCCTCCGTCTTGTCGTAGTTGTCCGCGGACTTGTTCCAGAACTCTCGCGCCTCGGTCACGTTTCGGGTATCCAGTCTTTTGGGTGGTTGACGGGTGCGTTGTCTGTTTGGCGAGGGGTGATTTCACGCCTACATGTGGTCGGCAGCGACGCGTCGCTCTGCAACCACGTCGTGCACGCAAACCGTACCTCGCTCCTATGAAGCCGCCTGAAGGACCCGAGCGGTCACAGCCTCGGGAGTTGGCCGGGAGCGGCGGCTTCTTTCTGCCGCCACGTACCTCGCAGCCACCTTCGTGGCCGTCACCCTCACTGGCTTCGCCAGCGGGATCGAGCAGTCGAGAATCCAGTTCCGTCCATCCCGTCGAGCAAGGCCAAGCCAGCATCCGGAAACCGCTCTGTATCGGCTCACTTTCCGGACGGTTGCGGCCGATCAGATCGTGCGGTCGGCCGCTGCGTCGGTGGAGCGCTCACCGTTGCCGGATCGGGGCGCTTCGAACGGCTTCCTGATCAATATGAGCCGCCGGACGCCCGACGCCGCTCACCGGAGAACCCGCCCATCAACGGCCTCGCCGACCGAGTCGCACAACTCGTCACCGACGGCGCAACGTACCCGCACTGAACCAATGAGCTCGAGGTTGCCAGCGTCGACGACCCCAGGCTTGTGGGGTTCGAATTCAGGAGTCGCCTTCGTCTCCATCGGTGCGGACGACGATGACGGACTTGCCGCGTGTCGTGCCTGCTTCCATCTGACGGATCGCATCGGCGGTCTTCTCGAGGGCGAAGCGTTCGCCCACGGCAGGCACGACGTCGCCGCTTCGGATGAACTCGGCGAGGCGCTCGATCGACGAGTGGGTTTCCTTGCTGATGAACGTGGTGAGTCGCTGTTTGGTGAACGGTGACAACAGGATGGCGCGGAGTTGCCGGCCGACACCGCCGGTCCAACGATCGCCGTCCTCGCCTCCGACGATCACGAGCGTTCCTCGGATGGCGAGGGCCCGGCGGAGCCGGCGGACCGGTGTGCGTCCGCCGATGTCGATGATCAGGTCGTACTGTCGGCTGCCGTCGGTGGCGTCCTCGCTCGTGTAGTCGACGACGTGATCGGCACCGAGCGTACGGACGAGGTCGAGCTTGGCGGTGCTGGCCACGCCGGTGACCTGGGCGCCGAGTGCCTTGGCCAATTGGACCGCGAAGCTGCCGACGCCACCGGAGGCGCCGATCACCAGCACGTCCTGGCCGGCTTGGAGGTTGCCGACGTCGGTCAGGGCCTGCAGTGCGGTGATGCCGGAGATCGCTCGACGCGGCCGCTTGCTCGAAGGTGGCCGTGCTCGGCTTGAGGGCGAGCTTGTCCTGTTTGGCGGCGGCGTACTCGGCGAACGATCCGCTGGCGATGCCGAACACGTCGTCGCCGGGGGAGAAGCGGCTGACGTCGGATCCGACGGCGACCACGCGGCCGGCGACGTCGAGGCCCTGGATCGGCTGCTTCGGCTTCGTCAATCCGAACCCGGCGAGCCGGATCAGGTAGGGGGTGCCGGTCATCAGGTGCCACACGCCTCGATCGACGCCGGCCGCGCGTACGTCGATCAGGACCTCGTCGTCGGCAATGGTCGGCATGTCGACGCTGTCCAGCTCGAGCTGGTCGGCCGGACCGTATGCGCGCTGCACGATCGCTCGCATCGTGGCCGGGTGGTTGGCGGTCGGTGCAGTCCGGGTGGTGGTTTGGTTCGACGTTTTCATGGGTTCTTCCTTGCGTAGGGGCCTTGACTTCGTTGCTCGTAAGCAATCGCCGGATTGACGGCACGTCGAGCCTCAACCGAATGCTGCCAGGTGGGCGGAAGATCGGCGCCGCGCCATCTGATCCGTGTCATGGCGTCGCCAACTGGATGCGAGTTCGCCTATTCCTCAGGCCCTGATCGAGTCGCGGGTCGATTTCGCAAAGAACGAGATCGCGAGGACGGCGAATGAGAGTGCCAGCAGCCAGTTCCCGGTAACAGCGAACGCGAGAGCAGCGACCGAAAACCCGATACCGGCATATCGAAGGTTCATGGTCTGGGAAGTGTTCACTTCAGCAGTGTACAAGTCCACAGTCGATACCAGCAAACGGTTTCTAGCAATTGTTTGCGTTCTTTGGTCTATCATCGAGTAATGGCCTGGAGCTTCCTCACCAACCACGCCCGGACCTTGCTGTTCATCGCTGGTCGCGCAGACGCACGTCTGATCGACATCGCCAGCGAACTCGGCGTCACCGAACGCACCGCCTACGGGATTGTGACCGACCTCACCGCAGCCGGGTATCTCGAGAAAGAACGAGACGGGCGCCGCAACAGATACCACGTCCAACACCACCTGCCGATCCCCGACAACCTCGCACGACAACGAACCATCGGCGAACTGCTCGACGTGCTCATCGCCCCGGCCACCGAAGGCTCGACTACACCAGGAGAAGAGATCCGTTGATCGCCACTCTCACGAAACGAGCCTGGACGGTGAGCAGGGGCCTCACCGTCCTCACGCTGCTCAACGTCTTCATCCTGATCGCCTCGATCATCGGGAGGATCAGCGACAGCACCGTCGCAAACGGCGTCTCGGTTTGGGACAAACCAGCAAAGTTCGCGCTATCCTTCCTCGCCCTCGGGCCAGCGTTGCTTTGGCTCTTTTCTCAGGTTGAATCCACCAAGCTCATCCGACGAGGCCTCGGTGTCCTTGGATGGTCGTTGGTTCTCGAAATTGCGTTGATCTTCCTGCAATCAGTTCGAGGAACTACTTCTCACTTCAACAAGTCGACCGCCTTCGACAGCGCCGTCTATCGAGGCATGTCAATCGGAATCTCTGTATTCGCTCTGGCTGGAATCGTCACCGGTGTCGTTCTCGCCCGCAAGGAACTCGGTACCAACGCGCTCGCGCTCGCAACCAAGATCGCAGTGTTCATGATGACCGCAGGCGGAATGCTCGGTTTCGCCATGACCCGCACCATGGAGGGCCAAGTCGAAGGCGGCGACACCAACGGCTCCCACACCATCGGCGCGGCCGACAGTGGTGTGGGAATCCCGTTCCTTGGCTGGTCGACCGAATTTGGGGACTTGCGAGTCGCCCACTTCCTCGGGCTCCACTCACTTCACATCATCCCGTTGACCGCGCTCATCATCATGTGGCTCGCCCGACGCCAGACAGTGAACCTGAACGACAGAGGTCAACGCCGAGTCACCGCACTCGTCGCCGTCGCCTACGGCGGTCTCGTCGTCACCACCTTCGTCCAAGCACTCCGAAGCATCCCCATCACATCACCCGACACGAACACCTGGACAACACTTCTGCTCCTGGCAGTCACGCCAGCACTCGCCGCAGTGTTAGTCGCCGTCCGACCAACCGCACATCTCAAAGCATCTTCTGGCTCCTACCTAGAGCTCAGACCCAAAGCTCGGCACTAACTCGACCAAGTCTGGCCTCCACAGGCGTGCCCACTTCCCCGAAAGCTTGACCAGGGGGGTGGATCTGATCGATCAGCGGTCCGATGCCTCCGCCGCCGACGGCGCGGGATCGCAATCTTGGCCGCTCATCCAAGCAACCCCAGCCGGGTCGAACGCGCTCGACAATCGCCGGGCTCTCTATTCCGTTCACTCGCTCGCTTCCGGCGCACTGTGGGAGGCCAGACCGCTGCGAGGCGCTGCATAATCACCGCCTCGGAATGCGCCGGCAGGCGTCCGAGATCGGCACCTATGGGCGGCTCGGTCCCGAGGGTTCGAGTCCCCGAGCCCCATCACGCAGGACAGTTCAAATCCCGGAAGAAGCGCCCGCTCTGACTAGGGGAAACGCATCCCGAGTAAGTGCAGCGCAGGTCGGCCGGTCTGGGCTGAGCGAATTCTGCCCCAGAGTCGGTGTTACACGGGTCATCCGTCAGGTCTGCCTGAGGTCATTGAGGCACCTGTCATCGGAAACTGAACGAGGGCGACGCGGGCAGGTCAGCTCAGATTCACGGGCTCGTGCAGCTGGTGTTCCAGCCGTCGGGTTGGAGATCCGCGGAGACGACCACATCGGTCTGAGCGTCAGCACCGACCTCGAAGACTTGCTGGCAACCAAACAAACCCCTGCCGTCGGTGTTGACCGGAACCCACCGGCTCACCGGATTCAATGCGTCATCGAGCCACACCACCAAGGTGTAGACGCCCGACTCGACCGTCAACGCCTCGTCTGACACGAACGGAAACCGCCCCACTCCCGAAGATCCAGGCTTGCGAACAACCTCAGTCACGGTGACATCGTCGCCCGAGATCACCGACCAGAACCCGCCGATCGCATCGCGTTCCAGATCGATCAACTCGCCGCCTTCATAGACCACCACGGCCAAGTCGTCGCCTACATGCCCTGACACGCCCGACACCGTGACAGCGACCACCTGACCATCCCCCACACCCGACACCGCAGGCATCGACATCTCGAGCTCGGGCGCCCACTCGGGAGAAGCCGGTGCGAGGATTCGGTTCCATTCGCCGGTGTCGAGGTCGATCGCCCACACATCGTCCGCGGCCGACGACCACCATTCACCGTAGACGCCGTTGATGAGGACAAGTCGATCGTTGATCGGGTCACCCACAGCGGCCACAAAAGGGTAATAGAACGAGGGCACAGTCACGGGAGCCTTCTCGCATGTCCATGCCAACGAGGCCGTGTCGAATCCGCACAGTGTGAAACGACCGTCGAATTCGCTGACGAAGACGGTGTCATCTGCCTGGCCATAGACAGCGCCTGGCCATCCCAGGTCCACGATCGGCGTGTCGGTCGAAACAATCGTGGTTTCGCCGGTCCGGGGATCAAGGAGCACCGTCGCAGGTTCAAGGTCGACAAACCCAACGATGATGAAACGGTCGATCGTCTGCGAGTAGCCCAAGAAGTCGAGCTGCTCGATGTCGCCTGGAATAGTCCCGACTCTTGACCAGGTGTTGGTGTCGACGTCATACGCCCAAAGATCCCAACTCTCCGAGGACGTGCGGGTCGTGAGGATCAGACCCGATGCCGGGTCGTACACCGCGCCCCCAAATAGATTGATCGAGTCATCGGTGCTGTTGCGAGTCCACGTGTTGGTGTTGGCGTCGTAGACCGCGGTGTAGTAGCCGTTGAGAGCGACCGTTACGTCAGAGTCGGCGTCGTAGACCAGAGATCCCAGAACACCGCTCGGCCTCCCTGCTGCATCGATCAGATCCGCCGGGTCGGCAGGCGACCCATTGGGGTTCATCTGGTCCCAACGGTTGGCACAGACATCGAACGTCCACGTTTCGCCCTGCTGGTCGACATAGACGATGCGACCTGCGTGCAGGTCGAACGCTGCTGCAAGGTTTCCCACCCAGCCAGGATGAGGACGCTGCTGATCGATCGAACCCGCGACGCTCGGGTCAGAACCGGTCGGACAGGTCGCGGCCGGGGGTGCGGTCTTGGCAACCGTGGTAGCCAGAATCGGGTTCCACGACACGCTGGTCGAGGGTTCCGCCACGGCAGTCGTGGTTGATGGTTCAGCCACAGCAGTCGTGGTTGACTGTCCGTCCGCGGCAGTCGAGTCACCACCCGACGCGCAGCCAGACGCAACCAGAATGATCACGATCATGCCTGCGATCACCCGGCGCACGAACATCTCCGATCGAGGTTGCATCATCAAACCCTTCCGTGGGTTCACTTTGGGACACCCCGACGAAGCGCGGTAGAGGCTTTCGTTTCCATTTCAGCGATGATCTGAAGGCCGAGATCACCGACCGCAGCAACCGCGTCGCCGACGTTCTCGACAGCGAGAACTAGCGGCCAAGCACGAGGACAATGACCTCGACGACGGTGCCGTCCTCGACGAGTCGCACCGTGAGGGCAAAGCGGCCAATCATCGTGTCGAAGCCAACAGAGGGCCGCGTCTGCTCGCTGTCCGGATCGGCTCGGCATCAGCCTCTAGACACCAACGGCCGGCGAGAATATGCGTGTTTCAGCCCCGAACCCGGCCACCCACCAGACCGAGCAGTTTGCCGGATCCAGGATGGGTCCTATGCTGTTGCGTCGACGCGATTATCCGCGCGCCACGCTTGGGCCGAAGTAGGACGCTCCCGGTCGAGTTGGACACGTGGTTATGAGCGGCGTTACCGAGCGGTCGGCAGGGAACGGTACTACCTTTCGCATGTGAGAGATCCAGATGCGATCGTTCGACCTTTGAAGCCACAGGAAGTGGATGCGGCCGCCAGCGTGCTAGCGAGCGCGTTCTCGGACGATCCGATTTTTCGGTTCATCCTTGGGAACCGTGATGACATGGAGGTTCGACTCGTCCACCTCTTCCGAGACGCTGCTGAGGCCGAGCTGCGGAAGTCAGCACATCTTGTCGAGATTGTCGACTCGGGAAACGCGGTAGCTCTCTGGCACGAAGTCGATGACTGGAAAACGTCACCGACAGCCCTGCTCAGGTCTGTCCCATCTGTGGTGAAGGCATTTGGTACGAGACTGCCTCGCGCTCTACAGGTGCTGACCAGTGCGGAGAAGGTTCATCCATCTGAGCAACATCGTCATCTGATGTATATCGGAACCCGCAAAGACCACGAGGGCGAAGGCCTCGGCAGCGCCCTGTTAGGTTCGATGCTCGAACGCTGCGACGACGACGGGATCCCGACCTACTTGGAGAGCACCAACCCAGCCAATGATGCCTGGTACCGCGCGGTTCGGGTTCGAGTCCCGTGGCCCGGTGCCTCTGCCCAAAGGGGCTCCTGTGCTCACCGCCATGTGGCGCAAGGCTCGGTAGCTCCGAGTCGACGCGTGACTTCGACCTCTTTGACTACCAAGGTCGCGATTCCCGAGCACTCGAATTGGGCCGAACTAGTCCGGTGGTTGGGGGGTTAGGCCTGGGGTTGTGCGGCGCGGTTATCGAGCACTTTTCGACACCCGTCGAGTCAATGGGTGGAGTAGCCAACGTGATGTTGCAGACGCTCCTGAGATGCCAACCGAGCCAAGGTCGGAGACCGTGTCGGATTCAGTTGTTGTGTGACGAGGACTTCAACAAGTCGATCGTGACGTCGCTGCCAGTCAGCTCATCCTCGGCTAACGGAAAGTCTACGCTGCCGTCCTTCTGCGCGACTCCGATCAACTGTCCGTTTTCCACCACTCCGTATAGGCCCGGCCGGTAATCAAACACCGGGCTTGAGTCCAGAAATACGACTACGTCGCCAAGACCCTTCAGATCTCCGACGGCGGCCTCGAATGGCACTCTTGGGCTGAATGCAAGACCGAATATGAACTCGGTGTCACGGCGATCAGAATGAGGAGCGAGAAGTTCCTCGACCTTGATCGTGGCATGAACCGTGTTGATCATGGCCTCAGGGTCTCCGTAGGGGAGCTCAATACGTTTCTCTTCGTTTCCATCCTCGGTCAGCTCCCATCGGAACCCTGCGCCCTTCTCCACCGACGAGATCGTCCCGGTAATTACGGTTCCGAGTTCCTTGTCGCTGTCGTGCCGCTCGACGATGAGCTCGACCAGGTCGGGGATCGAATCGTAGATCCGTTCATACGAGGACGTTTCTGAGCGACTCCGAATGTCTGCGAGGGCTTCACCGGAGCCCTCTGAGCCCGAGCATGCAGCGGAGAAGACAGCGACAGCCAGTATGGCAGCAATGGTCACATAGGGTCGGGTTTGTTTCATGGCATGGGTCCTCACCATTGGAAGTTGATCGAGTCGTTGACCTCGTGGTTCGAGTAGTACGTCGTGCCGCCTCCAGATAGCACCGACGAACGCAGGCAACTGTTTGAGCTGCTGGGGTGGTAGTTGTGTGTTGGGCCGATCGCGTGGCCTGTCTCGTGGCACGCCAGAATCCGATGCTTGGTCGTGCTCAAGTTGTCGCTATACGTGTTTCCGATGTAGATCCGGTGCTGACCGCACACACTGCCGCCGCTGAGGGAATGACATTTTGTGATCGCCCCAGTTCCGCCGGCCCCTGGAGTCCACCAGGTGTACCCGCAGTAGGTGCTGTAGTTTCCGTCGAAGAAGATCACATCGGCATTCCAGCTGGACGTCGAAGCGGCGTTTAGATCGGTCGGGGCCACCGCGAAGTTGCGAATCCCAGTGTCTTTCGATGTCGGGTGACTCGATCCGTCGCTACAGCCACTGATCCGGCACACGGCGTGTTGGGTATGTGTTCCGGACCTGGTTCCCGGGGCGATAACAACAGGGCGAAACGCGTGGTGGGATGGTCGGAAACAGGCGATTGCTACGTACTCGCAGCCGCATCTATGAGCTACCGCAGTCGGGCCGTTATCGGGAAGCCGCTAGGTGTCGGAGGTAGTGATTTTGGTCGGCGGTGATGTCCGTTTGTCTCGATCCCGATGAGGGTTCGGCTGCAACCCGAACCGGGGCTGTAGCAGAGTCCAGTACGATCGCCTCTATGACACGTCTCGACCGGATCACGACAGACCCGGCAATCTGCCACGGAAAGCCCACCGTACGCGGCTTGCGCTACCCGGTGGAGAACCTACTCGAGCTCTTGGCCTCAGGGATGACGATCGGCGACGTCGTAGCGGACCATCCAGACCTCGAACGAGACGATTTGCTCGCCGCCCTCGAGTTCGGCGCTCTCACCTCGGGGAACAGAGTCACACCGTTCAGCGCCGCGTGAAGTTTCTGGTTGACGCACAGCTCCCAGCACAGCTTGCGACCCTTCTCAGCTCAGCGGGGCACGACGCAGTTCACACCATCCAACTTCCGGACGCCAACCGCACGACCGACTCCGAAATCGCTCGGATTGCCGACACCGATGGTCGGGTCGTTGTCTCGAAAGATCGAGACTTCCGCGACTCGCACCTTCTGCAAGGAACGCCGCAGTACCTGCTGATCATTTCAACAGGCAATATCAGTAACGCTGATCTACTTGCCTTGGTCGCCGAACAGCTCGCCTCCATCGTCACTGCGCTCGGGCAAGCAACGTTGGTGGAACTCAGACCGCGAGAGCTCGTCATTCACGACAACTGACCGGGAATATGCCCTGGTCTGGATGGGCCGATACCGAGTGGTCGTTCGCCGGTCGAACGTGGGATTACGGGCGTTGGTTACAGAGCGGTCCCTCTCGTCTTCTCTGAACTGGTTGCCTGATACGCGCGTAGCGATCCGAACCGCTTTGCGCCCAACTGTCGTCAGGGTGCCGCAACGATGTCGGGCACCTCTCGTAGACGAGCCGTGGCGATGGCGTCGCCCCGACTTCTAAGGTCACTGCAGACCACCCCAGTTGATCCAGGAGCATGAATGAACGTCAACGCCCAAACGATTCTCGCCCTCCGGGCTGAGCGTGCCTGGTCCCAAGAACACCTGGCCCAGACCGCCGGGCTGAACTTGAGAACGATCCAGCGAATCGAAAAGAGCGGCACTGCTTCGCTTCAGTCCGCCAAGGCGTTGGCTGCGGCATTCGATCTTGACGTCGGAGATCTCGACCGGAAGGAGCAACGAATGTCGCCCTGCCCAGAGTGCGGGTCCGACGATGTCTACCAGTACCGCGAGCCAGTCGACAGCACCACCATCGGTGGAGAGCTGCTTCCAAAGTTGGCGCCTGGACGCTTCTCCTCGGCAAGGATTCTGCCGGTGGTGTGCGGCAGTTGCGGGTACCTGAGGTTCTTCGCCGACGACGACGCCCGCGAACGGCTCAAAGAGTCGAAGCACTGGCGCCGCGCCTGACAACGAGCCGCCGGAATCGTGCCGGAGACAGATGCAGATTCAGGGGCTGAGATTGTCGAGCGCTGCGAGGTCGGTGATATTGCGGCACCGCAGTGGGGCCGGAGTGCGGCGCGCTGCAGGTGTTGTCGGGGGTGATTACGGGCGTTGTTCTGTGCTGGTTGCTGGGATCGATCGAGTGCCGTCGAGCACGAGATCGGCACGCGCTCGTGTTGGGTCTTTCTTGTAGTGCGTATCCTCTTCGCTCATCCAGCGCTCCCAGAAGCCGGCCGCGTCAGCACCATCTCGTTCGATCCCCCGACGAAGACGTTCCTCGCGTGGAGTCTCGATCCAGATCACGAAGCTGAGGTGCGCCGCCCATTCGATACGACCGGCCGAAACACCCTCGACAATGACGATCGGAGCGGGCTCGACAATTCGCCATTCTGCCAGTTCCTCGCTGGCCCAGTCATAGCGTTGGTAGCGCGCTGGCTCCCCTCGAACGAGCGGCTCGATGACTTGTCTGAGCAGCCGGGGCCACCAATCGATGGGGCTGTCGGCAGCGGTAAAGTCGTCGGTGTGAACGACCGGCGCCCCGCCAGCGGCTTCGGACAGCTGTTGAGCCAATGTTGACTTGCCTGCTCCGCCCGGGCCGTCGATGGCCACGAGGCGGGTCGGTCCGGCCCTCTCCATGATCGAAGCAACTAGCTCGGCCAGGTTCACGGGCCAAGTATCGCCCACGGGGGCATCACGAACGATCGGCCGGAGATATCTCGCGTCACAAGAGGTCCGATACCGCACACCCTCGTTATGGGGAAACGCGTTGTTATGGCCGGAGGGTATGCATCGGCACATCTCGATCGCGAATGGGCTGCAATCTCGCGGCGGTTTCCGCCACAGGGAACCAAGCATCGGCCGATGCCGTCATAGTGTTGTGATCCGTTCGATCCTTTTGACCCTGATGTTCCTGGTGGCGTCCTGCGCGTCCTCTTCATCGCTCGATAGCGCCGTCGAGTCCCCAGAGATCTCAACGACTTCGGCCGCAACGACCGTTGGTTCGAGCGCGACGTCGCGGCCCACAACCACAGTCGACGAGCCAAACTGGAAGGAACCGCCCCCGCTTCTCCTGCGCGCGGATGGTCAGGAGATCGTTCCGGCGTGGCTGGCCTACTGCTGGTCAGGAGACGGCGACGGGTACTGCGCTGACTACGGTCTGGAAGATCCTCCGGTGCTCTCGGCGTCAGGGCCGATCGAGATCGTTTGGCCACTTGTCGGATGGCAGTTCGAGGTTGGTTCTGACAATTTCTGCCAGCCTGGAGTCGCACGGGTCGATCAACGCGACGATCAGCCGAGGGTTGTGATCAGCGGCGGTGCTGGACGTTACGAGTTCAACCTCCGGGGCGATGGCCCCGAGGGTGGCACCGACTATGTCTTTGCTGTCGATTATCTCGGTGTCGAACCGAGTTTTCCGGTCGGAACGATTGCGCCGTTGTCACTGGTACAGGACGGTGAGTCCGCAGTCAGCCTCACCGGTTCCCCGGCAGACGTGGACATCGTCGATGCCGGCATCACACTTGTCGCCGACGATGGCGCGACGCTGAAGTTCCCGATGAAAGTGAACCGCGCTAGTCAGTGCTCGACCACGTTGGCTCCGTCCAGCGGTATGACCGACGCTGCTAAGAGATTCGGTACACCCCCGTGGGCCTTCACGCTTCAGATCGAACTAGCCGACGGACGGCAACTCCATACCAACGGGCACACGGCATTCTGGGCATTGACACTTCCCCCGCCCGAGCCAGCAAACTTCCGCAGCATCGAGGACCCGCTGGACGAGGTCTTGCGAAGCAGTCTCCTGACCGAACACCTCCCCGACTAAACGCCCCGACCGATGAGTCCCCGAGCGTTATCGCCTGTTCGGATTGGGCCGATACGGGTTGGTCAGTGGCAGGTCGAGTTGGTGATACGGGGCGCGTGTTATCGAGTGGTTCCCGCGAATCGCTCGACTCGACGGCTCAGTTGATCGGCTCGCCTGATCTCCCGATTGCTCTGTTTAGAGCGTGAACCGTCGCCTACAGGCTTTGGAAAGATTCGTCGTTCGTTAGGGCCATGGATAGACCACGGGCCTGGCCGGTCCGGCAGGAAGAGTGTCGACCAGCTTGCCGAGGTCACCGGGGTCGCCTGTCAGGATCGAGTCATCGAACTTGATGGCCAGGGCGACCATGTGGGCGTCAACAACATCATTGGTGTTGGCCAATCCGACGAGCCTGCCCACGTCGTTCCATTGCTCGGACGTAAACGGATGGACTTCGAGCGTCTTGATGAACTCGCCGAGCCGATGCTGGTCCGGTGCTCCCCGCCATACCTGTGCCAGGACCGGTGCGCTCACTCGCAGCGGCGTTCCCTTCTTCAATGTTGCAGCAACGAACAACTGAGCGGCCTGTTCGTCGCGTTCGACCGAGATAAGGACACCAGCATCCAGAATCACAAGTTGTATTTCTGTGCCATGGCATCAACGGCGTCGTTGTTGAGCGTGCGGTCAGTCTCGGCTAGCCATCCAGCCAGAAATTGCTCACACGCTTCCAGCAAGTGTGTCTCTTGTCCAAGGGTGCGAAGGGCAAGCCTGATGACGTCTGACCGGTTGGGTAGACCGCGAACGCGTTGGATGAATTCGACCAGTTCTTGTTCTTCTTCGTCCAAGCGTGCAGTCGCAATGTCGGTGGCCATCCCACTACTGTATACGTTTGTCATACGTTTGACCAGTGGTAGGTCACGTTCCGAGGTTCAGCGGGGAGCCCGTGGCGGCGCGTTGGCACAAGATGCGTCCGTGATTCTGCGGCACCGCACTGGGGCCGCAGTGCAGCGGGGGCCCATCGCGCTCGACCGGATTACGGAGCGCACGTCATGCGTGATCGACGATGATCAGATTGCCGGATATGGCGAGGTGAACCTCCGGTGCCTGCCGTTGTTCTGGCATATCCCCGAACCGGCGATCGGGGACAGGGTCGACAGCTGGAGCCGTCGAGCGATATGGGACAGGGTGAGCCTCGCGACGAGTGGCTCGACCTTGTCGCGATCCGCGATCCGGGACGTGAGGCGCGCAGACGCGACCAATTTCGTCGAGGCGAGGCTTGCGTGGCACCGGTCGGTCAGCCAACATCGCCCTGTGCCGAATGATGTCGACGACCAGTGGGATCTGAGCGGACAGGTCGCGCTGGTGACCGGCGGGACGCGAGGACTGGGTCAGGCGTTCGCCCGGGGGCTGTCCGACGCCGGCGCCCGTGTCGTGATCACCGGTCGCTCGGCTGACCGGACTGAGGCCGTTGCGGCGGAGCTGTCGACACCCACCAACCAGGTGGTGGGGTTCGCGGCCGACGTGGTCGATCCCGACGCCGCCGTGCGAGTCGTGGCGACGGTGGAACACGACGTCGGACCGATCACGCTGCTGGTGAACAACGCCGGGATCACCAACGCCATCGGCGCGGTCGGGATCGTGGACCCGTTGCAGTGGTGGCGGGTCGTCGAGACCAACGTCCGCGGCACGTTCCTGTATGCCTCGGCTGTCCTGCCGGGGATGCGAGCCCGACGCTTTGGTCGGATCATCAACGTGGCGAGCATCTCTGGGATCGGGCCGTTCCCCATCGGGTCCGCGTACGGTGTCAGCAAGACCGCGGTCGTCAGACTGAGCGAAACGGTCGCCTTGGAGACCGCAGACGAGGGCATCGGCGTCTTCGCGTACCACCCAGGTCTCGTGCGCACGGACATGACCGAGTCCCTCGCCTGCGCTCCCGAGATGGCCGAGCACATGCCCGAAACCCAGGAGTTCTTAAGCGGCCTCTTCGCTGCGAACGAGGACCCGCCGATCGCCGACTCGGTCCGGATGCTGCTCCGGATCGCCGCAGGCGACGCGGACGCGCTCTCCGGCTGCTACCTCGCCGTCGACGACGACCTCGACAAGCTGACCCAGGAGTCGGGCGGACCACGGTCGTACGATCAACGGAAGCTGCGACTCGCCAATGACGTCGGGTCCTGACCTTCCACACCTCGGGCTGACAGCGCCGCCCTGGTCACCCACACCTTTCCACTCGACCAGGTCGCAGCGGCCTTCGCCATCGCCGACGACAAATCGACCCGCGCGATCAAGGTCCAGCTCCGCCCCACCGCCTGAGCACAACGGGGCGCAGGAGCGATGGCTCTCTTTAAGCGCTATCGGGAAACCGTCGTCGGACAGCACGACAACGGCTCCGAGCGTCGTCGCCCCCTGCCGATCCGACGGTTGCTCAATCACGATCGACGAGCAGCGCACAACGCGGCACCTCAGGTCGTGCACTCCGCCGCCAATAAACGGCAAACTGCTCACCCTCGGGTATCCCATAACACCGACGGTCGTCCACTGGTGACCGCCCTGGAAGTGCCGATCGGGGACACGCATCAGCGCGATCACCTCTGCGCCCTCGCTGCAGCGCAAGAACGGCACTTGAGATCGGGACAGCGCGCTTGCACCCAGCTCATAATCGCGGCCGAGAACGCACCGCCCGCCACTCGGCTTCCGGCGAAGTGTGGGAGCTTCGACTGCCAAATGGGCAGCGCATAATCCCACCTCGCCGAAGGGCGCAACCCGTCCGAGATCCTCACTTCGGCGCTAGAGGGCCAGGGCCCTACAGGGCAGCGCATAGACGCCGACCGGACAAGCGTTGGGAGCGTCGCACTCGTCGCGTTGGCGCTAGCCGCGGACATAGGTCGCGTCACGCTGAACTCGATGTCCCTTGGTTGCAGAGGGGCCCATGATGCTTGTGGTCGCGTTCGCGGCTACGGGTGGGACATGGAGTCTTCACTTCTTGATGTCGATGAGGCAGCCGAACGGCTCGGCGTTCCGCCTCGATTCGTTCGTCGTCTTGTCGCGGAGCGTCGGATCGCTTTCTGCAAGATCGGCCGCTATGTCCGCTTCGAGCCCTCCGAGGTCGAAGCGTTCATCGAATCAGGCCGCATCGACCCCGTCAGCCGATGACCGGCGCTCCTGCGGCTGAAGTCGCCCGTTCCGCCCACCTACCGGCCCGCCCCCGATTCTCCTTCGCTTCTGAGACACTACTTGACCGATTGGCGAGATGACGGCCGCTGGCAACAATGGAGCACATGGGCGGAGGGCTCGAGTACTGCGGCGTCTTCGTACCGACGCCTGACGGTCATGCGAACGTCGCAACACTTGCGTCTCCTTCCGATCGGTACGAAGAGATCCACGACGAGGTGCTTCCGGTCCTCTGGACACTGAACGCCACCGACACCAGCTGACAATCCCGCCGTGCCTACAACGTGCCTCGCTCCACTTCGATACAGAGACCGAAGGCATCA
Source organism: uncultured Acidimicrobiales bacterium (assembly GCA_963751955.1). GTDB lineage: Bacteria > Actinomycetota > Acidimicrobiia > Acidimicrobiales > SZUA-35 > JABDIY01. The sequence continues at coordinate 110,187 of CAVVWM010000002.1, read as the reverse complement.
GACCGGGTCCGGAGCCGATCGCTTTCCGACGGAAAGGGGCCGAGGCGTACAGTGGAGACTCAAACTGCAGGCGTGTAATTCCAAGTTTCACACTCGAAACTTGGCGGACAACCCCGAGAATCCAAGTTCGGCGGGGTCGACCAAGCCATCACCGACGTGAGGGCGCGACTCTTTCGGTTCCTTTCCAGTTGACAGACAACCCGAAAGAAAATTGCGACTTTCTTTCAGATGCCCGCCCTCCCACTCTTTGCGAAGCTTTCCAGTCAGGCATGCACCTTAAAGAAATTGTTCCTTAACTAAAGAGTCACTAGGATTGCGAGATGAAGGCTGACAACTACGCCACGACGCAATTCGGGCAAGCCCAGCAGACACCAGGAAGGCATGGCTACACCGCGTTCTTTCCTGCGCCAATCCCAAGAACCATCGACCTCACCTCCGAGAACGTTATCAAGATGGCCAACGCGGAGGCAGCTCTTGGCCGTCTCGCCGGAGCGGGACGACTGCTCCCGAATCCACAGCTCCTCGTAGGCCCGTACCTGCGCAGAGAGGCTGTCGCTTCCACTCGCATCGAAGGCACTCAGGCATCGCTGACTGACGTGTACGACGCCGAAGCCGCTGACCTACCTCTCGGCCCGGATGTCGAAGAGGTCATCAACTACGTGAGGGCGATCGAGACCGGCCTTCGTCGACTCGACACGCTCCCGCTGAGCACGCGACTCATTCGCGAAATGCACGCCCTCATTCTGGACGGGGTCCGTGGCCGAGATCGCCAGCCGGGTGAGTTTCGCGTCTCGCAGAACTGGATCGGGGTTCCCGGCGCCACCATCGAGACTGCAACGTTCGTGCCCCCACCGCCGGATGCGTTGGGCGGCCTGCTCGACGACCTGGAAGCGTTCGTACACGAAGAAGCGAGCCTGCCCCCACTCATCCAGGCAGCACTGCTTCACTACCAGTTCGAAACAATCCATCCCTTCCTCGACGGAAACGGCCGCCTCGGCCGCCTCCTCGTCGTGTTCTTCCTCGTGGTCCGCGACCGATTGCCTGCGCCCCTGCTCTACATCTCTCCGTACTTCGAGGAGCGACGAACCGCCTACTACGACGCACTTCAAGGCGTTCGAGAGCGAGGCGACATCGATACATGGCTGTCGATGTTCCTCGACGCAGTCGCCACCCAGGCCATCGATGCCGTCAGCCGAGCCGAGCGATTGACCGACCTCCGAGAGGGATACCGCCAACGCGTCCAGGAGACGACACGAGGCTCCGCCAACCAACTCGTCGACCTCGCCTTCGAACAGCCAGTTCTCACCGCCCGCATCGTGGAGCGACGCCTCGACATCACCAGGCCGTCGGCCTTGACAGCGCTCCGAACACTGGCAGATTTGCGGATACTCACCGAAGCGACCGACGGACCGAGAGGACAGCTCCGATGGCGCGCCCACGACGTTCTCCGTGTCCTCGTGACCGATGAGCCGACGACAGCATGAGCCAGGACTTCGTGCCTAGAGCGTGCCTAGAAGAACGGCAAACAGGGGTTCTGAGCGGTTAAGAGCAGGCCGAACGTCGAACCCTCGACACAGTCTCTCACCTGCGAAAACGCTGGTCAGAGGCCTAAATCGGTCAGCCCGCCGGGTACCTTCCCAAGCTGAGAACGCGGGTTCGATTCCCCTCACCGACTTCCGGAAGCATTCTGTGATTATCCCAACAAGCGTCAGGTTGTCGAACACCGGAAGAATGTGGACCCTCACCCTGCTGGCGTCTACCTCTCGCGTTGAAAGCGGAAACCAATTGCTGATGTGCGACGACCCATCCGCCTAGAGCGAACAAATCCGCGAGCGGCATGACAGCGCGGGTCGCTTCATGTGCCGCTGGTGTGGAACGGATGCGGGAGCTAGGTTCTGTTGGCGATCTCATCGGATGCCAAGAAGGGCTGACCAATGACGGAGACACACCGCAACCCAGACTCAGCCCCGGAGAATAGATCCGACAGCCTGAAGTTGACTCGACATACGGCGCCCGATTACCACCTTGCACCTACAGACAACCAGTGGCTCGCTAAGTTTTTTCAGGCAGCTACGCCGGGCCTAACTTTTCTCACCAGTCGCTACGAGAAGGATTGGTTGGGACGCGACGTCATGGCTGGTCTCGCGGTAACCGCCTACCTCGTCCCGCAAGTAATGGCCTACTCCGCAATCGTCGGTGTCCCGCCGGTCACCGCTTTGACCACATCGCTCATCGCCATGTTGGTCTACGCACTGGCTGGCGGCTCCCGGGTGTTGTCGGTCGGTCCCGAATCAACCATTGCACTGCTGGCTGGATTATCGGTCGCGAGCATGGCCGATGGCGATCCACAGCGGGTAATCGAACTCACCGCGGCGCTGAGCCTGGTGGTGGCTGGCTGGTGTTTCATCGGCCGAGCGTTTCGACTTGGGGTTATCGCCGATCTTCTCTCGCAGCCGCTGCTGGTGGGATATCTGGCTGGAGCGGCTGCTTTGATGATCGCCGGGCAACTGGGCAAGACGACTCGCACCGAGGTTGAGGGCGAATCGATAGTTGAACAGATCACCAACTTCGCCAGAGTTGCCGACGAGGCTCACCTAACTACTGTGCTAGTTGCGGTTTGCACACTGGCTGGCATTTTTGCGATCCACTTCGTTCGACCCAAATGGCCCGCAGTGCTGATCGGTGTGGTGGGAGCGATTCTGGCCTACATCTTCTTGGACCTTGGCGGCCAGGGCGTCGCTGTCGTCGGCGAGGTACCCACCGGTCAACTCACCCCACGCCTGCCCCGAGTGTCTGGAGCCGAACTCAAGACACTGATTCCGGCCGGGCTTGGGGTGGCCGTGATGGCCTACAGCGACAACATGCTCTTCGCCCGAGGATTCCCGCCCCCACCGCTGAAGGGCGAACGGCCCTCCGATAGCGAAGTCGAACCTCAAGGAGAACTCGCCGCGCTCGGCATCGTGCATCTCGCCGTTGGCGCTTTCGGAGGCTTCCCGGTGTCATCATCGGGATCGCGTACCGCCCTGGCTGTGGCTAGCCGAGCCCGAACCCAGGTCTACTCCCTGACAGCTGCTGTCTGCGTGATATTGGTGATCTCGGTGGCCGGGAAGATAACCGACTCGCTACCCCAGGCCGCCCTGGGGGCCGTGGTCGTGTACGCCGCCACCAAACTCATCGACTTCAGAGCCTTCCGGCGTCTCATCAGGTTCCGCCGCCGCGAGTTCCTTCTAGCTCTGATCACACTGGTTGGAACGATGGTGTACGGAATACTGGCCGGGGTGGGGCTTGCGGTGGCGTTGTCGCTGTTGGAGATGGGCCAGCGGCTCGCCCGACCAAGCTCAGCGGTGCTGGGAAGAGTCCCCGGCGTAGCCGGAATGCACAACGTGGACGACTACCCCGAGTCCGAAACCCTGCCTGGCCTAGTGATTTACCGTTACGATGCCCCTCTCTTCTTCGCCAACATTGGGGATCTTCGACGCAAGGTCCAGCGCATCGTCGACCAGGAACTGGACGCGTTCCCTGACTATCCGCTGCGTTGGTTCTTGATCAACGTCGAAGCGGTGACCGAGATTGACATCACGGCATCGGACGGGCTGGCGGCCCTCCATGCCGACCTGGCCAACCAAGGCATCCACCTCGGCCTGGTACGAATCAAACGAGAACTCTTCAAGCCCCTGCAACGAGCTGGAGCGATTGACCTCATTGGCGAAGACTTCCTGTTCCCCACCCTGCCCATCGCCGAGAAGGCGTACCTTGACTGGGCCGAGGCCAATCCAGTTGAATCGCCAGTGCACGAGGACCAGCGCGCCGGCCCGACCCAAGCCGGGATCAATCCAAGCCGTTTGGACAACCGGCGAGGCAGTAGAGTAGGCACCCTCGTAGCGCCGTCATGCTCCTCTGCGGCTGAGTTGCGACCGACGATGAAGGTCGTTCGGTTGGCTGGCCCGAGCGACGCAAACAGATCCTGGGCTGGTTCGACGTCCGCCACACGGGTCGACGCTCGGTCCCTAGCACGGTCGAATTGTCTCAATAGGGGCCGATACTCGAACGCTGTGCAAGATCCTTTCACCTGTCGCGCGCACCTGATGGACACCAACACAGCATTGCAAAGCGACTGTGCACTGGGTCTGCCCACGCAGTACACCTTGGCAACTCAATGGCCGGCCTCTCGCCGAGAGTTACTTGAGGAACTTGCTCGTGGTGTTGTCGGCCAGGATCTTGCCGCCGGTCTGGTCGGTGGGGCAGTAGTACACCGTATATTTCCGGTACTCGACGGTATGGACGGTGTCGTTGCAGTCGACGCACTGTTCGCCAGCCCTGTTGTGAACCTTGCTGGGCCGGTCGGCGCTCTTGCCGATGTCATCCAGCGTGCGTTCGTGCTCGATCGCTGCGGCGACAACGGACTGCATCGACTCGAACAGAGCCCCGATCTGTTGTTCAGTGAGCTTCGACGCGTTGGCAAAGGGGGAGATCCGTGCATCGAAGAGGATCTCGTTGCTCAGCATCCGGCCCAGTCCGGCGATCTTTCGTTGATCTCGCAGAAGCCCGTGAATGCGTCCGCTGTGGGTACTGCACAACTTGGCGAGGTCTTCGAATGAGAAATCGGTGCAGTCGGGTGCGGTCTGAGTGAGCGGTGGATGATCGTCGGGATCGCCTTCGACGGTCCACACACCGGCCTTGCGTTCGTTGCCTGCTTCGGTGAACAACCAGGCGTCGTTGTCTTCAAAGATCCAGCGGGCGATTCCCAGGCGGGGCTTCTTGGTCTGCTTGGGATCCGGTCGCAAACGTCCACCCTGCATAAGGTGAACCACGTGCACCTGCCCGTTGTCGAACCGGATTTCAAGCACCTTGGCTCTGCGAGTGACCTCGGTGACTGTGGCGCCAACCGCTTGGTCCGGGGCGGGCGCGAATGTCTTCAACGATGCGAAGTTGAGAAGCTGAAACATTTCCAGCTTCTTGCCGGCCAGCGCCTCGGTCATCCGCTCCGCGTGGGCCTGAACCTCGGGTAGCTCAGGCATCGCCCGCCCCGATCAGACCGTTCAGGGCCTTGAGGTCATCGGCCCGTTCGATGAGAGCAGCAACATTGCCGCCCAAACGGATGCAGCCGTCGAGAAACGCTCTACTGCCGCTGACCGCTCCGCTCGCAACGTCATAGGCAACGTCGAACGTCATCGCAAATCTCACGTCACCAGGCTCATCTGATCGTGAAAGGGCTGCGATTCCGACTTCAGGGTTCACGCTGATTCGGTACCTCACGACCGTTCCGGCCCCGGGATGCCCATCAGGGATCTGAGAGATCTCGAAACTGAATGCGATCGGCTCCTTTGAACCGGCAGGGAATGGCTTGGCGGCCACACGTTCAGCAGCTTCAATGAACCATTGATCGGTGAGATACTGCGGCTTGCTCATCGCAGTCCTTCTGGCCAATGAGCGCCAGCGGCTTTGAGGGCGTCGGTCAGTTGGCGTCGTGAAACCAGCTCGGCCTCTATGGGGTCGAGCACATGGGTTCTGGCCACCGACCTCATCGCAGCAGCGGCGTCCTTTTGCACCTTTCGGGCTCTGCGTCCAGCCCCTACTCGGGCGACCTGCCTGGAGATCACGGCGATGAGCCATCCCAGCAGCGCACCCCCCAACCCCAGGCCGGTGGGGACCGGAATCGGCCCGATTTCAGGGACCGGAATATCTCCCAGGGCAAAGAAGCCTGCGACCGCCAGAGCGATCAGCCAAACCACCCCAACCAGCATGGTCACGAACACGAAGGCTTGGACCGCTCCGACGGCGATCCACCATCCTGGTTTCTTCTTCGACCGTTCCCGTACCGAGTTGGCGATCGTGGCGTCGACGGCGTCCTGGAGGGCAGGAGTGTTCGGCAGGGCAGCGCGTCGGACCAGCGTTGGCCAGGGCTCGGGCAGTTCGTTGGTGGCAGAATCTGCCGCATTACGAACAGCGGCGTTCACCCGGGCGGTGGCTGCTGGGTGCGCCGCTGGCATCGAGGCTCGACCGGTTGATCCTTGGCCGAGATGGAGCCGTTTCAGCGGGTGTGGCCGTAACTTCCGGGCCCACTTGGTGACCGGCCATCCGGTCGCCGCCGACGCGTCGCGGCGATACCCCTTTGCGACCGCATCGGCGATGGTGTCGAGGCTGGATGCATCGACCAATTCGGCGGCCAGATCCTCGGCGATGTGTTTGGGAATTGCTGTGGCTATCGGTGGGCCTGCTTCGGCGGCCAGGTCCGACGCTGCCACGGTGGCGTCAGCATCGAGCCGGGCCAGCGCCAGCTGATGGTCATCCACCAAGTCGGCCAACATCTGTTTCAGTTCCGGGATGCCAAGGCCGGAGGTGGCAGATGCAGTGAGGATCGTTGCGTTACCGATCCCGTCGGCGAGCAGAAGCTTTGCCAGGTCGGTGCGGCAGGCTTTGAGGTCAACGTTGCTGAGGGTGTCGGCCTTGTTGAGAACGATGGCGGTCACCGCGCCATGCTCGCTGAGCAATTCGAGATACCGATGCAGCGCTGCATCGGCGTATTTTTCCGGATCTGTCACGAACAACAGGAGGTCGGCATGTTCGGCAATACGTTCCATCTCGAGGCGGTGTTGCACTCGTACAGAGTCGTGGTCGGGTACGTCGAGGAGAACCAGACCATCGAGACCGCCACCGGTGGCGGGAACGGTGTGACGATTCTTTATCTCGAGCCAATCGAGCAGCGGGGTCGAGTCGGCCTCACCCCATGTACAAGCCAATGTGGATGAGGTCGTCGGGCGCCGGACTCCGGTGATGGCGATGTCAGTCCCGACGATCGCGTTGGCCATGCTGCTCTTTCCACTTCCGGTGGCGCCCAGCAGTGCGACCACACTGTGGTGCGTGCCGAACCTGAGCCGATCTCCTGCCTTGCCCAACACGTGGTTGGCATACCCGATGACGTCGGGGTCGAGGCGACCCTGGGCAAGCTCGACCGCCCTTTCCAGGCTCTGAAGACGTTGCGGGAGGTCGGCACCGACCTCACTACCGGAGAGGAGCGTGCGTCGGCTCACAAGCCGGCCTCGAATCTATCGATCGCCACTTTGAGCTCAGCGGTCTGCTCTGGAGGACTTGCGGCCGTCCACAATGCTTCAAGGAATCGGTTGGCATCGGTGTCAAGCAGTGCACCAGCGCGGTCGAGCAGCGATTGCCGGGCGGTGTTGGCGAGGTCTCGGACCGCCTGCTCTCCAAATATCGCATTGAGCAGGGTTTGACTCACGGCGGCGGTGCCGCTGGCTACCGCTACCTCGGCTCCGCTCACCCCGAAGCTCTGGGAAAAAATGAAGATCATCAGCGCAACTCCCACGCTATTGACCGCAAATGCAAGCCCTCGAGCGAGGTTGCGTTTTCCCTGTGCAGTGGTTCTCACCAGCTCCAGCACATCGTTCTGCCAGGCCCTAATCTCCTCAGCAGCCCGAGATCGCAGTTCAATAGAGCTGCGTTCCAGATCGGTGTCCGAGGCGAGAGTCTGGCGGCCACCGGGCAGTTGACGCCACGCTCCAACCGAAGCGAGTGCGGCCTCGTCGGCCAGGTCTATCAGTAGATGTTCGAGGGTGTTGGTGATCTCGCCTCGAACGGTGGCGGTGTCGGCGACCCGTCCGGTGATCAATGAGGTCATGCGGTCCCTCAAGGAGCCAAGGAAGCTCTGAAGGCGGCCGAGGATTTCGCTGACACCTATCAGTTCCTGCCACCGATCCAGGACCTCGTTGCGTAGCAAGGTTCCACCGGTGAGGGCGTCGTACAGATTGTCCCGGGCCGATCCGTAGTGATGGTCAACCGCCGATTTCAACTCAGCGACAGCCCGATCCTGATTGACAACGGCACCGTGCACGAGTCGGGCTCGGTGCGGAACGCTTCCCAATGCGCCATCGAGCGTGCGCCGAATGACCACGGCACGATCTTCAGCGTTCGCTGCCAATGCGTCGAGCTGTTCTCGGATTTCGCTCACCGAGGCTGCGGGCAACAGACCCAGTGGACTCAGCGTGGTCTCTTCGATCGGAAATATCGTGATGTCGCGAAAGCCTTCTTTGGCCATCATCTCAGCAAGGTGCGGCACCACTTCGGCCGCGGCGCCAAGTGGAATTCGGTTCAGGATGATCGAGAGCGACGGTACCGCGGTCCCGGGCACGTCGCAGGAAGTCCCATGGCACGGCGTCGGCGTATCGGACCGCTGTCGTTGTGAACAGCCACAGATCGGCCGAGGCGAGCAGCTGGGTTGCAAGATCTCGGTTTTCTTGGGCGACGGAGTCGATATCGGGCGCATCGATGATCGCCAGACCGGGCTTCATCGTTCCAACCTCGGTCACCTTGAGCACGTGACCGCTCGGATCTCCTTCGCCGGTCACGCGTGGCAGTCCTGCCAACACCCCATCGTCACCGTTGGGCATGAACCACCTTGTGTCCTCAGGGTGACAAATGAGGGTGGGAGCTCGGGTCGTTGGGCGAATCACACCCGACCTGCTCACAACCGCGCCGGCGAGAGTGTTGGTGATGATCGACTTGCCGCTACCGGTTGAACCGCCCAGGACCGCCAGAAGGGGCGCATCGAGGCGCCGCAGGCGGGGGATCAGGTAGTCATCGATCTGGTCGCCCAGCTCGGTGGCGATGTCTCTCGCTTGGTCGGCCCCTTCGAGGTCGAAAAACAGGGGTGCGTCGGCCATTGTCTGGCTGAGCCGGCGGAGCAAGGACTCGGTTTCGTCCAGACTGCCTTGGCTGTTGTGAACCGTCTCAGTCACTGCCTTGAGGCTAGTGGATCCGGTGAGGTTCGGTTCAGGGCGTCAGTGTGTCAGCAGCTCGGATCCCCAGGGTATTTGCCGTGCGCTCTGCGATCACCGGGCCCTGTATGAGGGGCAAATGGAGCTCCTCCAATTCGTCGGGACGGTCACTCGGAGCGACGATAACCAGCCCCGCCGACGTGAGGGGCTTGGTGCCCCACCAGTGCCACCGCTGCGCGTGGGCTGTCATCTGACGTTCTCCGTCATCATCGAGCAGCAGACCCGACAGCTCTCCTGCCTGGGTGTAGGCCCCAGATTTCTCTACCGGGTCGGCTCCTGTAAGGAGCCACCGAGAGGTCGAAGCGGCATAGAAGTCGAGTTCCCATCCCATCGGGACCCGTTTGCCGTAGCCGGTGCGGATCAGCTCGGTGGGATCGTCCAGTTCCAAGGCGAATGCCTCCAGCCCGAATGACCAGTGTTGGTGGGGAGTCTCACACACCTGTTCCACCCACAGTCCCGAGGTCCGGAATTCCCAGCGATCGACCGGGATCGGAATGTCGGCCTCGATCATCGCTACCGGCGAAGCTTCCCAGGGCCAGACCAAACACGACTGCTCGGCGTGGCCACGGGCTGGATGGACCGAGGTCCAGATGACGACTGAACCCTCGGGTCCGGTAGCCAGCGTGAGATGGGCTTCGAACCAAGTTGGGTCCGGCGTTGGTGGACGGCGGCGTTCGAATTCGTCTGCTACCTGGCTCAGACCGACACCGTTTCGCGAGAGTCCTTGACCGACAATCGATCCGCCACCGCCACGATTCCCATCGTTACCGCCGCAGCAGCGAACATGATCAGAGCGGCCTGCCCCAACTCGCCTGTGTCGGGCCAGAGCTCCAGACCGGTGCCAGGCACGGTGGTCTCGACCTCACCCTTTTCAACGGTGTAGCCCACACCGTTGGGCCAGGGCCACAGCACCCGGAAGCTCCCAACCATCAGGCCCAGCAGCGCTGCGAGCACCGTCTGTTCATACCGTAGGAGAAGATGATTGAGGACGGTGGAGAACAGCCCGAGTCCGACGATGGCCCCGAGAGCGAAAACCAGCAGTTCGGGCACCGAACCGCCCAGGACGGCTGCATACATCCCCAGCATCAGCATGATGAAACTGCCCGAGATTCCAGGAAGGATCATTGCGCATATGGCGATTGCGCCGGTGCCAAAGAAAAAGAACAGGTTCGGCTCGCTCACCGCTCCGTTCTGGAAACCGAGGAGGACAAATGCGACCACCGCGATACCGACCCCAACTGTGATCCGGGGGGAGTCGTGGTCTGACATCTCATTCCACACCAGCCAGCAACTGGCGAGAACCAGCCCACAAAACGCTGCCGCAGTGAGTTCGGAGTGTTCCTCTAGTGCCGTTTTCATGGGCCCACGCAGGGCTATGAATGCTGTGGCTGCGCCGGCGCCGAGGGGAACCAGGAACAGCCAGTCGATGGTTTTCAGCGATTCGAATCCGGTTTTGAGGTCGCCGGTGATGAGTTGCTTCAACGCATGGGCACCTGCACGAATCTGGTTCACGAGATTTCGATAGATCCCCAGGATCAGCGCCACCGTTCCGCCTGAGACGCCGGGCACGATGTCGGCCGCGCCCATGAAGAAGCCGCGAAAGAACTGCAACAACGGAGCCGGGATCACGGCTCAGAGAGTACAGCCCGACGTCATCCAGTTGCGTGAGCCCAACGGCTCAAGCGGTCGTGCGCTATGTGCGTGCCGATCCAAGGGTTCCGCGCGCCGGTGCGAGCGGAGGCGACTACTTCTGCCCGGCCAACTTGCGGTTGTATAACTTGGACTTGATGTAGTCGCGATTCATGAAGGCGATGAAGTCCTGGCTGATGCTCTTGGGGCAGGCCTCGGTGCATTCCCCGTGGTTGGTGCAGGACCCGAAGAAGTCCTCCATCGTTTCCACCATTGCCTCGGTGCGCTTGAACCGCTCGGGCTGGCCCTGGGGAAGGCTGTTCAGATGCCACAACTTGGCTGCGGTGAAGAGCTGTCCCGCGCTGTTGGGACATGCTGCTACGCACGCACCGCAGCCGATGCAAGCAGCGGCGTCCATCGAGGATTCGGCCACTTCTTTGGGGACCAAAATCTCGTTGGCATCGCGCGCATTACCTGTGGAGGCGCTGATGTAGCCGCCGGCTTCGATCACGCGATCCAGCGCCGAACGATCTACCACCAGGTCACGAATCACCGGAAAGGCCGTAGCCTGCCACGGTTCTATCTCGATCATGTCGCCGTCGCTGAACTTGCGCATGTGGAGCTGGCAGACAGCCGTGGCCTTCTCCGGACCGTGGGCCTGGCCGTTGACCATCATCCCACACGTTCCGCAGATACCTTCCCGGCAGTCGTGAGGGAACTCGATTGGGATTTGGTCCTCGTCGATGAGGCGCTCGTTCAACATGTCGAGCATTTCGAGGAAGCTGGCGTCGGTGGGGACACCAGCGGCGTCATATTCCACGAACCCACCGATGTCGTCGGGTCCGGCCTGGCGCCATACACGTAGTTTGAGGTTCAAGGTTTCGCTCATTGTTGCCTTTGGGGGATGACTACTTGTAGCTACGGGTAGAGGGGATCACGTACTCGAACTCGAGTTCTTCGATGTGTTTGGTCTGAGGTGTGTTGGCATCGTGCCATTCCCAGGCACTGACGTGCTGGAAGTTCTCGTCGTCCCGTTTGGCTTCGCCATCGTCGAGCACATGCTCCTCCCGGAAGTGGCCGCCACAGCTTTCCTCCCGGTCCAGTGCATCGCGGGCCATCAGTTCGCCCAGTTCGAAGAAGTCCGCAATTCGACCGGCCTTCTCGATGCTCTGGTTCATGGTGTCGGAGGTTCCCAGCACCTTGAGGTCCTTGTAGAACTCGTCACGCAACGCCCGGATCTCACCGATCGCCTTCTCGAGGCCGTTCTTGTTTCGGGCCATTCCGATGTAGTCCCACACGAGTTTGCCGAGTTCACGATGGAAGTAGTCCGGCGATTTGGTGCCCTTGATATCGAGGAAGCCCTGGATACGGTCCTTGACCTCTTGCTCGGCCGCCTTGAACACTTCATCGGTTGTGGCGACCGGCTGGGTGTTCAGCTTGTCGGCCAGGTAGTCACCGATTGTGTAGGGCAGCACGAAGTAGCCGTCGGCCAGACCCTGCATGAGGGCCGAAGCACCCAGACGGTTGGCGCCATGGTCGGAGAAGTTCGCCTCGCCTGTGGCGTAGAGACCTGGGATGGTGGTCATCAGGTTGTAGTCGACCCAGAGGCCGCCCATGGTGTAGTGGGTCGCGGGGTAGATACGCATCGGTGTTGTGTAGGGATCTTCGCCTGTGATCCGCTCGTACATCTCGAACAGGTTTCCGTACTTGGCCTCGATGGTGCCTTTGCCATCTCGTTCAATGGCGTCCTTGAAGTCGAGGTAGACGCCGTTCTTCAATGGTCCTATGCCGAACCCAGCGTCGACCAGCGTCTTGGCATTTCGCGAGGCAACGTCGCGGGGAACCAGGTTCCCGAAGGCCGGATACTTCTCTTCGAGGTAGAAGTTCCTCTCGGCCTCGGGAATGTCGCGAGCCTTCCGGGATTCATCGCGATTGCGGGGTACCCAGATGCGGCCATCGTTTCGCAGCGATTCCGACATGAGCGTCAGCTTGCTCTGGAACTCATCGGAGGCCGGAATGCAGGTGGGGTGGATCTGGGTCATGTTCGGGTTGGCGAAGTAAGCACCCTTTCGGTGTGCCCGCCACGCTGCGGTGACATTGCACGTCATGGCATTTGTGGAGAGGTAGAACACGTTGCCGTAGCCACCGGTGGCGAGCACCACGGCGTGGGCGGAGTGGCTGGTGATGTCGCCGGTGGTGAGGTTTCGGCACACGATGCCGACGGCCTCGCCGTCCTTGACAACGACATCGAGCATCTCCTCCCGGGTGTGCAACTTGACCTTGCCGGTATTAACTTGCCGCATCAGTGCCTGATACGCACCGAGCAGTAGCTGCTGGCCGGTCTGGCCGCGTGCATAGAACGTACGGCTCACCTGGGCTCCGCCGAAGGAACGGTTGGCCAGCAGCCCGGCGTATTCCCTCGCGAAGGGAACACCCTGGGCGGTGCACTGGTCGATGATGTCGACGCTCACCTGGGCGAGGCGGTACACGTTCGACTCCCGGCTCCGGAAGTCGCCACCTTTTACGGTGTCGTAGAACAGGCGGTAGACACTGTCACCGTCGTTCTGGTAGTTCTTCGCGCCGTTGATGCCGCCTTGTGCAGAGATGCTGTGGGCCCGGCGGGGGGTGTCGTGGAAGGTGAACGCTTCCACTTCATACCCGAGTTCCCCCATGGTTGCCGCCGCGGATGCACCGGCCAGGCCCGTTCCGACCACGATTACCTTGAACTTGCGTTTGTTGGCTGGATTCACAAGTTTCATCTTGAACTTGTGGTTGTCCCAGCGGTCTTCGATCGGACCCTCGGGATTTTTGGAATCGGGAAGCGGCATGTGTGGCTCCTTCTTTCTTACACGCGAACTATTTGCACTCGGTGGTTTCAACGGACTGGCCGATGCAGCTGGCATCGGCATCTACGATGCCGGTGAGGACCGCAAGCGGAAAGCTGAGGTTCCCTACGAGGACCACAGCTGCGATCCCGTATTGAAGACCCTGACGTATGAGCGCAAAGCGGGGGTTGTTCAACCCGAGGGTCTGGAACATGCTGCGTACGCCGTGGAACAGGTGGATAGCCAGGGCGATCGTTGCGACGGAGTAGATGAGGGCCACGAGCGGGTTGCTCAGCGAGTTGACCACGTTCTCCTGCACATGACCACGTTTCCAATCGCTGCTGAGGACTCCCCAGGTCAGATCAGCAAGATGGAAGATGAGGTAGAACAGGATGACCGTTCCGGTGTAACGAGTGGTCCGGCTGGCCCAGTTGGCAGCTTGCCAGTCGCGTTTGGAGCTGTAGCTCTTGTTGGCCTTCTGGTTGAGATAGGTGAGCGAATACGCGGCGTGGATATGCAAGCCGAAGGCGCCGATCAGCCCAAAGCGCAGGAGCCAAAGAAACCACGTGCGGGGGAACAACGGAACGAGCAACTCGCGGAGGAACTCGGCGTAGACGTCGAGGTCGTATTCCCACACCCCGTTCTCCGCCACCGGTCCGATGTAGATCTTGAGGTTGCCGAACATGTGGCCTAGCACGAAGCCGATGAGCATCAGCCCGGTGATGGCCATGACCCACTTCTTCCCGACTGCGGTCTGGTACAGGTTCAGCGGGAACGGCAGTTCTTTCTTGGGTGTCCGAATACGTTGGGGGCCCGACGTGCGAGCGGTGGATGGTGCGGCCACTGATTTCTCCAGAGTGCGCGACGTGATGTCGCTGTACAGGCAAGGTTTCCACAGTTGAACGTAGCGCCCGAAACCAGACGAAACAGTTTTTCGCCCCGGGAGGACCAGACTGCGAGGCCGGCTAGCGAAGTTCCTTTCGCCAGACCGCCTTGAGTCCCGACCAGGTGTCTGAAATTGCGCAGACCTTCACGTCCACCAGTTCGGTCTCGAGAATTGCGGCCCGCACCACGTCGCCGGTGAGGTCGGTAGCTACGCCCGAGGTCTTCTTGGGCCAAGCGAGCCACACCGCACGGTCGGGGTGAATCGTCGCAGGGATCCGGGCCAGACGGTTTCTCAGCACCTTCTCCGAGGTCTGAAACGACAGCACGATCTCGGGCTGGCCCCGGAGCTGCTTTCCCATGGTGACGCCGTCGGGCAGCTCGCCAAGAAGCTCGCGTAGGTCGGCAGGTTCGTCGAGAACGACCAGCCGAAATCCGGTTTTGATCCCCAGCTTCTCGAGCAGCGGTGTTCCCGAATAGCCGGCGGGCATCGGTCAGAATTTGACGGGGTGGGTTGCGGTGTCCTCGGCAGGGGGGATCACCACGCTCTGATATCGATTGGATGCCACAACGTCGGGGGTTTCGCCATCACCGGCGTGTTGCAGCTCGATCGTGACGGCCAGGAGATCGTGTACCTGGGGCACGGTGAAAGCGAACGTCCCGACCAGTCCCACCGAATCGCTACCCACGTCTCCTTGCCATGTGGTTCGAGTTTGCCACTCACCGACCGTCGCCGTGGCGGTCACCCGTGCTGCGGTCAGCTCTCGGTGAAGGTCGCTGATGGCGTGAACGTCCATTCGGATCTGACGGCCGGGTGTGACAATCGCGGGCAGCGGGTCGGCGGCCACGATGACGGCTCGGCATGCATCGGTAACCGCTCGGTAGGCGGGTTTGGGGCTTCGGTCGGTTTGGAGCAGGCCGAATCCACCCTCGGGCTCGGCATCGACGAGCGACGTGAGACAGAATCCCTG
This sequence comes from uncultured Acidimicrobiales bacterium, assembly GCA_963751955.1. Taxonomy (GTDB): domain Bacteria; phylum Actinomycetota; class Acidimicrobiia; order Acidimicrobiales; family SZUA-35; genus JABDIY01. The sequence goes on along the minus strand of CAVVWM010000002.1, from coordinate 95,088 downwards.
GGTCGGGTGATATTTCAGGCGCCGGATCGTCTCGATCTGGGATCGAAGCAGGTCGGCTTGATAGGACCTGGTCGCTCTGGCCCAGCTGGCTCCGTCGGCGTAGGCGTTGCGCGGGAGATAACGCTCGAAGGAGTCTTTCTCCGCGGTTGCGTGTGATGGCGCCGTTTCGGGCCAATCCCGTATGCGCATCGACTGGGAACCGAATCCACCAAGAAAGCGACCGAGGCGAGGCCACTTCCGAAGCAAGCCGGGCAGATCCTCGTGCCGTCCCGCATGCCAACCAAGCCACAGATGGGGGTCCGATGCAGTTGAGCTGGTGAGCCCGGGAACCGCTCCGGACCGCATGATCACCGATCGGGAAGGGTCGGATGCGCCGAGCTCCCGACGCAACGTCGGTCCCAGGATGCTGCGGTTCCATGACGGGAGGACATGTTTGCTGAGCCGCCTGGCGAAACTGCCGAGCGGATCGGCGTAGTCGATGGGCCTGGAGATCACTGCCCCGTTTGGTTCTTCGTGGGTGCACCACAACGAGACCGATGGGTGGCTGCCCAGAAGATCTGCGGCCTCGCGAGCCACCATGCGAGCCCGGCGACGAGTGTTGGTGCTGTAGGTGCCTACCAGTGGCAGGTCTTGCCACAACAACATCCCGACCTCATCGGCCCGTATGTAGAGTTCGGGCCGAGCTACGTGGCCGTAGACCCGTATGAGATCGAGGCCGGCCTCCTTTGCTGCGTCGACGTCTGCAGAGATCAGGCTGGCCGGCTCGTTTGAGAGGGTGGCGGATTGAGGGCCGAGAGCAACGCCTTTTGTGAACACCCTGACGCCGTTTACCGTCCACGCGAAGTCTTTCACCGTCACGGTGCGAAGACCGGTACGCCAGAACCGTCGATCGCTCACCTCGCTCCCACCGGTTCGTACCGTCATGGCGACGTCGTAAAGCGGCTGCTCTCCCAGAGACCAGGGCCACCAGAGCTGAGGGTCTTCGATCGTTACTGACCACTCCAGACGATTCTCGCCCCGGGACACCGTGTGCAGTTCGGTTTCGCTTCCCGAGGACTGACCTTGGGGGCCCAAGACACTGGTATCGATACGCACATCGCCGGCCTCCAGTGCGTCGAGAACTGCTCGGACTTTGAGCGTCGCCGCTTGCTCGTTTGCGTCGACACACAGGAGCCTGCTGTGTCGGATCGCCACCGGGCCCGTGGTCTGGGTATGAACTGGTCGCCAAATTCCTCCTGGTGAGGTCGGCGGTGCCAACGGTCCGTTCTGCAGTGATCCGGTCAGCGATTGTCTGGGCCCGTCGCCCGAGGGTGGGCACGCCACATCGATAGCCAAGACATGGTCCTCCCGGGCACGAAACGCGTCGCTCACCTCGAAACGATGCGTTACGAAATAGCCTCCGGTCGAACCCAGGAAGTGTCCGTCAAGCCATATGTCACCCTCGGCCAGGATGCCTTCCAGCACCAACCACTCGCGCTCGGTTTCAGAAGGGGCCGCTGCGGTGAAACTGCGACGATGAAGAAGTGCGTTCCGATTCAACGCAAAGCTGGGATGGGTCGACCAGTGGCCTGGCACGTTGATCTCGGGCCATTCGGAGTCATCGAGCTCGGGATCAGCGCCTCGCTTCTGGAGGTCCGAATCGAGCCGGGCCACGCGCCACGCCCCCGAAAGATCCATAACCCCACGCTACCCGAGCCTGACAGTCCGCTCGACCCCGGTGCCGATTGCACCAAGCCGCGGCATGTCATGAACCGCCCAGGCACCTAGATCATCTTTTGTTTTCCGCTGAGGAAGTCTTGGAAGATGTAACCGCCCAGATCCCAGGGATTGGTGTGGAACACCCGACCTTTGTTGATCTGGGCCATCGCATTCACGAAATTGATCATGCCCCGTGAGTCGCCGAGCATGAAGGTGTTGATCGTTATGCCGGCCTTGGTACAGCGCTGAGCTTCAAGCAGTGCCACTTGCTGCTGGTGATAGGTATCGGGCCAGTCGAAATGGGACCCGTGTTCGTCGGTCCATGCGGTGGGCTCACCGTCGGTGATGCAAATGATCTGCTTGGTCCCGCTCTGGCGGGCCAGGAGTCGCCGGGCCAGGAACAGGGCGTACTGGAGGTTGGTGCCCTGGCTTTCGGGTGAATCGAGCGTTGGCAACGCCTGGGCCTTCACCTCCCGGGCATCACGGTTGAACGCCACCAGACCGAAATAGTCCTTGGGGTATTGACCGGTGATCAGGGTTTGGAGAGCCAGAGCCACCTTCTTGGCAGGCACGAAGCGACCCTCCCACACCATGGAGTAGCTGATATCGAGAAGCAGCACAGTTGAAGACGCGATCGACTGTTCGGTTTGCTCGATCTCGAAATCGTCGGGACTGAGCTGTACCGGTGTTCCTTGGCCGGACCGCTGTACCGCGTTCCGCACCGTTCGTCCTATGTGGAGGTTGAACGGATCGCCGTATTCATACGGTTTGGTCTGGAAGCTTCGTTCGTGTCCGATCCCGACTCGGTCGATGTCATGCCCACCGAGCATTCCCGGATCGAGATTCTCGAACAGCTCCTTCAGAGCGCTCTGGCCCAGTTTGCGCACGCCGCGGGCGGTGAGTTCCATCCTGCTGCCCTCGGCATGGATCAGGCCGGCATCTTCCATTTCCTTCGCCATCGATGACATGCGTTCCAACGAGTTTGCCGCGTCGTTGCCGAGCAGTTCCCGCACACCATCGATGTCAGCCTCGCTGAGAGACCGCGGGTCCCGAACTCGCTCGAGGAAGTCGCGAATGCGATCGCCCATACCCATCTGCCGCATCGCGTTCTGCGCTTCGCCCATCCCCATGGGCATCCCGCCCATCATCTGGTAGCTCTCGCCCCAACCGGCACCGGGCATCGCGTTCTGGAGATTCTGAGAAAGGCGTGCCATTTCGTCCTGAAGCCCCATGTCCTGAAGGAGGTTGTCCATCAGTTGGCGCAGCTGCTCCTGCTGCTCGGGGGACATCGAGTTGAACATGGCCTGGGCGGCCGCCATCTGGTCGGCAAGCTGCTCGAGGAGTTCGTCGAGGGTTTTGGGCTCACCGGGAAAGAAGTCGCCGTATTCATCCATGAACGCATCGAAGTCGGGTTCGATTCCCATCTCGCGCTGTTCCAGCATGTCGTTGAGGGCGTTCATCATTTCCCGCTGACGGGTCAGGTCATCCTGGGACATGTTCTGAAGTGAATCGCTGGTCTGATCGAAGGCGTTGTTGATCATCTCCTGGCGCAACTTGTCGAGCAGCTCGTCGAATTGGGTCTGGGCCTCGTTGCTCTCGAAGTCATAGTTCTGGAGGCCCTGGACCCGGTTGGCCAGATCATCAGCCAGCATGTCGAGTTGGAGTTGCTTGGCGCTGGTTGATTCGTTTGCGAGGTCTGCGTTGCGGCGGTCCTCCTCGGAACTGGATGGGTCGTGAAGCTGGAACTCCGCCAGGGTCTGGCGGTCTTCCAGACCCTGCTGCTCTCGCTCCACGATCTCGTCGAGAGCTTCAGCGATTTCGGCGTAGACGCCCCCCAGATCACCTGACTCGAGCAGCTCCTCCTTGCGAGCCCTGAGTTGGTCGATGATGTCGTCGAGGCCCTGAATGTGTTCGCCGTTGCGGTCGGTGAGTCCTCGTTCCATCAGCCGACGCAGCGCCGAAAGCGGGTCTCCGTTGTAGGCCAGCTGGTCTGACATCTTGTCGAGAAGGTCGAGCGCGTCGAGGTTGAACCCCTTCTGTGATCCGTCCCACCTCGAGTACCGAAACCGGTTCGCCATATAGCGAGGGTAACCACCGAGAAGATCGGGAAAGACCTGAATCGACTCAAGGACCCGTGGGCAGCCAGCTATCGGGCACTCAGAGGCCGGGGTTTGTCCGTGATCAACTAGCCCGTCGCCTGCTTGGTCGCGAGTGCCATCGCGCCGTTATGGTTCGCAGATGACATCCAATCCGTGGTTGGCGGACGCCAGACCCGAGATCGCAACCCTCGGCGAACTTCGAGCTGCGGGCTGGAAAAGCCGGCCGATCAAAGACGAGATTCGTGAGCACACCCTGGAGCGGATCCGTGATCATGAAACGATGTTTCCCGGGATCCAGGGCTACGACGAGACCGTCGTCCCCCAGCTCCAGCATGCACTGCTGGCCAAACACGACATGGTGCTGCTCGGTGAACGAGGGCAGGCCAAGACCCGCATCATCCGGTCGCTCACGGGTCTGCTGGACCCCTGGATGCCGATCATCGCTGGATCCGAGATCAACGACGATCCCTATCACCCGGTGTCCCGTTACGCTCGTGATCTGGTCAGCCAGGAAGGCGATGGCTCTCTGATCGCCTGGGTGTTCCGGAGTGAGAGATATGGCGAGAAGCTCGCCACTCCAGACACCTCGATCGCAGATCTGATCGGCGAGGTCGATCCGATCAAGGTTGCCGAGGGGCGTTACCTCTCCGACGAACTGACCCTGCACTACGGGATGGTGCCCCGTACCAACCGTGGCATTTTTGCCATCAACGAACTCCCCGATCTTGCTGAACGGATCCAGGTAGGGCTCCTGAATGTCCTGGAAGAGCGCGATGTCCAGGTCCGGGGCTACAAAGTTCGGTTGCCGCTCGACGTGATGCTGGTGGCTTCGGCCAACCCGGAGGACTACACCAACCGTGGACGCATGATCACGCCGCTGAAGGACCGGTTCGGGGCTCAGATCCGGACCCACTACCCCTACGAACTCGACATCGAGTCTGCGGTCGTGGAGCAGGAGGCTTACATTCCTGACACGGGTGTGGTCGTCACGATCCCTGACTTCATGTCCAACGTCATCGTTCGTTTCACCCACCTGGCCCGATCCAGCGGGCAGGTGAACCAGCGCTCGGGTGTGTCTGTTCGAATGAGCGTGTCAAACATGGAAACACTGGCGGCGGCGGCCACAGCTCGAGCGCTCCGACTCGGCGAGCCGACAGCGGTTCCGCGGGTGTGCGACCTCGATGCAATTTTTCCCTCCAGCGCAGGAAAGATCGAAATCGAATCCCTTGATGAAGGACGCGACGAAGAGATTCTCGATCATCTGTTGAACGCTGCGATTGTCGAGGAGTTCCGAGATCGAATCGACGGCGTCACGATGCACCACATCGCAGAGTCCTTCGATGACGACACAGTTGTCAGCACCGGTGACGACATTCCCGCTAGTGACTACGGCGAGATTGTGTCTGCCAACGCTGCTCTGGCCCAAGCGGCGTCGGCCCTGGCCAACGATGCGGGGCCCGAGTTCACTGCGAGTGCAGTTGAGTTCATCCTCGAAGGGATGCATCTCACCAAGAGACTGAACAAGGATTCTGTTGGCGGTCGGGCGAGCTTCCGAATCCGCTACTAGCGGCTAGTTGTTTCGACTTTTCTCGTTTTTCGATTTCGGCCGGCGACGAAGGCTGAGGGATCCGAAGCCTGAGATGACCGCGATGTAGAACCCGACGTCGTACCAGATGCCATCATTGTTTGTTTCATAGACTCTGATGTCGCCATCGAAGACGTGGGCGATCAGAGCGAGAGGTGCGATCCAGCCGTGCCAGATTCCGCTGAAGAAGCCGGCCTGATCGCTGGGGCTGTACGTGCCCCCGCCTGCAGCGCAGCCGGCGATCACGACTGTGAACGCGACGAGGACTGCGAGTCGGGTGATGTTTTTCATGTACCCACCTAAGCACAGCTCCTGGGCCGATCCGAACCTTCATCTCCGGAGGGTTGGTCACTGATTGTGGCAAACCCCTCGCGCTGAGGCGCGATTTCCGCCGTTTCTTGTCTGAAATCCAAAAAAAGCCCCAAAGAATGGGGCTTTTGGGGTTGCCAACCCCATATGACAATGGTGTAATTACAAGCGGAGCAAGCAACGGCGAGCTTAGCGTCTCGTCGAGCCGTGGTGGGGGATAGACGCTCTCTATCCCCCGCGCCCCGGCCCGATGGTACGTGCTCGTCAGGACGACAACAGCGCTCAAATCCACAAGGACCACACCCAATGGCACGCAAGCAACTCATGATCGATACCTCGTGGCAGGTTTATGCCAACTGCCTTGGGGTCGACCCTGACCTTTTCTTCCCTGAGCGAGGGGCATCAACCCGAGAGGCCAAAGAGGTCTGCAGGGGTTGCATCGTGAAAGACGACTGTCTCGAATATGCGCTGGCCAGCGGCGAGAAGTTCGGTATCTGGGGCGGTATGAGCGAACGAGAGCGTCGCCGCATTCGTCGCCAGAGGGCTCAGGAGCGTGCGCGCCGGGCGGCCATAATCGCCGGCGAGTCCGCCTGAGCGTCCAACCTCTGACTGACAGGGCGGCGTCGGGCGGTGTACGATGAAATGACACTGTCAAAGGAGGAGGATCGCATGCGCGGACCTCAAGGCTGGGAATTCATCATCATTCTGGTTCTGGTTCTGGTGCTCTTCGGTGGCGCCAAGATCCCCCAGCTCGCTCGCAACCTCGGTCGAGCTCAGAAGGAATTCAAAGACGGAATCGAAAGTGGTGCATCCGAAGACTCCAAGGAGTCTGATAGCGCTGTCTGACTCCACGAGCCGAACAATGTCCGTGACCGCCGTGCCAGTGGCAACGGTGCCCACCTGGGAGGAAGTCGCCAAGGATCACGGTCGGTTTCTGTACGGCCTCGCCTATCGATTGGCCGGAAATCATCACGATGCCCAAGACGTCGTTCAGGATGTGCTGATTCGCGTGGAACGAGGGCTCGGTTCATACGAACCGGGCAACATCCAGGGTTGGCTGAGTCGAATCACCACGAACGCGTTCCTAGATCGCGTGCGCAAGTCGAACCGGCGCCCTACCGTGGCGCTGCCTGAGGACCCCGACCGAATCATCGAAGGATCACCCGGTGCCGACGCTGAGCTGGCCCGGGAGTCACTGCCCGATGATCTACAGCAGTTGTTGAGCGAGCTCCCTCCGGAGTACCGTGTTCCCGTCGTGCTCAAAGATGTTGTCGGATTCAGCTACGAAGAAATCAGCAACGCTCTCGAGGTGCCCATGGGAACCGTACGCAGCCGAATCCATCGTGGTCGGGCCCAACTGCGCACCGCTCTGGAACATAATGCCTTGGAATTGGTGAGTGAGCGATGAGTGGACCTTTCGGTGGGTACGACGTCGACTGGTCCTTGGGCTCTGAGGAGCCATGGGAGAAGAAGATCTCGTCGCTGCTCGGCAGCCTGCCGCCGGTCGAACCGCCCCCGGGATTCCTGGAGCAACTGGCTGCAGACGGACCGACAATCGAAGCGCCGTTCACCCTGGATGCTCGGTCGCTCTTCTCGTTCCCGGTGCTGGAGACCGACGACGACTGAGCGAGGGCCGCTGACCTGGTGGGAACTATCTGGCAATTGATGCTGCCCACACCACCAGAATCAGAACTGCGAGGAACCCAAGCCGGATGGCGAACTCTCTGAAGAAGTCTCTCCAACTGGAACTTGCCTTGAGCCGCCGGTCTCGGGTGGCCTTGGGAGAAAAGGATCGTTCAACGTCCACTGCCGGCTCAGGGCGACCTGAGTCAGCTTCGCTCACCGAGCGTTCAGGGAAAAGACGTCGATTTCAACCGGTGTCTCTTCGGCAGCTTCGGATCGGGCCGCAATTCGCCGACTCTTGAGAATTCGTCGGCGCTGCCGTTCCGAGGCTCCTCCCCAGACACCGTGGTCGACGCGTTGTTCGAGCGCATGGTCCAAACAGGGTTCTTTGACCGGGCACGAGGCGCAGATCTTTTTCGCCGCTTCGACCCCCACCCCATCGCTGGGGAAGAAGACCGAGGGCGGATGGTTGTTGCAGTTGCCTTGCGCCATCCACGTGGTTTCCATACCGATACTGACGTCTGAACTGTTCATCTGGTTCCAATTCCCTAGGAATTTCTTGGGTACCTAGACCCAACGGGGCTGTCTGGGCTCGTCGATCAAAGCTCCACAACTCACAGATCGCCAGTAACATAAGAGTATATGAGCAATGTCGAGGTTGTTGAACTTTCTGAACCGGTGGCCTACGCCGTCATCACATATCTGGGTCCGGTGGCGCCCCATTGGGACATCCGCGCCAACTACGGGGATCCTGCTCTCATCGAGGCATTCCGGAGTCGAATGAACGCTCGACTGCTCCTCATCCCTCGTCACGATCCACAGTTCAATCGCAACAAGCTGCGGGTCAACAGAGACGCCGAACGCGAGCTCATCAAGCTCGATTGGGATCTGGGAGATGTGGTCGAAGAGGCCGGAGCTGGTCGACCGCCCAGTGAAGATCCCCGCCGCCCCCGCAACTGACCCGGATCCCACAATGGCCGAACTCATTGGTGTCGATCTGGGTGGAACCAAGATTCTGGCTCGCTTCATCGATCCCGAAACGGGGGTGGCCCGGGGTCGGGTGAAGAGTCCAACTCCCAAGACCGGGCCCAAGGATGTGCTGAAGAAGGTTGCAGAGGTGGTTGCCAAACTCGATCCAGATCGCACCGCCGATGCGATAGGTATCGGTGTTCCCGGTCTGGTCACCGAGAGCGGCGTGGTCACCCTCTGCCCCAATATCGATGGTTGGGACTCCCCGGTCGACGTTCCCAAGGTTCTCACCAAACGATTGAATCGCCGGGTCGCAGTAGGAAACGACGTCAACGTTGGCGCATTGGCCGAGCATCGCGTGGGTGCCGGGCGGGGTTTCAAAGACATGGCCACTGTTTTTGTGGGCACCGGTGTTGGAGGCGGGCTCGTCCTCAACAATCGATTGGTCGCAGGCGAGCGCGGCATGGCCGGCGAGATTGGACACGTCACCACCCATCCGGGCGGTCGGCTCTGTGGTTGCGGACAACGTGGTCACATGGAGGCCTACGCCGGCCGTGCTGGCATAGAAGCCGAAGCGCGCCGTCGTCACGCCGCCGGCGACAAGAACGAGCTGGTCGAACTGGCCGGTGAGGGTCGGATCAGGAGCAGTTTCATCGAAAAAGCCCTCGAGCACCAGGACCCGGTCACGCTCGAGCTGATCGAGGATGCCATCGAGGCGCTGGCGATGGCGATCGGGTCGATGGCCACGCTCCTGGACCTGCCACTGGTGGTCCTCGGCGGCGGTGTTGTCGACCGACTCGGTCAAGGGTTTCTCGACCGAATCCACTCGTCGTCGGCCTTTGGTGGGTTCGGCAGCGATGTCTGCGAACTCCGACTTGCTCAGCGCCTCGATGACGCCGGTGTGGTGGGAGCTGCGATCCTCGCCGCAGACACCGATTCTCGTCCCTGAGGTAATGCAATAATCGCTCGGGTAGGGAATACTTCAATTGGGGCATCCCCGGCGGCGTCGCCACTCGACCCCGTCAACGCGGCCTACCCCGCAAGGAGACCTCATGGATAGCCAGCGATTCTCGCTCTATGGCAACACGATCACCGCTGCACAGGATCGCAAGGCGCTCGAGTGGCAGCAGATGTTCCGAAAACAGTTCGATTACGACCCGAACGAGCAGTACGAGCTGAGCGTCCACGACAACCCTCAGCTTGGCGATGTGCTCGGAATCCGGGATATTCGGCGTGACTCCGAAGGTGATCCGATCGATCGCGAGAACGGTGTTGTGATCTCGACGATCCGCATGGGTTATGGCCACTACCGAATAGGAATGGCCGGAGCCTCAGCGGCGCGAGCGATGGGGCACACGCCGTACTGGCTCGATCTGCTTGCGATTCCGGGCATCACCCAGGACGCAATCAATTGGTGGAACACCAACTACAGCAAGTACTCCCGCGTGTCACAGCGCAGCGGCCTGTTCGACAAGTACGTCTGGGAATCGGTGACCTCTGGCGACAAGACACTTCCCGGGCTCAACTGGCTGCTGAACAACCAGGCGATGGGTTGGCCGTGGCGGTTCCTCAAGGCCAACGCACGCGACTACCGCAAGAGCGAATTGTTCGCCAATCTGCACCGGGCGATGCCCTCTGACATGCCGATCCTCACCGCCCACATGTGGAACTGCATGGGGGCGGTCGCGGGGGGAATGACGAACGTCGTCGACATGATGTTCGACAATTGGCCGATGGCGTTCCAGCTGACCGAGGGTGCTACCCACGCGGTCCAGTCGCAGTCGGGCTATTACGGCTTCCGGATCATGAATCAGTTCGACGAGGACGACAAGATCCTGAACCCGACACCGGCTGATGCGATCGAGTACGTAGGCCATCACGTCGACCACGAGCTTGTGGAGAACATCGAGGTCGATTGTGCAGCTCGGATGGACCGGATGCGAAAGGGTGAGCCCCGTCGTTTTGTGCTCACGATGGGTGGTGCGGGAGCCCAACGCGAACTCTTCAAGGCGATCATCGACCATTGTCAGCCGATGATCGAACGCGATGAGCTCACGTTGTTCGTCAATCTCGGAGACCACGCTGACAATTGGGACTGGCTACAAGCCGAACTCGGATCGGCGGCTTCATCGGTGCACACCCATCTCACCTGGGACGACGCTCGTGGGTTTGCCGACGGCATCCGGGATGGAGAGGCACGGGGGCTCCACGTTTTCTTGTTCGACAACACCTTCCATGGGGTCTACGCCACGAACTACCTAATGCGAGTCAGCGACGTGTTGATCACCAAACCGTCCGAGTTGGCGTTCTACCCGATCCCGAAGATCTTCAACGCTCGGGTCGGAGCGCACGAGGCATGGGGTGCGATTCGTAGCGCCGAACTCGGGGATGGAACGATCGAGACGCGGACGATCCCGCGCACCCTGCAGGCGATCGACTTGATCACTCGCGAGACCGATCTTATGGAGATCTTCTGTGATTCGATCGTCAAAAACAAGCAGATCGGTATCTATGACGGCGCCTACAAATGTGTTGCCCTCGCAACCGGTTCGAAGTGGGAACGCTCGCCCAACGGAAACACCGTCGACCGCGGAGCTTGAAGGCGCGGTCGGCCTACCCTGATGTAACGGTGATGCGAAGCAGCTCGAGGAACGCATCGGCAGCAGGATGATCGAGTCGGTCGGATCGCCGTATGGCGATCAGGTCCCGGTCGAGCAGAGGTTTCCTTCGAGCTCGTTCGAGTGGTTCTGGCCCGCTTTCGGCCTGGCTGACGGGCAGGACGGTCCAACCCATGCCAAGCCGAACCATTTGTTTCAGAACTTCGGGTTGATGCGATTCGGCCACCACCTCGAACGGCGCGCCGATTTCGGCAAGTTCTGCAGCAATAAGTGACCGGGTATGCGATGAAGGCGGGAAGCCGACGAAGGGGCCCCATTCGGACGGCCCGCCTGGAGGCTCGGGACCCGGAGGCCGATACACCGCCATCGGCTCGCTGACCAAGCGAATCGCATCAAAGCCATCGAGCTGAACCGGCGTCTCCACGACAACCCCAAGATCGAGTTCACCCCTGTCGAGACGATCCACGAGTTCCGAAGACGGAGCGACCACCAGCTCGAGCTGAACCTCTGGTCGGTCTTGGGTGAAGTCCCGAATCGTGTCAGCGAAGTGATGTATCGCAGCGACATCGATCATCCCGAGTCGAAGTCGCCCGGACCTACCGGCGCGGCGGCTGCCTGCCCACTGAACCAGATCCTCGGTCTGGACGATGACCGAACGAGCGTACGCGAACACAGGCTGCGCCTCATCACGAGGGAGACGCCTGCGCCCCTGGCGGATGAAAAGGTCGATGCCGAGACGTCGTTCCAACTCTGCGACTCCCTGCGAGAGGGCAGAGGGGGTGACGTGCAGTCGGCTGGCAGCCGCAGCCCAGCTGGGTTCCTCGGCGACCGCGACGAGATAGGCCAGTTGTTGGACCGAGATCTGAGGGAGGTCGAGCACGCAGACTCCTTTCCGGAGATCGTTGAGAACACCGACGTGCTAATGATGAGAATATCTTAACTAACAGTATCAATCGTTCAGAGTCTCTAGTATTTGAACATCATGACTGAGAATCCCACAACAACTTCCTCAAAACCGGGCAACGGCCGCCTCGGCGTCCTCATGCCTGGCCTCGGCGCCGTTTCTTCCACCGTCATCGCCGGCGTGATGGCCGCCCGCCAGGGCCTCGTTGCGCCAATCGGCTCGCTCTCGCAGATGGGGCGAATCCAGGTGGATCCGGCAGACCCCACATCCGACAAGCCACTGATCAAGGAGTTCGTTCCGATCGCCGACATGGATGATCTTGTCTTCGGCGGCTGGGATCCGATCTCGGCCAATGCTCTCGAGGCGGCGCAGGTTGCCAACGTGCTCCAGGGCCAAGACCTTGCCGCCATCTCTTCCGAACTCGAAGGTGTGGTCGCCATGGACGCCGTCTTCGATCAGAAGTGGGTGTCCCGCCTCGAAGGAGTCAGGGTGAAGGACCTCACAAGCAAATGGGACCAAGCCATGGCACTCATGGACGACATCGAGCGCTTCCGGAGCGAGAATGCCTGTGACCGCCTGGTCATGGTGTGGTGTGGCTCCACCGAGGCGTACTCGGAGCCCTCGGAGGCGCATGCGTCACTCGACGCATTTGAACAGGGTCTCAAGGACAACGACTCCAACATCGCTCCAAGCCAGATCTATGCCTACGCCGCACTTCAGAGCAACGTGCCATTCTGCAACGGTGCACCGAACCTGAGTCTGGACTTCCCCGGCATGGTGGAATTGGCGGAGAAGCGAGGCGTCCCGATCTGCGGCAAGGACTTCAAGACCGGCCAGACGCTGATGAAGACCCTCATCGCGCCAGGGCTCAAGGCCCGCCAGTTGGGCCTCAATGGGTGGTTCAGCACGAACATCCTGGGAAACCGAGACGGTCAAGTGCTCGATGCTCCGGAGAACTTCAAGACCAAAGAGGTCTCCAAGCTCGGCGTTCTCGGATCGATTCTCGAACCCGAAGCCAATCCCGAGCTGTACGGCGACATCGAACACGAGGTCCGGATCAACTACTACAAGCCTCGGGGCGACAACAAGGAGGGTTGGGACGCCATCGACATCTTCGGTTGGCTCGGCTACGAGATGCAGATCAAGGTGGACTTCCTTTGCCGGGACAGCATCCTGGCCGCACCTCTGGTCCTCGACATGGCGCTCTTCATGGATCTCGCTGCCCGCCGTGGTGAAGGCGGCATCCAAGAGTGGATGAGTTTCTACTTCAAGGCGCCGCATTTCGAAGAAGAATCTGTGATCCAGCATGACCTCTTCGCCCAGGAGCGCATGCTCCACGCCAAGTTGCGTGAATTCGCCAACTGAGTGGCCAGCCTCAAAGACTTCGCACCATGCGGGCGACGTTACGAATTGACGTCGCGACTGGGAAGCAGTACGGCGACTCGCTAACCTCCTACCCGCTCACGAAAACGTGAGTCTCAGCGTTGTGCTTGATCGGTGCACCGTCTGAGGGGAGAGTTTCCGGACACCCCGGATTCCAATGACAAAGAAAGGGTCGCAAATGCGCCTTTCCAGTTTGAAGAGCCTTCTCGCTCTGCTGTTTGCTTTCGCTTTGGTGGCAGCAGCATGTGCCGGAAGCGACGAAGCATCCGACGATGGGGGCACCACTGCCACCACCGCCGGCGACGACAGCATGGCCGAAGACGACAGCATGGCCGAAGACGACGCCGCCACCGATGACGGTGGCGACGACGCAATGGTCGACGATGTGATGTTCAACGGCGAAACCGTCATCGTCACCGGCCCCGAACGTGACGACCCCAGGTGGGCGCCCTCCAGGAGCTCTCGCGCGCCTTCGGAGCAGAACGCAACCTGGTAGTCGAATACACCGGTGACTCCGCGTGGGAGGAACAGATCAACATCCAGGTCGAGGCGGGCACCGAGCCTGACATATCGTATCTTCCCTCAGCCCGGTAAGTTGGCCGACTTCTACCGTCAGGGTGACATCCAGGCTCTTCCCGACAATGTAGTAGCGACTATGAACGAGAACTGGACCGACGCCTGGACCTCGTTCGGTAATGTCGACGGTGTCCAGATTGGTATTCCGGTCAAGACCGACCTCAAGAGCCTTGTGTGGTACCAGCCCGCCGTGTTCGAAGAGAACGGGTACGAGATCCCCACAACCTTCGACGAGTTCGTTGCTCTCACCGGCGACATGATCGCCGATGGCAACATCCCACTGTGTGTGGGCATCGAATCCGACACCGCCACCGGTTGGGCCTTCACCGACTGGACCGAGGAGATGGTGCTCCGCTTCGAGAGCGCCGAGGTCTATGACCAGTGGGTCAATCACGACATTCCGTTCAACGATCCCCGCATCGTGGCTCAGATGCAGGCCGTCCTCGACCTGTGGAACACCGAGGGCATGGTCTTCGCCAACGGTGGATCCATCCAGGCCACCAACTTCGGTGACAACGTGCAGCCCCTCTACGACGGGACCTGCCTCATGCACCGTCAGGCCAACTTCTTCGCCTCGTTCTTCAACAACGTAGTGACCGACGACGGCGAGCCCGTGATTCTCGGTGAGTCCGACGATCCCAAGGCCATCGACGTGTTCTACTTCCCCGCCAATGAGGGTGCTCCGCTGCTCACCGCTGGGATCGTCGCCGGTGCATTCCACGACAAGCCCGAAGTGTGGGCCGTCATGGAGTACCTCTCGACCCCGAGCACGCCGAGCTCCGCCAAGCGGCGCAGAAGCGCATCTCGGGCAACGAAGTGTCCGGCTACCTGTCGGCTGTATAGGTCAGGACCCCGCGTCTACAGCCCGATCGAGCAGAGCTTCCTCGACATCCTGTCCTCGGCCACGCGTCGTCCGCTTCGACGCATCCGACCTGATGCCGTCCGCGGTTGGTGCCGGCACGTTCTGGACCGAAGCCACCTCAGCAGTAGCCGGGTCCCAGGATGCCCAAGAAGCGGCCGACAAGATCGAAGCCTCCTGGCCATAACATTTGAACAATCTGTGACGCTGTGATCCGAACTATGTGATCAGCGTCACAGCCATCTACACTCTTTACTGAGTCTCTAGCGGATGGGTGCTGGCTCCGGCCGGTGCCCATCCGCTTTGGTTCAGCCACAACGTGGACAAATGGGGAGAGATAGATGGATGGTCTGATTCGGATTCGTGACAACGATCATCGGGGTTGCGATCGCAGTAGGGGTGTTCAGCGCACTGTGGGTCGGCGTCAACCTGATGTTCAACAAAGCCACGAAGGACTGGCAGCTGTTCTCCACCCTGGCCGGTTCGGCGCTGGGGTTCCTGCTCATGGTGCTGTTGCACGGCAACCAACTGCTCATCAACCCGCTCGACGAGCAAATGGACCAGAGCTGGCTTGGCCGCTTGATCGCCTTCATCTGGTTGCCTCTGATCGGTGCGGCGATCGGGGGTACGGTCGGATATTTCCTGGGCCGTATTCCCGACCCGAACACCCGGCTCGCCATCGGCATGGGCACCGGGGTGGTCGTCGCCCTCGTGATCGCATTTATGTTGCGGGACGGCAGCGGCGTGATCACAACCGGCGTCGGCCTCCAAACAGAACCCGAACGCAGCTACCTACCGGCGTTCCGGCCCTTCGCTCTGATCAACTGGACGATCATCGGTGGCGCAGTCGGGGCGGCCTGGGCCACCTTCCGCAAGTCCAACCTCATCCGCACCGTGGCGATCTTCGGTTCGACCGGATGGCTGATCGGATCTTTCGCCGCCAGCCAGCTTGGCACCGGGCCCCGTATCGCCGCCGTCATCGCCTGCCTGGTTCCCGGGCTGGCGATCGGGTACGTGGTCGGCACCACGAAGATCCCCGACGATCGTCGGCAAGCCGCCAGGATCGACGAGGGCTCTCGACCGTGGATCTTTGTCGGTCCGGCCGTGTTCTTCATCTTCGTGGCGCTCGTGGCACCCACGATCCTCACGGGGATTCTGTCGTTCCAGAACAACGACTCCACCGAGTTCGTAGGGTTGGACAACTACGGCACCGTGCTGTCGGATGCAAACAACTTCGACACAGCCGACTGGACGAACATCTTCACGTCCCGGTTGTTCGTCCTCGGGCTCATCCTGTTCGCAGTCGGTCTCCTGCTCGCACTCTGGCTCTGGGCCGCAAGACCGGCCAGACCACCCAGATCGATCCACCGTCGGGAGCGATCGGCATCGGTGGTATCGCGTTGATCTTCTTCGCCATCGTCACCACGCTTCGGGGCACGATCGTCAACAACCTGTGGTGGGTTTTCGCCGTCACCTTGCTGGCGACCTCGCTGGGCCTCGCCATCGCAGTTCTCGCCGACAACGTCCAGTTCGAACGGGTGGCCAAGTCGATCATCTTCATGCCGCTCGCCATAAGTTTCGTTGGTGCATCGGTGGTCTGGCGTTTGGTGTATCAGTCCAAGGATCCCAGCCAGAGCCAGACCGGGGCGATGAACGCCGCATGGGTGTGCGATCGGCCGAACCACAGCGGACAGCACCATCGGCCAGGTCATCTGGGGGGTTCTCCTGGTGGCTGCTCTGCTCGGGTTCGGCGATCATCGCGGTGCGGTCGCTCGAGCCGAGACCTCAACATGGCGGTCCTCTACGCCGTGTTGGGTGTCGTGCCGATCTACCTTCTGTACCGGCTGTCTACCGGTGGGTTCGGCGCACTCGGTGAACGAAACGGCGAGTTCCGAGGCGAACCGATCCAGACCCTGTCAGAGGGTCCATGGAACAACTTCTTCCTGATGATCGTGCTGATCTGGATCCAGACCGGATTCGCCATGGTCATCCTGTCTGCCGCTATCAAGGCGGTGCCCGGGCGAGTTCATCGAAGCGGCCAAGATCGACGGTGCCAACGACAGCGACATCTTCTGGCGGATCACGATTCCTCAGATCGCCCCCACGATCATCGTGGTCATCACCACGATCATCGTGCTTGTCATGAAAGTGTTCGACATCGTCCGGGTGATGACCAACGGCAACTTCGGCACCAACGTGCTGGCCAACGCCATGTACGGCGAGTCGTTCCAGTTCCGAAACGTGGGCGTTGGCTCCACCCTCGCCATCCTGCTGTTCCTCTCGGTACTGCCGGTGATGATCTACAACATCCGCAAGCAGCAGAAAGAGGTTGCGTGAAATGGCTACTTCAGTCACGACAGACGATGAGGGCTCGGTACTGCGGCGGCGGCGGCCGTACCCGACGACCTCGTACGGGGCGGAGGCGACCCGGCCTCGGAGCCCGGCATTCACGCCTGCTTGACCCGTGTTCCCCTGTGGTTCATCGTCCTGGTCTGGGCCATCCCCAGCCTCGGGTTGTTCGTCAACTCGTTCCGAAGCCGGCAGGCCCAGAACCAGAGCGGTTGGTGGAACGTCCGGCCCGGTGACCTGACCATTGACAACTACGACACCGTGCTCAGCGCCGGGACGACATCGTCGATGACCGACTCGGTGCTCAACAGTCTTGGGCATCGCCATTCCTGCAACGATCATCCCGATCGCCGTGGCTGCCTTTGCCGCCTACGGGTTTGCCTGGATCGACTTCAAGGGTCGGAACTGGCTGTTCATTGCCACGATCTCACTGCTCGCCATCCCGCTTGCAGGTGGCGTTGCTGCCATTGCTGCGGCTCTATGTGGGTGGTGCCCACCTCACCCTTCCCTTCACCGAGAGCACCCTCACGCTCATCCCCGACTGGAGTCTCCAGGGCTCACTGCACCGCGGTCTGGCTCACCCATACCGGGTTTGCCATGCCGTTCGCGATCTTCCTGTTGCACAACTACATCAGCGGGCTACCCAAGGACATCTTCGAATCGGCCCGGATCGATGGGGCAGACCACTTCACCATCTTCACCAAGTTGGTGCTGCCGCTCAGCGTTCCGGTGCTGGCTGCGTTCGCAATCTTCCAGTTCCTGTGGACCTGGAACGACTACCTCATCGCCCTCACGATGATCGGATCCAATGCAGACAACTTCCCGACCACGATTCGAGTTGCCAACCTGTCTGGCGACTTTGGGCGGAATGCGTTCCTGCTGCCATCGGCAGCATTCGTGCAGGCGTTCATACCGCTGTGTGTATTCTTCGCCCTGCAGCGGTTCTTCGTGAAGGGCCTCCTCGCCGGCTCGGTCAAGGGCTAATCCTCAAGGCCAACGAGCTGCTGAGGACAACGCCGTTTGACAGTCGTCGACGCGTGCCAATCTCTTCTCCTATCGGGCGGGACGGTAGTGTGGGTGTCATGACTGCGGTGGACGTTCGCGATGACGACATCTCTGCCCAACCGCAACGTTTCACCAACCGAGAACTCAGTTGGCTGGCCTTCAACGATCGTGTCCTCGCTCAGGCCGAGGATCCCCGCCTTCCCCTGATCGAGCGGCTCAAGTTCTGTGCCATCTACGCCAACAACCTCGACGAGTTCTACATGGTACGGGTCGCCGGTCTGAAGGATCAGGTGGCGGCCGGCATCGTGAAAACTCCTCCCGATGGTCTCACTCCAACGATCCAGTTGGAGGAGATCCACGCCGTGGTCACGGCACACTTCGAGCGACTCAGTTCGGTCTTCCAGGACGACATTCGCCCCGCCCTGGCCGCCGAAGGAGTGGAAATCGTCCACTACGACCAACTCGATGCAACCGATCTGGCCGCGGCGACCGAACTGTTTGCTCAGACAATCTTCGGTGTCCTCACCCCTTTGGCCGTTGACCCCGGGCATCCCTTTCCGTATATCTCGAATCTGTCACTCAACCTGGCCGCGATCGTGCGGGATCCATCCGACAGCAGTCAGCACTTCGCCCGAATCAAAGTTCCGCCGTCGCTGCCCCGTTTCACCAAATTGCCCTCCGGCCGTTTTGTGGCTCTTGAAGAAGTGATCACCGCCAACCTCGATCAGCTTTTCACCGGTATGGAGGTCGTGGGGGCCTGGCCTTTCCGGGTGACCCGCAACGCCGACCTCACCCTCGACGACGAAGAGGCCGACGATCTGTTGGAGGCGGTCGAAATGGAGCTTCGTCGACGCCGCTTCGGTCGGGCCATCCGGCTCGAGATGTACGAGTCCATGCCCGAGTCGGCGCTCGAGATCCTGCTGAGAGAGCTTGACCTGGAACACAGCGACATCTTTTGGGTCTCCGGGTTCATCGACAACACCGGCTTCAACCAGTTCAACGAACTCGATCGTCCTGACCTGATGCAACCGATCACTCCGGGGTTCAAGCCACCGGAACTGGCCAACATGGAAACCGCCGATGAGTTCTTTCGACGAATTCGGGAGAACGACATCCTGGTTCATCACCCGTACAGCAGCTTCAGCGCCTCGGTCAGCGAGTTCGTTCGCAACGCAGCCCGGGACCCCGAGTTCTCGCCATCAAGCTGACCCTGTACCGCACCTCGGGTGACTCACCGATCATCGATGCGCTGATCCGGGCGGCCGAGGCCGGCAAGCAGGTGGCCGCGTTGGTCGAGCTGAAGGCCCGATTCGACGAGAGGGCCAACATTCGCTGGGCCCGACGGTTGGAAGAAGCCGGTGTGCACGTGGTGTACGGGCTGGTCGGCCTCAAGATCCATTGCAAGACGACCCTGGTTGTTCGTGAAGAGAGCAGCGGTCTGCGCCGTTACTGCCATATCGGAACGGGCAACTACAACCCCGGCACCGCTCGGTTCTATGAGGACCTCGGCCTCTTCTCCGCTCAACCCGCTGTCGGCGACGACGTCACAGCGCTGTTCAACTTCCTGACCGGCTATGGCCGGGGTGTCGATTACCAACAGCTACTCGTCGCCCCCACAACGTTTCGGACTGGTATTTCAGACCTCATCGCTGCCGAAGCCGCCCTCGGTGCCCAAGGGCGGATCACGATGAAGATGAACAGCCTGGTCGACGCGAAGCTGATCGACCGTTTGTACGAGGCCAGCCAGGCCGGCGTGCAGATCGACCTCGTGATCCGCGGTATCTGTTGCCTTCGCCCCGGAGTTCCCGGGCTCTCGGAGAACATCCGGGTGAAATCGATCGTCGGCCGATACCTCGAGCACTCTCGAATCTTCCACTTCGCCAACGGGCGGGGCCTTGGCCGGCCAACAATCCTGATCGGGTCGGGCGACCTCATGCCTCGCAATCTTGATCGCCGTGTGGAAGCCCTTGTGGACATGACCGACACGGCGGTCCGGGAACGGATCGAACACATCCTCGAGGAGAATCTGGCCGATGAGCATCTTTCGTGGGAGCTCCGGTCCGATGGGGCCTACGTACGGGAAGTGCCGATCACCAGCTCGGGCCGCAATCTGCACGAAGTGCTTGAAGCCGAGGCTGCGGAGAGCGTCGCAGTGGAGACCCAGCTCCTTCGGCCTTCGTTCGACATCTGATGGCCAACGACACTTCCGCCGAGTCGAAACGCACGATCTATGCGTCCGGATGTGTGGTGTGGCGGAGGTCGGTCAATGGCGAACTCGAGGTGGCGCTCGTGCACCGGGATCGATACGACGACTGGTCCCATCCGAAGGGCAAAGAGACAAGGGCGAGGATGATCTCAGCTGCGCCGTCCGCGAAGTTGAAGAAGAAACCGGCTTTCGAGGCACAATCCACTGTGAGCTGCCTTCGGCGAGCTACATCGACCACAAGGGTCGGCCAAAGGTGGTGCGGTACTGGTCGCTGGAGTATTCAGCCGGCGATTTCGTAGCCAATGACGAAGTCGATGAGCTTCGCTGGGTCTCACTCGAGCAGGCGAAGTCCCTGCTCGGGTACTCCCACGACGTTCTTCTTCTCGGATCGCTGGATGGGTCAACGAATGACCCCTGACCCATCGACTAGGTTGCTCTGTGTGATCGCCCGTCACCATCTGCTGAGATTCAGCGGTCTACTCGCAGCACTGGGTCTTATCGCAAGTGCCTGCAGCGGCGGCTCGGCTGCGAGTGAGGAAGCAGCCCCGAGTGATGAAGGCGGGACTGAACCAACGGTCTTGGGCACCACAACCGAACCCGAAGAGGTCACGACAACCGATGTTCCTCCCGAACTCTCCGGAACAATCCGGATCTCAGGGTCAAGCACAGTTGAAGGGATAACACGGGCCGTCGCCGACCGGTACCGAGATCGCCAGCCCAATGTGTCGATCGATATACAAGCCGAAGGTTCAAGTGCAGGGATCAACGATCTATGCACCGATCCCGAAACCTCGATCGTCGGTTCGTCCCGACCCATGAACGGCTCGGAGTCGACGATCTGCTTGTCGAAGGGTGTGTTGCCGATCGAATTGCGACTGGCTCGCGACGGCATTGCGGTGATCGCCAACAATGCGTCGGATTTGCAATGCCTCACATACACCGATCTGTACGCGCTGACCGGCCCCGAATCGACCGGTCTCACAACACGAGAAGCAGTGGGAGAACTTGCAGCCGAACTTGGGTCGTCCACCGCATGGGGGAGTGGTGAGGTACACGTGATCGCGCCGGGCCCGAACCAGGGAACACATCAGCTCTTCGTTGACTTTGCCCTCGAACCGATCGCTGAGCAGCGTGGGGTCGGCACCTTCATGCGCGTCGACCACCGCAGTCTCGACAGCAACGCTCAGCTGGTCGATGCTGTCGCAGCCGATCCAGCCAGTATCGGGCTGGTGGGATCCTCTCTCGCAGTCCGCAACTCCAACGTGGTGAAGATGGTTGGTGTCTCCGACGGTTCTGGATGTGTGTTGGCAAACGACGCCGCAGTTGTTCAGGGCATCTACCCGATGTCGCGCGACCTTTACCTGTACGCCGACGGAGCGACCGAGGATCCGCTGGTCGACGATTTCCTGTTCTACTACTTGAATCTCGGGCTGTCTGATGCGGTAGCCGACGCAGAGTACGTTGAGCTTTCACCGGCTGAACAGGCTGAAACGGCCCTTCGCTGGGCCAACCGGTAGGTCACGATCTCGTAGGTAACTTCACCCCGCGAACGTGACTGTTTACCCACGGTTCACCCGATTCCGACCTCGACGTCACCTTGGGTTCGTAGCGTTCGGTCTCAGAGACATCCCCTTTGAGAGGAAACCTATGAAACTGAGATACGTATTTTCGATGTTCCTTGCGTTTGTGCTGGTGGCGGCTGCCTGCGGTAGCGACAGCGATGACGGCGCATCATCGGCGGCGATGGCAGTGGCCGGTGACATCTTCATCTCCGGTTCCTCGACCGTCGAGCCGATCTCGATCCGGGTGGCCGAGGCCTACGCCACCGACAACCCGAACGTCGACATCGCCGTCGAGGGGCCCGGTACCGGTGACGGCTTCGTGAAGTTCTGCACCGGTGAAACCGACATCTCCGATGCCTCCCGGCAGATCAAGGACTCCGAAGCCGAGGACTGTGCGGCGAACGGGGTGACCTGCGTCGAGCTGAAGGTCGGCATCGACGGCATCGCCCTGATGTCGGGCCCGGGCAACCCCATCGACTGCCTCAGCTTCGCCGACATGTACAGCATCACCTCGCCCGAGGCCACCGGCTTCACCAACTGGAGCGACGCCAATGCCCTGAACGCCGAGGTCGGTGGCGTCCGGCGATCTGCCCGACGCGCCGCTCACCATCACCGCCCCCGGTGAGGAGTCCGGTACCTTCGCCAGCTACATCGAGATCGTTCTCGAGGACACCCTCGACGAGCGGGGACAGGAGATCACCACCCGGCCCGACTATCAGAGCTCCGCCGACGACAACGTGATCATCACCAACATCTCCAGCGATGACACCAGCTTCGGTTGGGTCGGCTTCGCCTTCGCCGACGAGGCCGGTGACAGCGTGCACATCTTCGCGGTGTCCGAGGAGGAGGGCGGCGAGTGCATCCTGCCGACCCCGGAGACGATCGCCGACAACAGCTACCCGATCTCCCGGGACCTGTTCATCTACGTGAACACCGCCAAGGCAGCCGAGAAGCCCGAAGCGCTGGTCGAACTTCGTCGACTTCTACATGGACTACGGCCTCAAGACTGCGGCTCCCGACGCTGACTACGTGCCACTGGACGGTGCCGCCATGGCCGAGACGGTCGCCGCATGGCAGGGCGCTAACCACCACCTGTCGTCCCGGCGAGTAGCCGGGACGAGAGGAAACGGGAGCGCTCATGACAGCAATCAACTGGGACGTCTCGGAACTCCAGGGGTCAACAAACGCAAACGCGAGAGCGTCGCGTCAAGGCCGTTGTGTTCTCGGCTGCTCTCACGTCGATCCTGATGAGTCTGCTGATCATCGGGTCGCTGCTCTTCGAGGCGATCTGTTCATCGTCAAGTCGAACTCGGATCAGGCTCTGGGATCTGGGCTGGTTCCCCCGACGCGGCCTGTTCGACCTGGGGACGCTGCTCGTCGCCACGTTCTGGGTGAGCCTGATCGCAATGATCGTCGCCGCTCCGCTGGGGCTGTCCGCAGCGGTCTATCTCTCCGAGTACGCCAACACCGACCGTTCGCAAGTTCCTGAAACCGATCCTCGAGATCCTGGCCGGGATTCCGTCGGTCGTGCTCGGCTTCTTCGCCCTGCGCTTCATCAACCCGAACCTGGTCCGCTCCTGGCTCGAGAGTGCCAACAGCTCGGGCAACATGATCGCGGCCGGTATCGGCGTGGGGATTCTCACGATCCCGCTGATCGCCTCGGTCTCCGAGGATGCGCTGAGCGCGGTCCCCAACGCCCTGCGGGAGGCGTCGGCCGGCGTCGGCGCCCGCAAGATCACCACCACGCTGAGCATCGTGCTGCCTGCCGCCATCTCCGGTCTGGTCGCAGCGCTCATCATCGGCGACCTCCCGTGCGATCGGAGAAACGATGGTCGTCTTCATCGCCGGCGGTGCTGCCGACTCCGCACTCTTCGCCGCCAATCCCACAAGACAGGGTCTGACCATGACCGCGGCGATGGCGTCGGTGCGCGTCGGGAACCGACGAGGTGGCCGGATCCGGTCTCGCCTTCCAGAGCCTCTTCTTCGTCGGGCGCGATTCTCTTCTTCTTCACGCTGGGCCTCAACCTGTTCGCCGACCGAGTGGTTCGGCGATATCGACTGGAGTACTGATCATGGCCGTCGCCAACCCTCCTGTCACGACGCAACCGTTGCGCATCGCCGGGGCTCTGCGGAAGCGCCCCGACCTGAAGGGGACCTCTTCCAGGTGATGATGCTGGGTTCCTTGTTCGTGTCGCTCGGCGTGCTCGTCGTACTGCTGTTCATCGTCGTACCGGACGGGTGGACCGTCCTCAGCACCCGGCTCGGCGACTTTCTCACCGGCAGGCTCGGCTCACGATGCGCCGACAGTCGGCATCAGTCAGGGTCTGAAAGGCACGTTCTACCTCTGCCTCATCGTCGCCGTCGTCGCCTTTCCACTCGGGATCGCGGCCGCGATCTACCTGGAGGAGTACGCACCCCGGAATCGGCTCACCGGCTTCATCGAACTCAACATCCGCAACCTCGCCGGAGTGCCCAGCGTCGTGTACGGCATCCTCGGGCTGGCCATCTTCGTCAAGGGCTGGGGGATCTCCGCCATCACCGGAGGACGCACACCCTCTCGCCGGTGGCCTCACCCTGTCGGCGCTCGTGCTTCCCGTCGTGATCATCACCAGTCCCAGGAGGCGATTCGTGCGGTGCCCAGCGCCCTCCGAGAGGCCGGGTTCGGCGTTGGTGCCACCAAGTGGGAAGTCATCAAGGATCACATCCTTCCCTACGCCGCCCCCGGAATCCTCACCGGCACCCTTCTCTCGATCGCCCGGGCCGCCGGCGAAGCTGCCCCGCTTCTTCTGGTCGGCACGATCACCGGCTTCATCTCCAACTCGCCGGGCTGGTTCGACGTGTCGCAGGTGCGCGATCGTTTCGCGGCGATGCCCATTGTGATCACGACATGGACCAAACAGCCCGCAGGAAGGCTTCAAGGTCGACAACGCTGCGGCGGCCATCGTTGTCCTGATCCTCTTCGTCATCCTGCTGAACTCGGCGGCGATCATTGCTGCGCAATCGGTTCGAATCGAAGCGAGCAGGCTAGGAACGCCGTGGCAGTTGAACGAAACCAGCGACAACGAC
Organism: uncultured Acidimicrobiales bacterium; assembly: GCA_963751955.1. Taxonomy (GTDB): domain Bacteria; phylum Actinomycetota; class Acidimicrobiia; order Acidimicrobiales; family SZUA-35; genus JABDIY01. The sequence continues at coordinate 70,277 of CAVVWM010000002.1, read as the reverse complement.
GAACCGAGGACAGCGCCAATGAAAGCTCGTGCAGATCGATCCGGCCGCCATCTGCAACGAGCAGCTGAGGTCGGCACTGAGAACCCGACCGTTCTGTCGATGCGAGATCTGTCGGTCTACTACGGCGCCTTTCGGGCGGTACGCGACGTCACATTGGACGTTCGTGACAACGAAATCACCGCCATGATCGGACCATCGGGCTGTGGCAAGTCAACCGTGCTCCGCTCCATCAATCGGATGAACGACCTGATCCCCGCGCGCCCGAGTCGAGGGTGACCTTGCACTATCACGGCGTCGATCTCTACCACGCCGACGTCGACCCGGTGGAGGTCCGGCGCCGGATCGGGATGGTCTTCCAGAAGCCCAACCCGTTTCCCAAGAGCATCTACGACAACATCACCTACGGCCCCAAGATCGCCGGTACTCCCAAATCCGAGTTCGACGCCATCGTGGAGAAATCCCTCCGGCGGGCTGCGCTCTGGGACGAGGTGAAGGATCGTCTGTCCGACAGTGCCCTCGGCATGTCCGGTGGACAACAGCAGCGTCTGTGTATCGCCCGAGCCATCGCCACCAGTCCCGACGTTCTCCTGATGGACGAGCCGTGCTCGGCGCTCGATCCGATCGCCACCGGCATGATCGAAGACCTCATGCAGGAGATCAAGACCAGGTACACGATCGTGATCGTGACCCACAACATGCAACAGGCGGCTCGGGTCAGCGACCGGACCGCCTTCTTCAGCTGCCGCCGTCGGCGGCGAGAACGACCGGCGCACCGGGCATCCTGGTCGAATTCGACCTCACCGAGAAGATCTTCTCCAACCCGGCCGACGAACGCACGGAGAACTACGTCACCGGTCGGTTCGGCTGATGTCGACCTGCCGCGACGTCGCGGGTCACACCGCTCATGTGTGCAGCTCCGACAGGAGCTAGCGAACCGCAATCGCACCGAGGTGACATCATGACCGAACCGATGGAACACCGACGTGAGTACCACCGGCAGATGGATGCCCTCAAAGCCGATCTGCTGCGGCTCGGCGGCATGGTGATCGAGACGATTCCGCGGGGGACCGAGGTTCTCCTCACCGGTGATCTCAAGGTCGCAAAGGAACTGATCGACTACGACTATCAGATCGATCGAGCTCAGCGTCGACATCGAGGACCGGACGTACCTGATCATGGCTCGACAGGCGCCGGCGGCCGGCGAGCTTCGTCACCTGGTCACCATCTCCAAGCTCGTCGCCGAGCTGGAGCGCTCGGGCTGATCTGATGGTCAACGTGTCGAAGGCGGCGCGTCGGATGTACGGCTCGGAGATGACGCCGCGGATCAGGGGTGTCGCATCCGTCGATGGCACACGAGGCGCAGAAGCTGCTGCAGCTGTCCCTCGATGCGTATGCCGACAGCGATGAGGCGCTCGCCGAGGCGCTCGACGACATCGACGACAAACTCGACGAGCTCAACGTCGACATGGTGGAGGCGGTCTTCGCCGCCCACAGCGACGGCCACATCGATCTTCAGGCGGCGGTGCAGCTGGCGCTGGTCGCTCGCTACTACGAACGGATCGGTGATCACGCCGTGAACATCGGACACCGCGTGATGTACATGGTGACCGGCTGGATGCCCGAGCACGGCGGACCGACCTTCGGCGACCTACGGGCAGACTGAATCGATGGAGACTCGCCGCGGCCGGTCTGCTCATCGGATGCGAATCCGGTGGAGCTTCGTCCTGTACCACTGGTCGTCGTCCCGGACTTCCTGCACGGAAGGGTTCGACCGGCTTCCCGTCCGGAAAGTGCGGCCCGGAGCGCGACTCTGCCCGAACGATCTGACCCGATGCCGTTCGCAGTTCACTTGCAGGCGGTTCACCTTGGGGATTCTGGCCTTCGACTCCGACGGTCGAGGAGATCTATCGGAACCCCGCCGCCGAGTTCGCGGCGATGTCCCGCGCCGACCCAGGCGATCGTGAACGGCGAGATCAGGATCTCGTCGCCGACGATCCTGAATCGAGGCTCGCCGGATCGCTCGAACGTGAGGTGGAGCTCTACGGCCCGCCACGATCGGTCCTGGCGCTCAGAGTCCTTCCGACATCCTCGGACGAATCGACCGGGGCTGTCGTGGTCATCGTCGACGACGTCACGAGGGAACGGCAGCTGCAGGAGATCCGTCGATCGTTCGTCGCCAACGTGAGCCACGAATTGCGCACCCCTGTCGGTGCGATCGCGGTGTTGGCCGAAACGCTCGCCGCCACCGAGGACCCGCGCGACGATCGAGCGACTCAGCGAGCGCCTGTGCACCGCCGCCCACCGGCTCGGTGACATGATCGAGGAACTCCTCGAACTGACCCGAATCGAAGGCGGCGTGTTGACAGTCGACCGGACCGATCTCGATCGTCTCGTTCATCGACGACGCCGTCGAGAATCTCGCCGAGTCGGCTGCTGCCGCCGGGGTCGAGGTGTCAGCCACGTCGAGCCGGTCGACGCGGCCGTGCTCGGCGACCGACGGCAACTCCGCTCCGCAGTCCAGAATCTGCTGGACAATGCGATCAAGTACTCCGCGCCCTGGCTCCGAGGTCAGGATCGATGCCGGCATCGAGGAGGACCTGGTGGTTCGTCACGGTCGCTGACGAGGGCATCGGCATCCCCGAAGCCGATCTCGATCGGGTGTTCGAGCGTTTCTACCGCGTCGACGCCGCCCGACGGCGCGACACCGGCGGAAGCGGTCTGGGTCTGTCGATCGTTCGGCACGTCGTGGTGAATCACGGTGGTCGAGGTGTCGGTCACCGCGGTCGAAGGCGAGGGATCGACCTTCAGGATCGAGCTGCCCCGTCGGCGCTCGACGACGGCGACCGAGGTCCGAACCTGAAGAGGAGCGCTCCGTTGCCTGAGGACCAGCGGGCAAAGCGCATACTCGTCGTCGACGATGAACCGTCGTATCTGGATGCGCTCACCATCAGCCTGGAGGCCGAAGGGTTCGAGGTGGTCGCCGCCGAGGACGGATTCGTGGCGCTCGAGATGTTCCGGAGTTCAAACCCGACCTGGTCCTTGCTCGATCTGATGCTTGCCACGTGTCTCGGGAGTGGACGTGTGCCGGGACATCCGAGCGACCAGCAGTGTCCCGATCATCATGGTCACCGCCAAGTCCGAGAGGTCGACGTCGTCGTCGGGCTCGAGGTCGGAGCCGACGACTACATCACCAAGCCCTACCGGATACGAGAACTGCTCGCCCGGATCCGCGCCCTATTGCGACGCGGTGAGGAGTCCTCTACACCGTCGTCGGGCAGGGCTCACCGTCGACGGCGTGACCCTCGATGCCGAGCGGCACGAGGTGACGGTGGATGGCGCAGCCGGTCACGATGCCGCTGAAGGAGTTCGAACTGCTGGAGATCCTGATGTCGAATGCCGGCCGGGTGGTCACCCGGGACGATCCTGTTCGACCGGGTGTGGGGATACCACTACGTCGGTGACTCCAAGACCCTCGATGTGCACGTGAAGCGACTGCGGTCGAAAGTGGAGATCCGATCCGTCCAACCCGTCACGGATCGTCACGATTCGGGGTCTCGGCTACAAGTTCATTCGGGTAGACCGCGGAGCCCGGTCAGGTCACCGGCTCACACTAGGCTGTCGAGCAGATGGCTGAGACCGAGAAAGCCGCTCGAGCCGGCGGACCGCCCAGCGGTTCGGTCGGCAGGCGCTGGCCACGACGGTGATGTCTCCGTCACCCCTTCGCCCGATTGGCGAGGCCCCACGGCTTCGCTGCTGGCGGCGACGCACTCGTGGCCGTTTGCGCTCGCCGATTCGGTGTTCTTCTCACTCGACCCCAACGATGCCCGCTGGCGGGTGTCGCTGTACCTGCTGCTGACCGTCGCCCCATTCGCCGTCGTCGCCCAGTTCCTCGGGCCGCTCGTCGACCGGGTGTCGGGCGGCAACAAGTTCATCATCGTCGGTGTCGGTCTTCGGCGCGGTCTGATGGCGGTCCTCATGGCCACCCAGGTCGAATCGCTGCTGTTCTTTCCGATGGCGTTCTCGATGCTGGTCATGGGCAAGGCGCACCACATCGCCAAGTCGGCGCTGGTGCCGAGCCTGATCGACGATCCTCACAACTCGTTCGGGCCAACAGCCGCCTGTCGATCATCTGGGCGACTTGGCGACGCTGCGTTTGTGCCCTTTGCGGGCTTGCTGGTCTTCTTCGGTGCGTGCTCAATACGATCGAATTCTCGCTCTCGTCTCGGCGGCGCCTCCTGGGGTCTGGTCTTCGCCGGCGTCCTCTTCGCCATCGGTGGTGTCCTCGCGCTGCAGATTCCGACGTCACGGCACCGAAGGTCGAGCGGACCGGGGACGACGCTGACATGAGCGTCGACCCGGCGCTGATGCGCAGAGGGGGCATTCTGCTGGCCTCGAGCGCCACTGGCATACGTGCGGGGCGTCACCGGTTTCGTCACCATGCTCCTGGCATTCGCAGTTCGAGGCGGCGTTGATCCTGGACCGACCGGGGCCGGCGTGGAGATGGGACACCGAGTGCGGGAAGCGATGGGTTTGGAGCGGCTCGATCTCGCCATCGGCGGCTCGCCCACATGGCACCTCGGCGCCGTCGTCGCCGCCTCGGTTCTGGGTGCAGCGTCGGGGCCCTGTTGTCTCCCAAGCTCCGGCACCGCTTCTCCGAGGAACGAAACCTTGCCGGCATGCTCGGGCTCATATCGGTTGTGAGCCTGGTCGGTGCATTGCCGGTGGGTTGGCGGGGGCCGTTGCGGTTGCGGCGGCGGTTGGTCTCGGGGGATCAGCGGGTAAGCAGAGCTTCGACGCCATCGTCCAACGCGACACGCCCCACCTGATCTGGGAGCCACCTTCGCCAAGTTCGAGAGTCGGTTCCAGCTCGTGTGGGTGCTCGGTGCGTTGCTTCCCGTAATCCTTCCGATTCCGGCACGGATCGGGTTCGTGATCGTGTCCGGTACGGCAGGGTTTGCAGCCGTGAGCTACTGGTTGGGCAAGGATCCGGCGCCGAACACCGAGGTGGCCCGCCGGAGGGCCGCAGCGGCCTCTGCGAAAGCCACTCAGTCAGTCCGTCAGCGAACGCCAAGCGCTCACCTCGGCGGCGCAAAGGTCGAGCAACTACACCAACATCATCTCATCCCACAAGGGTGGTTCCCGGCTCGCCGACCGATAACCCAACCAGCGAGAACCCTGGCATGGCAGAGCACTTCGAACCAACCACCCAACTGCCGGTCCACAAACCGGCTCTCACCGACACCCAACCCGTACCGACCGTTCGAATCGATCCCGAGGACGAAATCACCGACGGAGGAGCCGACGAATAACTGCCGAAGCGGCGCCAATCAGTCCGAGACCGCCAGCAATCGCGAAGCGCGAGCACGACCTCTTGGCGATGCTGAGGGGGGATCTCCCACGGTGGCGGCGGTGTGCCGAACACGAATGCTTCCTCGTTGCTGCTCCGGCCTGCCAGCCCAAGCTCCTCAGTTTGTCGTTGGCGACGACCCACGGGGCGTGTACGTAGGGCTCGATTCCCTCGGGCGTCGGTCGGATCCCCAAGCGACGCCCGAGCGCAGCAGAACGTCGCTCAGATCGCCCGGGACCCGTAGTTGAAGGCCGCCTACGAGCTGATGGAACGCTTCGGATCCGATGAAGCCGTCAGGGCTGACGTTGTAGACGCCCGAAGCTTGCTTGATGCCAACAGTGACCACGGCCGAGGCGAGGTCGTCGTAGTGGACGAACTGCACGGGCGGGTCAACCCGGTCGGGTCTGATCGTGGTGGCGATCCGCAGCGACCGGCCGATCCACGACGAACCGCTCTCGGCCAGGGTTGTGGTGGGGCGCAGTATTGCGGCCCGCCGTCCCCTCGACGCCCAGGTCGAAGTCAGCCGTTCCATCTCGAGCTTGGCGGCCACGAAGGCCAGATCATCGTTCGCTCGCAGGGGCGCATCCTCGGCGAGCGGAACCGGATTGTCAGGCCAGGCGCCGTACACCATCGCCGAGGAGATGATCACGACGTGACCCACGCCAGCGTCGGTGGCAGCATCGAGCACCCTGCCGAGAAGGTCCGCGGCCACCAGATGATGGCTGACCCGTCCTTCGTCGGAGGCGGAGTGAACGACCGTGTCGCAGCCGATGAAGGCCGCGGTCAGTTCGTCCGGTCGCCGGTCCCGCTGTTCGATAGCTCGACGCGCACAGACTCGACCTTGTCCGAGCTGATCTGCTGAGGCCGCCGGTCGATGGCCACGACCCGAACCACGGATGGCTCAGCGACAAGGTCGTTGACGACCCGCCGACCGAATGCTCCGGCGGACCCGGTGACCGCGACACTCAACATGGGCCTACCATGCCGTTGTGAGCGGTAACGATCCACTCAATCCAGAGAATCTTCAGCGAATGCTGCAACAAATGATGCAGATGTTCAGCGGCGCGGGCTCAAACCCGTTCGGACTCTCGGGGGACCCGTGGGAGCAAGCGCGGAAGGTTGCCGTGAGCATTGCCACCCAAAAGGGACCCGATACCAACGTCGATCCCAAGGTCCGTCTGGCCATCGAAGACCTTGCCCGTATCGCTGATCTGCACGCCCGCCAGAGACCCGGGGTGCGTCTCGCCGAAGTAGCGTGCGGGTGCAAGTGGTCTCCCGGAGAACCTGGACCTGCGACGCGGTTGGAGCGTACCGACCCTTCTTCGAACGGTTCATCGAAGCGCTGGAACAGAACGGGTTCACCGACCTTGTGGTTGGCGACGAGATCTCCGGGCGAAGCAGACCAAGAGCTCGAGCCGATGAATCAGATGTTCGGCCAGATGATGGGCTCAATGGCGCCGATGATGGTGGTGGACTCAGCCGGGTCGATGCTCGGCCACCTGGGTCAGAGAATCATTGGCACCTATGACTTGCCCGTTCCACGAGCCGACGGCGACATCCAGGTTGTGCCCGACGGCATGGATGAGATCGCCGCTTCCACCGGAGCACCTATTGCCGAAGTCCAGATGTACGTGTTGATTCACGAACTGATCGCCCACGCCGTCCTGAGCGTTCCCCATGTGTCGGCTCACCTCGAGGCTCTCTACATGGATTTCGCATCGGCGTTCCGTCCGAACCACGACGCGATTATGGAAGAAATCGGCGACGTCACCGACCTCAGCCAAATCCTTCAGATCAGCTCACAAATGAGCGACCCGGAATCGCTGCTGCGCATGATGCGGTCACGCACCCACGATCTGTTGATGCCCCAGCTCGACGCCCTGGTGGCCGCCGTTCTCGGTTTCGTGGAGCACAGCACCATGGCGGCGTGTGCTTCATTGATGACAGGTCATCCAGCAATCCGGGACGCGCTTCGAGCTCGACGTACCGAGCGCCCCGACGCCGAGACGTTCATGGAGCAGCTGCTGGGGATCAACATCACTGATCAAACCTTCGATCGTGGCGCCTCGTTCGTAGCAGGGATCATCGAACGGGCCGGAGATGAGGGTCTGGAACGGCTGTGGGCCGACGAACTCGATCTTCCCACTGCAGCAGAGGTGGACGCTCCCGGGTTGTGGCTTGAACGGATCGGATTGGGCCAATCGGAGGTTCCGACTTTCGAAGTTCCCGATGACCTCTCCGGCCTGGAGTAGCGGCCGTTCGAACAGCTAGGTGTCGACCCAGCTCGGGCTGACGGGAGTTTTGGGCCGCTGACCGACCTTGACCGCCACGCTGCTCACCGATCCGCCACGTTCGATGACGAGCTCGAGCTCAGCTTCGGGGGTCTGAGCGCCCACGATCTCGCTTAGCTGTTCGGGAGTTATCACCAAGGAACCGGCTGCTCCAAGCAGATGATCACCGAGTTGGATACCCGCCAGATCGGCTGGGCCATCCGCGACCACGTCGACAACCTCGATCAGTCCCTCGTTGGAGGTGATGGTGATCCCGAGCCAGGACGGGTTTGCCACGCCGTAGTCGGCGATGTTGCTGGCGATTCGTTGGCATTCAGATGCCGGTATGGCGCTGGCGAGCATTGAAGGGCGGTTGACCACCACCCCGATCACTCGGCCCAACCCGTTGACCACAGCCGCTCCGAGGTGGCCGGCCGGGACCGGCGCCGAGGTTTCGATGGTGTCTGCGGTGACAGAAAGGATCGTTCCGCTGTGCCTCGTTGAGGGGACACCGGCCCGAATCTCAACTCGAGCACCAAGTTCTGCGCCGGTGTGTGAACCGATCGACGCCGCAAACGGGGATCGGTCGCCAACCCCCACCTGGAGTACGGCGATGTCGCTGACTGGGTCGATGCCGACGACCAGTGCCGACATGAGATCGGGTCGTTCTTGGTCGGCGGCGTGCCCTGCCAGCATAACTTCGCGCCGCAGACCGATCGCCGAAGCGGAGGTGATGAGATATCCAGGATCGAGGCCGTCTATTCGAATCGCTGTGGCCAGTGTCGATGATGAGCGGGCGTCGTCACCGGAGAGCACCTCGTAGGCCCACGGTGGCGGGGCGGCCACGGCCTCGGCGTACAAGGCTTGGGCCGAGCCCGAACTCAGGTTGGCGCGGGCGGTGGTAGGAGGGGTCGGGCTCTCAACAACAAGTGGGATCGTCTCAACTTGGGACGGCACCGGCGAAGCGAGCGACACCACCGCAGCGGTATCGGAGATCACCGTCTCGGTTGGGCTGGTCCATATACTCACCCCGGCCACCACCAGGGCGCCAGCGGCTACCGCGACTAGCAGTCGTCCGTTGCCAACCGATGATGTCAGGTAGTTACTTCCGAACCTGGATGCCGGCTGCAGACCGCGAGCGTCCTCGGCGATAGACCGGTCCATGTGGGCATTGGCTGCAGCAACTTCGGAGGGATGGCGCCATTTTCGTTGGGATGGATCCGGCGGTGCCCCGGCCGGAGTGTCGTCGTCCAGTTCGACATCGTCGACGAGTTCCCAGCGCGGATCATCGATCGGGATGCTCGACCAGTCGACCAGTCTCGGATCGATGTCGGGAACGGACCCGGTGTCGTCTTCGGGCTCTGGCCCATCGGTTGTGTGTTCCGCTCCCACGGCCCACGAAGTTACCGCGCATCCGGGCGTCATTGGTCGCGGCTCACTCCCGCCGCAGCGGATTATTGGTGACTTCTCAGATCACTATTGAGTTCTTCATCACTTGTTCTGCCACGTGGGTCGACGCTTCTCCATGAACGACGCCATACCTTCCTGAGCATCGACGGTTTGACTGGCCGATGCCATCACCTCGGTGGCATAGCGATAGGCCTGAGGTAGCTCGAGTTCGATTTGGGTGTTGAAGGTTTGTTTGCCCATCGCTTTGGAGAATCGGCTTCCTCGCGTGGCCCGAGAGAGGAGATCTCGGGTGGCTTCGGCTACCACATCGTCGGATACAACTCGGTTGATCAAACCCCATTGCAGGGCGGTGTGGGGATCGATCACATCACCGGTCATTGCCATCTCCATCGCCTGCTTACGACCCATCGCTCGACCGATCGTGACCATCGGGGTGTGGCAGTACCAGCCACCTTTGCCGCCCGGTGCTGCAAATCCGGCCGATTCCCCGGCCACAGCAAGGTCGGCGGCGGCCACGAGTTGGCATCCGGCAGCGGTGGCGAGGCCATGAACTTGGGCGATGACCACCTGAGGTACGCGTCCGATCAACTGCATCAGCTCGGCGCACGTAGTGAGAAGGTGACGCATGAACGGAAGGTCGGCGCCGGCCATGTCGGCGAAGTCGTGACCGGCGCTGAACACCGGCCCGTTTCCGGCGATGATGATGCCGGTTTGTTCGGACTCGGCGATTGTCGTGAGCGCGGCAATGAGTTCGTTCATGTGATCGAGACTGAGAGCGTTACGGCGTCCCGGCCGATTCATCGTGATCGTGGTGAAGTGTTCCTCGTCTTTGATGAGGATGTTCTCGAACTCGTTGGCCATTCCAAGAGGTTAGATCAGAGGTCAAGCCCAACCAAGAGCCGGTACTGGGTTCTACCCTCTAGATGGTGAGCGACGTGCATCTTGGGGGACCGCCATCCGACAGCAACGATTGGCTGGGCCTGTGCTCAAACGATCTCCCCGTTGCCGAAGCGGGGGAGTGGATCGTGATGCCCGGTTGCGGAGCGACCGTGGTATTCACCGGAACCGCCCGAGACCACGCCGGTGATCGCACGGGAGTGTCACTCCTCGAGTACGAGGCATACGAAGAACAGGTAATTCCCCGGCTGGAGGCGCTTGCCGCTGCGATGCGGGACAAGTGGTCCGACCTCGGTCGGATCGTCATGATTCACCGAGTAGGCCCGGTGCCCATCACCAAAGCGGCTGTCGTCGTCGCCGCATCATCGCCCCACCGATCAGCGGCATTCGAAGCGGCCCGATATGGGATCGACACACTGAAATCGACCGTTCCGGTTTGGAAGAAGGAACAGTGGGAAGGAGGCTCGAGTTGGGGTCTCGAATCCCAGCACATCGTCTCGACAGACGATGTTGAGTCCAGCGGTGATGATTCGAACGGCACCTGATCCGAGCGCACGTGCTGATGCGCCAACACGTCACCAGTTAGCGCCGGGCCTCAATCTGGTCCTCTGCAGCCTGACGAACCTGCCAGTCTCGGTCCTGTAGCGCCGCGTCCAGGGCTGCATCTACATCGGTTCCCGCGAATGGGGCGAGGGCCAGAACAGCGCGTCCTGCGGACCGTTGCCTTGTCGCCCATGGCCTCGACCACGGTGGCCCGCCCGCGATGGAGCGATCCCAGGGCTGCGATTGCGGACTCTCGGCAGAGAGCATCGGCGTGCTGGGACGCCATGTTCTCCAAAACCTCAACAGCCGGTTCGGTCAGATGAACCGCATCGGGTCCAAATTCGCCGACGGCAAAGGCCGCCACCTCGGCGACCGATGGTTCGTCGCCGAGGGCTCGGACTAGTCCGTCCACGAGGGCCGCCTCGCCCTGCTCAGCCTGGATCAGTGCAACTGATGCCTCAACCGCCCGCCGTCGTACGATCAGGGATTCGTCGTTCAGGAGCACGCCGAGGTCGCTGGCGGTGAATGTCCCAATTCGAGACAGGGCCGCAGTTGCGCAGACGCGGACGTCGGCGTGGTGGTGTTCAAGGGAGGAACGAGCCTGATGGTCGACTCTGGATCGAGTGGCTCGGTCGTCGGTTTTGATCGCGAGCGCAGCTTGGGTAATCAGGTCCGCCGCCAAGGTTGCATCACCACCAGTGGCTGGCGGTGACGTTGGGAAGTCGTTTTTGATCATTTCCCTCAACTTCTTTGGTTCTTCTGCCGAATCAGTGGTCAAGATCCGTCGTCTCCCCAATCACTTGCGGCTAGGTTTGCAGCTGCTACCGAGCACACCAACACCCAATCGGCTTAGCGGATCAGAAGGAGCTTTTTCGTGTCTCACATGGTTATTTATCGCAGCGTCGATGGTAAGCCCGGCTACCACCAAACCGACGACATCCACGATGCCGTGATGTATGTGGAAAGCCTTCGAAACGACAAGGACGTGGATCACGCTCGCATCTTCCGGCTCGACGAGGTCAACTTCGAGTACAAGCCGTACTACCGGGTAGAACTCAATACCGGCTCCGCCGCCGCTGTGTCTGGCGGCGACAACGTCAGCGATTCCGTTGGCGTCAGCGATTCCGTTGGCGTCAGCGATTCCGTTGGCGTCAGCGATTCCGCCGACGATGACGAGGTCCTTGACACCACCGAAGTAGATGATGACGCTGCAGCTGCTGAGGGCGATGACGATGTCGCCAGCGACGACGACTCTGGTGACGCCGAAGAGTCAGATGACGACGATGTTCCCGAAGAGTCCGTGGGCGCAGGCGCCCGCAGAGGACTCTTCGGACGGTAGATCCGCCAGGCCCACAAGTGGGCCGGGATTCAGCCGATTGCTGCTTCGAGCAGCATCAGAGTGAGGACTGCCAAGCCGATCACTGCCACGGCGAGCGCGACTCCAATGCCCGTTGCGATCCCGCCCAAGGCGCCCAAAGAGATGATCCGCTGCCAGATCGGTGTGCGGACCTTCCACGCCGACCGGTACTCCGGTGGCGAGGCCGCTTCGGCGAGGTGATGTGGAACCCCGAAGGTGGAGTCGATCGTCGATGGTTGTGACGAATCCATGAAATAGATCCTATCCCGTACTCTCGTTTCGGGCAGGTTTTCGCCGATAGTGGACATGATGACCGGCGACATGAACGACAACAACACTTTTTCACAGTCGTTGCCAACCGGCCCACCGGTGAAAGCTGTCGCGTCTTCACCGACGGGACCCAAGCCGGTTCCACCCCCGCAGAATCTCGCTCGAGTGCAGCGACGGCTGATGAAGATCACAGCTGCGGTGATCATTTTGATGATGACCATCGGCATCGCGGCGGGCTTCTTGTTCCGCACCGACTACGTGGCCTTTGTCCCAGGTAGCAGCCGAGACACAGAACCGTTCCTCAGCGTGAGTGGAATAACCGATTACCCCAGCGACGGCGAGCTTCATCTCACCACCGTGCGAGTGCGGGATCGAGTATCGCTGTGGGGCTACCTGTGGTACCAGTTCGACAGCGATTCCGAACTTGTGGACCGCCAGCAGGTCTTTGGCACTCGAACCGCAGAGGAAAACCGAGAGATCAATCTGGATCGGATGGCTAGTTCAAAGGATCTTGCCGCTGCGGTCGCGCTGGAGCGTCTGGGTTATGACACCGTTGTTCCCGACGGTGTCTTTGTGCTGGAGACGGTGCAAGGCACGCCTGCAGCAGAGCTGCTGGAGCGGGGTGACGTGATCGTTTCGGTTCAAGGCCAGGAGGTGGTCTCTCCCACCCAACTCGTCGAAGCCATCGGCGCACGGTCGCCGGGGGACTTCATCACGATCGGCGTAGAACGAGCCTCAAACGGTCAAGTGGAGGAGATTCCGGTGACTCTTGCGGCCCGGGAGGATGACGAGACCAGGGCGTTCCTGGGCGTCGGTACGAGCGAGCGGGTTGACCTCAATTTGGACGTTGGGTTCGAGATCACCCTCGGTTCAGACAACATCGGCGGTCCCTCCGCCGGTCTGGCGTTCACTCTGGCTGTGCTCGACCAGCTGACACCTGGTGAGCTGACGGGTGGTCAGCGAGTTGCGGTCACCGGCACGATTCAAGTGGACGGAAGTGTCGGTTCGGTTGGTGGGGTGGAGCAGAAAGCGGCTGCGGTACGGGACGAAGGTGTGAAGGTGTTCATCGTTCCCACCGCACTGGAAGAGCCCACGATCGAGCGGGTCCGTGATGTTGCCGGCGACGATGTGACGGTGATTCCGGTCGAGGACCTCGAGGGCGCACTCGATGCTCTCGCCGGCCTCGGGGGCGATGTGGATGCGATCCAGGAATTCGCTGCCGCCGTGACCTCGGGGTAGGGCGGCGGTTCGCCTCGGCGTCCCAGGCGCCGTGGAACTATTCCGCCGGTAGGACATCGCCTGGTGCCGCCGAGAACGCCGATGCGGGCCATTAGAAACATCTGAGAGGAAACGCTGAGAAAGGTGCGGTTCCCACAGACCATGCCTTTCAGAGGCCGAGTTGAGTCCCGTGCGACTAGCATCACATAATGGCCACGAACCGTGACCCCCAACTTGATCCTGAGCGGATAGCAGCACGCGAATTCGGCACCTCGTTCCGGGGTTATGACCCCCATGAAGTGCGCCAGTTCCTCCAGCAGGTGGCTGAGGTAACGAGTGCCAGCGCTGGGAAGAGAGCCGAAGAGCCCGAAGTGATTCAGTCACTTGTTGGCGAGCGTGACGAGCTTCGGCGTCGTGTTGCCCAGCTCGAACGAGCTGCCAGCTCAGCAGAGAACGACGATGCGATACACGTCACGAGCCTGATTACCTCCGAAACCACCCAGGTGATCGAGAGTGCACGCGCCGCGGCTGCAGAAATCATCCGCAAGGCCGAGACCGAGGCCAGCCGACGCCGCAAAGAGGTAAAAGAACTCGAGCAACGAGTTGATGCCGAGATTCAGCAGAAACGCTCCGCCGTAGCAGAAGACACCGCCCGGGTGCGCCGTGAGACTCAGGCAGAGGTGAACAAGCTCCGGAACGAAGCCGACGAAGAGACCAAGTCCTTACGGGCAAAAGCCGACGAGTACGCCGCAACCACCCGAGCCCAAGCTCAGGAGATTCTGAGGTCGCGGACCGGCGAGGCCGAAGCGTTCTACGAGACCCGAACTCGCAAGACCGAAGAGGCCACCGCAGCTATGCGGGCCGAGGCCGAAGAAGAAACAACCACCATGCGGCGCAACGCTGAGGACGCATCGGCCAAGATGCGGCGGGAAGCTGAAGAAGAAACCCTCGCTCTACGGCGCCGTACCGACGAAGAGGTGAAGGCACTTCGCTCCTCCGTCGAGGCCGAAGCTGAGGATCTTCGTTCCGCTGCCCAGGCGCGCGTCGACGAACTCAATGTCGAAGCTGACAAGATCACGGCCGAGTCAGAAAATGCCGCAAACATCGCCCGAGCTGAAGCTGCCGCCTCAGCCGACCTCGCCACACGGGTGGTTCGCGATGAAGCTCGCCTGATGGTGGCCGAGGCCCGTGCGGTCAGAGAGAAGATCCTTACCGATCTTGTTCGCCGCCGTCGCGCTGCTCGACAACAGATCGATCAGGCGCGTGCCGCTCGGGATCGGTTGCTCCGGAGCCTGGAGGAACGCAAGAGCGAACTCGACGAGGCCACCGCTGAGCTGCAGCGGGCAGTACCCGAAGCCCGAGCGGCGATGGACCGCGTTCCCACACCGCTTAGCGACGATGATGCAGAGGTTGCCGCTGCCCTCTCCGCTCTGGACAAAGCCCGGCCCGATCGGGTGCGAAATTTCGCCGATCTGGGCGATGAACCCGAGACAGAGGCCTACGCGCGCCGGCTCGCCGGTGAGGAGTCGGGTCGTCGCAATGAGGATCTACAACAGAGTTCTGAGGTACCCGAGGACGCAGAAGAGGAAGCGGCGGCCGAGGCTGAAAGTGAGACCGAAGCCGACGTGGAGCTCGCAACCAACGAACACTCCGAGCCGATGCCGCCGCCCCCGAGCATCGAGGACGCAATCGGTGGGCGCACGCCACCGACCTTCGATGGAGCACAGGAAGAATTCGAACCAACCGAGCAGATCGATCCGGTTGAAGCCGATGAAGCTCAGGTCGATGCAGAGACCGAAGACGACATCGAAATGGTCGAAGAAGAGATCGACAGCGATTCTGATGGCGGCTCTGCCCGCGAGGGTGAAGAAGCCGACGACCAAGATTCGGCCAAAGTCAGAGCCGGGCTCTTCGATCCTGCCCTGGATGACTTCGAGGAGAAAGACGTCGCCCGCTCGGCGGGCCTGTTCGGCCTCGGATCCTCTCCGACATCGCCCCCGCAACCATCTGCGCCATTGTTCAGACGCTCTCCTCCTTCCGAACTTGGTGCGCAGGTAGAAGAGGATGTTGAGGAGCCGGCCGATGAACCTGACAGTGACGCTCATGCTGGCGAACAGGCTGAAGCGTTGGGTCGGCTTGCGCCCGATCTCAAGCGCCAACTGAAGCGAGCGTTGGCCGATGACCAGAGCGACCTTCTCGACGCGGTTCGCCGAGGTGGCAAGCAGGCTTCGGTACAGGATCTTCCCGCACAGGATCGCCAAGTCGCGCGGTTCGCCGATGCGCTCGAAGTGTCCCTTCGTGCCAGTGCCAACGCTGGTGCTACCGCCGTTGGCGGACGGATATGGCCCGGCCTCGTGGATGGTCTGGTTGCCGATACTGCTCACAGACTTGTCGACGATGTGAGATCGACGGTTGTCGCAGCGGTGAGTTCGGACGGGGGAGAAGACGCTGCCCTGGAGGCGATCCGCAGTCATTATCGCAACGTTCGATCCAACCGGCTCAATCTCCTCGTCGAGGAATCGTTGTCGGGCGCCTTCGTCCTGGGCGTCGAACACGGCGCCGACGTAAGCAGTTGAGGCCGTTTTACCTCCTCGCCCCGCTTACCGCGAGGTTGTGATTCGACCTACGGTCTAACCCAATGGCAACAACCACCCCCATCGCCATCAATAGAAGACGCCTACCGCTGCTGGTCGCCGGCGCTGTCCTTTTGGTCCTCGTGCTCACCGCGAGCGGCGTAGCCCGCCTGTTCACCGACTACCTGTTCTTCGATCATCTCGGGTTTGCGTCCTCGTGGGGCAAGATTCTCTTCACCCAGATCGGGTTGGCGGCGGTTTTCACGTTTGCGTTCTTTGCGATTCTGTTCGGCAACCTCACGATCGCCGATCGGCTCAAGCCAACGATTCGGCCGCCGTCGCCAGAGGAGGATTTGATCGAGCGCTACCACCAGCTCGTTGGTCGGCACGGTGCTCGGGTGCGGCTGGTGGTTTCAGGATTCCTGGCCATGATGTTCGGCCTTCAGGTTTCTCAGGAATGGCAACGATGGCTGCTGTTCTCCAACTCCAACGACTTCGGCCGGATCGACCCTCTCCACGGCCGAGATGCCGCGTTCTATGTGTTTCGCCTGCCGTTCCTGACGTTCTTGGTTGATTGGTTTTCCTTTGCCATCATCTTCAGCATCTTCGCCGCCGCGTTGGCCCACTACCTGAACGGTGGGATTCGCGCGGTAGCGATCTCGCGTATCAGCGATGGTGTCAAAAGCCATCTCTCGATCCTCTTCGCACTTCTTGGCGTACTACGCGCAGTCAGCTATTACTTCGACACCTTCGAGCTGGTGAACAGCCGACGTGGCTTGTTCGATGGTGCGCTGGCAACCGACGTCGAGGTTCAGTTGCCCGCGCTGAATCTCTTGGTGCTGGTATCGCTGTTGGCCGCAGCACTGTTTCTCTACAATCTGCGTCGCCAAGGTTGGGGTCTGCCACTGGTGGCCCTCGGAATGTGGGCGGTCACCCATGTTGTTGTGGGAGGGATCTTCCCGAGCCTGTTCCAGCGCTTTGCGGTCGAACCCAACCAGTCGACCCGGGAGACCCAGTACATCGACGACAACATTGCCGGCACCCGGTTCGCCTACGGACTCGAGTTGGCAACCGAGCAGAAGAAGCAGTTTCCCTTCACTGAAGGGCTCACCGTGGCCGAGGTGGAAGCCAACCAGGAGATCTTCAACGACATCCTCGTGGTAGATCCGATCCTTGCCCAGGATTCGTTCGAAAAAGATCAGGGAGAACGTCGCGAGTACGAATTCGTCGATCTCGATATCGACCGCTACGACGTCGCGGGCCGAACCGAGCCGGTGGCAATCAGCGTTCGCGAACTGAAGATCGGGAACTCCGAGGAAGGCTGGGAAAACCGGCACCTCGTGTTCACTCACGGCTACGGCGTCGCGATGTCACCGGCCAACGTCATTGGCTCGGGCGGCACTCCCAACTACCTGGTGTCAGGGCTTCGTTCCTCGCTCCAAATCGACGAGGATCTCGAGATCGACCTCACCCAGCCTCGGATCTACTTCGGCGAGGACTTCGATGGGTACGCCATCGTCGGTGCCGAGGGGCGCAACGAGCGCGACGTCGTGGCCGACTCGCTTCGAGCCGACTCGGACTTCCGGTATGACGGCACCGGCGGGGTCAACATCGATTCGTTCCTTCGCCAAGTTGCGTTCTCGCTCCGCTTCCAGAGCATCAATCCGCTGATCTCTCCCTTCCTAGGAAGCGACAGCGAAGTGATGTACAACCGGGATGTGGTCGACCGGGTGCGGCTTGCGGCACCGTTCCTGCGCCTCGACAGCGACCCCTATGCGGTGATTACGGACGGTCGGATCAAGTACGTGATCGACGCCTACACCACGACCAACCAGTACCCCTATAGCCAGGGTGTGCAGAATCGAAGCCTGTCGGCACAGTCGGACCTGTCCGGTGGTTACAACTACGTGCGGAACAGCGTGAAGGCTGTGGTCGACGCTTACAACGGCGATGTCACGTTCTACATCGTCGATGATTCCGACCCGATCGTTCGGGCATGGGCGAGCGTGTTCCCAGCCCTTTTCGAAGACGAACCCGCCCCGGCAGAGCTGCAGGCCCATTTCCGGTATCCACAGGACATCTTCAGCGTTCAAACCGATATGTGGGGTGCGTACCAGGTTTCTGATCCCCTCACCTTTCTCGAGGGTTCTCTGAGTTGGACCGTGGCCACTGCTGCGGGAGTTGAGGGTGGCGATCAGGGCGCCGGGGTGAGCGGTGCGGCGGCCACCCCGATGCATCCCCAGTACGTGCAGACCCGACTGCCCGGTGAGACCGAAAGCGAATTCCTGATCCAACGAGCCTTCGTGCCCAGCGGCAGTGGCGCAGACCGCCAAAGTGACCGTCCAGAACTGACCGCGATTCTCGTGGCCCGTTCGGATCCGGAGAACTATGGCCAGTTGATCGAGTACCGCCTGCCAAGCGGCCGCGTTGAGGCCCCGGACCTCGTGGACTCCAACATCCGCCGCGAGAACGAAATCTCCAGCTTCATCACCTTGCGGGATCAGAACGGTTCCAGAGTTTTGTTCGGCGAAATGATCATGGTTCTGGTAGAAGACACTCTGGTGTACGTACGGCCGTTGTACGTGCGAGCCCAAGGCCAGCAGGCGGTTCCTCAAATCAACCAGATCATCGCGGTGAATGGGGAAAAGATTGCGATGGAAGAAACCGTCGACGCGGCAATTCGCGCGGTCACAATAGACGGTGTCGGCGCGCCGACGCCGACGCCGACGCCGACGCCTGATCCGAATCCAGATCCGCCGCCGACGCTGCCGCCTACCATGGAGGATCTCGGCGTTACGGATCTGATCGAGCTTGCCAGGAATTCTCTGGATGCCGCCCAGTTGGCCGAGGCAAATGGCGACTTGGAGGAAGCGACTCGTTTGCGGGAGAACGCTGAAATCGCGCTGGATCGGGTGACCCTCCTTCTCACAGGCCGAACCACCTAACCTCCGCGGTCGCGATTGGCTGGAACATCGAGGGTGTGTTCTAGGTTATAGGCACCATGTTCTTCCGCAAAGATCCTTCTGAGCTGCAAATACCGCCTGCATCCGATGCGCTTCCTGGGCGGAGCGAACCGATGCACGTGCCCGAGGCGCACTACGTCAACGGCAATCCGATGACGGGTCCTTGGCCCGCTGGTATGGATACCCTGATTGTGGCGATGGGGTGTTTCTGGGGGGCAGAACGGTTCTTCTGGCAGACCCCGGGCGTCTACTCGACCTCGGTCGGCTACAGCGGTGGCTCGACACCCAATCCCACATACCAGGAGACATGTACCGGCCAGACGGGCCACACCGAAGCTGTCATGGTGGTGTTCGATCCATCCGTCGTACAGCTCGAAACGTTGTTCAAGATCTTCTGGGAGAATCACGACGCAACGACCCCGAATCGTCAAGGCAATGATGTTGGCACTCAGTACCGCTCGGCAATCTATGCCAACTCACAGGAGCAATTGGCAGCGGCCCACACCAGCAGGGAGGCCTATCAAGGGGCTTTGCACGATGCCGGGTTTGGCGAGATCAGCACCGAGATCGCGATGGCCGGCACCTACTACTACGCCGAGGAATACCACCAGCAGTATCTGGCAAAGAACCCCGGTGGCTACTGCAACCATGGATTCTGCCAGGTGGGGTATGCGGCGGAGGTCTCTACTAGCGAAGGTCGATGACCATATCGACGAGGTAGTCGATGGAATCGTCGACCTCAGCTTCCACGGCCAGGATTTGGGCCTGGGCCGGTTCTCTATGCGTCGGCAACGGGATGTTGGGGGTCGATTTGGGACCGCACTGGACCAGCGCTTGAACCACGGCCGCTTCCACGTCGATTTCGTTGACGCCGGTGATTTCGGCAACTGAAATTTGGCCTCGTAGGCGCAGCGCCACCTCGCTGTTCAGGCTTCCACCGGCGGAGTTGAGGTCGGTCAAAAATCGCCGTGCCGTGTCAACCGGAACCGTGGTCGTTGCTTGTCGTTCCTCAGTCCGTAGCCTCATACAGCCACGGTAGGTGAGATCCCGTGTTGGTCTGAATGGGCCGGACGGATCCAGCGGTAAGGCGAAACGCCCCCAGGTCTGTGGCATGCATGTACTCCTCAAGCGTCTTTTCAGGAGCCCTGACCCCTGGTATTCATTCGGGTCGAGCGGGGAACAGCCTCGGCAGCTTCGGCTCTGGACCCAGCTGCCCAAGCGCTGGCCGTGGGGGAGGCGGTGGCGATCTTCCCCGAGAGGCGGACTACCCGGTCGCTTCTCATCAACGTCGTGTTAGGCCCCAAGGTGCTGGTGGCTGTAGGCGAACCGATCGACGTGCGGGCGATGGCCAGCGGCGAAAAGGTTGGCTCATCCCAAGTTCGCCAGCTCTCTGATCATGTGATGGGACAGATCGTGGAGCTTCTGGAGATCCTTCGAGAGGAAGCAGCACCCGATCCCAATGGCGTAGCGGCATCAGAGGTCCAAGATCCCAGCCGATCGCGCTGGTAACCCCTAGGCCGGACCTGGCATGTCAAGAACCAGGCCCGGGGCTGCGGGCGCTGGATGTCAGCCCCAGCCGTCGCCCTGTTGAAGAGTCGGGGTGATCTTGACCACACCGCCCGCTCCCGGCACGACGCTGAAGGTCGTAACGTACGCTGATCCGTAGGAATCCACGGCAAGACCGCCCGGAATCATCAGATCATCGGCCAGGACTGACGTCACCCCGTTGGCGTACCGCAAAAGCGAGCCTGGCGCGGGTTCATCGCACACCTCCGCCTCCAGTAGGCCACCATTGGTGAGTTGCAGGATGTACAACGACCCGTCCGGTGCGAACTCGACATCGATCACGTGGGTCAGCCCCGTGACATAGGGGTCGAACCGGCCGCTGGCGGGATCGACGCGATACACCGCTGCAGTCCCGGGCACGAACGGGAAACCTGCGAGCAGCCCCACGTAATACGCGCCGTCAGGACCCACAGCCACAGAGGTCGGCACCGGATCGGCAGGAATCATGGCACCGGTAGGTGGGAAATTCGCCTGAACCTCAGGAGGTAGATCGGCGAAACAAGATGGTGGACTGAATGGGGCGGGAGCCAGAAGCGGGTAGCTGGACACATACCGCCGGATGACTCCCGAAGCCGCGATTTCCAAAATCGCGTTGCCTCCGGCGTCGACCGCTATCCAGCGTTGATAGCTGGTAGCGGTGAGGCCATATGGGTTGGCGTCCGCACCTCTTCGGTCCGGATCATTGGTTTCTTCGTACGCTGTTAGGTCACTGAGAACCGTGGTTGAGCCATCACGTTCGATTCGGGCCAACGTCCCCATGTGGGCGGCGGCGGTTGCCGGGAGCGAGGAGCGGAACGCAACATCCCCGCCAAGCCCGACAGTGACACCGATTCGTCCATGGGAGTCGATATCGAGCCCCGCAGGCCCAACCGCAGCGATGCCCGCATCGGCCCCGTCACATGAGCCCGGCGCCGGTCCGGGCCCATCGGGGTCTGCGGCATCGGCGTAGGACGCAAACGACGCGATGCGCTCGACGTTTCCTGCCCGGATGCGGGCCACGGCCCCGGTCTGACCAAAGCAACGGGTGAAGCCGTCGGCATCGGTGACGGCCTGGGATCCGCCTCTGCCGGATTCAGCAACGAATAGAGAGCCGTGAGGACCGATGGCGATACCTCGCGGGTTGTTCAGCCCACCCGGCACGACTACCTCGATCGTTGCGAGATGTTCGTCGGCGTTGACAGGCGCAGTAGCACCCCCAGCGATAAGCAGTAGTGATGCGACTACTGCAACAACGCCCAGGATGCGGCGCAGTCCAATTCTTCTGTAACTCATGACATGCCCCCTCTTGGATGTCTGGCGGAACCGATTTGGGCCACCTGAAATCATCTTGCGCCTGAATCTCTCGATTGTCCTCTGAAATTTTGCAAGCGGTGTTTACTCCTAAAACCTCGAGCGCCGGCCCCAAGCCGGCACGTGTTGTGGCTCGGTCCGAGAGCACCGCCTAGCGTTGGGAGATGATCACAGCGCTTCACACCATCATCTATTCAGACGATGCACAGGCGACTCGAGCCTTCCTGCGTGACGTGTTTGGTTGGCCCGCGGTTGACGGCGGCCCACCCGGCGACGGATGGCTCATCTTCGACAGCGGGCCGAGCGAGATGGCTGCACACCCGACACGTTCAACACGGGAAGGGCAGGAACACGTTTCGCCGCGGCATCATCAGGTTGCGCTGATGTGCGACGACATCACCTCGACCCGTACCCAGCTGGAGGCCAAGGGAGCGGCGTTCGGCACCGGAGTCGTAGACGAAGGCTACGGGCTTGTCACGATGCTGGAGGTTCCCGGTGCCGATCCGATAATGCTCTATGAACCGCGGCATGCGGTTGCCTTCACACCCAGGTGATCGATTCCTGATCCAGTTCATGCGGGGACGACGCTGAGGAGCGGGCGCTCGTTGTGTCCGGACTCGGTGGCTGGGGTGGGGTCCAGATTCTGAGCGGAAGGATGAAGAGGATGGTCCGGCGTGCATTGGTGGATCGACACGATGTCCACAGTTCGGAAGCTTGCCACACGCTCGCTCCACACGTCGATCGTGGGGCTGGAGGAGCCAGTGACAAAGAACGTGGTGAGGGGCCCTTCGGGTTGGTAGGTATCGGCGTCGGTGACATCGATCGTGCGTCCCGATGAGAGGGTGACGGAGAAGATTGTGGCCTCGTGGCGTAGATCGATCGCGGGAACGTAGGTGAAGGTCATGGATTCATCATGGCGAAGGGGTGTGACAATGTTCTGAACGTGTGTTCTTGGTCGAACAGGGGTTAACCACGCCTGAAGACCAGCCGATAGAACCAGCAGGCGTCCCCTGTGGGTGCCGGTTCTTGTAGGAGGCCCTTAGTGCAGCGACGGATAATCAAGACCGCCAAGGTCCGGATCGTTGATTGCCAAGTTGGTGACATCGTCAACCGCAATCCCGACGCCGAAAAGGGCTGGTACCAGGTGGCCGAGATCAACGCTCTCTTCAACGGGGACCTCCAGCTTGTTGACGAGACCAGCTACGTCACGATCACGGGTGGAGACAACGACCTCATCGGGGTTCAGTTCGAGCAACTCATCGAAATGCCGGCCTGACAATTCCTCAGCCTTGCAGGCGAGAGTGAAACTAAAGCTCGTCAGAGGGCGTGACGATCAATTGTTCATGGAGCAAGAGCGCCACAAACCAAGGATTCGCCCGACTGCCGTCGCCGGGCTGGCTTTCGTGACCGCCGTGCTCGCCGGATTTGGAACGATAGTCATCGGCAACGACCTGGGAATAGTCTTGGCCGACGCGACAGCAAGCCGTTCCGACATCTGGCGACCATTGTTTGTTTTCTTGTGCCTACCTGTAGGAACCACAGTTGCAGTGAGCTCGATCGCTACCGTCACCGGTTCGCGTCGTCCGGCATCGTTCCTGGCCGTCGCAGCCGTCCTGTTCGGAGCCTTCGTCGGCGTGGCCACGGGTCGGCTCGTGTGGCAATCCATCGAGATCCGAACCTACGGTGAGCTGAGGGGTCTCCTGGACTCCACCGCCATGATTGTCCTGTTTGGCTCGATTGTCCTGGGTGGTCTGGTTGGTTCCCTGATCGGTGATCGTTTCGGTGCCCACGTGCACGCCAAACGAATCAGTCAGTGGTCGAACATCGTGGCCACTGCGCTGATCACCTACCCGACGATGGAACTCATCGCCGGCCGTCCCGAGGTTGGAACTCAGCAGCTGTGGATGCTCGGCTTCATGCTCTTGGCGCTCGGCCTGACACCTAGAATCGGACTCATCGTGGCCGAAGGTCAAGACGATGACCACGGAATGACCCGTGATCAGATCTATGGCCTTCACGCACAACGCGATCACAGCGCCTCGGTGCGTCTCGCCGTCGGATTCGCCGCCGGCTGGATGCCATCGATCCTTGTGAACATGACCGCGCAGACCTTCGACGGACAACTCTTCCGCTACGTAATCGCATGGACCCTTCCGGCTTTGCTCGGCGCTCCCGGCATCCTGGCTCATTTGGATCGAATCGGTGCCGACTCGACCCCGGACCAGCTTCAGCCAGCGCCGACCAAGCCTCTCAGCCAATCCTGATCTTCTCCATCGCCTGATCACGGTGGTCTGATCCACCTTCCAACTCGAAGTCTGACACCGTTGTTGAAGTCTGACACCGTTGTTTAGGATCACCGCATGAGCAAACCTTTTTCGCTCCCCGAGGCGATGGCTGAGTATCTCGACGCCCACAACACCCCACCAGACCCAGCACAGGAAGCGTTGCGAACCGAAACCGAGCAGCTCGAGCACTGGGGCATGCGGTTCAACCACGAGTCTGCGGTGATGCTGCAACTCATCGTCGCCGCGGCGCGACCGATGTTCGTGGTGGAGGTGGGAACCTTCACCGGCTACTCGTCTCTCACCGTGGCGCGGGTTCTTCAACCCGGCGCCCGGATGGTGTGCTGCGATGTGAGCGAGGAGTGGACATCGATCGCTCGGCGCCATTGGGCCGCAGCGGGAATAGATGATCGGATCGAACTCAGAATCGGACCAGCGATCGAAACGCTCAGGTCGCTTCCAACCGAACCGTCGGTGGACTTCGCCGTCGTTGATGCTGACAAGGGCGGGTATGCCGGTTACTACGATGAACTGGTTCCCCGGCTCAGCCCTCACGGCTTGATTGCGGTCGACAACACCATGTGGAGTGGGGCCGTGATCGACGAATCAGACCAGGAGAGCGACACGATCGCCCTTCGGGCGTTCAACGACCATGTGGCCGCGGATGCCCGGACCACCAACGTCACGGTTCCCATCGGTGACGGCGTCACTCTGATCGGATTGGCGTGACCATCGCCAAACTCCGTTCCGGCACCACATAACCCCCTTCTCCCGTTGCTGAACCACATGCCGTGTGCTCCCCGAACGGCAGAACCGGCGAATGTGGTGCCTGAACGGGATTTCAGGAAATCGGTCGCATGACCTCTTCGGGGATGTCGGTGAGTTCAGCGAGCTCGTGCAGTGCGTTGTACTGGGCTTCGGCCACCAGTGAGTGAGTCTCGAACAGTCGAGCGACTACGACACACCCCGCTACTGAGACCGGGAGGCTCTGGTACTCCTCGAAACGGGCTGGCAGGTGGTAGGCGGCGGTGAACTGTACGGCCGGGTCGTCACTCTGGAGGTTCCGAAGATGTTTGGTGAGGTCGTCGGGAGGTCTGCCCGGATCGGGCATGAACTCGTGGGTGAGCGGATTCAGCTCGAACGAGTCGGCGTATTTCTCGTCGAATTCGTGTTCGTCCGCATCGAAGTTTCGTGCGATCGACTCGATTGCAGACAGTTCTTCTTCGGAGAGGTCCCTGCCTTCCAGTCCATGAAGCAGTTCATCCATGACGGGCCGCACGATCCGGTGTTTGCTGTCGAGCGCGCAAATGAAGGAGAGCAGTTTCTCGCGAATGACATCATGAGGTTCGAGCAAGGCCGCAACGACTGCTGAACCGGCGATCGCATCGGCGACCGATCCCAAAACTTCGGCGAGGTAGTCCTCCAGGTGGGATACAGCGCGATACCGCAGATCGTCGTCTGGACTATGGATGTACCGAAAGTGTTCACTGACGGTTTCGAAGGGCTCATTGGGTGAAGGGCCACTGTATGTGGATGTCATGCGTTGCCTTCTCGTCGTCTCGGGCTGGGTGGTCCGGATCATTGAGGGAATCCTGGGCATCCTTTGCCCTGGGTTCGAGAATAACCCGCCCAGCCCGTCCTATTGCTCAGCAAGGGCAAACACATGGATTGGATTAGGTTCAAGTGGCGATGAGCCGCTCGACTTCGACGATCGCGGTCTGCACCGCTGCGGCCCCTCGTTTGGTCAGATCTTCGCCAACTGACACGTCGAATGCAGGGACCGAGACCAGGAACGCCGGTGGCGGGTCGAGCTCCAACAATGCCATCAGCCCCAACAGTTCCCCTGGTGATCCGATGTGGGAGTGAACCGGGTTGCTCGTCGGGACAACGGGTTCCGAGGAGACCTCTCCGCTCCCGACTGTGGCGTCTACGAAGATGACTCGTGAGGCCCCCGCGATCTCTCCGGTCAGTTCGGGAAGGAGCTGGGTAACGGACCGCACCACGACCCCTTCGCGTTTCCGGTGTTCAATTGCTTCGGCAACTCGCCGGCCTACCGCATCGTCACGGCGAACTTCGCTCCCATAGCCGAGGACCAGCACGTCACCCACGGTGTGTTTCAGTGATGACCGTTCCATCGTGGTCGACGAGGGCTACGACCATCGGCATCTGACCCAGCGCATGGGTTGAGCAGCTGAGGCACGGATCATAGGCTCGGATACCCGCTTCGATCCTGTTGAGGGCGCCTTCTGTGATCTCGGTGCCGTCAATGAACTCACGGGCGATCTGGAGCACCGTCGCGTTCATTCCCAGGTTGTTCTGACCCGTTGCGATGATGAGGTTCACGTCCTCGACCACCCCGTGCTCATCGACCCGGTACTCGTGGAAGAGCGTTCCCCTCGGAGCCTCCGACACTCCAACCGCTGACCGTCGGTTGATATCGGCACGGGATCGCACGAATGGTTCGGATATGACGGGGTCCTCCAACAGCGAGGACATGCGTTCCAGACAGGCAACAATTTCGATTAGTCGGGCCTCGTGATAGTGGAACGATGATGTTGCCACTGCGCCGTTCCTGATACGGAAGTCCAAGAGTGCTTCGTCGGCCAGGGGGGTTCCCATGCTTTGCGCAAGATTCACACGGGCCAGCGGGCCAACCCGATAGATCCCATCGGTCACCGGCCGGTCCTCAGCGACGAGTGGTTTGAAATACGGTGACTTCAGATACGAGTCTCGATTGGTGCTTTCGCCCACGAACTGTCGGTAGTCGGCCGGGTCGAGGTGATCTGCCACCACCGATCCTTCCGAGTCGATGACCTTGATGTGTCCGAGGTGGTGCTCCCACGTTCCGTTGTCGTTGGCCATCCCCAGAAACAGGGAAGGGAAACTGCCGAACGACTTGATCTCCCTGGCGTAGCCTTCCATCAGTGAGCGGAAAACATCGAGGGTCGATGTCGCCGTCTCCAATGCTTCGGGGAGTTGGTCTTGGATCGATGTCCGCACGTCTTCGGACATAGGTTTGGCGACGCCGCCAGGCACGATGCCGGGCGAATGCACTTTGCGGCCGGCGATGGCCTCGATGATCGACTGACCGAACGAACGAAGCCTGATGCCCCGCCGAGCCAGATCCGGCTGTGTGGCCATGAGACCAAAGACGTTACGAGAGGCGGGATCGGAATCCATGCCCAGCAGGAGATCGGGAGCGCTGAGATGGAAGAAGCTCAGGGAGTGGGACTGAGTGATCTGGGCCAGATTCACCAGGGTGCGAAGGGCCACAGCGGCCGGCGGAGGGTTCACCCCCATGAGTGCATCACCGGCCTTGGCTGAGGCGAGCAGGTGGCTAACCGGACAGATGCCGCATGTTCGAGCGGTGAGGCTCGGCATCTCCCAAACCATACGGCCCCGACAGAACTCCTCGAAGCCTCGGAACTCGGTGACGTGGAAACGGGCGTCTTCGACCGAGCCGTCCTCATCGAGATGAATCGTGATCTTGGCGTGGCCTTCAATGCGGGTCACCGGGTCGATCAATATGGTTTCTGACACAGCGCCTCCTTCAACCGAATCGGATGTCCTCGCCCCGGTCGCGGGGCAAGTTTCCATCGAGCAGGGCGGTGACGGTTGAACGGATGCGATCGGCGGGTGGCGGGCAGCCCGGCAGATACACATCCACATCGATCACACTGTGGAGCGGGAGGACCTGGGGCAGGAGAGCGGGCACAGGTTCGCTGTCGGGTATCCCGCCGTCACGGTCGACCGCGTGCACGTAGACACGCTGGAGGATGGCCTTGGGATCGCCGAGCGGATTCCTCATTGCGGTGACGTTGCCCGAGACCGCGCAGTCACCGAAGGACACCACGCGTTTGCTCTTGGCTCGTAGGTCCCGGGCTAGTTCCAGGTTGTCGCGATTGGCGACAGCACCTTCGACCAGAGTGAGATCCACGTTGTCGGGGAACACCTTCACATCCACGATCGGGCTGTACACCACGTCCACCCGTTCGGCGAGGTCAAACAGGAACTCATCCATGTCGAGGAACGACATGTGGCAGCCCGAACAGCCACCCAGCCACACGGTTGCGAGTCGCAGGCGCTCAGTCATTGGGTGCTCCGGGAGCAAGCCACTGATGATCTTCGCGGGCGGACACAAGCCGGGCGACCATGTCGGGTTGGTGGCGCATCTCCCCGACAGCCCGGCCCTGGTAGAACAGCGCGCCGGTGGGACAGGCCGCCACACACTTGCCACACCACGTGCAGCTCTGCGCCTCGGCCCACGGTTTGCCCATTTCGGCAACCAGGTGGGCCTCGCTTCCACGCCCGGCAATGTCCCACACGTGCGCTCCTTCGATCTCATCGCACACGCGCACACATCGGGTACAGAGGATGCAGCGGTTCGGATCCGACACGTACTTCGGATGGCTGGCATCGATGCTTCGAACCGGCGCCTGGTAGTCGAACCGGACGTGATCCATTCCGACCGCCACCGCTGCGTCCTGCAATTCGCATGCGCCGTTCGACACGCATACGGCGCACACATGGTTGCCTTCGGCGAACAGAAGCTCCAATATCGCCCGGCGGTGCCTTCGGATCGGTTCGGAGTCGGTGATCACCTCCATGTCTTCTTCTACCGTTACCGCACACGCCGGTCGGAGCTGGTGTTGCTCGGCAAGCTCGACTACGCAAAGTCGGCACGCACCCCATACCGAAAGACCCTCGAGGTAGCAGAGGGCCGGGATGGCGATGCCGTGACGGCGTGCAGCGTGAAGCACTGACTCGCCCTCGTACGCGTCGATCTCGGTGTCGTCGACTACGAACTCGATGGTTTTGCGTCGTTCACGCATCGACTGCCTCCCGGTCGATCAAAAGCTCTTCGTACTCCGAACGGAAGTAGTGCAATGTGCTGACCACCGGATTGGGTGCTGACTGACCGAGCCCGCACAGGCTCGTCTCTCGAACAACGGTGCATAGTTCCTCGAGGAGGGCGAGGTCCCCGGCAGTGGCTCGGCCGTTACAGATCTTGTCGAGCAGGCCGTGGATCTGTACGGTGCCGGCCCGGCAGGGGACACATTTGCCGCACGACTCGTCCATGCAGAACTCCATGAAGAAGCGGGCGACCTCGGGCATCGACACGGTGTCATCCATCACGATCAGACCACCCGATCCCATGATCGAGCCGAGTTCGCTCAGCGAGGCGTAGTCGACCGGTGTGTCGAGGAACTGCTGGGGGATACATCCACCTGAGGGTCCACCTGTCTGGGCCGCTTTGAACGTGCCATCGTCGGGAACCCCCCCGCCCATGTCTTGGACGACCGTACGCAGAGAGATGCCCATCGGCACCTCGATCAAACCGGTGTTCTCCAACTTGCCGGCAAGGGCAAAGACCTTGGTGCCCGGACTCGATTCGGTTCCGATGGATCGGAACCATTCGCTGCCCTGATCGATGATGGCTGGGATGTTCGCCAGCGTTTCCACGTTGTTGATCATCGACGGCTTGCCGAACAATCCCCGCTCGGTGGGGTAGGGCGGACGCAGCTTGGGCATGCCCCGTTTCCCTTCGATCGAGGCCATCAGGGCGGTTTCCTCACCACACACAAACGCCCCGGCGCCGATCCGGACCTCGATCTCGAAGCTGAAGTCGGACTCCAGGATCTTTCGGCCGAGGAGTCGGTTGCGACGAGCCGAACGTATGGCTCGGTCCAGGCGTTCCACCGCTTTGGGGTACTCCGCTCGCACGTAGATGTAACCCCGGCTCGCACCGGTGGCGTACGCCGCGATCGCCAGTCCCTCGATCACCCGGTGGGGATCGTCCTCCATCACGGTTCGATCCATGAACGCACCCGGATCACCTTCGTCACCGTTGGCGATGACGTACTTCATCTCGGAGTCGGCGGCAGCGAGAAGTGACCACTTCGTGCCGGTCGGGTAGCCGGCCCCGCCTCTTCCCCTGAGGCCCGAAGCTCGGATCTCCTCCACCACCTGATCCGGGGTCATCGTTGTGATGGCCTTCTCCAGAGCCAGGTAGGCGCCGTGGGCGACAGCCGATTCGAGCCGATCGGGATCGATTATGCCCGCATGGGCCAAAACCACACGGTGCTGTTCTGAGAAGAACGGGAGCCGATGGTCCAGCACGTGTGACTGGATAGGTGTGTTCTGGCCGGTGTGAGTACGGACGATGTCCGCGCCGATCTCAGCATCGACCCCCTGGTACATGGTCTCATCGCCGCCCCGCTCGAGTACCCGGACCAACGGACCCCCACTGCACAGTCCCATGCATCCGGTTGGAAGGAGCTGCACATTCTGGGAACGTCCCGATGTGGCGATCTCTCGTTCCATCGCATCGAACACGGCTCCGGCACCGGCGGACTGACAGGCTGTGCTCCCGCACGCCTTGATTCGCCACGGGTAGCGGCTCCGAACCTCCAGCTCCAGCTTGGCGACTTCGTGCAGATCGATAGGCGTGGCCATTACGCACCCTCACCTCGGAACACCTGGGCGACCGCTGCCAACGTGGATGATGGGTCTTCGTGCGCGAGCACTGCTCCGTCCAGAACCACAACCGGTGCCAGACCGCACGATCCGATGCAACGGGCGGTGCGTAGGGTCAGGCGACGGTCGTCTGAGGTTTGGCCGGCTGCGACGTCATACTGCTCGCTCACGCTGCGAACGATCTCATTGGCACCCTTAACGAAACAGGCGGTGCCCGTGCACACGGTGCAAGTGTGGTCTCCCGGCGCGGTCAGGTCGAACAGGTGGTAGAAGGTGGCGACGCCGTACACCTGGCTGGGAGGAAGTCTCAGTGCATGTGCCACGTAGATCAAAACATCTTCGGACAGATGTCCGAACACGTCCTGAGCCACATGAAGGATCTCGATCAGTTGGTCCTGGGCATGATGGGCCCGGTTCAGCTGTTTGTCCACAACCGCGAATCGATCATCGCCAGAGGGATGTCGGGTTGTACCGGTTGGAGTCCTCGTGGTCATCGTCACCGCATCGAATGGTTATCTGGATACTACGCCGCTC
Organism: uncultured Acidimicrobiales bacterium; assembly: GCA_963751955.1. Lineage (GTDB taxonomy): Bacteria > Actinomycetota > Acidimicrobiia > Acidimicrobiales > SZUA-35 > JABDIY01. The sequence goes on along the minus strand of CAVVWM010000002.1, from coordinate 39,280 downwards.
GACAGGGGAAAAAGGCCCTTGCCTGTTCCGCCGGGCATCGAAGTAATCGACGATCGAACTTGCGCCGCTCCCGAGGCGGGTTGCAGCGGACCTACGTCCCTGGACCCGCCGACGTTCCAATGCCAGGCTGGTTGTCATGGAATGTGGCAGAGTCAACCGATGCATCAGCTGACGGGATATCACCGGCCGACGTCGATTGAGGAAGTGACGCGCCTGCTGGACGGGTCACGGCTTGTGATCGCGGGCGGTACGACAATCCGCCACGATGGCGGAGCCGACCCCGTAGAAGTGGTCGACCTTCAGAGCCTCGGGCTGGACTCGGTCTCGGTCGTCGGAAACCGGGTGGGGCTCGGTGCAATGGTCACGTTGCAGGCTCTGGTCGACAACGACAATGTGCCGGATCTGATCCGTCGCACGGCACGATCAGAACTTCCCAGCACTCTCAGGACCCTGGCCACTGTGGGCGGCACGATCGTGGCCGGAGGCAGCGAGAGTGTGCTCCTCGCCGCGTTGCTCGTCCAGGATGGGTTCGTGCGGTTCGCCGACGGTCGCTTTGTGTCGCTGGCAACGGTGTTGGAAACAGGCATAGAGACCGGCGACTTGATCGTCGGGGTAGAACTAGCCACCGATGGTCGAACAGCCATGGCCGTGACCGGCCGCACCCCTGCCGACTCGCCGATCGTGGCGATCGTCGGACGGGTCGCGCCTGACGGCATTCGGCTGGCGGCGACCGGGCTTGGGCCAACCCCTCGAGTGGTCGACCCCGATGCTGTTGATGACATCCAGCCACCCGGCGACTTCCGAGGTGGCTCCGCCTACCGCAAGCATCTCGCCGAGGTGCTCTCGGACCGGGTGCGAAAGGAACTGTCATGACGGCGATCACGATCGAACTCAACGGTGAGCAGGTGGAGGCTGAGGCCGCGCCTCACGAGTCACTGTTCACAGTGCTCCGCCGCCTCGGAATGTTCTCGGTGAAGTACGGCTCGGCAACGGGGGAGACCGGGGCTGCCGCTGTGCTGCTCGATGGTTCACTGGTGTCGTCAGAGGTCGTCCTGGCTCTTCGGGCCGACGGCCACTCCGTTACCACGGTTGAATCCCTGAATACATCGCCCGAGCTACATCCGATACAGGCGGCGTTCGTCGCAAACGGTGCTTTGCAGTCGGGTTATTCGGCCGGGGCGATGGTGCTTGGAACGATGGCACTGCTCGAACGGGATCCGAACCCCAGCGAAGACGCCATCCGCGACATGTTGTCGGGCATATTGGATCGGGAAACGGGATATGTGAAGCCTGTCGATGCGGTCCAACGAGCGGCTGCGGTGCTGCGAGGCGACGAGGTTGAGCCGTTCGTACCACTCATCGTCACGCCCTTGACCGACGGCACCAACGCGGTCGACGTTGACCCCGCCGATCCCGCCCTCACGGCCGCACCAGCAACACCACGCGTGGTCCCGTCGGTCGACGTGCCCGAAATGGCGGTTGTCGGCAAACCCGAGATCAAGGTCGACGCCTTGAAGTTGGCCAAGGGCAACCCCGCCTTCACCGACGACATCGAGCTGCGGGGCATGTTGTATGCCAAGGTGCTGCACAGCCCCCACGCCCACGCCCGGATCATCTCGATCGACGACTCTGCCGCGGTTTCCCTCCCCGGAGTCCATGCGGTGTTGCACCACGGCAACACGCCCCGGGTGAAGTACGCATCGGGAGGACAGTCGTGGCCCAACCCCCATCCATATGACCAGGTGAGCTTCGACGACACGGTCCGCCACGTCGGTGATCGCGTTGCAGCGGTTGCAGCCGAATCGATCGAGATCGCCGAGGAAGCGATACGGCTGATCGAAGTGAGCTACGAAGTCTTGCCGGCCGTCTTCGACGAGCTCGAAGCGATCCAGCCCGGTGCGCCGGTGATCCACACCGAAGAGGACACCCACGACATCTACGATCGTGAGCGCAACATCGTGCACCACTTCCAAGCCCACAGGGGCGATGTCGAAACGGCCTTCGCCAGCGCACCCCATGTGTTCGAGGGAACGTTTCGAGTTCACCAGGTACAGCAAGTGCCGATCGAGCCCCATATCACCATCGCCTGGCTCGACAGCGATGAGCGGATGATGGTTCGCACCGCAACCCAGGTGCCGTTCCACACCCGACGGATGTTGGCTCCCCTGATCGGGATGAACGTGAAGCAGATCCGGGTGATCAAACCACGCATCGGTGGGGGCTTTGGCGCCAAGCAGGAGATGCTGATCGAAGACATCGCCGCTCATCTGGCGATCGCCACCCGGCGGCCGGTTCGTCTCGAACTGACCCGTGAAGAGGAATTCTGGGCCAGCCGTACCCGTCATCCACAAACGATCACGTTCAAGACAGCGGTCGACGACGATGGCAACCTTGTAGCCCAAGACTTGAGGCTCGTCGGAAACACCGGGGCCTACGGCACCCACGGCTACACGGTGCAGGCGGTCAGCGGGCTGCGCGGCCTCACCAGTTACAACGCACCTAACAAACGTTTCGATTGCGACGTTGCATACACCAACATCCCGGTGCCCGGGGCCTACCGGGGATACGGCGCCCCCCAGTCGGAGTTTGCGCTGGAAGCGCACATGGAAGACATCGCCCACACGTTGGGACGGGATCCGCTGGAATTCAAACGACAGAACTGGGTGAAGCTCGGCGACGAACTGAACATCGCCCCCCACATCGGCGAACGGGCCTCGGAAGACCAAGGCGAACTCGACGAATATCCCAGGGTCATGTCGTCAGGTATCGAGGAATGTGTTGCCCAGGGGCAGCGTTCCATCGGCTGGCACCGCCGGCACGACCAGGCGTGGCGGGAGCCCGCCGATCGACCCCATATCCGCCGTGGTTTGGGGTTCGCATTCTGTATGCACGGCACGGCGATCCCGTTCCTCGACATGGGCGGCTGCAGCATCAAGCTGAACGACGACGGCTCGTTCAACATGCTCGTGGGCGCCACCGACCTGGGAACCGGAGCCGACACCGTGCTGGGCCAGATCGCAGCCGAGGTGCTGGGTGTGCCGCTGGACGACATAATCGTCTATTCCTCCGATACCGACATGACACCGTTCGATACCGGTGCCTACGCCTCCTCGACCACCTATATCTCGGGTACTGCCGTGATGCATGCGGCTGAGGTCGTTCGTAAACGGATCAAGGAACGGGCCGCCGAGATGCTCGGTGTCGATGAGCCGTGCACCATCGAACTGCACGACAAACGAGCATGGGCCCCGGACGGGACGTCGGTATCGATGGAGGAACTGGCCCTGCACACCCTGCACTGGGAAGACCAGGAGCAGATCATGGGCACGGCGTCGTATGTGTCGCCGGAGTGTCCACCCCCTTTCGCCGCACAGTTCGTGGAGATCGAAGTGGACATCCACACCGGCCAGGTTGAAGTGATCAAGATGACCATGGCCGTCGACTGTGGCGTGGCGATCAATCCGGTCACTGCTTCGGGCCAGGTGGAGGGAGGCATGGTGCAGGCGCTCGGGTATGCACATTGTGAGGAGTTCGCCTACGACGCCGATGGCAAGATGCTCAACGACCAACTGGGCCCCTACAAGATCTACCGGGCCGACGAGATGCCTGAGACCGAGGTGTTCCTGGTTCAGACGTTGGAGGACTCTGGCCCATTCGGAGCCAAGGCTGTCGCCGAGATCCCCAAGGACGGCGTGGCCCCGGCGATGCGTAACGCCATCATCAACGCCACCGGCGTTGCGATCAACGATCTTCCGTTCACCCCCGAACGGGTCTGGACCGCACTTCACGCCCAATCGGCTCAGGAATGACCACCGATCGCGAGATCGCCCATGCACTGATCGAGGCACTCGACCGAGGGGCTGCGGCCGTGGTCGCCAGCGTTGTCGATACCAACCGTTCTGTTCCTCGCCATGTTGGCGCCAAACTGCTTCTCGACGCTGACGGTCATCAGATCGGCTCGGTCGGGGGCGGCGAAATGGAATCACAGGTCTGCGCCGCAGCCATGGAGCTGATGACCACCGGAGGGTCCGAGCGGGTTGAAGGTGGTCAGATGAGCTTCGATCTGCTCGACCCGGCAAAGGGTGATCCGGGCGTGTGCGGAGGATCGGTGTCGGTTCACTTGGAGGTGTTCATGCCAAAACCACATCTGGTCGTGATCGGCTGCGGCCATGTCGGCACTGCGGTGATCGAGCTGGCCCACTGGCTCGGATTTCGAGTTACCGCATTGGATGATCGTGCCGATCTCGCCGATCCGTCGAGGTTGCCCGATGCCGATGTTGTGCTGGGCGGCCCGCTCGACCAATCATTGGCCAAGGCCGGTATCGACGACACTACCCACGTAGTGCTGGTCACCCGCAATGTGGCCGTCGACGCAACGGTGCTGCCGATCGTGCTCGCATCGCCCGCACGATCGGTTGGTGTGATGGGTAGCGCCCGGCGGTGGGCGACCACCCGAAACCAGCTCGCTGATGCCGGTGTCACTGCCGAGCAAATGGATCGGGTGGTATCACCGATCGGTGTCGACATCGCAGCCGAGACCCCAGCCGAAATTGCACTTTCGATCATGACCGAACTGGTCGATCTGCGCCGTCGGGTCTCGGATCCGGAGTGAGCGTCGGTGCACCCGGACTGTGTGTGGTCCGGGGTGGAGGCGATCTTGCCACCGGCGTTGCGTGGCGGCTGACACGGGCCGGCTGGCCCGTGGTCGTATGTGAGTTGCGGGTGCCGCTGGCGATCCGCCGGACCGTTTCGGTGTCGTCGGCGGTCACCGAAGGGGAGTGGATAGTGGAAGGCATGCGGGCCTCGCTGGCTGCCGATGTTCCCGCAGCGGTGCGATTGGCGAACGAGGGCGTGGTCGCGGTGCTGGTGTCGCCGGAACTGCCAGCGATCGATGCAACGGTGGTTATCGATGCCCGCCTCGCGAAACGAAACATCGATACAACGATCGACGATGCACCGCTCGTGGTCGGGCTGGGACCGGGGTTCACCGTCGGCGTACGACTGCGACGCCGTGGTCGAGACCCAACGGGGCCATCATCTGGGGCGCGTGCTATGGTCCGGTTCGGCTGCGCCGAACACCGGCACGCCCGGTTGATCGGTGGCAGGTCGGCCGAACGGGTTGTACGGGCGCCGGCGGCGGGCACGGTGAGCTGGCAGGTGTCGATCGGGGATCTCGTGGAGGAGGGTCAGACCCTCGGTCGGGTGGGCGGCATCGAGATCCTGGCGCCGTTCGTAGGGATCGTCCGCGGCCTGATCCACGACGCCGCGGAACTGGCGGCGGGAATGAAGATCGGCGACATCGATCCCCGCCGCGATCCCTCAGCTTGCCACGAGATCTCCGACAAGGCCCTGGCGATCGGTGGCGGGGTGGTGGAGGCGGTGCTGTCGTGGCCGAACCGGTAGCGATCGACCGGCTGGCCGAGGCGTTGCAGTTGGGCGATCACGAATTGATCTCCCTGGTTGGCGGAGGAGGCAAGACCACCGCCCTGTTCGCTCTCGGCCGGCAGTTGCCGGGCACCGTGGTGCTCACCACCACGACGAAGATGCACCGAGCCAACACCGACGACAACACGGTGCTCTTCGATCCCTCCGATCGCGACCTTGCAGAGTGGCTGATTCGCAATCGGAACGTTCTGGTGTGGGGTTCCGATGACCACCACAAGGCCCGGGGTGTCGACCCCGCGGCCTGTGACCGATGGTTCGACATGGCGGATCACGTAGTGGTGGAGGCCGACGGTGCCCGACAGCGTCCCTTCACCGCGCCCGGGCCGTTCGAACCGGTGGTCCCGGCCCGAACCTCTGTGCTGGTCGCTTGTGTCGGTGCGGAGGCGATCGGTCGGGTGATCGCCGATCAGTGTCACCGTCCGCTGCGGGTGGCGGCGCTGGCCGGGTGTTCCCCGTACCAGCGGCTCACCCCCGAGCGGCTGGCCACGGTGTTGTTGAGCACCCGGGGTCTCCGCAAAGGGCTACCGACCGGTGCCCGCTACGTGGTCGCCGTCGGCAATGTCGACGACGCGTCGCAGCTTCTGGTCGATGATCTCGCCGCTGCCATCGGCCCGCAGATCCCGGTCGTTGCCATCGCCAGAGTCCTTTGACAATCCCGATGACGAGGCCAAGCCGCTCGGCGAGGGAACTTGACATGGGCGCCGCCTGTGTCGAAGATCGGGTGAGCGGCGTCGCATCGGGCGACCTGCACCAAAGGGGAACAACATGTCAATCGATCTCGACTCATCCGTGGGTCCTTCACTGCCAGGCCGACTCGGGACGCCGGGAATGGTCTTGCGTGAAGATCCCCGTGCCCATCCGGCTCTGGTGGCGACGCTCGCCGCATTCGAAATGGACGGGGAGCTCGACCCACCTCCGGTTGCCTACGACGGGCCCATAGAGGCCCAGTTGGAGTTCGCAGCGGTCGCTGAACCAGGTTTCGAGGGCCTCTTTGCGGCGATGTTTCAGGACTTGCCGCCCATCGTCGGTGTTGAGCGTTCGACCGAGGTAATCGAAGGCGTCGACGGCAATGACATCACTCTGCACATTCACCGGCCCGAAGGTGTCGGTGGGCCCGTTCCCGGCGTTCTCCACACCCATGGCGGAGGAATGGTCATGCTGTCCGCTGCCGGACCGGTCTATTCCCGATGGCGTGACGAGCTTGCGGCATCTGGTCTCGTTGTGGTTGGAGTTGAGTTCCGAAACGGCGCCGGCGTGCTCGGACCCAACCCGTTCCCTGCTGGCCTGAACGACTGCAAGAGCAGCTTGGAATGGGTGCACGAGAACAAGCAGACACTGGGAATCAGCTCCCTGATCCTGTCCGGGGAGTCCGGAGGAGGAAACCTGGCGTTGGCAAATGCGATTCTGGCCAAACGCGAAGGTCGTCTGGATCACTTCGACGGCATCTACGCACAATGCCCTTACATCTCCAACGCCTACGCCCTCAAGGATCAGCCGTTGCCGTCCTTGGTGGAGAACGATGGGTACTTCCTTCGGTCCGACATGATGGCCACGCTGTCGGCCATCTACACACCGGGTGATCCCTTGAATCGCGATCCCTTGGCCTGGCCCTACCACGCAACCGTCGACGATGTCAGCGGCTTACCGCCCACCGTGATCTCGGTGAACGAACTCGATCTGCTCCGCGATGAGGGGCTGGCGTTCTTCCGGATGCTGGTCCGGGCGGGCGTTCCGGCTGTGTCACGTACTGTGAACGGCACCACCCATGCCGGCGACGTGATCTTCCGGGCCGCCATCCCGGAGATCTACTCGGCAACAATTCGGGACATCCACGGCTTCGCTTCGTCGGTCTGAACCTGCTGCCGGTCTAGGAGCTGAAGTGTTCGATCACTTCGGCGAAATTCGAGATGGAGCCTGGGAGGGTGAGGTCGGCGAGGCTGACGATGGTTTCGTTCACTCCCACGTCGGCCAGGGCCTGGAAGCGGGCGATGTGATCCTCCACGGTTCCCACGGTCAGGTGCTCTGCGACCACTTCGGTTGGTGTGTCGGCGGGGGAGAGGGCGGCCAAACGCGCCGCCAGATCGGCTTGATCGGCAGCGCACAGAACCCCGGAGAGCTGGGTGACTGAGATCTCATCGGGATCGCGGTTGAAGGTTTCGCAGTGCCGGCCGAGGACCGACACCTTGTGGGCGATCACGTCGGGTTCGCCGAACAGGTTGCAGGCGTCGGCGTACTGGGCCACCAGTTTCAGTGTCTTCTTCTCGCCTGACCCGCCCACGAGGATGGGAATCGGGTCCTGAAGCGGGCGGGGGTAACAGGTGGCTGCCGGCGTGCTGAAGGTGCGTCCCTCGAACGCTGGTGTGCCCGGACCCCACATCAGCGGAAGGAGCTGGAGTGCGTCCTCGAGCTGGTCATACCGTTCGGACAGCGACGGAAAGTCATACCCATACATCTCATGTTCGGCCTCGAACCAGGCCGCACCGATGCCGCACCTCGCCCGGCCATCGCTGAGCACGTCGAGGGTGGCAACGATCTTCGCCAAGTGGGCGATGTTGCGGTAGGTGATCCCGGTGACCATTGTGCCAAGGCTGATCCTTTCCGTCGCACGGGCGAGGAACGCCAGCGTGGTGTAGCTCTCCAGCATCGGATCCCACTGCCTGCCGACCTGGGGAATCTGCACGAAGTGGTCCATGACCCAGAGGCTGTCGAACCCGGCAGCCTCAGCTTCTTGGGCGAGTGCGGTCAGCTTGGTGGCGAGGTTCCCGTTGACGTCGGCGAACGTGAACGAGCTGATGGTCAGGCCGAACTTCATTGCAGATGGGTCCTTTCGGGGTGCTGCTGCCCACCGGGCGAGCGAGGCGGGAAGGATTCGCACGGGGGTGGGAGAGAGGGTGCGATCGAATTCCTTGGCGATGAGGTCTCGCTGTTCGGGCCAGCGCTTCAGTTGGCTGGTCAGGACCTTGGAGGGCACTGGTCGGTCACGCTGTTTGTTGCGTTTGCGACACTCGCTGGCGGCTAGGTCGAACTCGATTGCAACGGTTGGACGATCGCATGTGGCTGCTGCTTTCGACCACCGCTGCCGCTGTTTGGGGTCGAGTCCGAGAGAATCGACCACGGTGAGGAGTCCTCGTTTGAGTCGTCGTTCGACGATCAGAGCAGTGACATCGAACGCGTCGGTACCGGCTCGTTGATCGTGTTCGCCAAACCCCACCGTCGCTCGGATGTTGTCGGTGCTGATGATCTGATCAGCGCGGAACTGCTGGTGCGCCCAGGTGGTCTTCCCCGATCCGGACGGACCGGCCAGGACGACGAGTGCATCGCTTGGGAGCGGTTGTGCAGTCTGGCTCCGCATAGGTCTCTGCAATCACCGGATTCTGCCAAGGGGCCGTGGCCACATCGCGTTCTGGTTGCGGAGGTTGTCACTCATGGGCTCAGTACAGCAGCCGCATCGGGATCAGTCCATTGCGTGTACCCGAGCCGCGATCGGCGACCACGTGGATCTGTGGCCTGCCTTTGGTCCCGTTGGCCGAATCGATCGGCGATGCAATTGCTTGGGAGTTGAGCCGCCGCGTCTTGCCGGTTCAGATGAGTTTCTTCGCTGCGGCCACGACAACGTCGATCGCATGGCTCTCCACCATGCCGTGCGTTTCCTGATGAGGTATCTCCTGGATGTGGCGGTTGACCAGGACCCCGGCCACCGAACCGGCTCTCCAGCCCTGCGACGCACACATCGTGAACAGCGTTGCGCACTCCATCTCGAAATTGGCTGCGCCCAGTTCCTGCCACATGTCGACGCTGCCGCGAAACCGTTGCAGGATCTGGCCGGTGGCTGTGTCGTACCGTTCCTGGCCGGGATAGAAAGTGTCCGACGAAATGGTGGTACCCACGTGGTAGGGGACGTTCGTCTCGGTCGCCGCATCGACCAGAGCGCGAGTGCATTCGAAGTTCGAGACCGCCGGATACTCCATTGGTGCGAAGTGACTACTGGCCCCATCGAGCCGCACCGCGCCTTGGGCTATCACCACGTCGGCGATGTTGATGTGCGGCTGGATGGCCCCGCAGGTCCCAACTCGGAGGAAGGTCGTGACCCCGAGCTGGGCGAGTTCTTCGACCGCGATCGACGTCGATGGCCCACCGATGCCCGTGGAACAGACGATGATCGGGACGTCGCCGACATATCCCAGCCAGCTTGTGAACTCACGGTTCTCTGCGAGGAACTTTGGGTCGGAGAATCGGCGAGCGGTCTTCTCGACCCGAAGCGGGTCGCCGGGCAGGATCGCCAGTTTGGCGCCTTCCAGCATCTCTTTGACCAGTGCGAGGTGGAAGACGTCTGCCATGGGCCGAGCGTAGACGGCGCCGGTCCGATAGAGCTGGACGGGCCACTCCTCGGTGTGGATCATCGACAGCCACAATCGGAGACTTCATGATTGTTCAGAGCGGTGATCGGCGCCGTTCCAAGCGGCCGCCTTCGTTGATCAGGGCTTGCGGCCGGCCATGGCCGCCATCTTGGTCACCATGTCGGCATCATCAGGCACCGCAACTTCGGCCGCGAACAGCCCGGGCCCACGGGCGGCATCGCCGAACGCTTGGATTTCTTGGTAGCTGGCTGCTGCGAGTTCGGTGGGGATCACCGGATCCTGACCGGTTGCAGTGGCGATGTCCCAGGTGTGGGTGGTCAGGTCCATGATCATGACGGGCAACGATTCGTCCAGCGATGACACTCCGAAGGGCCCCTTGACCTGTTTGCCCAGAACGTACTGCTGGTCGAGGGCGGCAAGCACGATGTCGCGTGCTCCAGCCCATGCGGCAGCGGGATCCTTGCCGGCTCGTTCTGCCTCGGCCATTTCCGGAGGAGCATCGATCGCCCCGGCATTTGCGGCGACGTGCAGCAGTGACCAGATGCAATGACCCAAGACCTCTTTGGCGTTCCACTTCTCACACGGCGTGGCCACATGCCATTTGTCGGGGGCGACTCGGTTGACAGCGGCGTCCATGGTGTACACCGCTTTGGTGTAGTTGCGCAGGTTCTCACTCATGGTGCTAGTAGAGCAGCCGCACGGCGTTCGGTCCAACGAGTGCCCGCGGTCCAGGGCACAAGGGGGCACCGGTGAGGCGAGCTCGCCCGATTCGTCAGCCCGGTGTTCGAGTGCAACGATCCATTCCATGGTCGAGGACACATTCCCGATTCGATTCGGGTTCTGGAAGCCGTTGCTCGCGGTCTTCGGGATGGGCCCATCCCGCTCACGGGTGGTGATCGATCCCACGACGGTTCGGGTGCGGATGGGCTGGGCGTTTCGGGCCAAGATCGACCGTGTGTCGATCGTTCGGGCCTTCGCCGACACCGACAAGTGGGGTGGGATCGGAGTCCACGGTTGGAGGGGCACGTGGTTGGTCAACGGTTCGGTCAGCGGGATCGTGACCCTCGCGATCGACCCTCCAGCACCGGCTCGGGTCTTGGGTTATCCGATTCGCCTGCGGACCCTGTACGTGAGCCTCGAAGATCCAGCCGGATTCTTGGCCCGCCTGAATATGTAGTCAGGAGGTGGTGCTAATGGCGTAGCGACATCTGTCAGGCGGTACGAGCGGCCAGAGCGGGCCTCGATTTCATCCGTTTCTGCCAGTGGCGGTCGGCTGAGCGGTTGGATTTGTGGGTCCTGTTGGCGTTGGCGTTCCGCCTCGTAGCGACAACGTGGGATGCAAAGAAAAGGCTCCGGACCCTGGTGACAATGCGGTGCTGGGTAGTTCGAGGAATCCGACCGATGCGATACACACCTCGCTTCATCCTGACGACGCGGCCGTTGCGAACTTCCCAGCGAAGGGCATCGGAGATCACTTTGGAGACCCGCCCCCACACGGTGTAGCCATCGGCAGCGAGCTGGCGAGCGAGCCCACGGACCGTGCAGTGCCCCTGTTGGATGTAGTTTGTGAGCACGTAACGGAGGTCCCGTCCCGACAGGGCATTGTGAGTGTCGATGGGCTGGTATCCGACGACGGGCTCTGCTTCTGTGTGGGCGCAGGCGGAACCGGCCCGATGGGGCCCGACCTGGTTATTCGATTGTGGACAGTCTTCGTTCATGGCGGTGCTGTGGCTTCTTTCTGTGGCGATGGGCAGAGCGAGCCCACGCAGGGGCAGCAGAGGGGAGTGGAATCGTCTTCCACAGCCGACCATCTGGCCGGGACATGCGGAGGGCTCGGTTCTCGAGGAGTTCGATTCGCCAGCCATGATGAACTCGTTCGTGGTGAACCGTGCAAAGTGGGATGAGATTTTGGAGATCAGTTGAGCCCCCGTTGTCCCATTCGATGATGTGGTGCACCTCGCAGTGATCGAACCTGACCTCGCACAGTGCGCAGCTGGGGTACATCACCCGGAGGGCAGAGCGTTGAGCGTCGGTGGCGGTGCGATGGGAACGACCGACGGCGAGCGCACGGCCGGAAGGGCCGAGCACAGTGTGGGTGATCCAGGCATCGCAGAGCATTCGGCGGACCTGTGACAGCGGCAGGTTGGTGCCGGCACCGGTGTGTTTGACCGTGCCGTCCCATACGCCGTTGTTCAGAGTTTCACGATCGACCACGACATGAAGCGACGGGCGGCCCTTGGCGCCGTTTCCGGAGTCGATGAGCGACACGAGGGCCGAGCTAGCGAGGTGTTCGCCGTGATGTGCCGTTTCGCCAGCATCGGAGTGCCGCTTGGCGATTGATCGCGCCTCGGTATCGATGGCGTTCTGGACCTTCTCCCCGGAGATCGCATCGAGATCGAGGCGAGCCTGCCAGCGGCCCTCTGCGTCGGTCCATGAGCGAAGCGAGTTCTTCTGGTCTTCGGTCCGCTGTTCGGTTTCATCGTCATCGGAGATGCGGTCGGTCAGCGTTCGCAGCCAGGTGCCGAAGGGCTTGCGGGCTCATTCGGGCTGCCTTGCGGGCGATCGAGCGTTCAAGATCATCGAAGGCGGACAACCACTGCGGTTGGTGGCGCAGTCGGTGCCGTGCCGATGCAACGGCGTCGATGTTGGCGGTAGCGATGGAGCCACCCATGAAAGCTGCGGCGACGTGTGGCATCGGTTCAGCCAGCGAACCTCGCCGCGAGATTCTCCGGGCTTGGGCGGTGGAATGCCGCCCGGCGGTAGAGAAGACGTCTTCGGCGCTGAGGCCACCCAACTGGGTCAACCTTGTGGCCGCCGTGGATCCGATGCCCTCGAGCACTCTTATGGCCCGCTCGTTGGAGCGGACGATTTCAATGACGCCCGACTCGTCGAGTGAATCGAGGGCAGTGGCATCAAGCTGGTCAGCGTGTTCCCGGAGCACTGCCGGAGCTGAGAGGGGAGGCATGTCTCAACCCTAATTATGGGGTGTGACAGAGTTCCGAGGCGCCACCCAGGGCTTATCTCTGGTTCAACTGAGCTCGGCCTTCATATCTCGAGTTGCGACTACGGCACAGCCGGTGCCGAGGAGATCGTCCAGCACCACGTCGCCCAGCTTCACCGGTGCCTGCACCCGCACCAGCCGCAGCGCTTCGCACGCCGCTAGTACCTGATCCTTTGGGATCTCACCGCTGGCCTTCACCGGGAGTCGTGGCCACAGTCCTCCGGTGATCGCCACGGTGGTGGTGACGTTGCGGCGGGGGTCGGTGTGTTCCTGGGCGGCGTACCGGTCGCCTTTCCGGCACGACGATCCCCGGATCTCGATGATGTCGCCATGGTCATCTTCGTCGACTTCGAGCCGGCAGCCCAATGGGCAACCGATGCACAGGTAGGCATAGGTGGTTGTGTCGGGCGTGGGAGTTTCATCGGTGGTCATCGGGGGACCACCTCCACCTGGAGGGAGTCGCCCTGGAAGCCGTCGAGCACGCCGGGGCGGAGCTTCAAGGTGACCATTTCGGCCGGCACCACATACCGGAGGCGGCGCTCGTGGACCACAGCACCTTCGGTGTCCCGGAGCCGGAGCATGCTCTTCTCCAACGGTTTGCGGACCCGCAGGTAGACGGTGTGGGGTTGATCGGTGGTGACGGTGTGGGGCACGCAGTAGGCCACGTTGGCGCCCGGTTGGAGCCGCACGTTGTCGTGCGGTGGGCGAATCCCCGAGGCGAATCGGCCGGCGTGACCCCCGGCAAGTTCTGCTTCGGCGCTGACAAAATCGACCAGGTCGTGGATGTGAACCACGTTGCCGCAAGCGAACACACCGTCCCGGGAGGTTTCCATCGTGCTCGACACGATCGGGCCCGACGTAGTGGGGTCGAGCCGCAACCGCAGTTCGCGGGACAATTCGTTTTCGGGGATGAGTCCCACCGACACCAGGAGCGTGTCGCACCGAACATCCCAGGCTTTGGACAGAACCGGCTTGAGGTGGTCGTCGACAGGGGCGACGGTCACCTTGTCGATCCGGTCCCGACCATGGATCTCCACGACCGTGGTGGACAGGTGAAGGGGGATGTCGAAGTCGTGGAGGCATTGCACGATGTTTCGGCTCAGGCCGTTGGCATGAGGCATCAGCTCGAACACACCGGCCACCTCGACCCCTTCCAGCGTAAGTCGGCGGGCCATGATCAGCCCGATGTCCCCTGATCCGAGAATGACAACCCGCCGGCCGGGCAGGACACCGTTGAGGTTGACCAACCGTTGGGCCGCTCCGGCAGTGAAGATGCCAGCGGGGCGTCCACCGGGGATACGGATGGCGGCCCGGGTTCGTTCCCGGGCGCCCATTGCCAGCACGGTGGCTCGGGTGTCGAGAATGGAGACCCCGTGATCGACTGAAAGCAGTTTGAGGTTCTGGTCGTTGTCCATGTCGAGCAGGTAGGCGTCGGTGAGCACGTCGACGCCGTCGTCGAGGGCGCTTTCGAGGATGCGATGGGCGTATTCGGGGCCGGTCAGTTCTTCGCCCAAATGGTGGAGGCCGAACCCGGAGTGGATGCATTGCAGCAGGATCCCGCCGGCTTCGGCTTCGCGGTCGACGACGAGAACCCGTTCGGCTCCGGCCTTGCGGGCAGCCATGGCGGCGCCCAGGCCGGCGGGACCGCCGCCGGCGACGACCACGTCGTACTTCGGGTGCAGAACATGGGGCCGGTCGTCGATCATGATGCGCCCTTGGCCTGTGTCGCACCGGCATCAACAGCGGTGCCGTCAACGGTGGTGCCGTCGGGTCGGTCGAGGACCAGCCATGATCCGGGACCCCGCTTGGTGACCTCGGACATCTTGATCCGGAGTTGGCTCGACAGGAGTTCCAGGCAGTTCGTGGCGCAGAACCCGCCCTGGCACCGGCCCATCCCGGCCCTGGTTCGGAACTTCAGTCCATCGACGGTGGTGGCGCCCCGTTCGATTGCGTCGCATACCTCGCCTTCGGTCACGAACTCGCAGCGGCACACTATCCGCCGGTAGCGCTGGTCGATGTCGCAAAGAGCCCGTTGGGCGTCGTTGCTGAGGGAGGCGAAATGGACCGGACGTTCGATTCGGTTGAGCTGGGATCTCGCATTCATCTCCAGACCGGCGTGGAAGAGAAGGTCGGCGACGTAGTGGGCGATGGCGGGGGCGGCGGTGAGGCCGGGCGACTGGATACCGGCAACGTTGATGAAACCGGGCGCCTGGGTGGGGCCGATGAGGAAGTCGTCGCCTTCGATCGTGGCTCTGGTTCCGGCGAACTGGGCGATGATGTCTCGCTCGCTGAGGGAAGGCACGAGCCGCCGAGCTTCAGTGAATACCTTGGACTCGCCGGAGCTGGTGGTCTTGGTGTTTTCGAGATCGTCGACCTGTTCGGCGGTGGGGCCCAGCATGATCGTGCCGTCGTAGGTGGGGATGACAAGGGTGCCCTTGCTCACCGGGGTGGGGCACGGGTAGATGACATGGCGGACGAGGTGGCGGAGGCGCTTGTCGAGCAGGTACTCCTCGCCCTTGCGGCCACGGATCTCGAAACCGTCGACCCCGGCCATGTGAGCGATCGCAGCGGCTCCTAGGCCGGCGGCGTTGATGACGAACCGGCAGCCAATTGTGCTGGTTGGGGTGGTGATTGTCCATGTGTTGCCGTCGTGGGTGAGATCGGTGACGGGGCTGTTGGTGTGGAACTTGACTCCGTTGGCCACGGCCGCTTCGACCAGCCCGAACACTGCCTCGTAAGGGTTGACGACCGCTGTGTGTGGTGAGAACACGCCGGCGATGACGCCTCTGGTGATCTGTGGTTCAGCGGCGCAGATCTGTTCCCGAGACCACGTTTGAACGCCGCTGATGTCTTTCTCCTCAGCGTTTTCGACCAGATGATCGAGCGCTGCGAGGTCGGGTTCGGTGAGGGCGACGGTGAGTTCGCCGATGCGGGCGAAGCCGAAACCGAGTTCTTCACACAGCGGGTCCCACAACTGGTTGCCCCACCACTCGAGACGGCCTTTGAGGGTCTCGGTGTCGGTGTGGTGACCGCCGTGGATGATGCCGCTGTTGGCCTTGCTCGTCCCGAACCCGGCTTCGGCCTCTCTGTCGAGCAGTGTCACCGACAGCTCGAAGCGGCTCAGCTCGTGGGCGATAGCGGCACCGACGATGCCCGCCCCCACCACCACGACGTCCTGCAGTGAGTTGGACATGATGAGGCAGCGGGCTCCTGTTCCACTGTCCACGGGGGACGGTCACTCCATGATCGCTCCCAAAGGGCGGAGTCGTAAGGGACCGAAGTCCCGCATCGGCTGCCGCCGGCGGCGCTAGACGCGAAGGTGCGGCGCCTCGAGCTTGGGCTCGGAGCGCCGCACTGGTATTTGCTCAAGGATGAGTCATCACCTCCGGTTTGGTGGGTATCCCCTGGTCAGCCGAAGAAGTCGGCATAGGGATGTTCAGCTTCCTGGACGAAGACGAGGTTGTCGGTCCCGTACACATCGGTGAACTCGCTCCCGAAGCTCGGTGCGATTCCGGCTGCGCCGAATGCGGGGTTGTCGGTCCCGTACACATCGGTGTATTCAACGCCGAAGCTCGGTGCGATCGTTGCTTCTCGGACGGCTACGAAGACGGGGTTGTCGGTCCCGTACAGCTCCATGTGGGAGATGGTGTCCACTACTCCAGGGACGAAGACGGGGTTGTCGGTCCCGTACAGGTCCATGAAGGTGACTGTGTCCACTGCTTCATGGACGAAGACGGGGTTGTCGGTCCCGAACAGGTCCATGAGCCGGGGGCTTTCCACAACCGCAACTTCTCCGACGAAGACGGGGTTGTCGGTCCCGTAGAGCGCCATGTAGTTCACGGCGATCCGGTCAGCGCCCAGATCTTCCAGTGCTGCTAGGTGCCGGTCGGAGCCATAGACGTCAGCGATTTCGATGGCGTTGTCGCTGCCGCTGAAGAGCACTGCTGCCAGTACCCCTACGGCACCGAGCACCAGGATGACGGCGAGCCACCGCATCCACCGAATCGCTCCTCCTACCGGTTTCAGCGTCGTCGGGGGCTGAAGTCCGCTGATGTCATCAGGAACCACTACATCCTCTGGCAACTCGGGAAGCCGATCGAGTTTCTTGTCAATCTTGGGACGGTCGTACAGCTTCATTTCAACTCCTTTCGGTTGTTTTCAAATCTTCTCTTTCGATCAGATTGTCCTCCCGTGCGGTTGGTGTCCGTAGCACCCCGGCTGGACGTCGACATAGTGACTTCTGGACCTGTACATGGAAAAGACCAAGGAGGACCCTGAAAGCAGAAAGGAACGCTGTCATGGCGAAAGAATGGACGATTCGAGTCCTTGGACCGGTCGACGTGATGACACCCAACGGGGCAGTTTCGGTGGGTGGCCCACAGGCCCGGGCGGTACTCGGCGCCCTCACCATCGGAGCCGGCCATGCGGTGGCGGTCGACCATCTCCACCAGGCCCTGTGGGGTGACCATCCCCCCGACTCAGCGGACAACACGTTGCAGTCCTACATCTCGGATCTTCGTCACATACTGGGCGCCGACGCGGTCCTACGGATCGACCATGCCTATCAGCTGAACATCGGAGCGCAGAACATCGACGCGGTGCGCTTCGAGACACTCCTCGCCCGGGCGATCGTCGCCAAGGACGACCCGAACGAGTGCTTGCGTATCTGCAAAGAGGCACTACAGCTCTGGCGAGGCCGTCCTTTCGGCGATCTGGCTGACGACGAACCGTTCCGGCTGGAGGCGTACCGACTCGACCAGCTGCGCCTGGCCACGATGGAGCTGAGTATCGAGGCCGATCTCGCCCTCGGGAACCATGAACTGGTGGTGGGCGAACTGGAGCTATCGATCGAGGAACACCCCTACCGCGAGCATCTCTGGTATCTGCTGATCGACGCCCTCGCCGGGAGCGGCCGACGGGTCGAAGCTTTGCGGGCGTGTCGCCGGCTCCGCAACGTGCTGGCCGAGGTGGGTGTGCAAGCAAGCGACGACCTTCTGTCCCTCGAACAACAGATACTCGAAGGCCACGGTCTGTCGCCAGGCAGGACGAACTGAGAAGTCCTGTTCTTCGTACCTAACAACATGAACCATGGCCAACGTCACACGGGTTGGTGGAAGCGCTCTGGGGAGTTATGGTTATCGGTCCACTCGACGCGGGGTGGAGCAGTCAGGTAGCTCGTCGGGCTCATAACCCGAAGGTCGTAGGTTCAAATCCTACCCCCGCCACCAAATCCCGAAGGCCCGTGACCCAGTGGTTACGGGCCTTTGTAGTCTTCGAGGTGTGTCGGAAGTGTTGCTCTCCAACACTTCGGACCCATGTCGTCGTGGATGGGACCTCACAGCGTTGCTGTTCAGTCAGTTTCATAATGTCGGCAATGTGTGCTCTTCTGCTAGGGGATCTTGCCGCGAAAAGGAAAAACGGAGGAAAGAATGACTCGCCTGGAGGGACGGATTGCTCTTGTGACCGGCGGTGGGCGCGGAATCGGCCGGGCGATCTGCGAGGCCTATGCACGGGAGGGCGCAAAGGTCGCAGTGGCCGATCTGCGAGAAGAAGATGCGGCGGAGACCGCCCGAGGTCTCGGTCCGAATGCTCTGGCCGTTTCGATGGATGTCACCGATCCGGAGTCGATCCGCGCCGGTGTGGCGTCGGTAGAGGCCCGCTGGGGTGGTCTTGATGTCCTCGTGAACAACGCCGGTGTTTTCAACATGGCCTCCATCGACCGGGTCACCTATGAGGATTATCGTCGCCAGTATGATGTGAATGTCGGCGGTACGATCTTCGCAAGTCAGGCTGTGGTGCCGCTGATGAAGCAACGTGGCGGCGGCGCTATCATCAACCTCTCTTCTCAAGCCGGACGCCGGGGCGAAGCGAACGTACTCGTGTATTGCTCGACCAAGGCGGCCGTCATTTCCATTACCCAGTCGCTGGCGCTGGAACTGGCAAAGGACAATATCCGGGTAAATGCCATTGCGCCCGGTGTGATCGACACACCGATGTGGGACCTGGTGGACGCTCAGTTCGCCGAATATGAGAACAAGCAGCTGGGCCGGAAAAAGCGTGAGGTTGGCGAGGCGGTGCCTTTGGGGCGGATGGGCGATCCGGAAGATGTGGCCGATCCGTGCGTGTTCCTTGCCTCAGACGATGCCCGATATATCACAGCGCAGACCCTCAACGTGGATGGCGGCAACTGGATGAGCTGAGCCGAATTGGTCGGTCCTGTTTCGACACCCTTTTCATCAGCAGCAACGGCTTCTCCGGCAAGCGAGGACGGACAAGGCCCGGACATCGAGGAACAACGCGTGGCAGCGGCGCGGCGGTACGTGCAGCAGCTGCAAGCGTGTGTGGGCCTGATTAATCGGGTATCACTATCCATGTTTGCGTCGTCGGCGGGTTTACCGCTCCAGGGCATTAGATGCCGCGAAGAATTCTGGGGCGTTGGACGGGTGACTACATCTCACCCTTCTGTCTCCGGGAGCCGAATGGCGGTTGACCACGCCGAGTGGCGGCGGAAGGCCTCAGCCCCGGGATGGCTACGTCGGACGAGGCGGCCAAGCGCTAAGGTCGCCTGTGCATGTTGGGTGAGCTGATCGCCGTCGGGAGAACCTCGAAGGTCTACGCAGTCGGGTCGAAACGCGCCGCCAAAGTCCTGAATGCAGATGTGGCTTCGCACTGGGCCGAGGCCGAGGCGGCGTTCACCAGCGCTATCCGATTCCTCGGTGTACGCGTTCCAGAAGTTCACGACGTCACCACCATCGACGGGCGAACCGCCATCGTGCTCGAACGGATCAGCGGTCCATCGATGTGGGAGCAGATGTTGGCGTCTCCCTCTCGTCTCGACGAGTTGGTCAACGAGTTCGTGCAGTTGCAGCGCGCCATTCATCGTGCGGGGGTGCCCGCAGGGTTGCCATCGTCGTCCAGTCGTATGCGCGACAAGATCTGTCGCGTCGAGAGTCTGTCGACGGCTGACCGCACCGAAGCGTGCGACATGGTGTTGGCGTTGCCCTCGGGCGCCGCGCTGTTGCACGGTGACCTGCACCCCGGCAACGTGCTGATGTCGGCCGACGGACCAGTCGTGATCGACTGGTTCGATGCCTCGATCGGGCATCCGATCACCGACATCGTGAGGACCGCGCTGTTGCTCCGTCCGGCCGGCGCCGGCGCACTTCACCACCTTCGGGACGCCGAACACGGACAGTTGCATACCCTTCATGATCGCTACGTCGCCGCCGTCAGCGACGTGCTCGTTGCCGAGCACGATCGAATCGATGACTGGGAGAGCGTTGCGGCCGCAAGTCGCCTCGCCGAGGGCACCGATCCTGATCCGAAGGGCCTGACCGATCGATGGGTCGCTCGGAGATCGACCGGGCCGGCGTGGTCGCTCCGACTGGCCATGGCGTCGACGTCAGGCTGAATTGACGATCGCGCGCAGCGACCCGAAGATGGACACCGGCGCGGCCATGACGAGATCGATTTCGTTCTGGGCGGGGAGTTCCACAACCGCCCCACCCTCGGACTGCAATAAGGGCCCCTGCCGCGTAGTCGAACGGCTTTGTGCCCTGCTCGAAATAGGCATCCAGCCGACCACATCCGACCCAGCACAGGTTCAGCGCGGCAGACCCCATGCAGCGGATGTCGCGTGATGCAGGAAGGAGCTCGGTCATGATGCGGGCCTGCCGACGTCGACGTTCTGCGTCGTACGCGAAGCCGGTGCCGACGAGCGCCGACGCCAGATCGGTGGCGGTGCGAATCGAGATGGCCTCGCCGTCTCTTCGAGCACCACCTCCAAGACTCGCCGAGAACGTCTCCGTCCGGAGGACGTCGGTCACCGCACCGGCCACCGTAACGCCGTCGATCGTCGCGGCGATGCTGACCGACACGACGGGCAGGTCGTAGAGAAAGTTGACGGTGCCATCGATCGGATCGACGATCCAGCCGATCGTGTTCGTTCCGACGTCGTCGGGGAGCTCCTCGCCGACGATCGTCGAGCCCGGACATCGGGCCATCAGTTCGCGACGGATGAGTGCCTCGGATCGCAAGTCGGTCTCGGTGACGACATCGGTCGGCGACGACTTCGTACGAGCCGCAGCGTCTCGCCCAACCTCGCCACGCACCAGCGCTGCCGCGATTTGACTGACCTCGATCGCCACGCGCTCGAGATGCTCGCCGGGGGTCAGGCCGTCGATCGCGGTCACGTCAAGATGACCGTCGTACCGGCTGCTTCGATGGCCGCGACGGCTGATGCGTCCGCCTCGACGTTGGTGATGAGAACGTCGATGTCGGACCATGTGGCGAAGCGAGTGAACTGCTCATGTCCGAACTTCGAATGGTCCACCAGAGCGACGACGCGACGGGCCGACGCAATCATCGCCCGCCTTGAGCGCAGCCTCTTGGCGGTACGGGGTGGTCAGGCCGATCTCGGGAGTCAGCCCGTCGCAGCTGATGAAAAGGGTGTCGACGCGCAGCGGTTCGATCGCTGCGATCGCAGCAAAATCGACCATCGCCATCGTGTTCTTGCGGACCTTGCCGCCGACCACGATGACGTCGGCGTTCGTGCGTTCGGCGAGATTCTGCGCGATCATCAGAGAGTTGGTCACGATTCGGAGAGACGTCGCCGGCGGGATCGCACCGGCGAACGAACTGAGCGTGCTTCCCGAGTCGATGATGACGGAACCGGACCCGGGGAGTTCATGGACGGCGACAGCGGCCAGTCGCCGCTTTTCGGCATCATGCTGATCGGTGCGGACCGACACGAGCGGTTCGAACCCACTGGTTTCCCAGGGTGTCGCCCCGCCGTGCACGCGTCGCACGACACGATGCTCCTGCAATTCGGAGAGGTCCCGGCGAATCGTTTCGGTGGTCACGCCGAATCGGTGCGCCATGTCGGCAACCTCGACGCGGCCGAATTGGACGGCTAAGCGGGCAATCTCGCGCTGGCGCTCCGATTGGAAGAGCTGCGGTGAGATCGGCGGATTCCGGGCCGTATCGCCCGATGTCGCAGTTTCGGTTGTCGCTGTGTCAGCGTTGTCGGTCATCTTCGGCCTCGGTTCTTTCGACGGCGTGAAGGACTGTTGGTTGTACCCCGTCGCTTCGAAGCGACGAGAGGGCGGTGGCAAAGGTGTCACGGAATCGCTGAGACCCCGAAAGCTCGGGGGGGAAGACCGCCTCGAAATCGAGGAAGCTGGCGGGCGTGTCGTTCGAATTGCGGGCGTGTTCGACCGCTTCGTCGAGGCGCACGTCGAATGCGAGCGTGCGGTTCGGGTCGGCCAGGTATTGGCACCATCCGGCCAGCGCAAGTGTGGCGAGTTCGATCGGTCCCTCGTTGTCGAGTTGATACCGAATGGTTGGCAGCAGGAACTTCGGGAACTTTGCCGAACCGTCCATGCACAGGCGCTCGATCTGGTCGCCGACCGCTGGATTCGAGAAGCGTTCGATCAGTGCGTCGATGTAGTCGTCGAGCACGATTCCAGCAGCGTGGGGCAAGGTCGGCTTGGCCTCGACGTCCAGCAGGGTGTGGACGAATCGACGGAGCACCGGATCGGCCATGGCGGCATCGACCGCGGCGAATCCATCGAGTGCGGCCAGGTAGGCGAGGCACGAGTGCCCGGCGTTGAGCAGGCGGAGCTTGGTCAGTTCATACGGTTCGATGTTGTCGGTGACGATGACGTCGAGTTTCTCGAGTGGGAGACGGTCGCCCGCAAAGTTGTCCTCGACTACCCACTGACGGAACGGTTCGGCAACGACAGGCCATCGGTCGATGATCCCCATCGTGTTCTCAAGCCATTCGATATCGCTCGGCGTGGTCATCGGCGTGATCCGGTCGACCATGCTGTTCGGAAAGCTGACGTGATCGGCGACCCAAGCTGGGAGAGCATCGTCCAGGTTGCGAGCTGCACCGATGGTGGCCTCCCGTGCGACCGCACCGTTCGTCATGATGTTGTCGCAGCTCAAAATCGTGAGCGGACGCCCCGATCCTCGTCGCCGAGCATCGAGCCCGCGGGCGAGTATCTCGAACACCGAGCCCGGCGGGCAGAGATCGGCGCGAAACGTACCCGATTCGTCGTCGATCGGGTAGCCCCCCTCGGTGATGGTCAGCGACACAATCTGTACGTCGTCGGTGGCGATGAGGTCGATCAGCGCGGTGGCATCGTGAGCAGCGAGCACGTAGTCGACAATGCTGCCGATTGTCTTCACCTCGGTCTGCTCTGCGCCGCGCGACACCAATGTGTAGAGATGATCCTGAGCGCCGAGAGCGTCGGCGATCCTGCTGTCGGCCGTCATGACACCGGCACCGACGATCGCCCATTCGGTGTTCCCGGCCCGGCACAGTTCGTCGACATAGGTGGCCAAATGGGCCCGATGAAAGCCGCCTACACCGATGTGGACGATGCTGCGTCGCAGTAAGGATCGATCGTAGGCACCCTTGATCGAGGGCGTCGTCCGTTGCTCAGAAGTCACAGCCGACACCCTATACCAACATAAAGAAAGGGTCGATTCCTTCAGAAGCATTACAAACCAACGTAAAAACTTGCATCCCAACATAAACACAACTAGAACATTCGGTGACGGAAGGCACCTCGTCTCCGTTCGTTCATGTCTACAGGGGAGATCAAATGATCCGAACACACCAACGAGGGCAGAGCGCATCGACTCCGCCTCCTTAGCCTCCTCGCCGCGTTGGCGATGGTTGCTGCTGCGTGCGGTAGCGGTAGCGACGACGTCGGTTCTGCCACCACAGCGGGCGGCGACGACGGTGGTTCCGCCACCGACGACGGCGGCGACGACGGCACCATGGTTGAAGGTGGCGAACTGAACGTGGCGATTGTTCAGAATCCCCAGATGGAGGACATCGTTGCGCTGACTCCTGAGCTGTACACCGCCGATTCGGGCGTAACGGTCAACTACACCATCCTTCCGGAGAACGAGCTTCGCGAGATCACCACCCGTGACGTTGCCACCGAGGGCACCCAGTTCGACGTGGTCATGATCGGCCTGTACGAGGCTCCTCAGTTCGGCGAGGCCGGCTGGCTTGCACCGATCACCGAGCAGGCTGCGAACGACGCAGGCTGGAATCAGGCTGACGTTTTCGAGCCAATCCTGGAAGGCCTCACCTTTGATGGAGAGCTCTACGCCGCTCCGTTCTACGCAGAGTCGTCATTCCTCAACTACCGCATGGACGTCTTCGAGGACCAGGGCCTGACCATGCCCGAGCGTCCGACCTGGGATGAGGTTGACGCATTCGCCCGCCAGATCGAAGACTCTGGCGTCATGAACGGCATCTGCCTCCGTGGCGTGCCGGGCTGGGGTAACCAGGGCGCAGCGTTCACCACGGTTCTCAACACCTTCGGTGGAACCTGGTGGGCCGCGAATGACGATGGCTCGATCGGCGAGTCGCAGGTTGATCAGCCCGAGTTCCGTGAGGCGCTCGAGTTCTACATCTCCCTGACCCAGGAAGCCGGCGTGCCGGATCCGTTGACCGTGAGCTTCCCCGAGTGTCAGACGCTCATGAAGGAAGGCCAGGTTGCCATGTGGTACGACGCCACGTCGGCAGCATCCGGCCTCGAAGCGACCGACAGCGATGTTGCTGGCCTGATCGGCTACGTGCCCGCTCCGGTGAAGGTCACTGACAACTCCGGTTGGCTGTGGGCCTGGAGCCTCGCCATTGCCGAGACCAGCGAGCAGAAGGATGCCGCCTGGGACTACATCAGCTGGGCGACCAGCGCGGAGTACATCGCCGCAGCTGGCGAACTGATCGACGGTGGCTGGGCCAACATCCCGCCGGGTACCCGCGAGTCGACCTACGCCATCGAGGCGTACCCGCGGTTGCACCGTTTGCTGACCCGACGCTGCAGGCCATGGCCGAGGCGCCGATCGACATGCCGGGCACCACCCCTCGGCCTGGTATCCCGGGCGTCCAGTTCGTTGGCGTGCCCGAGTTCCAAGAGGTCGGCAACTTCTGCACCGAGCGGTTC
The DNA here is from genome assembly GCA_963751955.1 of uncultured Acidimicrobiales bacterium. Lineage (GTDB taxonomy): Bacteria > Actinomycetota > Acidimicrobiia > Acidimicrobiales > SZUA-35 > JABDIY01. The sequence continues at coordinate 14,507 of CAVVWM010000002.1, read as the reverse complement.
GGTGAGGTCATCGGTTCTGGAAACCTCAATGGACTCGACGACGCAATCGCTGCCTGCCACGAGTTTGCATCACGCTTCAGCAGCTGACGTCGAGCTGAGGTCGTGCCGGTCGGCTGTACTTCGGTGCAGCCGACCGGCACGGAGGGTCTTCGTGGCCCGAGCAGGGTCGCACTCGGTCCACGGCACACCCCTGGAAGCGGCTGACGTACGGGCCTCCCCGTGTCAGACGATTGACGAGGGCGCTCTGATAGAAAACTACTATCACGACTTGTCAGGCGTTTGCGAAAGGGGAACTCATGCAAGTAACCGATCAAACCTCAGCCGAGGCTCCGTCGAATATTCGGAGCGAGGCGGCAAAGAAGCTTCAGAAGCGTGAAGCGTGGAGTCGCCGCATTCCTCTGCTCCCTGCGCTCATCTTCCTTATCCTCGTCACGCAGATTCCGTTCGTCCTCTCGATCTTTTACAGCCTGACGGAATGGACGGTCAACCCGCCCCGACCACGCACCTTCGAAGGTGTCGAGAACTACACCTTCGCCTTCGGCGATCGATTCTTCCGTGAGGCCGCGTGGGTGACAGCGAAGATGACGTTCTGGTCCGTGGTTCTTTCGGTGTTGTTCGGGCTGGGCATGGCAATGCTGCTCGACCGAAAGTTCCGTGGTGTCGGCTTCGTCCGCACGCTTGTGCTGACACCGTTTCTCGTGATGCCGGTCGTGGCGAGTCTCGTGTGGAAGACGCAGATGTTCGATGCGTCCTTCGGAATGATCAACTGGTTCACCGGCCAGCTGGGTCTCGAGCCGTACGAGTTCGTGTCGAGGCAGCCTCTATGGGCGGTGATCGGCGTGCTGGTCTGGCAATGGACGCCGTTCATGATGCTCATCTTGCTGGCAGGCCTCCAAAGCCAGTCGGATTCTGTTCTCGAGGCCGCTCGCGTCGACGGTGCAACGAAGTGGGGGATCTTCAGACAGATCACCCTTCCCCATCTTCGCAACTACATCGAACTCTGTGGTCTGCTCGGAGCGATTTACCTGATTCAGGTGTTCGACCACATCGTCGTTTTGGCGGGTGGCGTGGCCTCGACAGCAAACCTCCCGTTCTTTGTGTACCGGACGTCGATCGGCGGAGGTTGGCGATTCGGTGAGGCGTCGGCCTACAGCATCATCGTCGTGATCGTGACGATCATCTTCGCCACGTTTGGACTTCGAGTTCTCTCTGGCCTCTTGGAAGGAGAAGACGCAGCATGAGCAAATCCACTAATGTCGCCGATTTCGGGAAGAACCGTTTTACCGGGGCGCTACTCAGCGCCTTCACCTACTTGCTCGGGTTTCTGTTCTTCTTCCCCGTGCTCTGGATGGTGGCGAATGGGTTCAAGACCGAGGATGAAGCGAACGGTACGCCGGTCTTCTTCTTCAAGCCGACGTTTGACCAGTTCCGCTTGGTGACGGCCAACATTCCAGGCCGGGCGAGTTTTGGTGAGGTGTATACCAACTCGTTCATCATCGTTCTCGTGTCGACAGCGATCGTGATGATCCTTGCGGTGCCGGCTGCATTTGCTTTGTCCGTCCGGCCAGTTGCCAAATGGCGGGACGTCCTCTTCTTCTTCATCTCCACCAAGTTCCTACCGGTGGTCGCCGGCATCTTGCCCGTGTACATCATTGCCAGAGATCTCAACTTGCTGAACACCAGATGGTCGCTGATCATCATGTACACGGCGCTGAACCTTCCGCTCGCGGTGTGGATGTTGCGCTCGTTCTTCCAGGAAGTGCCGTCGGAACTGATCGAAGCAGCACGGATCGACGGTGCCAGCTTGCGGAGCCAGCTGACCTCGGTCGTGATGCCGATCGTCGCGCCGGGCTTGGCAGCGACCGCGCTGCTCTGCTTCATCTTTGCGTGGAACGAGTTCTTCCTCTCGCTCCAGCTCAATACCTCCGATGCGCAAACGGCGTCGGTCTGGGTGAGAGGATTCGAGTCGCAGAGAGAGCAATTCATCGCCAGACTTTCCGCGGCGTCAACGTTGGTCGTGCTCCCCGTGGTACTGGCTGGTTGGGTTGCCCAGAAGAGAATGATTCGTGGGCTGGCCATGGGAGCCATCAAATGAGCGCTCACCGTGAAGTAGGCAATCGCGGTCCAGCCCTAGTCAGCGGCGTGGATCAGCAAACAACGCGAGAGATCGACCAAGAGGAGGCCGACCGTGGCTGAAGTGAAGTTCGAAGAGGCATGCCGTATCTACCCGGGCACCGACGAGCCCGCGGTGGACAGGCTCAATCTTGACATTGGAGACGGTGAACTCCTGGTCCTCGTGGGCCCGTCCGGCTCGGGCAAGTCGACAGCTCTCCGGATGCTGGCTGGCCTTGAGTGGATCGACAGGGGCGCTGTCTACATCAACGGCAAGGACGTCACGCTCAGTCCGCCCCAAGACCGTGACATCGCCATGGTGTTCCAGAACTACGCGCTCTACCCGAGCATGACCGTCGCAGAAAACATGGGCTTCGCGCTCAAGCAGCAGGGGATCCCGAAAGCCGAGCGCACCAGGCAAGTACGCGAAGCGGCCAGGATTCTCGATCTCGAGCCCTACCTCGACCGCAAACCCAAGAATCTCAGTGGCGGTCAGCGTCAGCGAGTTGCGATGGGTCGGGCCATCGTCCGGTCGCCACAGGTGTTCCTGATGGACGAGCCGCTGTCGAACCTCGATGCGAAGTTGCGCGTCCAGACTCGCACCGAGCTCGCCGACCTGCAGGCCCGCCTCGGGGTCACGACCGTCTATGTCACCCACGACCAAGTCGAGGCCCTGACCATGGGACATCGAGTCGCTGTTCTCAACTTCGGCGTGCTGCAACAGGTGGACACCCCCGCAGTCCTCTACAGCCGCCCGAAGAATCGGTTTGTCGCTGGTTTCATCGGGTCCCCGGCCATGAACCTGGTCGACGTCGACTTCAGCGGCAACAGCGGTCTCAAACTCGGCGACATCGACGTTCCCCTATCGCCCGAAGTCAGGGCCGCACTGGAGTCATCGGGACCAGGCAAGTACACGGTCGGAGCGAGGCCCGAGCATCTCCAGATCGGCACCGAAGGCACCCCTGGAGAGGTGTCGGTCGTGGAAGAACTTGGCTCCGAGTCGTTCATACACGTGACCATCACGCATCAGCGTGAGCCGCTCAACATCGAAGTGCGAGCCGAGGGAGAGACCACGATCCAGCGTGGCGATCGTGTCCACGTTTCATTCCGTGGCCCAGCGCATCTGTTCGCGCCGGATGGAGAACGCGTCGGTGACTGAAGCCACGCTGCCGGATCCTCCACCTCGATCTGGCGCGTGGTGTACAGGTTGACATCCCCGCTCGAAAGGCCCGAGATCGTGCGGCGCCTTCGAGCATGCAGTCTCGACGATCAGGACGTGTTCGTTCTGCTCGCTGCCGACCATCGCCAAAACGTGCTCAAACAGTTCGACGCCAGCCTCAACGGCGAGCAAGCAGCAGCGCTCCTCTCCACCCTCAAGGTCGACTTCGCTCAGCATCTGGCCGGGGCCACAACGGGCTACTTGACCGACCCGATCTATGGGTTCGAGCCGTGCCTCAGTTCACCCAACGTGCCAGCCACACTCCCGTTGATCGTTGCGTTGGAGAACACTGGGTACGTGGGCGAGGGCTGGGAACGGATGCCGTCGCTGGTTGAGGACTTCGACGCTTCCGAAGCCCTTCGCATGGGTGCCACGGCGACGAAGCTGCTCGTGTACTACCACCCAGACGCAGCCAACGCCGCAGAGAAAGAAGAGTTCATCCGGACGGTCGCAGGCGAATGCCAGGCCGCAGGGTTGCCGTTGTTCCTCGAGCCGTTGGTGTACTCGCCTCACCCGGACCGGACACTCGACAAGGGCACGCCGGCCTTTGAGAACGCCGTCGTCGGCACGGCAGAGCGCCTCAGTCGAACCGGCGCCGCCATCATGAAGATGGAATTCCCAGGTGGCGACACCGACAATCGCCCGCGTTGGGAAGCCGCATGCGAACGACTCGACGCCGCATGCGCAACACCCTGGGTCCTGCTCGGAGCCGGCGTGACGTCCGAAGTCTTCCTCGAGCAGACTGCGGTCGCGTGTTCCGCCGGTGCATCAGGCGTGCTCGTCGGCCGAACCATCTGGGGCGAGACCATCCACCTCGATCCCGAGGAGCGTGCCCAGGTGCTCCGTTCCGTGGGCGTCGATCGCTTGAACCAACTCCGGCAGGTCATCGCCGACAAAGGTCACGCGTGGAGCGAGCGCGGTGGCCAACGCAACATCCTCGTCAGAGCGTTGAACGTTGACGGCGACCAACAGACGAGTTCAGCCATGACCGACATTCTGAGTATGGGAGAATTGCTCGCCGAATTCATGGCCGAGAACATCGGCCAGACCTTTACCGAGCCAGGCGTCTTCTTGGGACCATATCCGAGCGGCGCGCCCGCAATCTTTGCCGACCAGGCGGCAAAGACAGGCGCTTCGGTGGCCTTTATCGGCTGCACCGGTCAGGATGGCTTTGGTGACCTGATCGTCAACCGCCTGCGCGACGACGGGGTGGACGTGCGTGGGATCACGCGCACTGACAAGCTTCCCACGGGTACCGCATTTGTGACCTATCAGGAAGACGGTGGTCGTGAGTTCATCTTCAACATCGGCAACAGTGCCGCTGCGCTGATCGATGCCGACTCAGTCGATCCGGCCCTCGCTGGTGGCTGCCGCTATTTCCACGTCATGGGCTCGTCGCTCGGCAGCGTCGGCTCCATTGCCGCGGTGAAGCGAGCGCTCGAGCTGGTCAAGCAGAGCGACGGCAAGGTGTCCTTTGACCCGAATATCCGACCGGAGATTCTGACTTCGCCCGAGATCCGGGAAGCCATTCTCCACGTCTTGCAGGAGTGCGACATACTCCTGCCCAGCGAGGTAGATCTGCAGTATTTCTGCGGCGACGCAGCTGAACATGAGGCGGTCGCTTCGCTCTTCAACAGCCATCGACTGGAGATGATCGTCGTCAAGAATGCCGCCGAGGGCAGCCGTCTACTACGACCGTACGCGGTCACTGCACGTGCCCTCGTTCAAGGTCACTGAGGTGGACCCGACCGGAGCCGGCGACTGTTTTGGCGGCACGCTGATCTCCTGCTTGGCCCAGGGCATCGAAATCGAGCGGGCGCTGACGCTGGCAAACGCTGCGGGTGCCATGGCCGTGACCAAACGCGGCCCGATGGAAGGCAACACCACCCTGAGCGAACTCGACCGATTCATCGACTCAGCGGAGCGACACGTATGAACGCCAGAATTCTGAAAGACATCGTTGAAGAAAACCGGGCCGACGGCAAGCAGGGCATCTACTCGGTGTGCTCGGCTCACCGCCTGGTACTCGAAGCCTCTCTGCACCAAGCCAAGTGTGATGGCTCGCCGCTGTTGATCGAGGCCACCTGCAACCAGGTCAACCAAGAGGGCGGCTACACCGGCATGACGCCGAGCGACTTTCGCGACTACGTGCTGGAGATCGCGGCAGGGGTGGACTTCCCCGAGCAACAGCTCGTTCTCGGGGGTGATCACCTGGGCCCGAACCCCTGGACCTCGAAACCGGCGGCCGAGGCGATGGCGGCAGCAAAAACCATGGTCGCAGACTATGTTCGTGCCGGCTTCTCCAAGATCCACCTGGACGCCAGCATGGCGTGTGCTGATGATGTCGAACCGCTCCCGGACGAGACCATCGCCGAGCGTGCCACAGAGTTGTGCGCCGCAGCCGAAGCGGCAATTCCCGATCCGTCGGCGCCGCCGGTCTACATCATCGGAACCGAAGTGCCGGTGCCCGGCGGGGCGCAAGAAGACCTTGACGAACTCGCCACCACGCGGATCGAGGATCTGAAGCAAACCATCGAGACCCACCGCACCAAGTTCACCGAATGCGGTCTGGATGCAGCCTGGGAACGGGTGATCGGAGTGGTCGTGCAGCCCGGTGTCGAGTTTGACCACGCCGCCGTGATCGGATATCAACCTGCCAAGGCACAGGAGCTGAGTACGGCCATTTTGGGCTTTGACAACATTGTCTACGAAGCCCACTCGACCGACTACCAGACCGAGATCGCGTTACGCAATCTGGTCAATGACCATTTCGCGATCCTCAAAGTCGGACCCGGCTTGACCTATGCGGCCCGCGAGGCGCTCTTTGCGTTGAGCTATATCGAGCAGGAGTGGATCACTGACATGCCCCTGTCCAATCTCCGCCAGGTGCTGGATGAGCGAATGCTCGAGAATCCGCAGAACTGGGCCAAGTACTACGCCGGATCGGATGCGGAGCGGGCCTTCGCTCGCAAGTACAGCTTCAGCGATCGCTCACGTTATTACTGGGCTGACCCCGAGATCGAAGCCAGCGTGCAGGTGCTGCTGAAGAACCTCTCCGAGCGGCCGGCTCCGATGACACTCCTGAGCCAGTTCATGCCACTTCAGTACGCTGCGTTTCGTGCCGGGACCTTGAACAACGATCCACTCTCTCTGATTCGACACTGGATCCAAGAGGTTGTCTCCATCTACGCCCGTGCAAGCGGGCTCGCACCCAACAGCGTCTCTCAGGCGCACTGAACACGAAAGTCGGTCATGGACTTCTCATTCGACACAGCATTCGATCTCACTGGACAGGTGGCCCTCATCACCGGCGGGGCTGGTGGTATCGCCACGTGCATGGCCGAGTTGTTCGCCGAACGCGGCGCCACGCTGATTCTGGTCGACCGCACCGAACAGGTGCACGAAGCAGCACGCTCGCTCGGATCGCAGCATCTCGGCTTGGTCGGTGACGTTGCCGATGAGGCCTCCGTGAAGGGTGTCGTTGCGCAAGCGGTTGAACAACTGGGGCGTATCGACATTCTGCTGAACAACGCCGGTATCGGGCCGCTCGCCAAGGCCGAGGAAACCTCGGTTGAGCTTTGGGACACCACGATGGCGGTGAACCTGCGCGGTTCGTTCCTCTACGCCCGCGAAGTGGGCAAGCAAATGATCGCCCAGGGCAGCGGCCGCATCGTCAACATGGCCTCCCAAGCGGCACTGGTCGCTCTCGACGGCCACCTCGCATACTGCGCCAGCAAAGCCGCCATCCTCGGCATGACCAACGTGCTCGCCATGGAGTGGGGCCCCCTCGGTATCAACGTCAACGCCATCTCGCCAACGGTCGTCGAGAGCGCGATGGGTGCCGAAGGCACGTGGGCCGGTGAACGAGGCGAGAATTTCAAGAAGCTGATCCCGACCCGCCGCTTCGCTCAGCCTGAAGAGATCGCAATGGCTGCGCTCTATCTGGTGAGTGGCGCTGCCGGCATGATCAATGGCGAAAACCTGGTCGTGGACGGTGGTTACACAGCAACCTGAGGAGGGCCGCGAAGGCTTGCCTGCACCGATTGGGTTCTGAAACGGGCGTCAGAAAAGCTCACAGAAAACTCACGGAACAGACGTAAACAGTGGGGAGCAGCGGGGAACACCGGGCATCGCCACACGCTGCTGACCTGCGATTTCGCGGGTTTCCCCAGGTCACCCGGCGATTCCCAATGTGCGCATAACTAGATCAGCTCCCGATCACCAGCGCCCTTGGCGGATTCAGTACACGATGTCGAGCGCCTAGGTGACCGCAAGTCGAAGCCTGGGCGCAGCCTGGCGGCCCAGGCAGGGATTTCGGACAGGATCTGTTCTTCGGCTCTGGTCGCGGCGACGCGGACGTGGCATGAAGAGGGTAGAGACATCCGACTTCCCGGGTGCTCACGAACCGAAAGAGGTGGTTCCGGTGACGCGTGGAACCAAGGTGATCATCGGAGTTGGGCTGGTGTTGGCAGGGCTGTTCCTCGTACTGAACGGTGTCGGGGCGTTGTTCTCCTCTTCCCTTTTTGGCGAGTACAACTTGACCGATCCGTTGCCGATCGATACGTCGTCGCGTGCAGTGGTCACCGACGACCTTGAGCTGCCGACACATTGGCTCGTCTCGTCGTCCGATGATCTCCGGGTGGAGGGTGTTGCGACGGGGTCCGAGACACTCTTCATGGGTATCGCTCCCGTCGATACGGTTGCCGGGTACCTCGACGGCGTCGCCCACGATGAGATCACCGACTGGGACTTCTTCAAGAACGACGTCGAGGATGTGGTGTACACCAGGAACGAGGGCACCACCGATCCTGCCGCTCCGGGGACCGAGGGTTTCTGGGTGGCGTCGGTGAGTGGCAGCGGTGAACAGACCCTCGACTGGACGATCCAGACGTGGGCCGAGTGGGCTCTGGTGATCATGAACGCAGACGGCTCGCCCGGGGTTTCGGCCGATGTCCAGCTTGGAGTTCTTCGCCGAAACGATCACGCTGCTCCGCTCGGTGAGAGATCACGACTTCGACACGCTGGCCGAGCTGTGCGATGACGACTACGGAATCGTGGACATCGCACCCGACGGAACCAACGTCGCCGTCCGCTCCCGTGAAGAGTGGGAAGCATGGTTCCACGGTCTGTTCGGTCAGTTGGATGCAATGCAGGCGGGTACCGACAGCGAGATTCTCGCCTACGACGCCGTGAAAGCCGACACGATGGGGTATTCGGTCCTCGAGTTCCGGCAGTCGTTGACCGTCGGGGATCTCGTCGCTTCATTCGACTGCATGACCACCATCGTGTGGAAGAAAGTGGACGACATCTGGCGTGAAGCCCGATGGCACGGATCGGTGCTGTCGAGCGACGTTCCACCAGAACTCCTCGCCGGCTAGTCCCACTGAACCGCATGCGGTGGCAGGGTCGTAGGGCCCTGCCACTGTCGCGTTCATCTCCGGTTGTGCCGTCGGGGTGTGAGCGAAACCACCGGCAACCGAGCACCCCACGTTGTCGCAGCTGATGGCGCAAGCTTCGGGCAGACCGTGCTCAGGACTGAGTTTGACCTCGGAGAACCCGGCGTCGAGCAGGTGGGTCAGACACGCAAATGCCCGAGGCGACACGTCGATGAGTTCACCGTCGTCCTGAGGCCCATCGACATCGGCAATGGTGACGCTGGATCCATCCGGCCGAACAGCTCTCATGATTGGATTCTCCCAAACTCGGTCTCGATCATTGTGACCGTCGCGTCGATGTCGGCAGCGGTCGTGGCCCACGATGACACACTGAGCCGAATAGCGAGCTGTCCCTCCCACACGGTCGATCCCATCCAGGCCACACCGCTTCGCTGTATTGCGTCGAGCAATGGCGCTGTCTGGGCGGCGTCAGGACAACGGAACAGCACCTGGTTGAGCTGCACATCGTTGAGCATGGTCAGTCCAGCGCCAGCCAGTCCCTCGGCTGCGCGCCCAGCTAGCACACAGCTCCGAGGGGATCGTCGAACAGGACGTCCTCGTACCGCTCAACGCCACCGACACCCTCTACCCCCACACCCGTGACGCATCCGGCTGGGCGGTGGTGGTGGGGTTCGCCAGACTGATCGTGGTGACCCTGCTCTCTCCGGCGCGTGCAGCGGCCTTGTCCAACGCTCCGGTCGCCCTCAGGTGGATCCGATCGGCAACCCCGATCGATGCGACCAGCCCTCGGCGACGATGTGGCCGAGGTCGATGTTTTCAACCCGGTCGCTGAGGCGCTCGGCCTCCTCCATGTGATGGGTGGTGTACAAGACGGCCATGCGTTCGTCACCGAGCCGTTCCACGCTGGACAGGATGGTGTTGCGGCTCTGAGGGTCGACGTCCACCGTCGGCTCGTCGAGAATCAGGAGTGCCGGTCGGTGTAGCAGGCCGATGCCGATGTTCAGTCGACGCTTCATGCTCCCGGAGAACTCGTCGGTCTTGTCGTCGACTCGGTCGGTAAGTTCCATCACGTCGAGCACGTCGTCGACCCGGCCTTTTCTAGCTCGTTCCGGTCCAGGCCGTACAGCTTGCCGAAGAACCGAAGGTTCTCCCGTGCGGTCAGATCGGGATAGATGGCCAGATCCCGGGGTACCAGCCCGATGGCCCGCTTTGCTTCGAGGGCGCCGGTGTGCATCTGCTTTCCGCGACCACCACATCGCCGCTGTCGCTGGCCCTCAGCCCCGCCACCATCGAGATGACGGTGGTCTTGCCAGCGCCGTTGGGGCCGAGCGGTTCGTAGGTTTCTCCGCTGGCGATGGCGAAGTGGATGTCGTTGACGGCCACTCGGTCGCCGAACGACTTGGTCAGTCCCTGGACCCTGAGCACGCTCGCGTCGTGAGCCATCCATCGCTCCTCGTTGTCTTCGGAGACCACAAGGTGGCGATCGGATCGACGCCAGAGCCGTAGGTGGTATCGAAAATCGTCGACAAGCGAAGCCTAAATGCCGATTCCGATGGCGCCGGATCGGGACCTAAATGAAGCGGACGCCTCCAGCGCCGGCTCGTTCTCTACCCCCACCTCCGAACTGGCTCGAAAAGTCACGGAAATGAAACGAACACTTGTTCGATGCCATTCTCCACATTGTGCTGCTGCGTGGCACCCTTGTGGCTAAAAGTGATCAGTTCAAGCATCCTAAGTAGTCGGGCGAATGCAGTTAGAGAACCCGTAACTTTGTGACGATTTCTCTGTTATGAGCGCTGGGTATTTGTGCCTTGGATAGGTGAATACCCCCATCGACACTCTTCGTGATATCGGCGTAGTTTCGAATTGGCCACACAACGTGTGGCTCGCCCGCAAGCAGTCTCATTTATTGAAGGAATAGGCAAATGAAAAGGCTCTTTATCGCGTTCTTGGTTATGGTTGTTGGCCTGCTCATTGCGGGAAGTCCAGCATCGAGCCTTCAAGTCAGTACAGGGGTGATCACGGCTCCGGCCACGAATGGTGTGACGGTGTCGGGTGCTCCGTTGGTGTTGGAAGCGACCTATGACGGCACCAATCCTGGTGCACCGGCTTGGGCGGTTCGTAGTGGTGCCAATACCACCTGTGATGGTGGGACGAATGTGGCTGGCAATGTTGGAGGGTTCTCCACCCCGTTCACCTTCAACCTCGACGCCGGGGTTTGGGAGTTCGATGCGACAGTGAACTTGGGTGCAGGTGAGTACTGCTTCGTGTTCAACCCGGCCGATCCGTTGGTGCGTGAAGTCCGCCTGTTCAAGATCAACCCGTCAGGGGTGATCACGGCTCCGGCCACGAATGGTGTGACGGTGTCGGGTGCTCCGTTGGTGTTGGAAGCGACCTATGACGGCACCAATCCTGGTGCACCGGCTTGGGCGGTTCGTAGTGGTGCCAATACCACCTGTAATGGTGGGACGAATGTGGCTGGCAATGTTGGAGGGTTCTCCACCCCGTCCACCTTCAACCTCGACGCCGGGGTTTGGGAGTTCGATGCGACAGTGAACTTGGGTGCAGGTGACTACTGCTTCGTGTTCAACCCGGCCGATCCGTTGGTGCGTGAAGTCCGCCTGTTCAAGATCAACCCGTCAGGGGCGATCACCAAACCGGCCACGAATGGTGTGACGGTGTCGGGTGCTCCGTTGGTGTTGGAAGCGACCTATGACGGCACCAATCCTGGTGCACCGGCTTGGGCGGTTCGTAGTGGTGCCAATACCACCTGTGATGGTGGGACGAATGTGGCTGGCAATGTTGGAGGGTTCTCCACCCCGTTCACCTTCAACCTCGACGCCGGGGTTTGGGAGTTCGATGCGACAGTGAACTTGGGTGCAGGTGACTACTGCTTTGTGTTCAACCCGGCCGATCCGTTGGTGCGTGAAGTCCGCCTGTTCAAGATCAACCCGTCAGGGGTGATCACCAAACCGGCCACGAATGGTGTGACGGTGTCGGGTGCTCCGTTGGTGTTGGAAGCGACCTATGACGGCACCAATCCTGGTGCACCGGCTTGGGCGGTTCGTAGTGGTGCCAATACCACCTGTGATGGTGGGACGACGGTGGCTGGCAATGTTGGAGGGTTCTCCACCCCGTTCACTTTCAACCTCGACGCCGGGGTTTGGGAGTTCGATGCGACAGTGAACTTGGGTGCAGGTGAGTACTGCTTTGTGTTCAACCCGGCCGATCCGTTGGTGCGTGAAGTCCGCCTGTTCAAGATCAACCCGTCAGGGGTGATCACGGCTACCGGCCACGAATGGTGTGACGGTGTCGGGTGCTCCGTTGGTGTTGGAAGCGACCTATGACGGCACCAATCCTGGTGCACCGGCTTGGGCGGTTCGTAGTGGTGCCAATACCACCTGTAATGGTGGGACGAATGTGGCTGGCAATGTTGGAGGGTTCTCCACCCCGTTCACTTTCAACCTCGACGCCGGGGTTTGGGAGTTCGATGCGACAGTGAACTTGGGTGCAGGTGAGTACTGCTTTGTGTTCAACCCGGCCGATCCGTTGGTGCGTGAAGTCCGCCTGTTCAAGATCAACCCGTCAGGGGTGATCACCAAACCGGCCACGAATGGTGTGACGGTGTCGGGTGCTCCGTTGGTGTTGGAAGCGACCTATGACGGCACCAATCCTGGTGCACCGGCTTGGGCGGTTCGTAGTGGTGCCAATACCACCTGTGATGGTGGGACGAATGTGGCTGGCAATGTTGGAGGGTTCTCCACCCCGTTCACTTTCAACCTCGACGCCGGGGTTTGGGAGTTCGATGCGACAGTGAACTTGGGTGCAGGTGAGTACTGCTTCGTGTTCAACCCGGCCGATCCGTTGGTGCGTGAAGTCCGCCTGTTCAAGATCAACCCGTCAGGGGCGATCACCAAACCGGCCACGAATGGTGTGACGGTGTCGGGTGCTCCGTTGGTGTTGGAAGCGACCTATGACGGCACCAATCCTGGTGCACCGGCTTGGGCGGTTCGTAGTGGTGCCAATACCACCTGTGATGGTGGGACGAATGTGGCTGGCAATGTTGGAGGGTTCTCCACCGCGTTCACTTCGACCTCGACGCCGGGGGTTGGGAGTTCGATGCGACGGTGAACTTGGGTGCTGGTGACTACTGCTTCGTGTTCAACCCGGCCGATCCGTTGGTGCGTCGAAGTCCGCACGTTCACGATCAACCCGTCAGGGGTGATCACGGCTCCGGCCACCGATGGTGATGTGGTGTCGGGTGCTCCGTTGGTGTTGGAGGCGACCTATACCGGCACCAATCCTGGTGTGGCGGCTTGGGCGGTCCGTAGTGGTGCCAATACCACCTGTAATGGTGGGACGACGGTGGCTGGCAATGTTGGAGGGTTCTCCACCCCGTTCGACTTTCGACCTCGACGCCGGGGTTTGGGAGTTCGATGCGACGGTGACACTTGGGTGCAGGTGAGTACTGCTTCGTGTTCAACCCGGCCGATCCGTTGGTGCGTGAAGTCCGCACGTTCAAGATCAACCCGTCAGGGGTGATCACGGCTCCGGCCACCGATGGTGATGTGGTGTCGGGTGCTCCGTTGGTGTTGGAGGCGACCTATACCGGCACCAATCCTGGTGGGGCGGCTTGGGCGGTTCGTAGTGGTGCCAATACCACCTGTGATGGTGGGACGACGGTGGCTGGCAATGTTGGAGGGTTCTCCACCCCGTTCGACTTTCAACCTCGACGCCGGGGTTTGGGAGTTCGATGCGACAGTGAACTTGGGTGCAGGTGAGTACTGCTTTGTGTTCAACCCGGCCGATCCGTTGGTGCGTGAAGTCCGCCTGTTCAAGATCAACCCGTCAGGGGTGATCACCAAACCGGCCACGAATGGTGTGACGGTGTCGGGTGCTCCGTTGGTGTTGGAAGCGACCTATGACGGCACCAATCCTGGTGCACCGGCTTGGGCGGTTCGTAGTGGTGCCAATACCACCTGTGATGGTGGGACGAATGTGGCTGGCAATGTTGGAGGGTTCTCCACCCCGTTCACTTTCAACCTCGACGCCGGGGTTTGGGAGTTCGATGCGACAGTGAACTTGGGTGCAGGTGAGTACTGCTTTGTGTTCAACCCGGCCGATCCGTTGGTGCGTGAAGTCCGCCTGTTCAAGATCAACCCGTCAGGGGTGATCACCAAACCGGCCACGAATGGTGTGACGGTGTCGGGTGCTCCGTTGGTGTTGGAAGCGACCTATGACGGCACCAATCCTGGTGCACCGGCTTGGGCGGTTCGTAGTGGTGCCAATACCACCTGTGATGGTGGGACGACGGTGGCTGGCAATGTTGGAGGGTTCTCCACCCCGTTCACTTTCAACCTCGACGCCGGGGTTTGGGAGTTCGATGCGACAGTGAACTTGGGTGCAGGTGAGTACTGCTTTGTGTTCAACCCGGCCGATCCGTTGGTGCGTGAAGTCCGCCTGTTCAAGATCAACCCGTCAGGGGTGATCACCAAACCGGCCACGAATGGTGTGACGGTGTCGGGTGCTCCGTTGGTGTTGGAAGCGACCTATGACGGCACCAATCCTGGTGCACCGGCTTGGGCGGTTCGTAGTGGTGCCAATACCACCTGTGATGGTGGGACGACGGTGGCTGGCAATGTTGGAGGGTTCTCCACCCCGTTCACTTTCAACCTCGACGCCGGGGTTTGGGAGTTCGATGCGACAGTGAACTTGGGTGCAGGTGAGTACTGCTTCGTGTTCAACCCGGCCGATCCGTTGGTGCGTGAAGTCCGCCTGTT
>CAVVWM010000001.1:0-183238 GCA_963751955.1 uncultured Acidimicrobiales bacterium | reverse complement strand
ACGCATCGCTTCGTCATCGCCGCAGCGGGCGAGATGATCGACGCCGACGAGCTGTGATTTTGATTGGGTTCGCCGGCGCTCGTTCCTCGCTCTGGGTCGCTCCAAGCGCTTCGCTATCTGTGGTGGGTCCCGTGAGCTGCTTCGTCCCTCCGCAGCAGAACTGCTGATTGGGTTCGCCGGCGCTCGTTCCTCGCTCTGGGTCGCTCCAAGCGCTTCGCTATCTGTGGTGGGTCCCGTGAGCTGCTTGGTCCCTCCGCAGCAGAACTGCTGATTGGGCTCGCCGGCGCTCGTTCCTCGCTCTGGGTCGTCAGGCTCAGTCGGACCCCGACACGTATTCCAGTTCGTGGTTTGCCGACCAACTCTCGATCGTGCTGTCGATAGACCAGAAGCCACGGGGGCATTCGAGATCATCGATGAGGTATTCCATCGCCGGTGACCAGCTGCGCCGCGCGGCTCGAACGTAGGTGGCAGCCTCGGCAAAGGGTCGGAGTTGGAAGCCGTGATTTCCCAGGTCGTCATATAGGTCCGCAAAGAGGCTCTGGTTTCGGAACTCGTCGAAGGTCCTGAGGTATGGCGTCAGGTCGGCCCCTTTGGTCATTTCGCTGAAGATCGCTTCGGCCCGTCGAAGGAACCAGTAGCCATTGCCGTCAGTGGCGCCAACGATTATCTGGGCCTGCAGTGCGGCATCAGAGAGCACCCCAAGCGCTGTCACCCAATTCTGGCGACGGTCGTGAGAACGGAATAGACCTAGCAGTGGAACCGTGGAGTGGGTTTCGAGAATTCCGGCGGCCCACTCCTCCCATCGAACGAACTCTGCGTCGATCTTTTCGGGTCGGCGTCCGGCGCCCAGGCCTTGATCAACGCCGTCGGTGTTATTCGTTCGGTGCTGCCAGCATCGAGCATCATCAGGGTGCGCTCGCGATCTGAATACGCGGCGTAGAGCGATGGGAGGTACCCAACCACCAGCGCAATGGTCACAACGCCGAAGAACGCTTCGAGGATGGAGCCGGCCCTCGGGATCACCTCGGTTGGCACGATCTCGCCGAAGCCCACAGTGAAGAACACAACTCCGGAGAAATACCATGCGTCGGCGAGCCCGGTGATTGTGGGGATGTCGCCCAGACCCCACCAGATCAGGCCGAAACCGAAGACCTGCAGGATCGCCCAGACAAGCAGCAGCTCAATAATTACGAGGGAGCCGAAGACCGAAAGCAATCGCTCTTTCAAGTTTGACTCATCGGGAAGTCGGCGGGCTACACCACGAATCATCACAAATGTGGCACGGCCGACCATTTGGGATGGCCACCATCGACCAGGAGAGGTGTAGGTCGATACAAGTGTGTTGACCAGGTCGGCCAAGGCGATGATCACTGCCGAGCCCCCGAACACGATTGCCAGGAAGTCCATCATCGGACCAACAGTAGGGGCGGTTGCTGGTAGCCGCAGCCATGATTGGTCCCAGTCGCTCGGCCGGTAGCCCGTGGTGCCCAATATTTGGGTGTCCGTTGACAGGGCGGTTACAGATCGATCCTGAGGCTCGTGTACCGCTTCCTCGCTTGGCTGGCCCGTCTCACCTTAGGGTCGGGCTAGCCAAGGACCTTGAGATTATCCTCCGGCGCACGAGCGCTCGTGCGTGATCGAGGTACCCAAACGCCGCCTGAACGGGCACGACACCATATTGGGCGCCCACGATCTCATCCCAGCTACTGTTCGTTTATGGACGATCCATTGACAGCACCAATCGCAGGAGCAACTTCGCAGCAATTCGCCAAGAGCAAGATCGAGTTCGCCACCGTTGGGAACGCTCGAATCAAACGAATCGTCTTGCCAGTGGGAGGCCGGTGGTCTGAGAACGTGAAACCGATCGTGGGTACCGAGTTCTGCGAACACGCCCACGTTGGCTTCCTGGCGAGGGGTCGGTTCGCAGGGGAATATGCCGACGGTGAAACATTCGACCACCAAGCACCGGCGATCATCGCCATCGACCCCGGACACGACTCCTGGGTTGAGGGTGATGAAGAGGTGGTACTCATTCAGTTCGACTTCGAGACCGACACGCTCAGCAAGCTCGGCCTCGCCACGCGAAGTACCAATTAGTCCCGGCTTGATACCGACGTTGCACCTTATCTGTCTTGCCCGAGGCAAGGCTTTGATATGAATTCGCTCCCAGAGAAGGAGATTGCTATGGACCAGACAAATCTTCGGGATTTGTGGAATGAACGCTACTCGGCCAGCGACTTGGTGTGGACGGACAAGCCGAACCAGTTCGTCGAAGCCCACCTTGCCGACACCAGACCCGGCTCAGCGATCGACCTTGGCTCCGGCGAGGGTCGCAATGCAGCCTGGCTTGCCGATCGAGGGTGGAACGTGACCGCAGTGGACTTCTCACCCGTCGGACTCGACAAAGCCCGCAACCTGGCCTCCCGGAAAAAAGTCAGTGTCGATTTCGTCGAGGCTGATGCCCTTACCTACCAACCAACAGCGCTGGTAGACCTCGTGCTGATCTCCTATTTGCAGGTCGATCAAAGCGACCAACGGACAGTGCTCGAGCACGCTCGGTCATGGTTGGCATCGGGCGGCACGCTCTTTGTCATCGCCCACGACCGCTCCAACGTGATGCATGGATACGGAGGACCGTCGTCACCCGATGTCTGCTACACGCCCGAGACGACATCGAGGGCTCTCGGCGGCCTCGAGATCGACACCGCCGAAGTTGTTGAACGAATCGTCACCAACGAGACCGGCAACCACACAGCCCTCGACACTCTTGTCATCGCTCGTCGGCTCGGCGTCGAAGGGTCCTAGCCAAACTGCATCCCGATGTCGGGGCGGTCGGTGATGAAACCGTCGACACCATTGTCGACGACCTCTTGCATCTCCTGCTTGGTGTTCACGGTCCAGGGCAGCACCTCGAGGCCCAACATGTGGGCTTCTGTGATCTGTTCACGGGTAAGCAGGCCGTAGTACGGAGACCAGATGGAGGCACCGGTCGAGGAGATCTCATCGAAGTTGGGGGCGAGGCCAGTGAGAGCCGAAAGCCGGATATCGGGTCGTACTCTGTGGATTGAGCGAAGGGACCTGAAGTCGAAGCTTTGGATGGTTGAACGCGCGATCATTCCAGCTGAGTCGATTGCCTCGATGAGAACGCGCTCGAAAGTTCCAACGTTTTCGCCGTCGAAATCATCGCCGATGTACTCAGGATGGTCCAGCACGCGTTTGGTCTCGATGTTGAACTCGACACGCCGAGCAGCTGCGCGCTGCGCTTCGGATTTCGCCGGAGAGGCGGCATATTCGGCCACGAACTCGAACAGGTCGGCGAGGCGAACCACCTCGAAGCGATCGCCAGCGAGCGCAGTGGGCTCAGCCACCTGCGCATCGAATCGTTCCGGCTCAGGGTTCTTGTCACAAATGAAATACCCGAACTCAGCAACCGCCAGCGACCGCATCGGGGCAGGCAAGGCCAGATGGTTCGGAGCATCTTCCCTGATACGGCACTTCTGCTCCCAGAGCTCCTCGTCATGCCAAATCACGACCTCGTCGTCAGCGGTCAGGTGCAGGTCGAGTTCAAGGGTCGCGACCATCAAATCGAGGGCCACCTCGAACGCAGGCAGCGTACTTTCTGGACGCAGTCCCCGGGATCCGCGATGACCCTGAATGTTCAGCTTAGGCATGCCCACACCCTAAACGGTCCAGGTAGCTCCACTGCGAAGTAGGTCGGAGAGATCGCCGGTTCCGTCGACCTGGGCAGCCGCGACCTGGGCTTCGAGCAGGTCGCTGTACTCGGGTACCTCCACGGAACGGAACACACCAAAAC
Source organism: uncultured Acidimicrobiales bacterium (assembly GCA_963751955.1). GTDB lineage: Bacteria > Actinomycetota > Acidimicrobiia > Acidimicrobiales > SZUA-35 > JABDIY01. The sequence goes on along the minus strand of CAVVWM010000001.1, from coordinate 179,424 downwards.
ATGTGGGACTCTGGCGGTCCTTGGCGAGTTCTGCGAGGGCAAAGGACACGGATGGATCAGCATCATGGCGGTGGACAAGAAGCGCATCAACGCCAACAGCCTCGACGTCGACGACTTCGGCCCGTCCGTCGTTGATCGCAATTCCCAGTTCGTTGTCAGCCCCAAATCGGATCGGTTCCCCATCGACGAGATCGATCAGCATCGCGTCCCGATTGGAACGCTTGGTGATGGCATCAAAGGCCCCATCGTTGAAGACGTTGCAGTTCTGGTAGATCTCGACCAGCGAAGCACCCCTATGAGCGTGGGCCTGTTTGAACACGTTCATCATGTGTTTGCGATCGAGATCATGAGTCCGAGCGACAAACGTTGCCTGGGCCCCTATGGCGAGGCTGATCGGATTGAAGGGCCGGTCGATGGAGCCATCCGGAGTCGACTTCGTGACCTTTCCGATCTCGCTGGTGGGGGAGTATTGACCCTTTGTAAGACCATAGATCTGATTGTTGAATAGCAAAATCGTGAGCTTGACGTTGCGCCGAAGAGCGTGAATGAGGTGGTTTCCCCCGATGCTGAGCATGTCGCCATCGCCGCCCACAACCCACACATTGAGATCGGGGCGGGCAACCGCAAGGCCAGTGGCGATCGCGGGTGACCGGCCATGGATTGTATGCATGCCATAGGTATTCATGTAGTACGGAAAACGAGCGGCACAGCCGATTCCACTCACGAAGACGGTGTCCTCGGGCTTTACTTCGGTAGCAGGGTCTTGGGCCAGTTCGGCGTGCATGAATTGCATAGCCGCGAGGATTCCGTAGTCACCACAACCGGGGCACCACCGCACGTCTTGATCGCTGGTCCAGTGACCTCGCTGGGTCGGATCGAGTATTACATCGGTCATACCATTACCTCCAGGAGAGCGTTGGTTGCTGTCACTATCTCATTGCCGGTGAAAGGGAGCCCTTGCACTTTCGACAGTGCCCTAGCGTCAACGAGGAACTCAGCCCTCAGAAGCTTCACGAGCTGTCCTCGATTCAATTCCGGGACGAGGATTCTTTCATAATTTTGGAGAACGTCGCCGAGGTTCGAGGGGAACGGATGAACGTGGGTGAGATGGATCTGATCAACGCTTACGCCGTCAGCGCGGAGGCGCTGCACCGCAGAAGTGATCGAACCCATGGTTGATCCCCAACCGACCAACAGAATGTCGGCCGATCCGGAACCGTCGACCTCCACCAACGGGATATCGGATGCGATGCCATTGATCTTGGCTTCTCGGAGCTGGGTCATCAGTTCGTGGTTGCCGGGGTCATAGCTCACGTTGCCCGTGCGGTCAGCCTTTTCGAGTCCGCCCAACCGATGTTCCAGTCCCGGCGTGCCCGGTACCGCCCACGGGCGGGCAAGGGTCTCTTCATCTCGGAGGAACGAGAGGAAGATGGGGTTGCCATCCTTGTCAATGCCGTTGGTCTCGGTAGCGAACGCAACCGAGATGTCGGGTAGGTCTTCGACTGCGGGCAGGCGCCATGGCTCAGCACCGGTAGCCAAATACCCGTCGGTGAGAAGAATCACGGGCGTTCGATATTTCAGCGCCAGTCGGCTTGCTTCGATGGCAGCGAAGAAACAATCTGCGGGGCTGTTGGCTGCAACGACCGGCATTGGTGACTCGCCGTGTCTGCCATACATAGCCATCATCAGATCGCTCGCTTCGGTCTTGGTCGGGAGACCGGTTGAAGGACCTCCCCGCTGGACATCGATGATGACCAGCGGCAGTTCCATACTGAGTGCAAGGCCGATGGTCTCACCCTTGAGCGCCACACCCGGTCCCGAGGTAGTGGTGAACGCAAGAGACCCGCCAAACGCTGCGCCGAGCGCCGCACCGGCGCCCGCTATTTCATCCTCGGCCTGGAAAGTGCGGACCCCAAAGTGTTTGTGGCGGCTGAGCTCGTGGAGAATGTCTGAGGCTGGCGTGATCGGATAGCTGCCGAGGAAGACGGGTAATCCACTGAGCTGGCCCGCAGCCATCATTCCCCAAGCCGGTCGCCGTATTGCCGGTGATGTTCGTATAGGTGCCAGGCTCGGCCGGTGCAGCATGGACCACATACTGGTTAGCCAGCATCTCAGTTGTCTCGCCATAGTTGTAGCCAGCCTTCAACGCCGCCACGTTGGCTGCGCTCACCGCTGGCTTCGAAGCGAACTTGGACTCGACCCATTCGATGGTGGGACCGAGAGGGCGGGTATACATCCAGCTGATCAGACCGAGAGCGAAGAAGTTCTTGGACCGCTCAGCGTCCCGCTTCTTCACCTCAAGTTCTGCGGTGGCGTCCACCGTGAGTTTGGTCATGGCGATCTCGTGAACGATGTAGCCGTCGAGAGACCCGTCGGTTCGGGGATCCTCCTCGTACCCGCATTTCTCCAGATTCCGCTGGTCGAACGAGTCCGAATTCAACAAGATCGTGCCGAGATCCTTCAGCCGATTCAGCTGGCTCTTGAGCGCAGCGGGGTTCATTGCCACGAGAACATCGGATATGTCTCCGGGGGTATGAATGTCGTGGTCAGAGATATGGACCTGAAATGCCGACACCCCGGCGATCGTTCCCTGGGGTGCACGGATTTCGGCAGGGAATTCGGGGAGGGTGGAAATATCGTTTCCGACGAGTGCGCTGGTGGAAGTAAAACGATCACCCGTCAGCTGCATCCCGTCACCAGAATCCCCGGCGAATCTGATCACCACCCGATCAAGAATCGTTGGCCCAACACGGTCATCCGTAGATGTCACAAGCCCAAGGTAACACCAGGCCAATGCGAGGTGTATGAGGCAAACCAGAACCTTCGTGGTCAATTGCCACAATTACCTAGCGTTGGGCGCGACCGTTACGCTTTGACCATGACTGCGACACGGACCGAGACCGATTCGATGGGTGAGATCGAAGTTTTGAGCGACCGATACTGGGGCGCTCAGACCCAACGCAGCATCCAGAACTTTCCGATCGGCCGTGACCGATTCGTGTGGGGCCGGGCGATCATCGAAGGGCTCGGCCTACTCAAGGCGGCCGCTGCTCAGGCCAATGGAGAACTGGACCAACTCCCCGCGGAGATCGCCGAGCTGGTGGTAGCAGCAGCAAACGAAGTTGCTGCCGGTGACCTGGACGATCATTTCCCCCTCGTGGTGTTCCAGACCGGATCCGGTACTCAGTCGAACATGAACTCCAATGAGGTCATTTCGAATCGAGCGATCGAGATGGTCAAAGGGGAAATGGGTACCAAATCACCGGTTCACCCCAACGATCATGTGAATCGTGGGCAGAGCAGCAACGACACGTTTCCTACGGCGATGTACGTCGCGACCGTGATGGAGCTCGATCGAGAGTTGTACCCGAAGGTCAAGGTGCTTCGCGACACGCTTGAAGCCAAGGCTGAGCAATACCGCACCTTGGTCAAGGTAGGGCGCACCCACCTTCAGGACGCAACGCCCATCACGTTGGGCCAGGAAATCGGAGCATGGGTCGCACAGATCGACCAAGCCGTCGATGGAGTTCGAACTGCGACCGCCGGGCTCATGGATCTGGCGATCGGTGGTACCGCGGTCGGAACCGGACTGAACGCTCATCCCGATTTCGGAGATCGGGTTGCCGCGATCCTCGCCGAACGAACCGGGCACCCTTTCCGTTCCGCAGAAAACAAGTTCGCAGCGCTTGCCGCTCATGACGCCCTCGTCACTTGTTCCGCAGCCCTTCGGACCTTGGCTGGCGCACTCCTGAAGATGGCGAATGATGTTCGCTGGCTGGCCAGCGGACCACGGAACGGTATCGGTGAGATCACCATTCCCGAGAACGAGCCGGGATCGAGCATCATGCCGGGCAAGGTGAACCCCACTCAATGCGAAGCGATGACCATGGTTGCGGTTCAGGTGTTTGGCAACGACGCAACCGTCGCTTTCGCTGGCAGTCAGGGAAATTTCCAGCTGAATGTATTCAAGCCTGTCATGGTGCACAACGTGATTGAGAGCATCCGGCTGCTTGGAGATACCTGCGTCGCATTCAATGACAACTGCGCGGTTGGGATCGAAGCGAACATCGAGAAGATTCAACAGAACCTCGACTCCAACCTGATGCAGGTGACTGCCCTGAACAAGCACATCGGGTACGACAACGCTGCCGCTATTGCCAAACACGCCCACAAGAACGGTCTTACCCTCAAGGCAGCGGCACTCGAGTTGGGTCATGTCACCGAAGCCGAGTTTGATCTGTGGGTCGTTCCGCTGGATATGACCTCGAACCGGTAGGGAAATCTCTCCAAGGTTGGGTGCAATCCTGCCCACGGCTACTGACGAGCTGCAACCTGGGTTCCACACTGGCCCCATGGAGTCGACGCCACGCATAGTCATCCGACCAGAGGTAAGCGCCAGCGGCCCAACGCCGCCCGCAGCTCCGCGGAAGGTTCCCAACGAAGGCGGCGGTCGAGTTCTGCCGCTCCTGCTCCTGGGAGCAGTCGCCCTACTCTCTGTCGGGGCGATCGGCTACGCGATAGGAGAGCGAGGTTCCTCGGACAACGATGAAGCGATCGAACTGGATTCCCTGAACGAGGCAGCAGCTTCCACCACGTCAACACAGCAAGATTTGACTACCACGGCGCTACCGGAGACAGCTGCGCCGACAACCACAACACAGTCGAATCCAGAGCCAACGACGACAACGCCCACCTCAGATCCGGCCGAACTCGAAGGGCCGCCGCTACGAGATACCGGCACTGTTCGCCAGGCCGTGTTGTCGAACGGAGTTCTCTATCTGCGAGGAAGTGTTCCCAGCGAAGAGTTTGGTGCCGAGATCGCTCGGCGGGCAGAACTCGTCGTTGGTGCGGGCAATGTGGTGAACCAATATGCCGTGGACGCCACGGCTGCGCCCGTCGACAGTGCACCGCTGTATGTCGCTGACACACTGCTCTTCCCGACCGGCGGGACGCAGATAAATCCTGGGTTTCTACCGCTGCTCGACCTCGGAACGACATTGCTGAACGTCAACGAGAATGTGACGATAACCGTGGTTGCTCACACAGACTCAGCGGGTACGGCGGCGCAGAATCTACGGCTCTCTCAGCTACGTGCCGACGTCGTCCGTCAGTACTGGATCGATCAGGGGGTCGAAGGGACCAGGATCACTGCTGAGGGGCGAGGCGAAGCCGAACCGATCGCCGACAACAACACCCTCGAGGGCCGGCTGCAGAATCGTCGGGCCGAATTCATCGTCATTGGAATCCTTGGTTAGGTCCCGGCCTGAACCACAGCCGCGGCCAGGACCAGGCCACGTGCGGTCCAGGCAATGGTCCGATACCAATTGGTGCGCACGAGCCGTTGGGCTGCGTCTTCGTCGTAGCCCTGGGCTTGAGCGCGGTGCTGGGGTACCGAGAAGATGAGGGTGCTCAGTAATGCAATTCCCAGTAGGGCTCCTGCCACCCACATCAGAATCCAGCTGGCTCCCGAAGGCGGCGCAGCCATCAGTGCCAAAGCGGTAACACCCTCGATCGCCATGAGCGGTCCCACCAGGGGTGTAATGCGGTGAGCATGATCCATAGACGCCTCCACAGGCAGCGCTTGGGAATACTGCGCCAACATCGGATAGTGGACGATCTGTATGAGCCAGATGAGACCGACCATGGCCCACGTGGCGACGGCGCTCACAACCAGCACAACGAACATGGCAGCGGCTATCGGAACGATTCAGACGGGAGTTCGGTTTCGGCTCCGACGATGCCGGCGATGATTCGCGCTGCAACACTCTGAGGTGCCAGGCCGGTTGGCATTTTCGGAGCCGTTCCTTCGATCGGGTGATCGGCCAAACCGGTCTCGGTGTGCGGAGGTCGAGCATCGATCACCTTCACCTTGCTACGACGGGCTTCCCTGGCGAACCCCTGGTTGAACGAACGAAGAGCGGCCTTGCTGGCACCGTAGGCAGCCATCCCGGGCAGGTTCTGTTCGGCAATCACGCCCGAGATCTGCACGATGGCGCCACCCTGAGACATGGCTGGTAGCGCAGCCTTGCTCAGCAGAATTGGGATGAACGTGTTCGTGAGAAACAACTCCTCCATGGCATCGACGGAAAGATCGGCAGTTGAACCGAACGAAACTACGCCCACGGCATTGACGAGCACGTCGATGGGCCTCGCTTCAGCAGCCCACTGAACCGCTGCCGTGCACGACTCAGGCGATCGAAGATCAAGCGAGAGGGTTCGATCAGCGCCGAGCGCATCCAAACGGGCTTGGTTACGTCCGATGGCGCTCACCGACGATCCGGCGCTGAGAAGTTCACGTGTCAGGGCCGACCCCAAGCCACCACTTGCGCCACACACGAGAACATTGGCACCGGCTAGATCGATTGCGGTTTCCACGATCGACGAGCGTAGTCCTGAGAACGATGTTCACCTGCACCCGGCGAGCCCGAGCATGTTGGGGTCAGGACCGGCGACTGCGACCACGACGGGTTCGGCGCGACTCCGAGGAACGTTCGGATTCTTGACGGGCCCCTGCTTCGCCCGAAGGAGCTGGGATATCGGGTGGGGGAACAACACCATCGATCACTCGGCGCATGTGCGACAGGTGATCCTCTGTAGAGCCACAGCAACCTCCGATAACACGAACGCCTAATTGTGACAATCGATGGGCATGGGCCGCCATGACCTCTGGAGAGCCGGAGTACACGAGTCCATCACCCTTCCATTGCGGAATTCCCGCGTTCGCTTTGCAGATCAACGGAACAGCCGGAGCAGCGTTTCTCATCTCAGCTACAGCTGCTTCAGTGTCGGCGAGGTTGTTCCCGCAATTGGCCCCAATTGCCGCCACCTCGAGCGACGCAAGTTCTTTGGCCATATCGGTGGCTGTCAGTCCCATCATGGTGCGCCCGTTGGTATCGAAGCTCATAGTCACCGCGATGGGAAGTGAGGTGACCGATCGAATGCCTTCAACGGCAGCCTTCACCTCACCCATGTCGCTCAGGGTCTCAAGCCACAGGACATCAGCTCCGCCGGCTTCGAGACCTTGAGCCTGCGCGGCGTAGGCCGCAGCGCAGCCATCGGGTGTGAGGGCACCCATCGGCTCCAAGAGCTCTCCGGTCGGACCCATCGAACCTGCGACGACAACCGTTCTCGCGATTTCCTCGGTCGCGGACCGTGCAATCGAAGCTGCGGCGGCATTCAGCTGGTGAACCTGATCGTGGAGTCCGTGCAACTTCAACCGGAAAGCGTTGCCTCCGAAAGAGTTCGTCAGCAGAATTTCACAGCCGGCCTGGACATAACCTCGATGGACCTCGAGCACGCGCTCGGGGGATTCGATGTTCCATCGCTCTGGGGAATCTCCCGAAAGAAGTCCTCGTTCGAACAACGAGGTCCCCATCGCTCCGTCGGCGAGAAGAACGCGGTGCGAAGAGAGCAACTCCACGAACGGGTTGAGCACGATATTTGTATTCGGCATGGCCGATCACCACTTCCTGGAATGCGGGTCACAAAGACCGCTCAAGCACTGAATGTGATGGCGAAATCGGTGTTGACACCACCGATGGATCAAGCAACAACCAGACCCGCCGACTATGCCACTATAGACCAGGGAAGAAATCATCGGGGCCACCCGGTTCCTAGGACGACTAGCCCACACAAGTGCGAAAGGGTATGAGACCGATGGCGAAGAACAACAAACCGGCTACCAGAGGTGGTGGCTTTTTGAATCCAACTCAGCAGTGGCTTGCGCTCACATTGATCGCATTGCTTGTTGTGGTCGCAATCTTCTACTTCGGCGTGGGCGGCGACAGCGGCCAGCCCGGCTAGCCGTCAGTTGCAAGGTCGGCCCGAGGGACACAAGGCTCTACAGCACCGGAAACCGTCAATCCACCGCGATCGACGGCGGGCCCCCTGTTGCGCCCTGGAGGACCCGCCGACGAGGTCGGCATGAGGCCAGACGCCACTTTGGAATTCAGTTCCATTCCGCTCTCCCGCCAGGGTTCAGCGCCGCGCCACTCGTCAACTGAGACGAATCGGCCGCATGATCCAAGCCCGACGAGCGGAGCTACTTCATACCCGCGGCCCCAACGTTGCGTTGACCGACTTCGGTAAGACCGTGTCGGTCAACCCTGTAGGAAACGACCCGGGTGACCTTGTGGCCACCTGCACGTGCCTTGCCGGTGACGACATCCAGTGCGGTGCCCGTTGCAGCCGGGATCAACGCGACCGCTCGAAACCCGTCACGCGAGCCGGGGCTACTTCGCTTGTCCTCTCGGATCAGCTCAATCGAATCCCATACCCAGGTCTGGTTCACGCTCACGAACCGGCACGTATGGCTGCTCTTGGAAGTCCAGATCAGTCCGCCGGGACAGACTACGACGTTTCCGACGAGATAGGGATCTGACCCCAGTCCGTCACCATCGAAGGCATCATCAAATCCAGCCGCGATGATCTGATCAATGTCTCCACGCTCGATCGCCCGTTGGCTCTGCAGTTGCTGAGCGAGTTCGACGATGTTTCCCAGCTCAGAATCATCGAGTCGTGAGAGGACCCGTTCGGCATGAGCCGACTCGACCAACAGCTTCGCAGCCGCATTGACACGACGCAACGAAACCTCTTCGCTCACGCCAGAGAACCCACTGCATGAGCTGCTTCACGGTAGCGAGCGCGAACCTCATCGGCGGGCTCGCCGTCTCCGGGGCAGAAGTCCACAAGTCGGCCAGCACCGAGGCGCCATTGCGATGCAATCTCTGCCGGCGTCACACCACTGTGAACACAGGCGGCCTGTACCGCTGCGCCTCGGGCGACGGTCTCGTCGCTCTGGGGGACAAGAACGTCTCGACCGCACAAAGAGGCGAACACTTGTCCGAACGCTTCGGACTTCGAGCCACCTCCGATCAGGAAGAACCGTCCTCGGGTCGTCACGCCACAATTCAACAGCGCGTCCACACCATCGAGAAGTCCGCATGTCACACCTTCAATTGCGGAACGGGCGAGATCAGAGCGATCAATCGGGTTTCGGAGACCCACCAGACCACCCCGAGCCCTGGGGAGATTTGGACTGCGTTCGCCGTCAAAGTAGGGGACAAGAGTGAGGCCGTTGGCTCCCTGTGGCGTTTGGAGAGCAAGACGATCGAACTCGGCGTAGTCCACACCAAGGAGGGTCCGAATCGACTCGGTGACCTTGGTGGCGTTCAGGGTGCACACGAGGGGTAAGAACCGACCGGTTGCGTCGGCGAACCCTGCCACGAGACCCTCGGGATCGTAGGTGGGGTGGTTCGAAACCGAATACGCGGTACCTGAGGTTCCCAAGGAAACGACAAGATCGTCTGGCGCAACACCCAACCCCAAGGAGGCACACATGTTGTCGCCACTACCGGGGGCAACGATGCATGTTGGTGTGAGACCGAGGTCCAGCAGTGCTGCATTGGTGACTGATCCGATCGACTCGAATGGTTCTGCTACCCGCGGAAACTCGATGTTGTCGACGTCAATCCCAACTTCGCTCAGGAGCTCGGTGTTGTATCGGCCCTCGGTCGGTGACCAGTATCCGGTCCCTGATGCGTCACCTCGATCGGTGATCCATTGGCCGGTGACCTTGAGGTTCAGATAGTCATGAGGTAGTCCGACGCGGCGGACCTTTCGATAGTGCTCAGGCTCATGGGTTTTGAGCCACGAGAGTTTTGTCACAGTGAAGGATGGACCGGGAACCGAACCAATTGTCGATGCCCATCTGTCAGCACCCAACCGAGTGATGAGCTCTTCGCTCTCGGTGGCTGAGGTCGTGTCGTTCCAGAGTTTCGCAGGTCGTACCGGTACGTCGAATTGATCGAGAGCGACGAGCCCGTGCTGTTGTCCGGAGATTCCCATCGTTCGAACGCGGGGGAGATGCTCTGCCACTGACTCCAGGCACGTCACGAGAGCACTCCACCACATCTCGGGATCTTGTTCGCTTACCGGGGGAGTGGTCTGGGGGTGAGGAGCACGACTATTTGCCACAAGCTCACCTGAATCGATGTCTACGATCTCCACCTTTGTTGCTCCGGTGCTGGAGTCGACCCCCAGCGCGTATGAACGTTCGCTCACAGAGTCGACCATTCGAGCGAAAACGTGCGAACCAGCTGTTCCCCCGGATGAAGCACGGTTGGGTCGAGGTCGAAACCTGCCGGATTGAAGATGTTCGGTGGGCCGCTCTGGGGCTCGACACAAAACGCATACTCAGGTCGGTTGTAGATCACCCAGTGATCACACGTTGAGTAGAGATCCAAACGGAGCTGAGAATCCCAAACGACACAAATAGGTTGTACAACCGAGCGGAACGGGTGGTCCCATGGGCCCGCATCAGGAGGAGAGACAACTCGGCCCGTTGGGATCATGTCATCGTCGACCTCATACATCTCTGCTGCAGCCAGGTCTTTGAAGACGATCTCGGCGGCAGGTCCCTCGGGTGTCAATCGCCTGTTGAACCAGGGGTGCCAGCCGACCATCGCAGGCATCGGTCTGGCGGTCGCCATGACCGAAAGCTCAAGCACGAGCGACCCTGCAGCCTCATCGCCGGAAATCTCGCCGCGGTGGGACACCGTGCCGCCCAATGGCCATCGTTGGTCCAGTTCATGGACAAGATGTCCCGGACCAAGTTCCTCCCATTTCGACGTGAACCCCGTTCCGTGGATGGCGTGATGGGTGTGGTTGATTTCGAGCTGATAGGCCACTGAATCGAATGTGAATCGCCCATGATCGACCCGACCCGCATAGGGAACCATCGGATAAGCGCCCCATGAGGTTGGCTCTTGGGACGGGTCCCCGTAGATGAGTTCCCATTCGCCGATTCGAAGGCTGGAGAGTCGACCACCGGATTTGGGATCGAATGCGAATGAGGCGGTCACGATGCGGCTCTGGCCTCGATCGCCTCGAGGTTGCGAGTCATCGCTGACGCCATGAACTCGAGACGGCCCTCGATGATCGATTCTTCGAGCTCTGGCTTGCGATCGATGGCGTCGGTGAGGCCGGACTTCCCGGGCCCCAACCTGACCTTCTGCGTCACGGTGACCGTCCCGTCGCCATGGTCATTGAGCGTGTACCACCACCGACTGGCAACATTCTCGCCGACTCCTACTTCGTAGCTCCAGACTCGGTTGGGTTCCCATTCCACAACGAAGGACGTTGTGGTCCACTCGGTGTCACCACGTCGATTCCAGCCCAGGAGTCGCGCACCGATCCCTTGCGGTGGGCCTTCGGGGTCCCATTTGGCTGCGACAAGTTCTGGGCTGTTCTCAAGCGGAAGCGATGGATCGATACACGCTTTCCAGACTGCAGGGATGGGCGCCCTGATCGTCAGAGTCACTTCCGTCGTAGGGCCACTCGAGAACAGCACGACGCCATGCTAATGCCATCCACGCCTGGGGAACCGCTCCGGTTCCTCCTAAGGGTCACCACGGGTCTCACCGATGAGTCCATGTGCTTGCTCCCACCTTGGCCGAACGAGCTCGCAGTTCTGTTTCGGTTGCATCAACCGCCAGCCTTGCGACTGTCGATACCGACGGGCGACCGATCGTGGCACCCGTCCCGATTGTCGATGATGGCGCCGGTCAACCCGTAACCGTGTTGTCGAATCTGACAACCCACACCGAGCGGGCGAGGAGGGACAGTCGGGCTGCGATGAGCATTGCTGATCGATTGTTGCTTCAGGGAGAACTGGTCGCCGTTCCCGGGCTTCAGCAGCTTGAACTGCAACCACGATTTGTTGGCCTCCACCCGACCCTGACTACACAGGTTGAGTCGCTCGACTACAGCTGGTTCAAACTCCACGTCGACCGAGTTCGTTGGACCGACGATGATCTCGACGAGCATTGGCTTCGACCAGCAGATCTCTTCGGCGCCGAGCCGGACCCGCTGGCCAGTCTCACCCAAGTTGATCTCGACGACGTGGCCGAACGCCTTGATGAGGACCTCCTTCTGATCTTTCGGTCTCTCGGTGGGCGATGGCTCGCACGGTCCGCCGAGCTGATTCACATCGATCGGTACGGCGTCGTGGCGATTGTTGACGAGCCTGGCCGGCGTAGCCGGGGACGGGTCCCGTTTCCCAAGCGACTCGATGACGCAAGTGAACTCCACGCATCCCTCGGGGCATTGCTGCGTGCTGCTCGCTCGTCTCCCATCGCTCAGGCTGCTGGATAGCAATTAGACTGTGTCCATGGACAACCCGCGTTATCGCATCTCCATTACCTACTGCGTTCCTTGAGACTATTCGGGTCACGCCGTGAGCGCGACAGCCGACCTGTTGAGCAGCTATCAGCACGTGATCGATGAATTGGCACTCAAGACCGGTGGCTCCGGGATCTTCGACGTCGTCGTCAACGATGTGATGCTTTACAGCAAGGCCGAGACCGGTCGTCATGCCGAACCAGGTGAGGTACTCGGACTCTTCAAGGACCTGATCGGTCCAGACGTTCTCGTGTACGGGACCTGAGGTTTTGTTCGACCACTGGATCGCGATCGATGATCCAGAGGATTCCCGGATCGCCGTCTTCCAAGGGCTGCGGGATCATCAGCTCCGTCAGTTACGAGAACTTGACGGAGGCGACATGGAGGGGGTCTTCGTAGGCGAAGGCGATCTCGTGGTAGAGCGCGCGCTGGACGCGGGCTATGAGCTGCAATCGATCCTGGTCGATGGTGCACGAAGGAAGCCGATTCCCGAGCGGATCGAATCGACCGGGACGCCCATCTACGCAGCTGCCCCGAACGTGCTGCAGCACATAACGGGTTATCACCTTCACCGAGGGCTCCTGGCGTGCTTTCGGAGGCGACCGCTGCTCCAACCGGCTGAGGTCTTGGCCGATGCGACAACCCTGATCGTCCTGGAGGGGATCAACAACCCAACCAATCTGGGTGTGATCCTGCGCTGTGGGGTTGCCTTGGGAGTGGACGCCTACGTGATGGACAGCACCTGCAGCGACCCGCTCTATCGCCGGTCCGGACGCGTCAGCATGGGGGAGGCATACCGATTGCCGTACCCGCGTTTGGGCTCGTTCCCTGACGATCTCGGCATGATTCACATTGCTGGCTTCACAACGTTGGCTTTGACCCCCGGAGGTGAGGTCGACATCGGTGACTTGTCGTTCAGTCCTGATCAGAAGGTTGCGTTGGTCCTGGGCAGCGAGGGCCAGGGGTTGAGCGATGGAACGATCAATGCCAGCACCTTGGGAGTACGAATACCGATGAGCGGTGAGGTCGACAGCCTCAACGTAGGCTCCGCCGCCTCGGTGGCCTTCTACGCAATCCAACAGGCGAGGCGGAGGGACTGAGAGCGAGGAACGAGCGCAGGCGAACGAGAGGCGCCCGGAGGGACAATCACGTTCCGGAGTGACCCGGAGGGGCCGTGTCGATGAAGCGAGGGCCGCCAGGCCCGAGTGAGAACATGGACCGAAGAGGCCCCGCAGGCGAACGAGAGGCCCCCGGAGGGACAATCACATTCCGGAGTGACCCGGAGGGGCCGTGTCGATGAAGCGAGGGCCGCCAGGCCCGAGTGAGAACATGGACCGAAGAGGCCCCGCAGGCGAACGAGAGGCCCCCGGAGGGACGATCACGGAGGATCTGTGACGTATCGGTTGGCGGCGTCGGTGAGGGAGAGGTCGAGCTGGTTGGCAAGAGAGGCGGTCCATGCGAGCACGTCGCCGAGTTCGTGTAGCTGATCTTCGGCGCTGCCTTTGCGCACAGCCTGAGCGAGCTCGCCGAGTTCTTCACACAACCACGCAACTGTTGCGGGCACGCCGCGCTCCCTGTCGGCCGCGCCATAGAGCTCGTCCATCAGCGACTGAAACTCGTCGATCCTCATTTCGGGACTCTACTATTGGCCCCATGAAGGCAATCGTGATCTACGAGTCCCTAACCGGCAATACTCGCGATGCGGCAGACCTCATTGCATCAGAGCTTCGAGGCTCCGGTGTGGAGGCGATGTCATGTGCGGTGGATCGGGTTGATCTGCAATGGCTGAGCGAATCCGACTTGGTTATTGTCGGCACGTGGGTTGACGGATTGTTCTTCTTTGGTCAAAGGCCTGGTCGACCTTGGAAGTTGGCGAAGCTGCCGGTCATCGATGGTAAGAAGGTTGCGATCTACTGCACATATGCTCATGATCCAGGCAAGGTGCTCGACAAACTGCAAAGTGTTGTGGAGCGTCGCGGCGGCGACGTGATCGGTGGGTTTGCCATCAAGCGCAGCGCCATCGTGTCAGGTTCCAGTGAGTTCGTGGATCGTTTGATGGGAGCTTCGGCAATCCAAACCGAGCTTGCGTCGGTTAGGTGATTCGAGTCGGGCAGTCACTGGCGGAAGCTTTGGCAAATGATGTGCCTCCGGTCGCCCTCGAATCAACGATCTTCTCGAACTTGGGCTTGCCGTCACCGGCGAACGGTGAGGCGCTACGCCGGTGTCTTGCAGCCATTCGCCAGGGCGGCGCCGAGCCTGCCCTCACCGCAGTTCTGAATGGTGCCGCAGTTGTCGGGGTCGAGCCACAACACTTCGACACGATCTGTGGCCCGGCCCGAAAGGTCGCAGAACGCGATCTCGGTGTGGCACAGGCACAGGCGTGGCCGTACGGCGCAACAACCGTGTCCGCATCCGTTGCGCTCGCAGCTGCAGCGGGTGTAGAGGTTTTTGCCACTGGCGGTCTAGGTGGAGTTCACCGTGGCGTTGAGGTTTCAATGGATGTGAGTGCCGATCTGGAGGCGCTAGCCCGACATCCGGTGATCACGGTGTCATCGGGAGCCAAGGTCTTTCTTGACTTGCCAAGGACGCTTGAATACCTCGAGACAGCGTCTGTCCCAGTACTCGGGTTCTGCTGCGATGAGTTTCCGGCCTTCTATGCCCGATCCTCGGGCCTCCCGGTACCTCATCGCGTGGACTCAGTCGACGAGGTAGCTGCGATTGCGGCGAGCCACTGGCGGCTCGGCGGTGCCGGAATACTCGTGGTCAATCCAGTCCCTGAGGCGGATGCCATCTCCGCCGAACTTCTCGACGACGCGGTCCACGACGCCCTGGAAACTGCAACGATCTCCGGCGTGATTGGGGCCGCCATCACCCCGCTGGTGTTGGCAGAGATCGCCCGATCAACAGATGGCGAGAGCGTGAGGGCAAATCTGGCTCTGGCAGAATCCAATGCGTCGGTTGCTGCCGGAATTGCCCTAGCTCTCAGGGCTGGGAAACGCTGAACGTATCGCAGGTGTCGGGGTTGCCCGAGTTGAAGCCTTGCTTGAACCAATTGATTCGCTGAGCTGAAGATCCGTGAGTGAAGGTGTGCGGATCCACGTAACCCGATCGTGACTGGATCGAATCATCGCCAACTGCTGACGCAGCGTTGATGCCCTCGTCGATGTCGCCCGGGTCAAGGGCGTAACCCGTTGCCGCATCACCCTCACGTTGATTGGCGTAGTAACCCCACACACCTGCAAAACAGTCAGCTTGGAGCTCTTGGCGGACCGAGAGGTCATTCTTGGCGTTGGGGTTCTGCGCCTGAAGCGAACGGACCTGATCACTGATCCCAGTGATCGCCTGGATGTGATGGCCGACCTCGTGAGCAATGATGTACGCCTGCGCAAAATCGCCAGCGGCACCGAGGCTGCTCTGCAAGCCCTCCATCGCTCCGATATCGATGTAGACCTTCTGATCTTGCGGTGCGCCACAATAGAAGGGTCCTGCGGCAGCCCGACCGATTCCACAGCCCTCGGTTCGAGTTTCGCCCGAGTAAAGAACCATCTTGGTTGCCTGATATTGCCGGCCGGCGTTCTCGAACAGCGCTGACCACACGTCTTGTGTATCTGCCATGAGAGCATTGAGACAGAGCTCCACTTCGACATCGCAGCTCACAATGTCGGTCGGGTCCACAGGACCTGGAGACGGATCGCCACCGAAGGACGGTCCGTCGATGCTGAATGCACCCCCACCAGACTCTGAAGGAGAATTGACTGCTGTCGTGCCGCCGTCGCCAGTGAGGTTCATGCCGAAGAGAAGACCGATGATCGCGATGATGATCGCACCCAACCCGCCGGCGGCTTTCCCACCGGCAGGCACTCGGCGGCCAGTTGTCATTCCACCTCGCCCAAAGGAGGTTCCCTGACCACCTCGGCCGGTTGATCCCCGCCGATCCTCTACGTATTGACTGCCGCGTTCGGCTTGCTTTCTCGAAATTCTTGCCATGAGTCGCCCTCTCTGTTCGGCTAGATCAGCCTAGCCGTCGCAGAGGTTGGGGCGATGTTCAGCCTTATCAGGCGGCGAGGGGCCGACCAAAGGGCGTGTAGTCGGTCCACGCGGCAAGAAAGTGCTCGGCTCGCACAAACGCCCCCATCATCACACCATCTTCGTGGTCGGCACATTCGTTCAAGATCGTGGCAGTCTGGCTCGAGACCGCCTGACCTGCATCAACCGGATTGGTCCCGGACTTGAGGTAGGGGGCGACCAACCCGGCGGCCGCCGTAACGAAGTCGGGAAGGACTCTGGTGCCGGCCCGTTCGAGCATCAGATACGCCTTGGTGGTGACCGGGATTGGACCCCACGGCACAACTGCGTTGGCCTTCACCATTCCTGCTCCCTGATGAGTAAGAGTTCCCGGTTTGGTTCCCGCCAGCAGAAGGTCGACCTCGGACCCCCAGATCATCCACGGCTTGGCATCGGGCCCGGGCGTGACGACATCCGCTCCTGCAAGTTCCAGACCTGTGGCGACGAGATCGGCCATGGGGTTGAAGCCACGACCTTCAACCGCCACCGTGATTCCCGAAAGCGATCCACCCACAGCCCAGGATGCAGCGGTCACGATTCCTTCGACGGTGAGTTGTTGGGCATTGTCGGCGTTGCGGCCGGCCGACAGAGGTGCGAGCTGCTCGGCGGTGATGCCCTTTCCTGGGTTGAGGTGGACCCCATCGATTGTCAGCACCTCTTTGACAAAGGCATCGACAGCATCGGCTTGGGCGCCGCCCTCGGCGTTGATACCGGCCGAGGCCCCGCTGCGTTCAATCCCAAAAGCCGCAAACGAGTAGGTAGCTGAACGGGCAAGGTCCTTGGCGCTGGATTGAAGAATCTTCTTTCCCATACGAACCACGCCTGTGGCTGGAACGTCGGGAATGTCGGTGACCACGAAGGCATCGGTCGTCGTCATCTTGGTGAGAGCCATTCCGACGATCCTAATCACCCCAAAACGGTGTCATACCCCTCCACCGGCACGTGTGTGAGCGCAAAGGAGGTTTGCAGAGTTAGAACAAACCCCACTCGACGAAGGCGGTTGCGAACACGAGGCTCACGATCGTCATGACTTTGATGAGGATGTTCATAGCAGGACCGCTGGTGTCTTTGAATGGATCTCCGACGGTGTCGCCAACCACGGCAGCCTTGTGGGCATCAGACCCCTTACCGCCATGAGCACCTGCTTCGATGTATTTCTTGGAGTTGTCCCATGCACCACCGGCGTTGGCCATGAAGATGGCCAGAGCGAAGCCGGTGACCAGGGCTCCAGCCAGGAGACCTCCGAGAGCGTTGACGCTGATGAACCCGATCACCAGCGGTACCACGATGGCGAGAGAGCCCGGAACGATCATCTCCCGCAGCGAAGCCCTGGTGGAGATCTCAACACATCGAGCGCTGTCAGGGATGACGCCGGGTTTGCCTTCCCGCAAACCCGGGATCTCGCGGAACTGCCGACGGACTTCTTCGATCATTTCCTGGGCAGCTCGACCAACTGCGTCGATTGTCAGCGCAGCAAAGAGGAAGGGGAGTGCCGCGCCAATGAAGAGTCCGATGAACACGTCGACGCTGCCGATGTCGAGATCGAGCGTTCCTGTCCCCCCGGCCCTGTTCACTGCAAATTCGAAGCTTTTGAACAGCGCGAGGGCGGTAAGTGCGGCCGAACCAACCGCAAACCCCTTGGCAATGGCTGCGGTTGTGTTGCCCAGCGAGTCCAGAGCGTCGGTGACCTCTCGCACGCTGGGATCGAGTTCTGCCATCTCGGCGATGCCGCCGGCGTTGTCGGCGATCGGGCCGTAGGCATCGACTGACACGACGACGCCGGTGGTGGCCAGCATGCCGATCGCAGCAACGGCAATTCCGTAGATACCCCCCTGAAGCTGTTCGATGTCTCCATCGGAGCCGAAGGTCATTTCTCCGCCGTAGTAGGCGATCCCCACACCGACAAGAATGAGGATGACCGAAGCGGCGACCGAGACCATTCCGGCACTGATTCCAGCCAGAATGGTTGTGGCCGGACCGGTTTCGGTCTGCCGAGCGATCTTCTTCACAGGAGCGAAGTGGTCGCTTGTGAAATACTCAGCTGTCTTTCCGAGCGCCCAACCGACGATGAGG
Source organism: uncultured Acidimicrobiales bacterium (assembly GCA_963751955.1). Lineage (GTDB taxonomy): Bacteria > Actinomycetota > Acidimicrobiia > Acidimicrobiales > SZUA-35 > JABDIY01. The sequence continues at coordinate 161,106 of CAVVWM010000001.1, read as the reverse complement.
CCTCCGATCACCGAGATGCCGAGGCCGATCGGATTGCCACCGAACTCGTCTCCGCTGAACATCCAGTAGGCGAGACCTACCGTGGCGACGATGGTGATGGCCATGGCGGCGTTGGTGCCGAGATGGAGTGCTTTGCTGAGTGCCCTGCTGTCGGTGGACGTGCCACCCTTCACCAAGAAGGATCCGATGATCGAGGCAACCATGCCCACGAATGCGACGGCAACCGGGAACATGAACAACGACAGGGCTGCACCCTTATCAGGAGTCGCAGCGGCGGTTGCTGCCGCGAAGGCCACCAATGAGATAGGAGCAATGATCGAGCCGGCGTAGGACTCGAACAGGTCGGCACCCATTCCTGCGACGTCACCAACGTTGTCCCCGACGTTGTCGGCGATCGTGGCGGGGTTGCGGGGATCATCTTCGGGGATTCCGGCCTCGACCTTGCCGACCAGGTCAGCACCCACATCAGCGGCCTTGGTGTAGATACCGCCGCCAACACGGCTGAACAGAGCTATCGATGACGCACCCAATCCGTAGGCGGTAACGATCTCGAACGCTTTGTCGACGTCGAGCCACAGGACGAAGACGATGTACACAAGCATCAGGCCGGCCAAAGCCAAGCCAGCGACGGAGAATCCCATCACTGCGCCTCCGCGGAATGCTATGGGCAAGGCCTTGCCTGGTCCCTCCTTGGCTGCTTCGGTGGTTCGAGCGTTCGCCATTGTGGCCACGGTCATTCCCGCATAGCCCGCGGAGCCCGAGAGCACCGCGCCGATTACGTAGCTCACCGCCGCGAGGGGCGCGATCGCAACGGCAAGCAGCAGCGCCAACACAACGACGAACCCAGCGACCCAGGTGTATTCCTGCTTGAGGAATGCCTTGGCGCCCTTCTGGATTTCGGTCATCAGGAAGACCATCCGGTCATCGCCGGGACTGGCGGCCTTCACATTGTTGAAATAGAAGACAGCAACCCCGAGCGCGGCCAGGGCGGACAAGAAGGCAAGGTACGGAATAAGTGCCACGGGTAACTCCTGCTAGGCGGATGATTTCGCGGGCGCGAACAGCCTGCGACCGAGCGAGGGTAGTTCGTCGTGCGCGTAATCACCAAAGTGCGGTCGTTCCGAATTATCCGCTGGTCTTGCCAAAGGTCCCTGCTCAGGCAGGTGAATACTGCACTGGCGACCAAACGTGTCAGTCTTGTGACGGAATGAAAGGTCAGGCACATCAACGAAGCCGCAGATTCAGCGGGTCGCGCCACTCGGTCCAGGCGAGGGACGACTTCTACCGCCCGCTGCCGGTGAAGTCCGAAGCGGTGGGCGTAGTTGCCTCGTTCGACGTTCCGCAGTTGGGGCTGTCAGCGGACCTGTCGACCGAGGGCGAGGAACCGACAATCATCGATGAGTCCCAAAGTCTTCTCAGTGCCGGGGAGCTCTATGCGGCCGCCTTGGCTGGCGTAGACGCTGGCCTTGCCACGAGACAGAAGGTCGGAGTCCGAATACCAAATCCCCAGCGAATTCAGTTGTGGGGTTCGGGGACAAGCGGGATACCTCGACGAGGATCCCGGACGATTCGGCTTTTCAGAGCACAGCCAGAGGAGATCTTCGCTGCACTGCGAGCTCAGCCTTTTGGCGCCGGTTTGCAGCTCGACGCCGAAACCTTCGATGTTGTCGAGGTCCTCGACGAGCCGGAATTGCACGTCGATGGTCAACTTGCCGGCGCGTTCGCTGTTGGTTCGAGGTCTGTCGAGGTGAGGGTACGAGCTGCTCGGTTCAACACGATGTTCACAGCTATTGAAGTCAGGCTGGCCAAGAGATGTCATCCTCGACGTTTCTTCCGCGCCGCCCATGAGGCGATTCAGTCTCTTCCACTACCGGGTCGAAGCTGATCAGGGGGATTCGCGACGCATACGCTGACCACATGCAACAAGGCGAATCCGATGAATCCTACGTACAAGATCTACTGGGCTCGATCGAATCAAGCCCCACGCCCTACCACTGCGTCCAAACCGTGGCTGCTCAACTGGAGTCAAACGGCTTCACTGAAGTGGGCCGCACTGCGCCGCTGCCAAAGGGTCCGGGACCGTACTACCGAATCGACGGCGGATCACTTGTCGCTTGGGCAACAGGGAGTGGCGCGGCAGATCGATTCGTCGTCGTCGGAGCCCACACCGACTCACCGAATCTTCGGGTGCGATCAAACGCTAATCAGAACAGCGCCTCGTGGGCTCAGCTGGGAGTAGAGATCTACGGCGGAGTTCTGCTCAACAGTTGGCTCGACCGGGATCTGGGGCTGGCCGGTCGGGTCGCATTGTCTGATGGAACGACTCGACTCTTCCTCGACGATCGCCCGGTTGTGAGGATACCTCAGCTCGCGATCCACCTCGATCGGGACATCAAGGACAATGGTCTGTTGCTCGATCCACAGAAGCATCTCAACCTGTTGTGGGCGATTGAAGGTCCCAACCCGTCTTTTGCTGATTATCTAGCGGAGTTGGTCGGTTCCGCCCGAGAGGAGGTCGTGGCGTGGGATGCCATGGCGTTCGACACCCACGAGCCGGCGCTGGTTGGCTTGAATGGAGACTTCATAGCGTCCGCCCGAATCGACAACCAACTGAGCTGTTTCGCTGGAACGCACGCGCTGGCGAATGTGGCGAGTTCAGAAACGGCTTCGCTCGCCGAGGGGTCGGTCGCTGTGCTGGCCTTGTTCGACCATGAAGAGGTTGGGTCGGGTTCTGCAACCGGTGCTGCAGGTACCGCTCTAGCTTCACTTCTGGAGCGGATCGGTAGTGCGCTCGACATGAATCGCAACGCGTTCCTGGAAGCTCTGACCCGCAGCTACGTGGTATCAGCTGATGGCGCTCACGCAACTCATCCAAACTATCCGGACAAGCACGAACCGAACCATCAGATCGTGATGAACGCCGGCGTCGTGGTCAAACGCAACGCCAACCAACGGTACGCGTCAGACGCTGTCAGCGAGGCACCGTTCCGGGCGGCATGTTCAGACGTCAATATTCCCGTGCAGACCTACATTCACCGCAACGACCTGCCGTGCGGATCGACGATCGGTCCGGCTACGTCGGCTCAGTTGGGTGTACGTACCATCGACATCGGCGCCCCTCAGCTGGCGATGCATTCAGCCCGGGAAACCGCAGGAGCGCTCGATGCCACGTTCCTGCGAGACGCCTTGATAGCAACTTGGGAACGGGTCTAGCCCGGCTAACCAAACGTGAAGGTCTCGATGCAGGCTGTGATCCGATCGCAATGCGGCCCGGGCGAGCCTCAGCCGTTGGCACCACTTTGGATGCTGGAACCGCGATCGTGGCGGTGGGATCAACCGCAGCTAGTATTGATTTTTCTCCGTGCGGGCCAACGTCGTCCCGTCGCATCGACGCCTCCGGGCTTCGAACGTTCGCTACAGGAGCAAGAACTTGAACCATCTCCCCAAGGCTCAGGGCCTTTACGACCCACGTAAAGAACACGATGCGTGCGGTGTCGCGTTCGTCGCAGATCTGCACGGCCGCAAGAGTCGCTCTGTTGTCGACCGAGCCCTTGCTGCGCTGGTGAAACTTCAACATCGCGGCGCAACCAATGCCGAAACGACTACAGGAGACGGGGCAGGAATTCTCATACAGGTTCCCGACGCGTACTACCGAAGCCTGATTCCGAATCTCCCCGAACTTGGCAGCTACGCCACCGGCATGGTCTTTCTTCCACGAGACGAGGACCTTGCGTTCAGTGCACGAGAATCGACTGTTCGGGTATTCGCCGAACAGGGACTGGAAACGATTGCCTTTCGGCCCGTTCCAATTGATGTAGGGGACTTAGGTGAACAGGCAAAAGAGCTCATGCCGAGGTTTGAGCAGGTCTTCGTGCGATCCGAATACGACCACGCCGGGCTCGAACTCGACCGCCAGGTGTACCTGGCTCGCAAGCGCGTGGAGCATGAGGTTCCCGACAAGACCGGCGCAGAACTCTACTTCGCCAGTCTGTCCAGTCGGACCGTGGTCTACAAGGGAATGCTGACAACTCCGCAGTTGATGAGCTTCTTTCCGGAATTGGCCGATCAGAGAATCGAAAGTGCGATAGCGCTTGTCCACAGCCGCTTCTCCACCAACACGTTCCCGGCGTGGCCCCTGGCTCACCCATACCGTTTCATCGCTCACAACGGTGAAATCAACACTGTGATGGGAAACCGAAACTGGATGCGAGCCAGGGAGGGCCTTCTCAAAACTGACTTCTGGGGGTCCAAGCTCGACCGCATCTTCCCAATCTGCACACCTGACGCGTCCGATACCGCCAGCCTGGACGAGGCGTTGGAACTCCTGCATCTCGGTGGTTATCCGATCCACCACGCGATGCTCATGCTCATGCCCGAAGCATGGGAGCGAAACGAGAACATGCCCGCTCACGTTCGGGCCTTCTATGATTTCTACGCCTCGGGGATGGAAGCCTGGGACGGTCCCGCATCGGTGACCTTCACCGATGGTGAGATGGTCGGGGCGGTACTCGACCGCAACGGCCTCCGCCCCTCACGGTATTGGGTCACTGCCGACGGCTTGGTGGCTATGGCCTCAGAGGTGGGTGTCATCGATGTGCCCAGCAGCCAAGTAGTCAAGAAAGGTCGGCTCGAGCCCGGCAAAATGTTCCTTGTCGACACATCCCAAGGACGGATCGTCGGCGACGACGAGATCATGTCCTCGCTGGCCGCGGAACATCCTTACCAACTTTGGCTGCAGGGGCTCAAGGAGATCGGCGACCTGCCTGAGCGCCCGCGCCTGAGCCCAGCTCGCGAACACCTCGTGGCCGAACAGGTGGCGAACGGTTTCACCGAAGAGGAACTCGAACTCCTTGTTGCTCCGATGGCCATCTATGGCAAAGAGAACATCGGTTCTATGGGTACCGATACTCCCATTGCCGTGTTGTCCACACGGCCCCGGATGTTGTTCGACTATTTCAGCCAGTTGTTCGCTCAGGTCACGAACCCACCCCTTGATTCCATCCGCGAGGAGATGGTGACTGCGTCGGAGGTTCGCCTCGGTCCACAGGCCAACATTCTCGAGCCCGGTCCCGACTGGTGTCATCAGATCCGGCTGGACCAACCTGTTCTGACCGCCGACGAGCTTCATCGAATCAAGCTGGCCAATGCCGAGGGTGACTTTCCCCGATTCAGCTCGGCCACGATAAGCGCTCTCTACAACGTGCACGAAGGTGAACGTGGGCTCAAGAGTGCCCTTGATCGGATCCGATTCGAGGCTGCAGAATCCGCCGACAACGACGCGAGGATTCTTGTGATCAGCAATCGCGGCGCCACGGCTGATCGGGCTCCGGTTCCCTCGTTACTGGCGGTCGGAGCGATCCACCACCATCTGGTCAAACGGAAGGCCCGCTCCAAGGTTGGGATCATTGTCGACGGTGCCGATGTTCGCGAGATCCATCATCTGGCTCTGTTGTTGGGATTTGGAGCGAACGCCATCTGCCCATCGCTGATCATGGAGACGCTGGAAGACCGCGTCCGCAGTGGAGATCTACCGGCTGATCTCACAACCGCACCTGCCAACTTCGTCAAGGCCGCCACCACCGGAATTATCAAGGTCATGTCGAAGATGGGCATCTCGACCGTGGCGTCCTACACCGGCGCTCAAATATTCGAGGCCGTCGGTCTCAGCCAAGACGTCGTCGACGAATTCTTTACCGGTACCACTTCGAAGCTCGGTGGTATCGGGCTTGCAGAGATTGCCCTCGAATGTGCGGCTCGTCACGACATGGCTTTTCCGGATCGGCCCGAGCTCCTTGCTCATCGGGAGCTTCCGCTGGGCGGGGAGTACAAGTGGAGAAGGGAGGGCGAGTATCACCTCTTCAACCCGGAGACGGTCTTCAAACTCCAACACGCAACGAGGACCAAGCAGTACGAGGTATTCAAGGAATACACCAATCTCATCGACTCCCAAGCCGAACGGCTCGCCACGTTGCGTGGTCTGTTCAGCTTCAAAGCGGACCGTCAACCGATTCCGATCGATGAGGTCGAATCGGTCAGTGAGATTGTGAAACGATTCGCCACCGGAGCGATGAGCTATGGCAGCATCAGTGCAGAGGCACATGAAACGCTAGCTATTGCCATGAATCGCCTGGGTGGCAAGTCCAACACCGGAGAAGGGGGAGAGGACCCCGAACGTTGGATCCCTGACGAAAACGGTGACTCTCGTCGATCCTCCATCAAACAAGTTGCGTCGGGCCGATTCGGTGTAACGGCGGAATACCTCACGAACTCAGACGACATCCAGATCAAGATGGCCCAAGGCGCCAAGCCCGGGGAAGGCGGACAGCTGCCTGGCAACAAGGTTTGGCCATGGATCGCCAAGACACGGCACTCGACCCCCGGGGTTGGCCTCATCTCACCACCGCCTCACCACGACATCTACAGCATTGAAGACCTCGCTCAACTGATACACGACCTCAAGAACTCGAATCCGACCGCACGGATTCACGTGAAGCTCGTCGCAGAGGTGGGTGTGGGCACCGTGGCTGCCGGTGTCTCAAAGGCCAAGGCCGACGTTGTTCTCATCTCAGGCCACGACGGCGGCACCGGTGCGTCACCGCTTACATCACTCAAACACGCCGGTGGGCCTTGGGAACTGGGACTTGCTGAAACCCAGCAGACCTTGCTCCTCAATGACCTCCGCGACCGAATCGTGGTGCAGGTCGATGGACAGATCAAGACCGGTCGGGATGTCGTGATCGCCGCGCTGACTCGGGGGTGAGGAGTTCGGCTTCGCAACCGCTCCTCTGGTTGTAAGCGGCTGCATCATGATGCGCGTCTGCCACCTCGACACATGCCCGGTGGGTGTTGCCACGCAGAACCCAGAGCTTCGGGCGAACTTCAGCGGGAAGCCCGAGTTCGTCGAGACCTTCTTCGAGTACATCGCCGAAGAAGTCCGAGAGATTCTCGCTCAAATCGGATTCGCATCGCTCGAAGAAGCCGTCGGTCAGGTTGAGGTGTTGGACACCGTGCGCGCCATCGACCACTGGAAAGCGTCCGGGCTCGATCTGTCGCCAATCCTCCACGTTCCCGACATCCTCCCCGGGGCTTCCCGTAGGAATGCCGTGGGTCAGGACCATGGCCTTGATCGAGCGCTCGACAACCAGATCATCGCCGATTCATCGGATGCGATCCACCACCGGACTCCAGTACGGCTTCGTTACCCGATCAGCAACGGAAACCGGACGGTGGGGACCATGCTCGGACACGAGATCACCAAGATTCACGGGGGCCAGGGTCTCCCGACCGACACAATTCAGATCGACCTCGAGGGTTCAGCCGGCCAGAGCCTCGGGGCGTTCCTGCCATCAGGTGTAACGCTCCGCCTCACCGGCGATGCGAACGACTACGTAGGAAAGGGTCTGAGTGGAGGGCGTATCGTTCTTCGACCACCACTCGACTCTCCCTTTGCTGCTGAGGACAACATAATAGCTGGCAACGTGATTCTCTACGGTGCAACCCAAGGTGAGGTGTACCTGCGCGGCGTGGTGGGGGAGAGGTTCTGCGTTCGCAACAGTGGTGCTACCGCAGTGGTCGAGGGCGTTGGGGACCACGGCTGTGAATACATGACCGGCGGTCGCGCTGTGATCCTCGGCCCAACCGGTAGGAATTTTGCTGCTGGGATGAGCGGAGGCATCGCCTATGTCCTGGACCTCGACGGAACGTTTCCATCTCGTGTGAACCGCGAATTGGTTGACCTCGAGCCTCTGAGTTCTCAGGATCAGGATGAGTTGCAGACCCTCGTACAAGCACATTTCGACGAGACCGGCTCCACGGTTGCTGAGCGGCTTCTGGCTGCCTGGGGACGTGATGTTGAACGGTTCGTGAAGGTCATGCCTCGGGACTACAAGCGAGTGCTTGCGGCGATGAGTGAAGCCGAAGCCGCCGGTAGCGATCCCGTGGCTGCCGTGATGGGAGCATCCAATGGGTGATCCAAGAGGATTCTTGACTCACGAACGGGAAAACCCCACCCGGCGGCCGGTTCCGGTCCGTTTGAAGGACTGGAAGGAGGTGTATGAGGACTTCGGCGATGATGCATTGAAGACACAAGCCTCACGCTGTATGGACTGCGGGATTCCGTTTTGCAACAACGGATGCCCGCTTGGCAATCTGATTCCCGACTGGAACGATCTGGTCTATCGCGACCAATGGCAGGAAGCCATTGAGCGGCTTCATGCCACCAACAACTTCCCCGAGTTCACCGGGCGTCTCTGTCCCGCCCCCTGTGAAGGTGCGTGTGTTGTTGGCATCAACGGTGATCCCGTGACGATCAAACAGGTCGAACTGAGGATTGTCGAGCGTGCTTTCGACGAGGGCTGGATCGAACCGATCCTGCCCTCCAAAGTAACTGGCAAGGCTGTCGCAGTGATCGGATCCGGGCCCGCGGGACTGGCAATCGCTCAACAGCTAACCAGGGCGGGCCATCGAGTTGTCGTCTTCGAGAGAGCGGATCGGATCGGAGGCCTTCTCAGATACGGAATCCCCGAATTCAAAATGGAGAAGTGGGTGATCGACCGTCGACTCGAGCAGATGCGGGCTGAAGGGACCGAGTTCCGGGCGAACGCCAACGTCGGCGGTCCGGCCGGGGACCAGACATCTGTCCCAGTGGCGGAAATCCAGGAAGAGTTCGACGCAATTGTGCTCGCCGGGGGTGCCACGCAGTGGCGTGACCTTCCAGTACCGGGTCGCGAGCTCGAGGGTATTTACCAAGCCATGGAGTATCTCCCGCCATCCAATCGCGTGCAGCTCGGCGATCTGAGCGACTCTTCGATCAGCGCAAAGGACAAGCACGTGATCATCATTGGCGGAGGCGATACAGGCGCAGACTGCCTTGGAACGGCCCATCGTCAGGGAGCCACGTCGGTTCACCAGTTCGAAATCATGCCTCGCCCTCCGGACATACGTTCGGAGAAGACTCCATGGCCCACTTTCCCCTTGGTCTACAAGGTCACCTCGGCCCATGAAGAAGGCGGTGAACGCATGTACTCGGTGAACACTACGCACTTCACCGGGGAAGACGGCGTCGTGACCAAACTGCACGGCAACGAGGTCGAATCGACCATGGTCGACGGTCGGCCGAGTTTCGTGCCCGTCGCCGGGTCTGAATTCGAGCTAGATGCGGATCTGGTTTTGCTCGCAATGGGATTCACTGGCCCTGAACAGGGTGGACTCCTCAGTGAGCTTGGCGTCGAACTCGATTCGCGCGGCAATGTCGCTCGTAGCGGCAGCTGGGAAACCTCGATCGAGAGTGTCTACGCCTGTGGTGACATGGGTAGGGGCCAGAGCCTCATTGTGTGGGCGATCGCCGAGGGTCGATCCTGTGCGGCGGCCATTGACCGGGCGCTGATGGGCGACACATTTCTGCCAAGCCCGGTCAAGCCGACTGATCGGCCGCTGACCGTAGCTGCTCGGGGTTCTTTCAGTCGTGAACCGAATCCAGCACGACCATCTGATTCACGAGGTAGAGACACTCGGTTGGTGATACCCGCAGATATCTCATCAGTATGTCTGGAAGATTTTCGTCGTGGAGGTCAAGAACCTCTGCAAGCAACGGAAGATCAGCGGCACGGATCTGTAGCGGTTGGTCGTGGTCAAAGGATCGCATGGATCTCAACGCCGCTGCGACAGAACAGATTGTTCGATCGTTGTCGTTCTCCGTGATGTGGATAGCACTCCATCCCATCCACAACGTCTGGGTCTCACGGTCGTACCTTGGCGGAACCCTGGGAACCAAAGGCCTGTTGATGATCCGACCCGCTTCGACGCCGTACAGCTCCAGCATGGCCTCGACAACGGACTCACTCGGTGTTCTGAGTCCTGATTCGAAGTCGCCCAGACTCCGAGCTGAGAGTCCGAGCCGGTCTGCAGCGTCCTGGCTGCTGAAGCCAACACGTCGGCGCGCCTTTTCGAGCGCCTCGCCAGTGGGTACCTGCCTCGATCGAACTTCGCTCATCGCTCATCCGTCGGCTGCCAGACGCCAGAAATGAGTTGTTTCCAATGGTCAATCGACCGCAGAGTCACTCGTCGATTTCGTGAATGAGATCCTCGAGCAGCAACCGATAAAGTCCCGAGCAGACCCGAAATGCGCTATCGCCGGTCTGGGCGATGACGTCGGCAACGGTGTTTCTACCGTTGAGCATGGACAGATAGCGCCACTCGTCGTTTGTAATCACCTGTTCATCGCCCGGCAAGCTTGAGTTGAGCCCAAACTTGACAGCTGTATTTGGAATTCGTCGGGCAATTTGTTTCCAGATGTCCAATCGCCGCTGGGCCTGATCCACCAGACCAGCAGTTGGCTCAGCAAAGACGGTCCCGAGCCGGTGGGTTGCTCCGTCGTCGAAGGAGAACTGTTCGTTGCTCGGAACGAGAAGTTCGAACATAGCGGTCAGATTGGCTTCGTGGATCAGCCGTTCCAGCACCTCATCCCGGTGAGGGTTTTTGGCAAGAAGGGTGTCGAGAGCGCTTTGAGACCCAGCACCGTTTAGTGCGGAACTGATATCAGCGACGGTCCCGACATCTGCCCCAAACAAAACATCGGCGATACGGGGACCCTGGGCGGACTGGGCGAGATAGATCCTGCCGTCAGCCATCCAAACAGCGCCGCCGTCGCGGAGTCGGAGGGCCCCAGTGGACCGATTCTCGGCCAGTCCAAGGAGTACCTCACTGAGAGGCTGTTCAGCGAGGGAACCTTCGGAGATTGGAGAAGCTGCCATCACCAACAGAAACTATCGCACTTGTGAGTCCGGGCGGTTCACCCGGACCCGTAAGCATCGAATCGTACGAATCCGAAGTTTGTGGCTAAAGGAACTCCGATGAGCGCCGACTGATAACGAGACACCCAAAGTGTGAGAGGCCCATGTCGAAGAAACTCAATCTCAGAAACCTATTGGCGCTCATCGCCATCCCACCGATTCTTCTGCTGGGGTTCATTGCTGCCTTTGGATTGTCGGCGTTCTTCCTAGGCGATCCCTCGGCAAATGAGCTCAAAACCGACGCACTTACACTTGGTCTTGTCGCCATCGCCGGCATGCTCCTGAGCGTGGGCATGGTCCTCGTTGTCGGGCGTCGAGTCCTCGAGCCGATCAACGAAGTATCTGATGCCGCCCGGGAGTTGGCCGACGTTCGGCTGCCCAAGCTCATCGAATCTCTGTCGAACCCGGGCATCTCGATGCCCGAGTTCGAACCTCTTGCGGTCAGTGGTCAGACCGAGTTGGCCGAACTCGGCGCAGCGCTGAACAGCCTTCAGAACCGTGCAGTAACTGTCGCCAACGAGCAACAGCGCGTGGTCAAGGAAGGAATCAGTGAGCTCGTCGTCAACCTCGCTCGACGGAACCAGAGCCTCCTCGATCGGCAGATCGAAAACATCGATGCTCTGGAGTCCACCGAGGAGGACCCGGATCGCCTGGAGAGTCTCTTCCGCCTTGACCATCTCGCCACTCGCATGCGGCGCAACGCCGAAAGCCTCCTTGTTCTTGCCGGGGCCGAACCGAGCCGACGGCGCGGCGGTCCGGTTGTCTTGGCTGATGTAATTCGCGGTCGCGATGAGCGAGATCGAGGATTACCAAAAGGTCTCGATGGAGAACGTGAGGGAAGCGCATATCGGGCCGCAGGGAGCTGTCGACGTCGCCCACCTCATGTCGGAACTGCTCGAGAACGCCACCCAATTCTCACCTCCGGACGCGCCCGTCACAGTAGGTGCCGACTTCGATGTGAACGGGTACTACGAAATCGTCGTTCAGGACCACGGAATCGGGATGAGTGCGGAACAACTCCTGGTCGCAAACCGGACGATCGTGAATCCGCCCGAGCTGGGATTGGCCCTCACCCGGTCTCTCGGTTTCCAAGTGATTGGTCGGTTGGCCCAACGGCTTGGGGTGACAGCGCATCTGTCTCATACCGACGGCGGCGGCACAACCGCTTCGGTGAGAATACCCGGAGACGCTCTTTCCAGCGGCCCAACAAACGCACCGGCAGCATTTCAGTCGATGCCTGCGAGCAGTCCCTCAGTTCCTGAGACCGTAGTCCCGGCCCAGAACCCCCTGGGTCAACACGCACCACGGAGTGCCCAGGCCGCACCCCAGAGAATTCCCCAAGCCGAGGTGGTGTCTCGGGCACGCCCAGAGCCCGAACCGGCAAGCCCTTGGGCCGAAGAACCGGTTGGACCAGGACCAAGCCCGATTCGGGATGAGTTGAGGCAGCCGGAACCGAGACAACGTTCAGCGCCTCAACCAGCGCCGGCACCATCCCAGCAGCAAGCGCCGGCACCGCGTTCAGCTCCTCAACCGGATCCGACACAACGTTCAGCGCCTCAACCAGCACCGGCACCATTCCAGCAGCAAGCACCGGCACCGCTCCAGCAGAAGCACCGCACACGGTCAGCGCCTCAACCAGCACCGGCACCATTCCAACAGCAAGCACCGGCACAACGGTCAGCGCCTCAACCAGCACCGGCACCATTCCAACAGCAAGCACCGGCACCGCGGTCAGCGCCTCAACCAGCACCGGCACCATTCCAGCAGCAAGCACCCGCACCGCGGTCAGCGCCTCAACCAGCACCGGCACCGTTCCAGCAGCAAGCACCCGCACCGGCACCGCGGTCAGCGCCTCAACCAGCACCGGCACCATTCCAGCAGCAAGCGCCGGCACCGCGGTCAGCGCCTCAACCAGCACCGGCACCACGTTCGGCCCCTCACGACTGGTCGGCTCCCGACGCTCCAGATCCCGAAGCTGCACCCACCAGCATGGCGCAGGCCATGCCATCCGGACAGGTGTTTGACCAGGGGGTGGATGCACTCCTTGACGATCCTGACAATCGCACAAACTCCGGTTTGGTTCGACGAGACAGGTCCAAGAATCATGCTCCAGAGAATGAAGGGCGATCGATTCCCGCCGCCAATGCCGCACCTGCGGCCGCAGCGAGCAATCGAAGCCCCGAAGAGATCCGCAACATGCTTGCCCGGTATCGAGACGGGCTCAAGGGTCGCCCCGAAGCTGACCATGGCAACCACTAACCAACCAGGAGAATCCACATGAGCGGATTGAGCAATCAAGCAAACAACGTCAACTGGTTGGTAAACAACTTCGTCGAGAGAGTTCCCGGAGTCACTGAAGCGGTTGTGGTGTCTAGCGATGGACTTCCGATTGCTGCCTCCATGGGCCTCGATCGGGACGGAGTCGACCGCTTCTCAGCGGTGTCTTCGGGCCTTATCGGCTTGGCGTACGGTGCTGCGGGCCGATTCGGCGGTGGCGCAGTGACCGAAGTGATCGTCGAGATGGAACATGCATTCCTTTTCGTCACAGGCATTAGCGACGGATCGCTCTTGGCCGTCAAGGCCACCTCAAGCTGCGATGTCGGGATGGTCGCCTACGAGATGGCTGTGCTGGTCGACAAAACGGGTGCCGTCCTGACCCCAGCCCTTCGAGCCGAGTTGCAGGCGGCATTGCCACGATGACGACCCGCGAACCCGATGCGCTACATGGGCTTCGTGTTCGGCCCTACATGGTGACCGGGGGTCGGACGCGCAGTGAAGTAGAACTGCCGCTCGAGACAATCATCAGGGTTACTCCTGAGGGTCAGAAAGCCGTCGAGTCGCTGAGTCTCGAGCCCCGACACATAGTGGATATCTGCCACCAGCCACTTTCGATCGCAGAAGTCTCTGCTCACCTCCACCTTCATCTCCAAGTAGCCAAGGTGCTGGTCGGAGACCTCGTTCAGACTGGCTATTTGGCCACCCACACCGCTTCCGCCGACGCCACCGACAGGCCCGACCTCCAGCTTCTGGAACGGGTCCTCGACGGTCTGCAATCCCTCTGAGGTTGATGATATGAGTGCAAATCCAATCCCAGTAAAGATCGTGGTCGCAGGTGGCTTCGCAGTGGGTAAGACCACTTTTGTCACGGCGATCTCCGACATCGAACCTCTGACCACAGAGGCCGCGATGACGAAAGCCTCCGAGGGCGTCGACGATTGGGGCGACGCCACCAGCAAGAAGTCGACGACGGTGGCCATGGACTTCGGTCGAGTCGGTCTGAGCGAGGAACTTGTCCTGTACTTGTTCGGAACCCCCGGTCAGGACCGGTTCCACTTCATGTGGGACGAACTGGTTCGTGGCGCTATCGGGGCCTGTGTCCTGGTGGACACGGGACGAATTGACCAGTGCTTCCCAGCAATCGACTATATGGAGAACGCAGGCGTTCCATTCGTTGTCGCAATCAACGCATTCGATGGCATGCTCCGGCACCATCCCGAGGACGTGCGCGAGGCCTTGGATCTATCCGATCATATCCCTGTCGTGGTCACTGATGCCCGTCACCGGGCGGCGGTGCGTGACACTCTGGTGGCCCTGGTTCGTCACGCCATGACAATGGCGCACGCTAGCTAGCAAGCTCGGCGAGGCTGGCCACCCGTCAGTTCCAGAGACCCCGAGAGAGCAGAACCTGCTTCAGAAGCTCGCACTCGTCGGTCATGATTCCATCGACCCCAAGATCGATGAGTCGATGCATCTCGGCTTTGTCGTTCACCGTCCAGACGTGAACGCGATATCCCTGTTTTTGATACCGGCGTACGACGCGCTTGCCGAGGCGATAGCTACCGACTGTGTTGGGAACGTTCACACAGGGATGCTCCCCTTGCAAAGGCCATGGCAGGAGGGCGCTGAGAGCGGACCGGGGCCCGGGAGAGGTGCAAAGGCGAGGGCCGAGAAGTTCCCTGATACGCGCGATCCTCGCGTCGCTGAATGCACCAATACACACACGATCGATCGCATCATTGTCTTGAATCAGCTTGGCCAGTGGATCCACGGCGCTGTCGGCCTTGGGCTCGATGTTGAATCGAGCGTGCGGGAACTTGCGAAGGAGCTCATCCATCCTTGGAACGGAATGGCCGTCGAATTTGATCTCGATAAGCTCGGCCCATTCGATCGCGCTGATCTGACGTTTGTCGCCTGTGACTCGCTCAAGACTGTGGTCATGAAATGCGACGAGAACGTTGTCGGCGGTCACATGAACATCGGTTTCCAGGTACCGATACCCCAGCGAGACCGTGTTCTCGAACGATGCCAAGGTGTTTCGGGCGCAGTACTGGTTCCGCCGCGGTGGGCAAATGCGATGGTTCCCTCGAAGTCCAGAAACGGGAACGCCTCGGGGCACGGGCCGCTCATTGCACATAGGGGCAGTGCCGACAGCCCCGATCACAACAGGGTCGAGAAGCCAGATACTCCGCGGTCATTGCGAAAAGCCCTGAAACCGGATCCATGTACCCCATTTCGTCGATTTCGCATGCCGCGGCGTGGCGACGCATGATCTCTGCATATTTCGGATGCTCTGGCGACAAACGATCGGGGTGAGGGACTCGTAGCCCGTGTGGCCGAACCGTCGAGACATTCGCACCCTCGTGCCGGTTGTTCATGGATTCTCAGTCGTTGACATCGGGATCCGTGAAGTTCGGCTCACGCTTTTCGAAGAATGCCGCCACTGCTTCGTTCTGGTTGGCTGAACCGATGAGTCTGGAAATCTCGGCACGTTCCCGCTCGAAACTCGTGGCTCGGTCGAATCTGGCAGCCTCCGATAGCAGCCGTTTCCCGGCTCGAATTGCATCAGGTGATTTCGAGGCGATCACTTCGGCAAGTGCCAGGGCGTCGGATCGAGGGTCTTCAGAAATCTTGGTTGCGAGTCCAAGCTGTTTCGCCTCGGCTCCCGAGACCGATCGTCCCGTGAACGTCAGCTCCTTGGCGACATCGACCCCAACCAAATCCACCAACATTTGCGTTCCCGTCATGTCAGGAATGATTCCCCAACGGATCTCGAGAACACTCATCCTCGCTTCGGGGTGAACGATTCGAATGTCTGCCCCCATCGCCAGCTGAATCCCTCCGCCGAGGGCGTGGCCTTCCACTGCAGCGATCACTGGTACGGGAAGCTCGGTCCAACCGAACACTGCCTGTTGAGCGAAGTGAGTAATTCGATCACGAGCGGTCGCAGTGAGGTCGAGCGTTGAGCCGGCGTCTCCCATAGCCATGAAGCTGGCGAGGTCGAGTCCGGCGCAGAACGAGGAACCTTCACCGCTCAATACCACGGCGCGAAGCGTGGTGTCTTTGGCCAGCATGTCCGACGTTTCGACTAGCGCAGAAAACATGTCTGGATCAAGCGCATTCAATTTGTCAGCTCGATCGAGCCTGACATCGGCGACCCCACCAATCCGTTGGACTCTGATGCGGTCGCGAACACGGAGGACGTCAGGTTCCATTGATTCAACGGTACCGGTCGGCGACGGGATCAGCCCAGTTAGCCCATAACCTCCCTAGATGGCTGCAACACCCGGCGCTCGACTCAGTCGGCTCACTCGATCGGTCACGAATCGGGTGGTCGTTGTCACCGGAGCGGCCTCGGGAATGGGCCGTGCTGTTGCTCACCTGTTCGCCGATGAGGGAGCCAAGGTCGGGCTGATCGACCGCACGGCCGGGGGCATCGAGTTGGTAGCTGACGAAATCACCGCAGCGGGACTCACATGCGCTGGTCGGGTCGCCGACGTGACAGACCGGGAGGCGATAGCGACGGCCATTGAGGGTATTCGAAGTGAACTCGGGCCGATCGACATCTTGGTCAACAACGCCGGTGTGTCCATCCCTGCCCCGATCGATTCCGACGACTACGAGGCAGCGTGGGAGTCCACAATCGGCACCAACCTCGAGGCATACACCTTTCTGATTCGCTCCTGCCTCGACGATCTACTCCGAAACGGTGATGGACGCATTGTGAACATCGCCTCCACAGAGGGTCTGGGCGCCACTCCGTTCATGACGCCATACACCGCATCGAAACATGGTGTGGTTGGCCTTACCCGAGGTCTTGCGGTTGAACTCGGCCGCCGGGGGGTCACGGTCAATTGTGTGGCACCGGGACCGATCCGAACCGGGATGACAGCGGCGATCACCGAGGAGGACAAGGATGCGTTCGCAAAACGAAGGGTTCCGGTCGGCCGCTACGGATCTCCCGAGGAAGTGGCCCACGCCGTTTTGTCCCTCAGCCTTCCCAGCGCTTCGTACGTCAATGGAACCGTCATGGTGGTAGACGGTGGTCTCACCGCTCAGAACACGTGAGCCGAATCGAACTTCTCGAGGGGCTCACCTCGACCCGCGCCATAAGGAGATTCACCACAGATCCCATCGCGGTTGAAGATCTGAACAGAATCCTTTTCGCTGCGAGCAGGGCCCCGTCGGGGAGCAATCGGCAACCGTTCCGGTTTCTCGTTCTGAGAGATGGTCCGACCGCCAACGCAGCAAAAGCACTCCTGGCCACGGCATTCGCGGACGCGTGGGCATCCAAGAAGTTCGCCGACGGCTACCACAAGGTTGATCCGACATCGCCGACGGGGCGGTTGAGTTCGGCGATGGAGCATCTCATCGACCACTTCGTTGAGGTTCCCGCGGTCGTGCTTGCCTGTACGACGCCTCGGCACGGCGGGCTGCTGGACGGAGCATCGATCTATCCGGCGTGTCAGAACCTCCTGCTGGCAGCTCGCGGACTTGGGTATGGAGGTGTGCTCACCGGCTGGCACGTGCCCGTCGAGCGCGAGCTGAAGGTGCTGTGCGGAATCCCCGACGACGTGGCGATCGCAGCAACGATCCCACTCGGAGTACCGCACGGTCGACATGGGCCGGTTCGCCGTCGCCCCCTTGCTGAACTTGTGTTCGAAGACCGCTGGGACGAGCCTGCACCGTGGGCGGTCGATCCCGAAGGAACTCGATTTACCAACTAGTCGCCCGTACGCTCTCGCTCCGTGTGGAAACTAGGTTCTACCTGGTCAGACCGACATCACAGTGACGCCAGGACCAGTCATCAAGCCGTTCCATGGCCTCTCGCGCCTCGACCTCGCGACCCATTCCGGCCTCACTGTTGAGTGAGCGGAGCACGTCTTGGAATTCAGACTCTGTGAACAGATCGAGCCATTCGATTCCGGTTCGCTCTAGGTACTCGGCTTGCTCGGCGGAATTCAGTGGGCGAACGGTGTCGATGGTTGCTTGTAGCCCAGAACCGAGCTCGGCAAGGAGCTCCGCATCACGTGCGTCTTGCGTTAGTCGTTCTTCATCGATTAGAAGGCCCGGCTCAATCGAGGCAATCAGAGCGGCCGCCGCCTCGAACCGACTGAGAACATTGGCGAAACGCTGAGCGTTCGCCACCTCGGCATCGCGGAGCATTCGCACACGAAGTGGTTCGCTGAGGGTTCGGCTCGTAGCCGCTGCTGTTGCAGCAGAGGTGGCATTTCGGCTCGCCCGATCGCTGGCGTCCAAATCCAAACTCACGGCAAGAATGAAATCACACATCTCGTTCTCGGGACCCGTCAAATCGGGAAGGCCCAGGTACTCGAGCGTGGATGGGGTCGTCGTCGACGTCGTTGCCAGCGTGGGTGAGGTGACACGAAACGTGGGAGCGGTTTCCTCCTCGGCCGCACACGCCGTGAGGCATAACAATAGTGCGACCGGCACGCCGATGAATCTGGTACCCATGGACTGCTCATCGGCACCAAAGAGGGCACGCTTAAGCCAACCCGAGATACGAGATTCCCACCGTCGATCCGACGATTTCCACCGGATTACCACCAGTTGTGGTACTTCAATTCCACAGGGTGGCCGGTATAGGTTCGTTGCATGGCCTCCTTCACCGTTCATTTCTCCTCGAGCGACACAACCACAACCATCGACTGCGATGGCTACGCCCAGGAAGGCACGATGCTCACCTTCTTCGTCTTTGGAAGCGCGTGCACAACCATCGATGCGTGGAGCCGTCGGGTCGCCAGCTACCGGATATCTGATGTGACCAGTGTTGTGAGGAGCCACGAATGGGCCGCTCCCGAGGTCCCGGTTCTCGTGGCCTGTTGAGAGGCGTCGGACCGGCCGGATATGACGCCAAGCCACTCCCTGACTACGTTTCTGCTCTATGTACCCGGGAGCGTTCGCCGTCACCAAGCCTGATCATGCAGCCATAATCATGGCTTCTGACGGTGCGGTAATCACCTACGCAGAACTCGATGCGCAGGCGAACCGGATCTCGCACGTGCTACGGGCTGCCGGCGTCGAGGTTGGCGACCATGTGGCGTTCTGCATGGAAAATCATCACCAGTTTCTCCCGATCGTGTGGGGCTGCCGTTACGCAGGAGCGATCTACACGGCCATGAGCTCACGCCTGACAACTGACGAGATGGAGTACATCATCGACAACTGTGGAGCCAAGGTGTTCATCACGTCGATGTTCAAAGCAACTCAGGCCGAGGAGCTGCGAACGCGGAACCCCGGCGTGACTCATCGATTCATGTTGGATGGAACAATCGATGGTCATGCCCCGATGGAGGACGCCGTAGCCATCGCATCGGCGGCTCCGCTGGCGAACCGGATCGTGGGAAACGACATGCTTTACAGCTCGGGAACAACCGGACGGCCCAAGGGCGTGCTCCAGTCACTACCAGCGCGACCCATCGAAGAGGCTGAGTACGCGGTGGCGACGATGCAGGCGCTCCTATTTGGTCAGGTCGAGGAGTCGGTGTATCTGTCTCCGGCACCGCTCTACCACGCTGCCCCATTGCGGTTTTGTATGGGTAGCCATGTGATCGGATCCACCGTCGTCGTGATGGAACGGTTCGATCCCGAGCATTTCCTGAAACTGATTCCCCAGTACTCAGTTACCCAGGTCCAAATGGTCCCAACCATGTTCGTGCGGCTCCTGAAACTGGATGCCTCGATACGTGCCACAGCCGACATGAGTTCGTTGGAGAGTGTGGTTCACGCCGCAGCCCCGTGCCCGGTTCCGGTGAAGGAACAGATGATCGAATGGCTTGGTCCAGTTCTGCACGAGTACTACGCCGGTACCGAAGGAAACGGAATCGTGTATTGCAACTCCGAGATGTGGTTGGCTCACCGAGGGTCCGTCGGCATGCCGATCAACTGTGAGCTCCACATCTGCGACGAGTTCGGCAGCGAAGTAACAGTCGGACAGGAAGGAACAGTGTTCTTCAGTGGCGGTAGTGATTTCGAATACCACGGCGACCCGGAGAAGACCGCTGGGTCTCGCCATCCCAACGGTTGGTCGACATTGGGTGATATCGGGAAGCTCGATGAGGACGGCTTCCTGTACCTCACCGATCGAAAGGCCCACATGATCATCTCGGGAGGGGTGAACATCTATCCTCAAGAAGCCGAGAACGTGCTCACCATGCACCCCTCGGTAGCGGACGTAGCAGTTATCGGCGTGCCCAATGAAGACTTTGGCGAGGAAGTGAAGGCCGTTGTGCAACCAGTCGAAGGGGTCGTAGCAGACCGCTCGTTGGAGCGGGAACTGATCAGCTTTTGTCGACAGCAACTCGCCGACGTCAAGTGCCCTCGCAGCGTCGATTTTCGAAGCGAGCTACCGCGGCATCCCACGGGAAAGCTCTACAAACGCCTGCTCCGAGACGAATACTGGGATGACAAGAAAGCGGTGAACTGAATTGACTGGCCGTGGCGGCTCGCGCGGCA
The DNA here is from genome assembly GCA_963751955.1 of uncultured Acidimicrobiales bacterium. Lineage (GTDB taxonomy): Bacteria > Actinomycetota > Acidimicrobiia > Acidimicrobiales > SZUA-35 > JABDIY01. The sequence goes on along the minus strand of CAVVWM010000001.1, from coordinate 140,563 downwards.
CAGGCAGCGGGTTTCTGCAGTGCTCTGATGGCAAGGTGAGGTGGGGTCTTTTGGCGCTGCTGGTGTGGTCTTCGTCCACTGCAACAGCAACGGCGTGATCACCGTTCAGCTCCAGAAACGATCGGCGTTTGCTCACGAGGGGGGTACGTGGTCCTGCGCCGGTGGTGCCATAGAACCGGGGGAGAGCGCGCTCCAAGCCGGGCTGCGAGAGGCAAGCGAAGAGGTTGGCGAGATTCCCCAGCCCGTCACTTTCTATGGTGACTACGCCTTTGCACCGGCATCCGATTGGAAATACGTCACTTCGGTGGTCCGGGTCACTGAACAGTTCGGAAACTCCATCAATTTCGAAACCGATGAGGTTGCGTGGTTCGAACCATCCAGAGTGGACTCGCTCGAACTTCACAGTGGCTTCGCTGCAGCATGGCCAGAGCTACGCCTGATTGTTGATCAGGTTGAAAGGAACACACCTTGATCGACCGGACTATCAAACGCTCGTTGGGGCAGATGATCAAGGGGGTACAAGTGGTCGGAGCCGCCCATGAGGGAAACGTCCGGGCGTACACCAGCCACTGGGTATGCCAGATTTCCTTCGATGAGCCAGTTGTGATGGCGTCGGTGAGTCCGAAGCACGACACATACCCCCTGATGGTGGCGTCGGGCCGTTTCAGTGTTTCCATTCTCGCCGCTGATCAGATCATGGCCGGGCAGTACTTCAGTTACCCCGGTCGAAAGTTCCAGTATGTGGCAAGCGAGCTGCTCCAACTCGATCCCGAATCAGGGCTGCCGGTCGTGCCCAGTTCGATCGCCTATCTCACGTGTGAGATCTTTGATCGAATCGACCGTTTCGACCATGATCTGTTCCTTGCAAATGTCACGTCTGTACGTGAAGGCCGGCTGGGAGAGCCGCCGCTGCTCTACAGCGCCCGGCACGGGTGGAGAATCACTGGAGCCAATGCCAGGGAGAAGGGCGTTTCGATCAGAGACGAACTGCTAGCACGCCTGGATTCAACCCTGCCCGATGATCAGACCCCGCAGGAACCGAACGTGTCGGGGTAGTTGAATCGATCTGTCTCGGCCGCTCGGTTCCGGTAACCCCTCAGAATCGCTTGTGAATCAAAGTACGCGAACTTGGCGTCGAGGTTCGGTACGTCCACTCCATGGACGTACGCGCTGAACGCTTCGGCAAAGTCCTCATACGGTGAGGTTGTGGCGTATGTGCCGGCAAAGTCGTGGCCTTCCTCACAGAGGGTCTCAGAGTCAACGTCGTTGTAGGGGTCGCTGTCGTGGTTGGCTTCGTACACTGCCAGCTCCTGGGCGGACCAGAAATTGGAAACCCACTGGTTCATGAACGAATCTTCCTCGAAGCACCAGTTGAAAGCCGGGAATCTTCCGTTACAGCCATCTCGCTTCAGAGTATCGAGATCGATCTGGTCGCTCAACTGGGTGAACACGTGTGACAGTTCATGCGACATCGTTAGATCAGCTTCGACAGGATTGATCCTGGTGGCCGTGTCCTGTGCCGATATCAGCCACAGGTCACCGGCATAGACTCCGCCGTTGCCTGATGAAGGGCCGGCGTAGGCGACGACGCCACTTCCATCTCCCTCGAACACCGCTAGAAGCGCAACTGGGGACTGATGTGCCGGATCGGCGAGTTCAGCAAGCCGAGCCCACGCTTCTTCTACGTTCTCGTCTCGAATGCCGTAGCACAACTCACGAATAGCGCCCTCCCGCAGGCGGTAGATACCGGAGATGCTCAGTCCATTGAACGTCACGTTCTCGACAGTGCAGTCTGCGAGGTCAGAGGAATGTTCAGAGTTATCGGAATGACCGAACGGGTAGAGATTCACGAACTCGACATCGAGGGTGACCCATCGCATCATGGCACCCTTGGTCAGTACTACGCCGGGCTGCTCGGGGTTGGTTCCCTCCAGATAGCCCAACCAGTAGTCATAGCCAGCGGAGTCGGGCACCCGACCCAACATGTTGTTGTAGACCCGAGTCAGGAACTCGGCGTTGTCGGCATCACCGTAGGTATTGATGAACTCCTGAACCTCGGCGAAGTACTGAGCGAACTCGCCGAACAAGTCATGCCCCACGGGCCTCTGGGGGCTCGGGCTGGCCGCTATCACGTTGTCCCACTGCCCCAACCAATACTTCGCTCCCACAAGATCGGGCGGCCGATTGAAGAACGCCTGGTAAAGACGCAAGAGGTTCGCGTGTTCGGGTTTGAAGTCGGGGGCAAACTGGAGTTCCTCGATGGTTGTCGCCGACTGGTAGGTCGAGACCCACTTGGCGTGGAAGCCCTTCTCGACGATGTAGTCGGACTGGACTGGCGTCGCTTCCGCACCAGCGGGAATCGTGGCGGTAAGAATGCCTGCTACAAGGAGGAGTGCTGCTGCGAGTTGCTTCATCGAGTGTGAACCTTTCAATGCGATGAGGTCACTTGGGGCGGAAAGATCCTCCCCGTAGTTCTGACTTTCTATCGACACTTACGAGCCCGATCTGGAGGCGAGAAGACGGTGCATGGGTGTACTTGCTGCGGTGTGATGCAGGCCTTCTGCGCTCATGCGTAGGTAAATCGACGTGGTCGCTATCGATTCGTGTCCCAACAGCGCCTGCAGTTCGGCGATCGTGCCGCCATTGTCGAGTACGCCAACCGCGTACGTATGGCGAAAGAGGTGAGCCTTCTCTTGGTCAGGGGGAGCGATCCCCGCACCGCGGAGCCACAACTCCACGACATAGTCCAGCGACGTGACGGTGAAGGGGCGAGGTTCGCCGGTTCGCAGAAACACCGCACCGTCGGGGCGCAGCGGACCCTCGGAGGCCTCACGCTCGGTCAGGTAGTCATCCACCACGCTGAGAACCTCGCTGCTGAGCGGAAGGCTGCGAGTTTTGTTGCCCTTTCCCGTAACACGAAGCCGGGGTGGATCCTCCCAGCGAAAGTCGCCGACACGAATTCCGATCAGCTCTGATGCTCGCACTCCACACCCGGCGAGCACGGCCAGCATCGCCAGATCCCGCGCAGGCCAGAGAACCCGCGACCGGTTTGGCGGGGCGCTGATCGCATCGATCAGTCGCTGGAGTTCATCGGTACTGAGCGCCACCGGGAGACCCTTCTCTTTCGAGGGAGTCTCGAACCCGAGCGTCGGATCACGGTCGAGATGATTGTTCTTGACGAGCCAGTTCGAAAAGCCTCTGAGCGCTGACAACATCCGGGCGCGAGAGGCATTGCGATACCCCTCGCCAACGAGGTCAGACATCACCATCAAGAGGTTGTCCTCGGTGAAGTCCGCAATAGAGACCCTCGCCAGATGGCTGAGGTTGACCGCATTGGGAAGGTCGGGATCGATGCTCGGAACCGGGCGCATATGGGCGTCCGCGACCCGCTTTGCAAACGTTCCGATATCGGTGCGGTAGCCCGCTTCTGATCGGGTTGACAGGCCTCGGGAGGATCGGGCCCGCTTCTCCAGCACCCAACGCTGAAAGAGATCTGCGATCTCGTTCTTTGTAGTGGTCGACCCCGTCACTCTCTGCACAATAGTGCGGTCGGACTACCACCACGGTTCGGTGCCGTAGTGAATCGATATCTCTTCGCCGCGGGCGATGGGACGCAGGGCGAGCAAGGCGATTTCAAGTAGCTCCGAATCGAGTTCAAAGTCTGCGTTTGGATGCTCTTCATGGTTTAGGAACGAGATCGGTCCCAGAGCGATGAAAGCATCGTCGTCGTACTCGAAATAGTGGTCGTACAGAGCCGTGTTGTCCAGAAACTCGCGCTCGTCAGCGGGAACCCGAAACAGGGGATCAACGGTGAAACGTTCCCCCTTTGGGATGAATCGGCTCGCAAATACACCACGGCCGTGCACATGGGAGTGTGCCACGAAGACCGCATCACGGACTCCGCTATGTGCCACCCCCGTCGTACCCTCAACCACGTCGTCGTTTGCCCCGGGACCTGAACTGTTGCTTGCTTGGGTTCTTCGATTTCGGACGTGGCTTGCCAGACCGACGCGAGCTGGCTTTGCCAGTTGAAGACGAATCGCCCGCAGTGGATTTTCTCTTGGCTCCGGACTGTTTGCTTGATGGTCTGGCAGCTCCCTCTTCAGCACCGGTTGCCTTCTGCGTTGACCTCGACCTTTGTTGCTGGCCGCCGGTCTCCCGAGTCTGGTTCTTCTTGACCCCGCGCTTATTGTGAACCTTGCTCTTTCTGGGTGAAGCGCCAGCCCTTCCCGGCTTCGGCTGTTGCGGTCTGGACCGAATACCCGATTCGTCCTCGGCTACCGGGGCAGCACCGGTGCGCTCGGGTGGAGCAACTCCCTTTTCGATCTTCGGTTCGAGCCCAACCTGGCGCTGGAGCGTCAAGACCTTCTTCGTTTGCTCGGGGGTAACGAAGCAGACCACATCGCCAGACGAGCCCGCCCTGGCAGTTCGGCCTGATCGGTGGACATAATCCTTCGGGTCCGCAGGGGGATCGTAGTGAAGTACGCACGCGACCTCGTCGACGTGTATTCCGCGAGCCGCCACATCGGTGGCGATCAATGCGGCAACGCGCCCGTCGGTGAACGCAAGCAGCGCAGCGTCACGCTGATTCTGCGAGCGACCGCCGTGGATCCAGGCAGCTTTGACGCCGGTGCGCTTCAGTTGTCGACACACTCGGTCGACGCCGTGCCGGGTTCGACAAAACACCATGGTTGTGCCGTGTGCATCGATGATGTCGGCAGCCAGAGCGATCTTGTCGCTTTGAGCGACCTCGATGAATCGGTGCGACATCTGGGTGATATCAGGTTCATCACTGCCATACCTGTGGGTCACCGGGTCCACCTGATAGTGCTCGGTTAGAACTGCAACCGCGCTGTCCAACGTGGCCGAAAACATCAGCGTTTGACGCTTCACAGAGGTCAAGTCCAGGATGTGACGCACCGCAGGCAAAAAACCCATGTCGGCCATTCGATCTGCTTCATCGACGACCACTCGGTCAACCATGTCGAGTGACATTTCGCCCTGTTCCAGCAGGTCGATGAGCCGCCCTGGAGTTGCGATGACAACATCTACGCCCTTACGGAGGGCAGCGGTTTGTTTTCCCATTCCAACGCCCCCGTAGATGGCAACAAGTGACCGCTCGACCGCAACCGCAACCGGCTGGAGCTCTCGTTTGATCTGCTCGGCGAGTTCCCTTGTGGGGGCCAGCACCAATCCGCGAGGTCGGCGGGGCGCAGCTCGTTCCACCAACTCAAGCAAGGGCAGGCCAAAGCCAAACGTCTTGCCTGAACCGGTAGGGGCTCTTCCGAGCACATCACGACCTGCCAGAGCATCGGGAATCACGGCCTGCTGAATCGGGGTTGGTTCGGTGATCCGCATCGCATCGAGCACGCGAACCACGTCGGCGGAGAGATTCAGCTCGGCGAACGAAGAGATCACCTGTCAAGGCTAGGAGCGGGACCGTGTGTTAGTGGCTGCCACCGCGGTTGCAGAACTCATACCAATCGCCGGATGGGATGCGCCAAAGTTCCGACGTTGGGTCATCGAGTTCGAGACCGTACTCATAGGCCCACGCTTCCACACCTGCGCCGGTGATGATGCGGATGCGTCGGTAGCGCCCGGTCACAGCTGACTCGATCTCATCGAGTGCGCTAAGTGCAATCTCGACCTTGGAGGGGGTCAGCCGGTATCTGTGTCCGATGATGACGTCACCCTTGGCCGCTTTCGGCTCAAAGATTGCTGCCGGATATCCGAAACCGGTGTCGAAGAGTCTCCCGGCTGCCACATCGGGTAGACCCCGATCGACGACGTATGGCTCGAGGAACTGCCACCTCACATCACCGAATCGAAGGGTTCCATAGACGAAAAGATCGTTCACTGCCATCACAAGAATGGCGGCGGAATCGCACCGACCCCAATGCGAGTGGCCCAGATCATTACTCCGATCACGATGTTGAACATCACGAGTGGGCGCACGAGGGGCGCCACAACGGATCGTGATCCCGCGAGAGCAGCGACACTCATCACCATCGATTGGACCGCGAGGAGCACAACCCATGGGTGAAGCGCCCAGGCCTGACTTACATCACCTCGTACGAGAGCGATAGCGGCCCTCGTACCTCCGCATCCGGGGCAGTAGCCGCCGGTACATCGACGGAACGGACAGAGTATCGGACCCTCAGTTGCGAAGAGGCTCGAGACCAGCGATGCAACCCCAAGCCCCCCTCCGAGGTACAGCGGAAGTCGAGAAGTGCTCGGAACACGAGATATCAAAAGCACAGAGAAACGGTAGGCCATCACGAGCCTTCAACATGGATCTGTCTACGATCACTACCAGTTGTCGCCGATGTTGGGCAGAGGAGGCTCGGTGAGCGATCAGTCAGGTTCTTCGATTCCGGGTTGGTATCACGCTCAAGGGGACCCTCCGGGTACGCATCGTTATTGGGACGGTGAGCAATGGCAAGGTGGACCACAGGTCGTCGCGGCCGCTCAAGCAGGCACGCCGTCGCCGGCAACCCCGAACCTCCAATCGATGGGCGGGGGCACAACAGAAGGAAGTCAGGCAGTGACGGCCTTGCTTCTCTCGATCTTCGGCTTCTTCTGCTGCGGTCTCCCAGCGGCGATCGGTTGGTACGTCGGTCAACAAGAAACCCAGAGAATTGACCAGGGACTCCGGGACCCTTCGAACCGCGGCACTGCAACCGCAGCCAAAGTGATCGGGATTATCGCACTAGTCCTTTGGGGCGGGCTCTTGCTGGTTTGGTTCCTCGGGGCAGCGCTGGTCGCAATCTAGCAAGGGGTCGCTATCGCTCGAACCTGTTTGCACACAACCTCGCTCACAGTCACAATCATTCGGTGAGGCCCGATTACGCAGCTGAGGAGTTCTGGCAGGGAATCCGCCGACCGGTGGAGGCCGCCTCCACGCTTCCAGCCGAGGCTTACACATCCGAGGAGTTTTTCCAGGTCGAACAGACCGCTGTTTTCGAGAGCGGTTGGGTAGGGGTTGCATGCCGCGACGAGCTCACCGGACCGGGAACGGTTCTGGTCCGACCCGTGGGAGTGCGCTCAGTCCTGCTCTCTCAAGATGCCAATGGTGAGGTTCGAGGGTTCCTCAATGCGTGCCGCCATCGAGGTACCGAGCTGCTGGAGTGCGATACGTTGGGGCTCTCGGTCATTCGTTGTCCCTACCACCGCTGGGGTTACAAGCTCGACGGCACCCTTGTTGCCACCCCCCGATTCACCGATGTGCCGGTGCAGGAATTCGATCCAGCCGACTACGGTCTAAAACCGGTACGGGCAGAGGTGATGGAAGGCATCGTCTTCGTTTGCCTTGATCCAACAACTTCACCGCTGACCGATTACTACGGGGATCTGGAAGATCGGCTGTCAGGATACGGGTTGAACGAGTGGAGGGTCAGAGAGAATGCCACGTTCGAGATCGAGGCGAATTGGAAGCTGCTCTCGGAGAACTTCCAGGAGTACTATCACCTCCCCTGGGTTCATCCCGAGCTCGCAAAGGTCTCTCGGGTCAAGGATCACTACCGTTATCAGGGACCTGGCATGTACTGTGGTCAAACGACAACACCCGTATCGGGCGATGACCGAAACGACTGGCTGGCAATGCCACCAGCTGCCGGACTTGAGAAGTCGGACGCAGAAAGCGGTCGGTTCCTGGCGTTGTTTCCCAATGTATTGCTGAGCGTGCTCCCCAATCATGCGTTCGTGATTCAACTCGAGCCTCTCAGCCCAGAACTCACCCGCGAACGCTGCACCTGGCTCTTGCCACCGGTCGATCAAGAGATCACCGAGGAGACCTTCGCTGCCACTCGGGATTTCTGGATCGATGTGAACAACGAGGACATCGCAATTTGTCAGCGAAGCCAACGTGGGATCCGTACTGGAGGATTCACTCAAGGTCGATACTCGGTGCGATTCGAGGAGCCGCTTCACCGATTCGCAAACATGCTGGCCGATCACTTCCAAGGCCGTCAACGGATTCCCGCCGGGGATCAATCCGACGACGCAGCCCGCTTTGGAGACGGCCGACTTCCTCTGTGATCTGAACGGCATCGCGCAGATTCGACTGGATTTGCAGGTTGCCTCGGGTACTAGAATTTCGGCGTTCGGTGCTCGCCGGACGTGACACGTAAGGAATACCAACAATGCCCAGCGGAACGGTCAAGTTCTTCCACACCGAGAAGGGGTACGGCTTCATCTCCCGAGAAGACGGTGAAGACGTATTCGTGCACTACTCGAACATCGAGGGTTCCGGATACCGAAGCCTCGAAGAGGGACAAAAAGTCGAGTTCGAGGTTGCCCCGGGCCGCAAGGGCGAAGAAGCCCTCAACGTCCGAGCCGTCTAGAGCTACCGTCGAAAAAAGGGGTGTCGCACACTCTGGTCCATAGTTGCCTGGGCAGGCGGCGATCCGATCGATGAGCATCGCCGGGGGACCGCGGTCGTTGTAGTGCCGTTGGACTTGGCTGTTTTCGATAGCGGCCGATAGGACATCGGTCGCACATTGCGACGTCCATGCAGCCGACAAGGACCTCAGATTTCCAATGCGAATGAATCGCCTGTGCATTTCAGCGATCGCTCTCGGTCTCGCGGCGACCGCGTGCACTTCCGGGAAACACGCCGCTGAGAGTTCCGCCAGCCAACAGAGTCGTGATTCGCTCGCCTTTCCTTGGACTCCATCGAGCGCGGCCGAGCCTCGATCGATCCATGATGGAGACCGGCCATCGCCCACGATTCGGGCCTATCCACCAGCGGGGTTGTCTGCGGGCAACGTCGGTTCGGCCGTTGCTCGCCTCCAATCGACACTGGAGACGTCTGGATTCCGAACCGGGGACCTGGTCGACGGTGTGTACGGGCCCGGCACTTCGTCGGCGGTTCTAGCCTTCGAGAAGTTCATGGGTCTTGAAAGAGACGGACAGGCCGATGCCGAGATGCTCGCCGCTCTCGAGTCGCTGGATGCGATCGGACCCCCAACATCCAACGAGGGCCCGGCAATTGAGATCGATCTTGAACGCCAGATCATGTTTGCGACCTCCGACGCTGGGGACGTCACGATCCTCAATACCTCCACCGGAAGCGGTGAGCTGTATCGCTCGGCGAGCGGGCAGCAGGTTAGGGCCATAACTCCGATCGGTGGATTCCGTATCGAGCGCCGGATTGACGGAGTCCGAAGGGCCTACCTGGGGTCCCTCTATCGCCCTCTCTACTTCAGAAAGGGTTGGGCAATACACGGCTCTGGCTCGGTTCCTGCCTATCCCGCCAGTCACGGTTGTGCTCGAGTGAGGAACGACGATCAGGACTGGCTCTTCGACACGTTCGACGATGGAGTCCCCGTCAACGTGCATACAAGCCTTCCTCGTAGTGGTTCGGACCGCGACTCGGGAATGATCCATTGAGCTCGCATGGAAGGCCGGCACTGGCTGATCGACCCGCAAGGTCAGCGCAGCCGAAGCTGGACGGATCGGGGGCGAAAACTCAGTGGTGATCGTAGGCATTTGCCGGTTTCTGACCCATGTGTTCTTCTCACGCCTTGGACTACTCAACGCCGATCTACTCCCGTCTGAGGGGCCGGTGATCGTGGTTGCGAATCATCACTCTGCGCTTGTGGATCCCATGGTCCTACTGGCCACACTCAACCGTCAACCACGCTTCATGGCCAAGGCCGTACTTTGGGAGTGGAAGTATCTACCGCTGCGACCCTTTCTCCGCCTGGCCCGGGCTGTACCAGTACACCGGTTGAAGGACGGCGGTGGCGACAACACAGCGATGTTCTCCTCGACCCGGCAGGTGCTTCTCGACGGCGGCGTTGTCGCGGTCTTCGGCGAAGGGGTTTCTCACGACACACCCGGGCTCAAGGACCTGAAGACTGGGCCTGCCCGAATCGCGCTCGGTACCCCTACGGATTTGTCCATGGTCCCTGTGGGCCTCGTATTCCCGGACAGGCCCCGCTATCGATCGACGGTTACCGTCGTGGTCGGCGAGCCCATTCGGGTTGAGGGGTGCACTGACGGCGACACCGATCGGACTGCGGTCCTGACGCTTACAGATCAACTGTCCTCGGCCCTAGCCCAGGTCGCGCCTACATGGGAGCGCCAAGACGACCAAACTGCTGCGTACGCAGCCGCCAGAGTTGTTGCAACCGTCGAGGGGTCGGACGAGGGGGCCGTCCTCAATCGGATCAACCGCGCCCTCGATGCCCGAATCCCCGTCAGCTCGGATGTACTCAACGCGTCGAAGGACCTTCTGGATGAGTGTGAGCACCTCGATGTTGACCTTCAGCATGTGCTTGATGACAACTCCACGCTGGGCGCACTCGCCCGATCGTCGCACCTGCGGGCCCTCCTTTGGGCTTTGCCGGCGATGATTGGTCACCTGATCAACTACCCGGCGTACTTCACTGTGGACCGTGTCGCACGGCGAAACGACTTCAACTTCCAAGCCACGGCCAAAGTACTGGCGGGAGTCGTTCTGTATCCGGCCTGGTGGGTAGTGCTGTTCATCGGAACCTGGGTGTTTGCGTCTCTTGGCTGGGCGATCTCTGCAGTGGTGGGCTCGATGCTGGGCGGTTACGTGGCCGGAGCCAAGATGCATCTCTTGAAGAGTTTCAATGCTCGTCTGATCGTCGAAGACAACGACACCGATCTGAGCTCGCTCGAAAGGCGCTTCTACGCTGTCATTTCGGCGGTCGGCGACCTCCCGGACTGATCACCCTGACCTATGGCTGGGTAGCTCAGGGGTAAATCAGGGTTTGCCCCGATGTCACCGCACGGGACTCAGCACCACACTGGGTTCATGAACAGACTTTTCTCAGCACCCAATGGTGGTCATCTCGCCGCGGTCTTCGTGGCGGTTCTGGCCCGAATCATTCTTGGAGGAATCCCGATCGTGGGCGGGCTCATCAGCTTCGTTCTTCTCCTCGTAATCCTGTATCACCTCGCCCGAGTGGCGATGAACATGATCAGATTCGCTCCCTCGAACAGCTAACACAGCTCCCAGGCACACATCTTGGTCCATCTCGCTGGCGTTTGGGCGGGTTCAACTCAGGCTTCGAGCAGTGTCTGAGAGCGGCACGGCTGATCTGGTCGCCGGATAGGTACCAAAGACGCGGTCGCCCAGGTTGGACGTGACGCCCAACCAGAAGCGCTCATTCCGGTAGTGGTGAAGTCTGTGATTGCGAGCAAGCCGACGGTAATACGCTGTCTTGGACCGATAGCGGGTGTGTACCAACAAGTGGGTCCACTCGTAATGGGCCAACAAGAAGTAGGCGACAAGGATCCCGGTGAGCATTGGGCCACGAACATCCGCGGACCCGACAACGGCCGAGAGCGATAGGGCCAGCAGAAGCGTCCAAATCGCGGTACCGACTGCGATCAACAGGCCGAAGACAGCGGTGCTGATCGGACCCAACAGTACGAAGTCCAGAGCACCAGGATCGAGGTGGTGCTGCCGGTGGCCCACCCCGGTCTTCAACACAGTCACACGTCGCGAGTCCACCGGCGCGTGAAGAAGAAACAGATGCACTACCCATTCGACTACACCAACAAAGGTGACCGAGACTGCAAGCACGCCGACGTCAACCCAGGACCACGTCCGCACAGAGACCCTGGCGATAAATGCAATCGCAATCAGCACTGCCATGACCTGGACCGACCTGGCCGCACGGAAAGCCGCGAACACCTCTCGCTTAGTGCTCAGGTCTTCTGCCCGCATTTCGAAGATAGTAATCGATGCATCCTTTTTGTGAGTTCGGGTTTACCGCCGGGTCACATTCAGATAGGAAGTGGCGGGACTCTCGACCAAGGATTGCTGATGACCCGCTCCCTCAAACCCCTACTGGCCTTTGTTGCCGTGCTGGCCCTGATGGCCACAGCGTGCGGCAGCGACGGCGACGACGGTGCCTCAGCAGAGGTTAAGGCGGCGTTCGTAATGGTCGCTCCTGTTGGAGACTCTGGCTGGAATTTCATGCACGACCAAGGTCGGCAAGGCGCCGAGGCCGCAACCGGGGTGCCTACAGCGTTTGTCGAAGACATTCCCGAGGGCGGCGCCGAGTTCGACAACGCCGTACAGCAGTTCATCGACGACGGTTACAGCGTGATCATCACGACATCATTCGGATACATGGACGCAACGGAAAAGTTCGCTTCGGAGAACCCCGACATCACCTTCGAGCACATCTCGGGATCCAAGAAGAACGACACCAATTTCGGGAACAGTTTCGGGCGAATGTATCAGCCGCGGTACATCGCAGGCATGGCGGCCGGTGCTGCCACCTCAACGAACAAGATCGGCTACGTCGCTGCCTTCCCGATCCCTGAGGTGATTCGAGGGATCAATGCCTTCACGCTCGGCGCTCGGCGGGTCAATCCCCAGGCCGAAGTCGAGGTCGCTTGGACCGCCACATGGTTCGACCCGACCGTCGAAGGCAACACCGCTCAAGCGCTTCTCGATGCCGGAGCCGACGTTCTGACAATGCACCAGGAATCCACCGCCACAGGGCAAGCCGCAACTGATGCCGGTGCCACCTTTGTCGGCTATCAAAGCGACATGAGCAGACAGGTGGGAAACTATCTCACGGCACCGGTTTGGGACTGGACCGACCGTTACTCATCGGTGATCAACGCTGCCAAGGACGGCACCTACACGCCTGAATCCTGGTGGGGAGGGATGGCTGAGGGCGTCGTCGACATCGAGATTCCGTCCGACTCGCCGGCTGCGGCAGAGATGCAGGAAGTCAAGGATCAGATCATCGCCGGCGACTTCGACGTGTTCGAAGGGGAGATCCTCGCTCAAGACGGCAGCGTAATGGTTGCAGCCGGCGAGAACCTCGACGATGAAGCAATGCTTGTCATGAGCATGTTCGTCGAAGGAGTGCTTGGCTCGGCTGCAGGCTGAGCGACATCTCGACTGTGGGGGCGGTGCTGTGATGGAAGACACGTCTGGTGCGCTCTCAGTAGAACTTCACAACATCTGGAAGCGTTTCCCCGGCGTGATCGCCAACGCCGGGGCGGAACTCGAGGTCCGCCCCGGTTCGGTTCACGCCCTGTTGGGCGAGAACGGTGCCGGCAAGACAACGCTGATGAACGTTCTGGCAGGGGTCTACCGGCCCGACGAAGGGGCGGTTCGACTTCATGGGGTCGAAATCAGCTTTGGGTCTCCGGCCGATGCCCTGGACGCTGGTGTAGCGATGGTTCATCAGGAATTCCGACTGATTCCCACCTTTACGGTTGCGGAGAACGTTGTGTTGGGGTCAGGGCCCGCTGTTCTTCACAAACGTGCTCTCGAACAACAGGTTGCCGATCTTGCAGAACGATTCGGCCTGCAAACCAAACCGGGTCGGGAGGTGTGGCAGCTGTCAATGGGGGAGCGTCAGCGGGTTGAGATCCTCAAGGCGTTGTGGCGTGATGCGAGAGTTCTCATTCTGGATGAGCCCACCGCAGTGCTCACTCCCGATGAAGCGGTTGAACTCGGGCGAATCGTCTCGGCCATGGCGGCAGATGGACGTTCCATTGTCTTCATCAGTCACAAACTGGGCGAGGTCACCCGGTTCTGCGATGAGGCCACTGTGCTGAGAGGGGGTGCCACGGTCGCTTCATCGCTTCCAGTGGATTCGCTCGACGCGTCCATGTTGGCCGAGCTCATGGTCGGCGAAAGCACGGTGGTCTCTCAACGTCGACGTAGAGCCAACCCGGCGGATCCCGCCGACCCAGTCCTCTCGGTCGAGAACCTCACCGTGCACGATGTCCACGGGATAGCGACCGTCAGCGACGTCTCCTTTGCGGTTGGGAGAGGAGAAATCCTGGGAGTCGCCGGTGTAGCCGGAAACGGGCAACGGCCGCTGGCCGATGCGATCGCCGGCCTCACCACCCCAACCTCGGGTCGAGTCGAGGTGGCCGGTTCCGAGGCGAGTGACACAGGGCCCAGCGCGCGTATCTCGATGGGCTTGTCCTATGTACCGGAGGATCGGCTAGGGGTTGGGCTTGCTCCCAAGCTCACGGTTGTCGAGAACGCGATGATGCGTTCCTACCGCGGCATCGGCTCGGGCCTGTTCGTGGATCGTGCGGGGGCCCGAGCCCACTGTGCGGCACTGGTCGAGGACTACAACGTGAAGACCGGTGGGATCGACCAACCGATTGCTGGACTCTCGGGTGGGAATCTACAACGTCTTCTCGTGGGACGAGAACTGGCGACACATCCCAAAGTCCTCATCGCAGCTCAGCCGACTCGGGGGCTCGACGTTCAAGGGGTAGCCGCTATCCAAGACGTGCTCGTTGCCAAGGCAGAGTCCGGTCTGGGAATCCTGCTGATCTCGGAAGACCTCGACGAATTGCTGGCGCTGAGCGACAGGATCATCGTGATGCGCGAGGGCGAGATTACCGCCGAACTCGATGCGGAAACCGCGACCAGAGCAATGGTTGGTCGAGCCATGGCGGGCGACTCATCTGAACTCAAGGAAGACGCGTGATGTTCGGCTTCGCCCTTCAACAACGTGAGCGACCTCTACGAGGAGGACAAACACGGTCCGTTCTCACCGGAGTTCTTCTGGCATTGGTCGCTGGCGCTGTGCTTCTGCTCGTGAGCGGCAATGATCCGATCGAGGTGTACACCAAGATGGCTGATGCTGCCTTCGGTTCACAGCGGGCCTGGTCCAACACGCTGACCCGTGCGGTGCCCCTGGGGTTGGCGGGACTTGCTGTCGCCGTTGCAGGTTCCATGGGGCTTTGGAACATCGGCGCAGAAGGGCAGATCATCGCCGGCGCAATCGGTGGAGCATGGGTTGCCCGAGTTCTACCTGACGCCGACGGATTCATACTGATCCCCTTGATTCTGCTCGGAGCCGTGATAGGTGGCGGCTTGCTCGCTCTCTTGCCAGCGGTCGCACGAGCTCGGCTCGGAGTGAACGAGATCATCACCACCCTCATGCTGAACGAGGTCATCATCAGGGTGGTTCGATACCTGGTAAATGGTCCTTGGAAGGATCCTGCGAGCGTGGGCTTCCCACAGGCACCATCCCTCCCGTCCCAGGCAGCACTTCCCGGGTTGTTCGAGCGGTCCAACATCGGGGTACTGATCGCCGCAGCCGTTCTCGCCGGATTCGGGTTCTACGCATCCCGCAGCAAGTGGGGGTACGAACTGCGGCTGGCTGGCTCTTCTGCAAATACCGCTGAGTACGCCGGGATATCGCTGGGAATCAAGATCCTCACTGTGCTCACCCTTTCCGGTGCGATCGCCGGTCTGGCCGGTGGGATCGAGCTCACCGGATCATCCACTCGGTTGGTCGAGGGTGTGGCTAACGGATGGGGCTTTGCCGGCATCATCGTTGCCGCCCTCGCCCTCATGCGTCCTTCGGGGGTCGCCCTGGTTGCGGTCTTCTTCGGAGCTGTGCAGGTGGGCGGACTCGCAATCCAGGTCAGCGGAGTTCCGGCGTCGATCGCCAACATCCTGCAGGCTCTGATTCTGTTTGGGGCACTCGGAGCAGGGGTCTTCGGGCACTACCGGTTGGTCCGAACCAGGGCAGCCACTGCTAGCCCATCTGGAGCATTGGCCCGATGAACGAGGTAACGCTTGTTGGCCTGATGGTGGATGTCGTTGCCTTCGGGCTGATGCTCTTCCTTGCGGCGTTGGGTGAGCTCATCGCCGAGAAGGCAGGGGTTCTCAACCTGGGTGTCGAGGGGATGATGGCGGTTGGCGGTGTTGCGGCCTTCTGGTCCGGCACCCAATTCGGAAACCCGTTCCTAGGCTTACTCATCGCCGGTCTGGCAGGGGGTTTGCTTTCGCTGGTTCACGCCCTCGTTTCGGTTGTGATGGGCGCTGACCAGGTTGTAAGCGGACTAGCCCTCACTATTCTGGGCCTGGGACTTTCGGCCTTCGCCGGCAAGAGCTACGTGAGCGTGCCTGCGGTTCCCCAATTCGGAGCGTTGCCCCTGGGCCCGTTGAAGGAGCTACGCATCGTGGGTCCGATCATCTTCAATCAATCCTGGCTTGCGTGGATTGCTGTCGCTGCCGGGCTCCTCACTTGGTTCGTCATGGAGCGCACGCGAATCGGACTCGGTTTACGTGCGGTGGGGGAGAGTGCAGCAACAGCTGACGCCGCTGGACAATCGGTTGTACTGACGCGAGTGACCGCCGTGACAGTCGGTGGAGTGTTTGCTGGATTCGGGGGCGCATACCTCACTTTGAATCTTGCGAAAGGATGGTCCGAAGGCGTGACGGCAGGTCGGGGATGGATTGCAATCGCGCTCGTGATCTTTGGTGCTTGGCGGCCCGGACGCACAGCACTGGGCGCACTTCTGTTCGGTGGGCTGCTGGCGCTTGAACCCCGACTTCAGACATTCGGTGTGGAGATCAGTCCAGTTCTCATAAGCATGCTGCCCTACGTCCTGACGATCGGCGTGTTGATCGGATTCTCCATCCAGTCGCGCCACCGTCCCAGCGCCACACCCGCGGCTATTGGGCTGGCCTATCGACGCGAGGAACGATAATCCCCCAAAAAGAATCGGGTTGGTGATCGTGGGCTCATTCCCTCGGAAAGGCTGGGGACTTCGGCTGCTGCGTTGGACCACCGCAGGTTCGGGTGCCTCGATTACCCTCAGGCGATGCGGTTCTCCTCGATGATCGAGCGCTTGTACAACAGGGCGGCCTCAGGTTGGGAAGTTCATTTTGAAGCATGGGAGGCACAGGCGCGTGGTGAGGACGTGTTCGTGCTCAGCGTTGGTGATCCCGACTTCGATACCCCTGGCGCCATCGTCGACGCATGTGTTGCAGCGCTGCGAAATGGCGACACGCATTACAACGCCATAAGCGGACATGTTGAGCTGAGAGCTGCTGTGGCCTCGGATCTAGCGTCGAGGACCGGTCTTGAGCTGGGAGCGGAGAACGTGGTGATGTGCGCCGGGACCCAGAATGCACTGCTGGCAGCATCGTTGTGCCTCTTGGAGACCGGCGACGAGGTGATCGGACTCGACCCGATGTATCTCACGTACGAGTCAACGCTGACTGTTGGTGGAGCGCACCTCGTTCGAGTGGCCCAGCCAGCCGACAACGGATTTCGCCCCGATCTGAACACGATCGAGACCGCAGTAACAGACCGTACGCGCTGCCATTGTTCTCACGACTCCCAACAACCCGAGCGGCGTAACGCTCCGAGCCGACGAGCTGATGGCGATCGCAGAGATCGCGATCCGACACGACCTCTGGGTCATTGCCGACGAGGTCTACGGCGACCTTGTCTTCAACGGGCGTCACAACTCGATCGCTGCTCTGCCCGGAATGGTCGAGCGCACCGTGACCGTCAGCAGCCTCTCGAAATCTCATGCAATGACGGGTTGGAGGGTCGGGTGGGCCGTCGGACCGACCGATCTGATCAAACACATGGGCGCGCTTCAGATCAACGTCAACTACGGACTTCCCGGCTTCGTTCAGGCCGCTGCATTGACCGCTCTCACCGAACACCGGAATGCCTACGTCCCGATGAAAGAGATCTACCGGCGGCGTCGCGACCTCTGTGCTGGGATCCTCAACTCCGCTTCGTCACTGCAAGTGCTGACTCCCGACGCCGGGATGTACCTGATGGTCGATGTTTCCTCGGTCTCAGATTCCAGCGCCACGTTTGTGAGGGGTCTTTTCGACACAACGGGTGTTTCAGTGCTGGATGCCGGGGCGTTCGGCTCCTCGAGTGAAGGTTGGGTCCGTATCAGCTTCACTATCAGCGATGAAGATCTGACCGAGGCATGTAACCGAATCGTTGGCTATGTCAATCGACGGGCGTCATCGGTGTCCTAGGCCACCCGATCGATCGCACGATTGATCAGGTTCTCGATCATCTCCTGCCGGCCACTCGTCGGAGGCGGATCGATGTCTCGAGCCATGACTTCGGTGTGGCAGTCGGCCAGGCCAATCTCGCCGCTCAGAAGTCGACGGCCAGGGCCCTCATCCCACCCGGCGTATCGCTGCTCGACCAGGTCCTCGAGCTCGCCGTCCTCGATGAGCTTGGCTGCCACCAGCAGAGACTTCGCAAGCACGTCCATGGCCCCGATGTGTCCATGAAAGAGATCGTCCCGGGCCAAGCTCTGACGGCGAAGTTTGGTGTCGAACATGAATCCGCCCGTAGTGAATCCGCCCGCCCGCAGGATCTCGTACACACCAAGGCTCATCTGCTCGACGCTGTTCGGGAATTGGTCGGTATCCCAACCCAAACGGTCATCGCCTCGGTTGGCATCGACGCTGCCCAAGATTCCACAGGCGGCCGCTTGGGCAACCTCGTGGTTGAAGTCATGTCCGCTCAAGGTGGCGTGGTTGACCTCGATGTTCACCTTGATCTCGTCCTCTAGCCCATACCGTTTGAGGAAGCCGTACACCGTGGCGCTGTCGTGGTCGTACTGGTGTTTGGTGGGTTCCTGAGGTTTTGGTTCGATGAGGATCGTCCCTTCGAAGCCGATTTTGTGTTTGTAGTCAACCACCATGTTGAGAAAGCGGCCCAGTTGATCGAGTTCTTGTGACACCCGGGTGTTGAGCAGCGTTTCATAGCCCTCACGCCCTCCCCACAACACGTAGTTCTCGCCGTTGAGTTTGGCCGTGGCATCTAGGCAATGCTTGACCTGGGCGGCGGCGTGCATGAACACCTCCGGATTCGGATTGGTGGCAGCTCCAGCGGCGTAGCGTGGCTGCCAGAACAACTGAGCGGTTCCCCACAACACCTTCATTCCGGTTTGGTCCATTTGATCAGCGGCATAGTCGACCATCGTGTCGAGATTGCTACAGCTCTCTGCAAACGTGGCCCCCTCCGGAGCGATGTCCCGGTCGTGGAAGCTGAAGTACGGGACACCCAGCTTGGCGAAGAACTCGAACGCAGCATCCATCTTCATGCGGGCCGCGTCGAGGGGATCCATTGAATCGCTGAGCCAGGGACGGTCGAAGGTTCCTGAGCCGAACACGTCGTTGCCAGGCCAATTGAACGAATGCCAATAACAAACTGCGAAGCGGAGATGCTCCTCCATCGTCCGTCCCATCACCACCCTGTTCCTGTCATACCAGCGGAACGCAAGTGGATTGCGAGATGTTGGCCCCTCGTAGGCGATCGGGGCGGTCACGTCGCTAAAGAACTCGGTCATCTCCCAAATCTAGTGCCAGCGCTGAGCCGCAACCTAGAGCCGATAGAAGCGTTTCGCGGTCCCTGCGAAAACTGCCTGGCGGTCCGCATGGCCTTCGCCCGCCGTCAACTCGAGCATCGCTTCAACGATCGTGCCGTAGTCGGCGCTTACTTTGTCGACGGGGAAGTTCGACGCAAACATGCACCGATCGGTGCCGAACGCTTCAATACAGTGACGCACGAGCGGCCCCAACACATCGACCAATTCGGCCACCCCCGGCTTGGTCGACCGATGCTCGAAACCGAACCCAAGCACGGGCATCAGGAATCCAGAGAGTTTGACCAAGGTGTTGCCCGCCGCTGCCACCGCTGAAACACCGTCGCGCCATTCGGCTGCGATTCGATCTCTCTCACCTCGAGTAGCACCAACCCCACCGAAGTCGCCGCCGTATCCAACGGGCGTTCCTCCATGGCACAACACGATCGAGACGTCGGACGAGCGAACCGCCAAGTCGGCGACTGATTTCAACTGGTGGCTGTAGGCCCAGGCATCGAAGCACAGCTCCTGGGCTGCTAGCTGCTTCATGCCCCGACCAAAAGACGCCCTTCCTGCCATGCTCGGGTCTTCACAGAAGTTCATCACGCTGGAGGCGGGATGGTGAGCGAGCATATGGCGTACTCCCCGGAATGTCGGAGCGGCGGCTCGGTGCGCTAGCAGCACAGGCAGGACGTCGTCGCCCAGGGAGAGGTCGGCATATCCGACAATGGCTGCGGGCGGATCGGGCAACGACGCCAACCATCTGGTCTCGCCCACGGCATCGACTGGTTGCTTGTCCTTCCAGCCGGCTTGGATATGGACGTACTGGTCGACCTTTGCCGGCGCGGAGTCAGCTCGAAACTCTGGTGGCAGATAGTCAGAGATCAGATAGTTGTGCTCACTGAAGAAACCTATGGTTGCCGATGGGAACAAGCGTTTGGCGGCGGCCCTCAAGACTCGGTCATTCCAGCCAAACAATTTCACTAGTGGCGTTGTGGGACGAGGAGTGTTGTGCACGTCGAAAAGGTGAATGTGTGGGTCGACGATCTCCAGGTCGGGCATGAGGTGACCCTAGTAGCGCAGTGTCGGAAGCGTCTGGCCATGGGTTCGTCGCGATCGTCAACTTCGACCCGGCGGCTCTCCCTGCCGGCGGCGGGCAGTGATCCAGGTACGGTTCGACGGTGACCGGGGACGAAGTCGTAATCGTGCTGATCGCGGTGATCGCCGGTTCAATTCTGAAGTCTCTGACGGGAATGGGATTGCCCGCCATTGCTATACCGGTCATCTCGTTCTTCGTCGGGATCGAGGCGGCGGTAGTGGTAGTCGCATTGCCGAACTTCGCCCTCAACTTGGCTCTTGCATGGAAGGAGCGTGACTCTTTGCCCCAAACAAGAGATCTTCCCGTCCTGGCTGTCTTCAGCCTCGTTGGAGCAGCGATCGGAAGTCTCCTGTTCGTATCCGTCTCAGAACGCCTCCTCGTAGGTCTCCTATTGCTCTCGGTGCTTGGATACCTCATTGCGTTCGCGACCCAGCCTGAGGTAGCGGTTGGTGCGGTCACCTCGAGGAAGCTGGCTCCGGCGGTGGGCCTTGTCGGAGGAGGATTCCAAGGGGCTATCGGGATCTCAGGTCCCATCCTTGGCAGTTGGATTCACAGCTATCGCCTTGATCGCAGCGCCCAGGTGCTTTCGCTCACTCTTCTATTTCTGGTCTCGGGCACTATCCAGCTTGTGATCTTCGTGATCGGTGGTGAAGTTGACGGCCATTGGCTGGCAACGATACTGGCTTGCATTCCTGCGTTGGCGACCGTACCGGTGGGCACCCGAATGCGGGCCCGACTCAGCACCCACCTCTTCGACTACTTGGTGATACTGGCAATCACCACAGCAGGTGTGGGCCTGGGGATACGCACCTTCTTCTGAACTTGAGGTCAACGCTGAATGCGGCCTGCTGGACATCGATTTCCCACGTTCCACCACAAGGTCAAGGGTGGAGTCCCGATCGGCTTGGACAGCCGCGCCTCCTGAGACCTCACGTTGACCCGGTACTTGTCGGGGCCAGGATTCCATCTATCCTGGCGGAATGGCCTGGCCGTCCCGCTCTGCAGTGCGATCTGTGGCCGTCGCACTCGGGTTTGCACTCGCCGCTACTGCATGCAGCGGCGGAAATGAGTCGGCCACGAGCTCAAGTGCCGGAGCCGAGAAGTCGCCCCTTCTTGATGTCGCTTTTGCTACAAGCGACGGCGGTCAACTCGAGTGGGGGACACTGGAGGGCCAGGACGTCGTGCTCTGGTTCTGGGCTCCGTGGTGACCCACTTGTCGATCTGAAGCCCCTGCGGTCGCAGAGGTGCAAGCGAAGTACGACGGACAGGTCAGGATCGTGGGCGTCGCTGGTCGTGATGATCTCGAGCCGATTCAGCTGTTCGTGTCGAACCTCGATGTGGGCTCGTTCCCCCACGTTGTGGATGAAAACCTTGAGGTGTGGGGGGCCTATGGAGTCACCAGTCAACCCACTTTTGCGTTCCTGAACGACGACGGAACCTTCGAGGTTCGGGGCGGAAGCCTTGGGGTTGAAGGGCTTAGCGAGCGGATCGAAGGACTGCTCGCCAGTTAGTTCTCAGGATCGGGTTGCCGTGCTCCACCAGTCGTTCGGTTTGAGCCGTCGACCGCCGCCCATTCGATCATCGAGCCCGAGCATAAGATTCCTCAGGCGTGTGCCCGCGAGCCGTCGCCACCAACGATTCCAGGGCTTGGTGTAGTCACGGGTGAAGGGGCAGACCCGTACGCAGATCGCACAGTCGCTGTTGATTTTGGACCAATAGCCGAAGCAGGCTTCGCCGTCTACCGACCATTTTCTGACCCCTTTGAGGCCCGAACGGTTGAGTGCAACTGGCACCGGGCCCCCTTGGGGAATGGCGCGAGCCGGGCAAGCGTCGGCACATCGGTTGCACGATTCGCAGAACTCCTTCACTCCGAACTGAATCGGACCGTCGTGTTCAAGTGGGAGATCGGTGAAGATCTTTCCAAACCGCAGCCCGGTTCCGAATTCGGGAGTGATCACCATCCCATGACGTCCGTACTCACCCAGGCCGGCCGCCAGGGCCAGAGGAATCGCAAGCGCTGTGTCGTTCATCGACGGAACGGCTTCATAACCGAGGTTTTTGATGTATTGGGCTACCCCGAGCAAGACTGCGGCGTCACGCGAGTAGCCGAGACCGGTCGCTGTTCCAGACAGCGCAGAGGGTGCGGTCCGGATCAGGTCCTGATCCATCGACTGGCCGATCACAATTACGCTGCTCACCGATTTCGGAAGCGGGTTTGGTTTGGCCTCCCCGGTCATCGCGCTGAAGCGTTCGGTGTAGACCCAGCGCTCGTCGTGTTCGGCAATGCCGACCAGATCTGCACCAAAAACTTTGGCGACGCGCTTCAACTGTCGGGCTGCGACCACTGGAGATTCGAGGTCAACTCGATCCGCAGGTCCCTCTCTAAGCATCGAGAGGGGATCGAGGAAGCCATCTCGGCGACCCTCGGTTTCGTACATCTCGGTGAAGATGTCGGACACGTGCCATGACGCATTGCGGAGGGCATAGTCCCGTTGGGTGAAGCCGTTCGCTTTGCGCCACTTGGTGAGCGGTCGGCGGTACGTGGCGTAGAACCGTTCTGATTTGTCACTCCGGATTTTCGGGTCCCACCACGAACGGGAGAACACGTCGTCAAGTTGGCTGAACCGTTCGAAGTCCTCGAGCACTTCGAATCCTGCCTTCATTGGGTCTGAACCACGACGCATAGTCAACCGCCACTGTGCCACAGTGGCGCCGACCGGTACACCACATCGTGGCTATGAGAGATGAGCGTCAGCCATGTGATTGTTTGTCGGTCAGATCACGCATCTTGGAGATCTCGTCTCTGATGACATCCAGCTCGCCACTGGAAGTCTCGATGATGCCCAGCCCACCAGGCGTTGCTCACCGCCGATGCCAGCTGACTGCGTGCAATCCAGCCCAAGGTGCCTGGATGATGGGATGTTCGATACCCAACGCCTTGGTGATTCTGGTGCTGACAGTGAACGTCATGGACAGAAGCTACCGGGATGGATTCAGAGCGCAGTAGCGTGAGGTCGGTGCCCGTTGAAACCGCCGAGCCGGGTGCGTCCGGTTGGCGAGAGTTCCTCGGATTCCGAATCCTGCGGCTTCGCACGCCGGTCGTGAAGCGCATCGTCCAACTTGTTCCAGGACTAGCGCTGTTCGGAGTAGCGATCGCACTGATGGTGGCCTCCGACCTCGGCACGAACCCGTGGACGGTCTTCGCACAAGGTGTTGCCGAACGGACCGGCGCGTCGGTGGGGACAATCGTCGCATTGACGGGGTTGACGCTCCTGATCGGTTTTGGGCCACTGGGAGAGCCGGTTGGACTAGGCACCCTGCTGAACGTTTTGATCATTGGCCCCATCATCGACATCGCCCTTGGCGTGATCGGCGAAGACCATGGCCTGTGGACTCGGATCGTGTTCCTCGCGATTTCGCCACCTCTCCTGGGGCTTGCGTCGGGCCTGTACCTCGGGGCGGGACTCGGGCCGGGTCCCCGAGATGGGCTCATGACCGCATGGGCGCGGAGAGGAGTGCCGATCGCTAGAGCACGGACGATGATCGAGCTAACTGCACTCGCGGTCGGATGGCTCCTGGGCGGAGTGGTGGGAATCGGTACCATCTATTTTGGGCTGACGGTCGGATCCTGGGTGCGAACCTTCCTGGGGCGTCTACAAATCGACCGTCACCAGGCAGACAAGTGAACCATCGCAGGGGTCTGCCCTCACGTTGTCGGTAGGATCTCCGGGTCATGCCTCAGACGAGCAGATTCCTTCAATGAATGACCGACGACAAGCCCAATTCGGTGTTCACGTCGGCCAGCAGAACGCTTCCATGGATCAGCTCATCGCACTCTGGCGCCGGCTCGATACCGCCGTCGACTGGATCTCGATATGGGATCACTTGTACGAGGCCCCACCTGATGGAGGTTTGACCCCTCATTACGAAGCGGTGGCAAGTCTTGGCGCTCTGGCATCTGTCACCCAGTCTGCTCGGATCGGTTGCCTGATGTTCTGCGTTCCGTTTCGGAATCCTGCGGTGCTCGCCAAGTCATGCGTCGCCATCGACCACATTGCCAACGGACGATTCGAGCCCGGCTTTGGCGCCGGCTGGCATGAGCCGGAGTTCAAGGCCCACGGAATCGACTTTCCCCATATTGGAGCCCGGTTCGAGATGCTCACCGAGGGTCTCGAGATCATCACCGCCATGCTCAACCGTGAGGAAGCCACGACCTTCTCAGGTAGCCATTTCCACGTCGAAGACGTCACCTGTGTGCCAGGTCCGGTCAAGGGCACACTGCCACTGTGGGCCGGTGGACGCGGCCCGAATCGCACCCCGGCGATCGCAGCGCGTTACGCCGACGGCTGGAATGTCCCCTATGTCGGACCCAACGAGTTCCGCCGTTTGAATCACCGCATCGATGAGGCCTGCGAACTGGTCGATCGCAACCCTGCCACGCTCGAGCGTTCGATAAATCTGGCGTTCCATATGGGAGCTGACGAGGTATCAGCAGCAGCAGAACGTAGGAAGATCAGCGAACACTGGGGCCCGGAAATGGCAGAGCGAATCACCGCCGGAGCCCTCACTGGCACTCCGGATCAAGCGATCGAACAACTCGCTGGTTTTCGGGCTGCTGGGGCGGACCTCATCAACATCGCTCTCCGCTTCCCAGTCGACAACGAAGCACTTGAGATGTACCTGGACCAGGTCATCCCAGAGGCGCGAAAAGCGCTGAACTAGCCGCAGGCAAGCGACTCGCTGGCACACTGGTGTCAATGTCTTCCTTGCTGCTGTCGTTGCTCCGTATCGCTTCGCTGCTTTTTGTGGCCCGAGCGATCCTGAGCTGGGTCAAAATCGGCCCCAATTCACCCTTTCGTGCTGTCGCTGACCTCGTCTATCGGGTGACCGAGCCCATCCTGGCGCCGGTCCGTCGAATCATCCCGCCCATCGGTGGCCTGGACATCTCGATCATTGTCGTCATCGTCGCTATCAACGTGATACTGGTCCCGATAGTTGCAGCCTTCTAGAGCGCTGAATATAGGGTCCGGGTGTGTGGGGGAGTCATCGCAACACCGCGCCCACACCCATGAGGCAAACAGACTCAAGATGGGGGACCGTCTCGACGTTCTTGGACTACACGTCGGTTCGTTCGGTCCAATCGGTCCACTCGATGCCGTGATCCTCGACGTAGGCGATAGTCGCTACTCGGATTGAGTCGTAGAAACGATCGGCTCCGATGCGGTCGTACAGCCCGTAGGCGTAAAGATGATCCTTCACCGGCCCACGCAACGTGGCAAAACCGAACTCGATCTTGCGTCTCTCGAGACGCCGGAGCAGCGTCGATAACGCATCCGCTCCACTGGTGTCGACATCGGTCATTGGATCCGCAGCAATGATGAACCGTCGAACCGTCGAACCGTCGGATTCACTTTCGCTGATTATCTCCTCAACGCGACGAAGAAAGTAGTCGGCGTTGGCAAAGAATAGCGGTGCATCGAACCGGAACACGAGAAGGCCCGGCACCTGCTGAGCTTCGGGGTGGCGTCGGACGTCGTGATGACCAGGCCGCTGATCGATCCTCCCGAGCACAGCGTCATAGGGACGCCAGACCTTCCGAATGAAGTTGGCGATGGACAGCCCAACCGCGATGAGGAGCCCGTTGAGAACTCCAAAGACAACCACCGCAGCCATGGTCACCATCGCCAACAGAAACTCACTGCGGCGAACCTGTCGCATCCAGCGGAGCTGTGTCAGGTCGAACAGATTGATTGCCGCTGCGATCACGATGGCAGCCAGGACGGTTGTGGGTAGGTCAGCAATGAGGTCGCCGCCGACGAAGAGCAGAATCACCAGCAGTACAGCGCTGACGATTCCTACAGCTTTGGTTCGACCTCCGCTCGAAAAGGCCAGGGTGGTTCGTGTCGTGCTGGCACTGACCGGGAATCCGGCAAAGGCACCCGCCGCCATGTTCGACACACCCAACGCAATGATCTCCCGGTTGGGATCCACCGACTCACCTGTCCGACGGGAAAACCCACGAGACAGTGCTGTCGTGTCGGTGAGTGTGACCCACGCAAGTCCAAACGATGCCGCAAAGATGATTCCCAGATCACCACCATCGAGGTTGGGCACGGCCGGTGCAGGGAAGCCACGGGGGACTTCACCGATCACCGAAAGGCTGGAAAGATCCAACAAGCGCACTGCCAGGGTGGCCCCTGCGACGGCGAAGAACACCATAGGGATCTGTGGGCGCTGGGCGAAGAGAATGATCGCAAGGAGTGCAATAGATCCGATCAGGAGTGCGGTCAGATCGGTGTTCCCGTCGATGATGCCCTCGAGCGTGTCAACCAAACGAAAGGGTGGGGAACCCGACGGCACCGAGAAGCCGAACAGCTTCGCAAGTTGGCTGACGATCATGACGATGGCCAGGCCATTGAGATACCCCAGTTGGACGGGCCGGGACAACAATTCGGCTAGGGAACCCAGGTTGGCCAGACCGGCGACAATACAAATCGCGCCGGACATAAGCGCGAGCAAACTGCCAACGGCGATCGCTTGGGCGGGGTCGGGACCTGCGACAGCGAGCGTGACGGCCGCCGCAATCAGGGGAGCGAGCGATGAATCGGGTCCAAGCAGGAGGTAGCGCGACGGACCGATCAGGGCATATCCGATGAGCGCAGCAACCGTTGTGTACAGCCCGTTGATCGCCGGCAGGCCGGCGAGTTCGGCGTACGCCATGCCGTGGGGGACCATCAGCGCTGTGACGGCGATCCCGGCAACAATGTCAGCTCGTAGGTCATCGGTGCGGTAGCGAGAGGTTGGTCCCTTCAGTTCCATCGTTCTGCCTCCTAGGACCTCGCTACGAGCTGAACCACTGCACCATCGCCAGAGTGAGCCGGTCCCTCGTTGACCGAACGCAAGAGTTCGGCGCCGTGCTCAATCGTCATGGACGTCAGCTCTTCTCTCAGCTGATCCAAAGTCATCATGAACTTGGCGCTGGGAGGGCCGCCGGTACCGCGGCCGAGCTGGTCCGGCGTATAGGCCTCGAGAATGAAGTGACCGCCTGGCCTTAGCGCCGTTGCGACCGAACTATGGATCCCAGCTCGAGTTCTTGGCGGGGTGTGGGCAAAGATCGAAACGATCAGGTCCCATCGGTCAGTACCGAGATCGAATGATGCGAGGTCGGCCACAATGGTTTGAACCTCGACACCCCGATCCTCCGCTAGCTGTTGAGCCTTGGCGACCCCTCGTTCGCTCATGTCCACCGAGGTGACCCGATGCCCCAGTTCGGCCAAGAAAACCCCATTGCGTCCCTCACCATCTGCCAGACACAACACATCGCCGACCGGAATATCCCCTACAGCAGAACGCAGGAAAGTGTTCGGCTCGGTCCCATACAAATAATCGTCGTGAGCGTACCTGGCGTTCCACACATCGGCTGGACCCTTGTCCCTTTGCGCCTGGGATGGACTGACTTCACCACTCACCTGGCCGATCGTAGGTCACTGCGATCGGCATGTCGGTGTCCCTACGGTCGCGCCAGGCGGGAGCCGACTCTAACTGTTCTTCCCGGTCCACCTGCAACTAGCGTCGGCCTGGATTCATCGCCTCTACAACTGTTGTGTCGATTTTCTGGAGAAAATGGTTGATCGTGTGGCCGAGAAAGACGTCGCCGCCTCCGGTCCGGCTCGTGCCGGAAAGATTGACGATGTCGGCACTGGTGTCGCGAGAAGTTCCCACGATGTGCTCCCCGGGTTGTCTCCCGACTCCACGATCGTGTTGAGATTCATAGGGTTCTGATCGGGTGTCGGCGCCCTGAGACTCAGGATGGAACGGTCTGGGGATTCAGGTCGTCGACCTGCTCGGTGGCCACCTTCAACCACAGAGGGCCAAGGACAATCGCCATGGGCGCCCACGCCAGCCGGGATTGGCCCGGTTCGGCCTTCACCCATGCGCACACCAGTCCGGTGAGCATCCAGGTGGCAATCATCATGAGTTCGATTACAAGGGTCGTGGTCACGGTGGGTCCTTTCACCTTGGCCAGCGTCGACGTAACACTGACCGCATTACATACTATACGACATACCTATTATGTCACATAGTTTTAGAACTTTCTGTCTTATTGGGTTATCACCCGTCGAGCCATGGTTGATCTCGTGAAGAATCATCGAGAGGTCTGAAGGCATTGTGCGTGGGTGACGAACCTCAGGTCCGAGTGGTAGCGACCGTAGAAAGAAACCGCGATCTTGTCGGAACGAGGTGGGAGAATTTGGCGGCGAGTGGTCCGAACACCGCCGACAGCAACACATAGGCGGCGGCCAGCGCTCCCAACTCGGGCCCATCCACGAGGCCCGAGCCAATAGCGGCGATCACGATGGAGAACTCGCCACGAGCGATCAGCACAGTTCCAGCCCGTAGTCGACCGGATCGACCGATTCCCATTCGGCCTGCGCTGTACCAACCAGTGAACACCTTGGTGAATGCGGTGATTATCACCAGACCGATTGCTGGGAGCAGTGCACCGACGATGTCAGCGGGATCGATTTGAAACGAGAAGAACACGAAGAATGTGGCTGCGAAGAGGTCCCTCAATGGTGACACCAGTCGTAGGGCCCGTTCCTCTGTCGGCCCCGAAATGGCCAAACCCACCAAGAAGGCCCCAATCGCCCCCGACACTTCAAGCAGTTGTGCTCCTCCAGCTACGAGCAGGGTGACACCGAACAGTCCGAGCAGGAGCGCCTCGTCGGAACCTGCCGCGAGCATCGCACTGAGGCGCTGACCAAACCGGAGTGCTAACAGCAAGATGACCGTGACGGCGACGAGCGCGATGCCCACGTTTCCAAGGATCGTCGCCATGGAACCACCCACGATGAGCGCCGCAACCAATGGCAAATAGACAGCCATCGCAAGGTCCTCGATCACCAGGAGATTCAGCACCGCCGGTGTCTCCCGGTTTCCCAGCCTTTCCAGGTCGCTCAGCACCTTGGACACAACACCCGAAGAGGAAATCCAGGTAACACCGGCAAGCAGAACTGCAGCTAACGGTTCCCAACCCAGGGCGAGCCCGAGCAGCAATCCCGGCGTGGCGTTGAGAACCATGTCCAGGATGCCCGGCGGTACACCGGTGCGTAGTCCTTCACGGAGTTCGGACTCCGAGTACTCAAGACCAAGGGTGAAAAGGAGCAGCAGCACACCGATCTCGGCCGCCAACTCGACAAAGCTCTCACTGACATCGACCTCGGCCAAACCACCCTCGCCGAATGCGAGTCCAGCAACCAGATAGAACGGAACAGCAGTGATTCCGAGGCGGCCTGACAGACGAGCAAGCAAGCCCAATACAAACGCGATTGCACCGATTTCCAGGAATGCAAGTGCGGTTTCTGAACTGCCGGCGGCGAGAATCACCGATTCGGCAGAATCAGCTCACGAAGCGCCGCCGCACCCTCTTGAGTTGCAACCGCAACAACGGTGTCGCCTCCTCGAAGTACGAAATCGGGTCCCGGAGCGGGAATCGAGTCACCATCTCGAAGCACGGCCACGATTGACGCTCCGGTCCGTTTGCGGTACTCGCCGTCGGAGATGGTGGACGATCCGAGGGGGGAGTCCTTGGGAATCTCGATCCACTCGATGGCCAACCCGGCCACATCCTGCTGCACGTTGCGCAACGACTCCGCGATCTGACTGGCTCCGAGCATCTCAGCCAACGCACGGCTGTCCGGGGCGCTCAAACCAGTGGTGGACGCGCAAGAGTCGGGGTCGACCCGGTCATACATCAAGAGGTCACGGCGGCCGTCGTGATGCACCAACACTCCGATGACATCGCCTCCTTCGGTTGTGAATTCGTGACGTACGCCGACGCCCGGGAGCTTGGTTTCACGTACAACAGCCATGTTCAACTATGCCAATTTTCAAGCCGGCGTGAGAACTCGGGAAACGCGTTGGCTGTTGCGCACCCTCGTCATGGTGCCGGGTCCTGTTGCCGGCGTTCGGCTGATCCGCCGAACCCTCGGAGCTCTGGGGTCGTTTGAGCGCAACGCACCCGGGGAATTCGCCACAGAGCGGATAATTCGAGCAAGCTCGGTCAGGGCGCCATCTCCAAGGGTCATGGGGTGCTAGCCGGATTTGCCGCCACTCCCTTTGCTGCGGTGTCGCCACGGGGGAGTGGCCCACCGTGCAGCTACTGCTGCTTGGGTCAAGCAGCTCGCTATGAACGTCGTTGCTGAAGCGGTTGGAGTTTCCCCGAGTTGGTTCGAAACGACTCAGGGGTTCGAGGAGGCAACGTGCACAGAATATGCTCCGCTTGTGAACAGCGCCCAGGTACGAGCAAATCGTGCTCCATCGGAGTACGTGTGGCAGGGCCTCACAAGCAAACTGCGCCAGTTCAGTGGCCGATCCAGACGAATCGAATATGGCTCCTTCGTTCTCTTTGTATCGATCTACGCCGGCTTTGCCGCAGTTGTTGAGATCGGGCTTTTGTCGATCTCAAATGCAGCTGGCCTTGTGGGCCTCATGGTCATCGGGCCGGTAGTGATCTGGATGATGGTTGCGTGGTCCGCTGCGACGGTACGGCGCTTGCACGATCTGCATCGCTCGGCCTGGTATGCACTGGTTGTTTTCGTTCCGGTGGTGTGCCTGCCTTTCATCCTCATTCTGATCTTCAAGGACGGACCTCCGACGTCCAATCGGTTCGGTACATCGCCGAAATATTTCGCCACCTAGAACGGGTCGGTACTTCAGGGTCTGTCGGGTTGGGAGTGCGATCTCGGCTGTTTCGATCGGCGGGCACGCTCGCTCTCGAGCCAGACCTCCGGGTTGACCTCTCCGCTAGGTGTGTTCGGATCCATCTCCCGCACGAGCCGCCATGCTTCGTCGGCACGGGCGCGGGCGTCGAGATAGCTGCGCTGGGCCACTGCAGCTGCGGCGGTTGCTTCCTTCACCGCTCTCTCGGCCTCGGCATCGCCGTCCCGGCAATTGATGCGGGCGAGCTCGGCGCTCACCATCAGCGAGCTAGCTTCCCGATCGAGCGCATTGGCCCGCTCACTGGTCCTGGCCGCCCGAGCCTGAGCGTGGTCCAACGCGATCATCTCAGAGTTTTCGGGCTGCACGTCGAGGCGGGTTTCGATTGCATGTTGCACAAACACGACAGTGGGCAGTACGTGCACCGTCTCGTCGATCGAGATGCCGCCGGGTCCGAGCATCGCCTGATTCCGCACCCGCAGTGGGGCAAGTACCAACGCAGCGGTACCCGCCTTTTCGGTAAACTCCTCAGGTTTGGCAGTACCCATGATCGTGGCCGGGATCCTGGCGTCATCGATCAGACCGGAAATACGTTCGGTGTCTCTCTGTCTTGTGGGCATCGTCGTCGCTGGCGATCCACACTTCGATCGTCGCCCCTGACCACACCGACGTTCTGGTCGCCATCCATGCCAGCAGGGTCAGTAGCTGGCCGTTGGCGTCGTCGGACCACCAGACGACGATGCGGCGGACTCGGCCTTTGGCCAGCGCCCCGCCGTCGTGCCCCTTTGCGTGGACGATGCCGACATGAGAGCCGAAGCGGACGCCGGTTCTGACCATCGTCTCGTACTCCCGTGAATTCGCACGTTCGGCGTCGCCGATCTCGTACCAGCTGTAGAGGGCGAGGTTCGGGCTGATCGGTCCCATGCCGTGCGCTTGCAACATGGCTGATACTCCGGCCTCGAGGTCGTTGGCGACAATGACCCGCCCGTAGACCCCCGAGCCGGCTTCGTCGATTTCATGCTGAAGTTCGACCTCCACTCGGGCGGCGTGCTTGCGTGCCACTGGACCCCGGCCCGGAATGATCCTGGCGGCGGTGGTGAACCCTGAACCTCCCTCGAGCCACGAACTCACGGTCAGCAACTGGGCCCGCCGTTCGGGATCCCGGGGGACGAACGCCACCGTCACCGGTCGCCAGTCCCGACGAGCGTCGGTCTGGAAACTCATCATGCGCAGATGCCCACGGACCTTCGAGGCGTGGAAGCTACGGGTGCTGTCAGCCCACCGAACCTGTTGCACCGAGTTGCCGAGATAGCGGTAGAGAGCAAAGATGGCGACTCCGGCCAGGCTGCCTGCCAGTGGATCGATGGCGACGATGGCGCCCAGACAGGCGAGTGTTCCTAGAAGGCTGAGGCGCCAATCGAAGAAGCGGAACCTCGGTCGGAACGAGGTGCTAGCCGCCCGAGCCTCGGAGTAGGTGGCGTAGTTGATCATCCCGTAGCTGGCGAGGAAAAACATGGAGATGACCGGTGCGACGACGTCGAGGTCGCCGAGTGCCACGGTCGTGAGCGCGATACCGGCGGTGAGCAGCACAGCGCGGCGGGGATTGTCGCCGGTCGGGGTGGTGACTGCGAACAGGTTGAGCGGCTTGACCACCCTGTCGGCGGCGAGGCGCTGTAGAACCCGCGGGGCCCCCAGGATCGAAGCGATCGCCGAGGACAGCGTGGCGGCGACCACGCCGAGGTCGACCAGCCCCGGCGCCAACGAGAGCTGGCGCATGATGGCGGTGTCGTCCCGCAGTACCTGGAGTGGCACGGCAGCGACCATGGTGAGGATGACCAGCAGATAGACGACGGTCGAGATTCCGATCGCTGCGAAGGTGCCGGTTGTGATGCTCTTGCTTGGCGTTCGCAGGTCGCCCGACATCGCCACACCCTGGGTGAATCCGGTGATGGCGGGGAAGAAGATGGCGAAGCCCACCCAGAACGACCCTCCAGCAGCCGGTTTGCCAAGGCTGTCCCTGAACAGGTCCATCGAAAGATCGGGGGTCACGCCGATGAAGTAGGCGGCGATCGCGATCGTCAGAAGGACCATCACGACGTACTGGAGCCGGGTGGCGATGTCGGCGCCCAACCAGGCCAGGCCGACGAGACCGACGATCACGACGGCGGCAAACGCCTGGGGGAGATTCGGATTGTCCCAGCCGGCCGCACTGGCCACCGCTTCGCCGAGACCGATCGAATAGAACGCCACTGACACCGACATCGCCAGGTACAGCACCAGTCCGATGGCGCCACCTGCAGCCGGGCCGAGGGTCCTTGACACTAGGAAGTAGACACCACCGCCCCCGACCTTCAAATTGGTGGCGATCGCCGCCAACGAAATCGTGGTGAGGATTGACACCGTGGTCGAGAGCACCAGAATGGCCAGCATCTGGGCCAGGCCGACGTTGCCGGTCACGAAGCCCAGTCGAAGGAACAGGACCAAGCCCAGGATGGTCAGCAGGCTGGGAGTGAAGACACCGCCGAACGTGCCCAGTTTGGTGGGCACGTCTGACGATCGCTCGAGCGTCGTCATGGGCTGGGCCTCAAACCGTCCACGCATCGGCAACTTTACTGCAGCGTGTGCCCCGAAAACGGTTTGGACAACCCGGGCGCCCCGTCGCGCCGCAGGTGACGCTTGATTTTGACCCGAATGGAGCGGACCTTGTGAATTGACCACCAGACCAGCTCACTACCTGGGCTTTCCCATGTTTCCGAAATAATGATAATTGAATCGGAAACGCCCATGCGGAAACGTGCTCTTCCCCATTCGAGTCTCTGGCCGCGCAGCTAGCTCGCTGGTTTCACTTGGCTACGAGGGCGTCGAGTTCTGCCATCGGTTCGTGTGAGACCACGATCCGGTTGCCGTCGGTGAGCTCGATGGCGTAGCCGGGATCGTTTCGGTAAACGGCCACGAAGTCGCTGGTGGATGTTGTCCGCCACGTTCCGAGTGCGATAACGCCGGGTAGCCCTGTACCGGGAAGTCGCAGGCCGCGGATGGCGTGACGGGCATTATCGAGGTACCTCACCGACGAAATGGAACCGCGAGCGACGAATCGATCTCCTCCGAGGGCGCCGAGCTTCTCCTTTGGTGACAGCCGAATGTAGAGTCCATCGGCCTTCATATCGAGTTCTGCCATGTGCCCAGCGTCTACGATTCGCGAGCCAAAGGCAACCTGGGGATGTCCGCCCCCTCCACAACAGACGACGCTCGGGTTGATCGTTATGACCATGTCGTTGGTCACATCCCGAGTATTCGTCTTCGGGTCCCCTACCGTTAGGGACCGCTCGGCGACATGTTGTCGCCTTGGGTTCGCAGGCTGAGGTTCATTTCTCGGTGACGGCTGAGCCGCCCCAAAGAGAAACTGAATCAAATGTCCAATCCCACCTCCTTCGCCCAATTGGGCGTACCCGAACCCATCGTTGCGGCGCTATCCAAGCGCGGCATCGACTCCCCCTTTGAAATCCAGGCTGCGACAATCGCCGACGCACTGGCCGGGCGTGATGTGCTGGGCCGTGCTCCCACCGGTTCAGGCAAGACCATCGCCTTCGGTATCCCTGTAGTCGTAAACGCAAAACGGGCTCAGCCCAAAAAGCCGACGGCGCTCATCCTGGCGCCTACTCGCGAATTGGCCGAGCAGATCCACACCGAGCTCAAAACGTTCTCCGGCAAAGTTCGGATCGGCGTTGTCTACGGCGGGGTCGGCTACGGCCCTCAGGTGAGCTCCCTCCGAGCGGGCGTGGAAATCCTCGTGGCCTGCCCCGGCCGACTGCAGGATCTCATCGATCGACGCGACGTTTCGCTGGAAAGAGTGGAACATGTCGTCCTCGACGAGGCGGACCGTATGGCCGACATGGGCTTCATGCCCGCAGTTCGCAAACTGCTCGACCAGACAGCGCGGCAACCGGCAGACCGTTCTCTTCTCCGCCACACTCGATGGTGACGTCAAAAAGCTGACCCAGCAGTATCAGACCGATCCCGTCCGCCACGAGGTCGGCGAGGAAACGCCCGACATCACCGCCGCAAGCCACCTGTTCTGGAAGGTTGACCAAAAGGCCGACCGGGTCCCCATAACTGCCGATGCAGTGAATGCAGTGTGGCCGGCAATCGTTTTCTGTCGAACCCGCCACGGCTCTGACCGGTTGGCAAAACAATTGGGTCGGGCCGGCGTCCAAACTGCGGCCATCCACGGCGGTCGGAGCCAGGGCCAGCGGACGCGGGCCCTCGCCAGCTTCGCCAAGGGCGATGTTCAGGCCCTGATCGCAACCGACGTAGCTGCTCGCGGAATCCACGTCGACGGTGTCGCCGCCGTGGTCCACTACGACTCTCCCGAGGATCACAAGACCTACGTGCACCGCTCCGGTCGTACGGCCCGCGCCGGCGAGGGTGGGGTAGTGCTGTCTCTGCTCCTCCCTGAACAGGTTCGTGACGCCAAGCAGATGCAGCGCCGGGTAGGCCTCAACGAACCGGTCACCATCCCTGACGCCACGGCGATGCGAGAGCTTTCGCCATCACCTTCCAAGCCAAAGCCGGCCTCCCGTCCCGCCCAGCAGCAGGAACGCATCAACCAGCCAAAGAAGAAGCAAGCAGGCAAGTCGAACCAACCCCGCCGAGGTGGACCCCAGGGCAAGAAGGGACGCAAGCCAGCACCAGCTGGTGGTCCTTCATCGGCCAAACGGGGCGAGAGGAAGTCGGCCGGGTCAGCCGATCAATCCGGCAAACCCAAGACACAGAAGCAGAGCGAGTCCAGAGGTCCCAGCGCAACCGCAAGAAAGCGCCGCCGAGCCCACCTTCAGTGGGACTCCAACAAGGGTTAGAACCGAGCGACGCTGAAGTCTTCACCGACCTTTGGCCCCATCGGCACAGCCGACGACCGCCGGTAGCCTTGATTAGCAATGGGAGAACGAACGGTCGTCCATACAGACGGGTCCTGTGACAACGGGGGCACCTGGGCAGGCGGTTGGGCTTGGGTGAACCTCGAGCAGCGCACGCACGGCTGGGGCCGCCCCCAGACTCCCACTACGAATCAGAGGATGGAGCTGGCAGCTGTTCTGGAGGCAATCTGCAGTCACCCTGACTACCCGCTAACGATCGTGACCGACTCCCGGTATGCCCAGCAGATGTATGAAGCCGGTTGGATGGCTCGCTGGGAGCGGAACGGATGGGACCGCAAGACCTCGATCGCTGGACGGGAAAAGCCGGTTGAGAACCTGGACCTCGTCGCCGCCTATCACGCTGTTGCGTCAGCTCACCCAGATCTGATCGTCGAGTGGGTCAAGGGCCACGCCGGCGACGAGGGGAACGAAGCTGCAGACGTACTTGCCGGTGAGGCTGCCGTTGCAGGGCCCGGAGTGGATGCCGCCATCGAAACCCGAACGGGCCCAGGCGTCGCTGTTCTGATGGCAAGGAGAGCTTGAGGGCCGCTGTCACCGATACCTGAGAGTCAGCCAGAAGCTGTGCCGTTCGTGTTCGCTGTCCAAGTAGGTGGACTCCAAGCGGACGCCCACCTCAGCCATCGGATCGTCTCGATGGACGGCCCTGACGTATTGCCCCCGGGCCTCGAGGACGTCATAGCCGGCATCCTCCAGGATCTTCGGCCAGCGTCGTTCAATGAACTCTGCCTGGATCTCCCACCACGCCGGTGTCTGAGAGATCAGTTCGAAGGAATACACCCGCTCGATCGGGCCGTTGACATCGGTGTCGTAGAACCCCGTCGATGCCATCCCGGGAATCTCGAGGTCAACAAGCGCCGCATGCACGTTCAGAACAGCTTCGAGCCGTTCTTCGTCGCGGGTTGTGACTTCTTCGTCGGTTGGGCACCCGTCGTATAACCAGTCGCCGTCCTCGAATGTCCAACGTGCGCCGCCCCCGCTCGGAGTCAACAAATCCCACTCCGTGATTGCCGATGTCAAGCCGGCCTGCCCGTCAACTTCACCAACAACTACGGACGTGAGGTCAACGAGGTCAGCGCCGTAACCCGGGTACAGGAGGAGCAACCCGTAGTCCCCCATCACCTCTGTCAAGCCAAGGCGACAACGAAGACTGAGCCACTGGTAGATCCCGACGTCGCCGGTCTCCACTGCGTCAGCGATGGACCTGACGCGTGCGGTCAACCCTTCCTCCGACATGTCACCAACGAGGGCAACTCCGGCGCCCAACGGATCGACCCAATTCGCACACGCATCAAGTTGCCAGTGACCATCGACTTGGACCCAGATCTGCTCAACCGTCCCCTCGCCCTGGTCCTTCTCAAACGTAACCACTGCCCGATCGTCGGTCGGAAAGGCTTCGCGAATCACGAAATCGGCTTGCTCGTCCTCTGGTGTGTATCCGGAGAGCACCTCCACAAGGAGTGAGTCGGTCATCGTCATCAGCCCAAGCCGCTGGCGGCACTCAGCCATAACCCAGTCGATCGGTAGTGTCCCAACTCTGAGGCGTTCGCGGAATTGAGTGACTCGCTCGGAAAGCCCCTGTGCCCGCTGCGGAGCCAGTGGGACCGTCGTCGAGGTCCACGAAGCAGCCGACGATTGTGTTCCGGGCGAATTGGTCGCTTCGACAGTCTGAACTCGTGAACAGGACGATGCTAGGAGTGCAAGGGATACGAGAACCCAAAACAAGCGCACGTCTTGTTATCGGGATGACCGAGAACTTCCTTGACCTGACCCCTGCTGTTCCCTCACGTCGTGGTCGCTCGAACGGGTCGTGGGTGAGTGACACGGCGGTCTGTAGTCGTTTGGAACGAAGTGAACCCTGGCAGCAGCCCGAGGTTGTCGCCGCTGCCGTCCAAAGCGAGACCGGTTGCAGGGTTCCAACGACCTTCGCCCCCACACAGAGGTCACCAAGTGACGAATGTCGGAATGCCGCGGTGCATGTCGACGACAGCTTCTACGCCGTCGGAACCGGTGCCCAAGCGTGCACCAAGTTTGCCGCCATCCTTCCACTCGAACGGCCCATTCTGAGGCCTCGGTTGGGTGATCTCGTCTAGGCTCCCATCAACGATCGACAAAGACAAAGGGGTAGAGATGAGCAGTGAGCAGTTCGACTTCATCGTGGTTGGTGCAGGTTCAGCCGGAGCAGTGCTGGCCTCCCGGCTGGCCGAGGATCCAAGCTGTCGAGTGTGCCTTCTCGAGGCTGGTGGCCCTCCCCCGCCGGCAGAGATGATGCCAGCGGCGGTCGCTTCACTGCAGAACAACCCCGACACCGACTGGATGTTCGATGGAGATCCGGGCGGCGTCGGCAAGGGTGTGATCGGCGGGCGAATGATGGTGCCCCGAGGCAAAATGCTCGGCGGCAGCTCAGGCATCAACTACATGGCGTACGTGCGCGGACATCCCGGCGACTTCGACTCCTGGGCCGATTCGGGCGCCGCTGGTTGGGCCTACAGCGAGGTTCTGCCGTACTTCAAGAAGTCCGAGGGCCTGTCGCCCAGCGGCGACGTCGTGATCGATGGCGATGCACATAACACCGAGGGCGCACTGGGGGTCTCGGTCCGCGGCCCGGTCCTGTCGTCTGCACAGCAGTTCGTCCAGGCTGCTTCGGCTGCGGGGATCCCTCCAGGTGATTACAACGGCCGGAATCGTGGCGGGCCGGATGGCGTGTCGTCGCTTTTCCAAACCACCACGAAGAACGGGATGCGGTCATCCACCTACCACGCATTCCTCGAACCATTCACCGATCGAGAGAACCTCACGATCGTGCCCCATGCAATGGCTCAACGGGTCACGTTCGAAGGCGAAGGGAAATCGTTGCGAGCCACGGGGGTCGAGTACACCGACGGCGATGGCAAAACCCACACCGCAATGGCGGCCAAAGAGGTCGTGTTGAGCGCGGGCGCAGTCGGTTCGCCGCAGCTCCTGATGGTGTCGGGCGTAGGCGACGCCGATGAGCTCGCCGCCGTCGGAGTCGATTCCGTTCACGATCTTCCGGCCGTCGGAAAGCACCTGAAAGACCATCTCCATGCCGGCCTCTATTTCGAGGCGGATGGTGTTGGTGAAACGATGGCGGAGATCGCAGTGTCCCTCGGCCCTGATGCTCTCCGCGCTCCTGCGGGCCCGCTCCCGGCCGATCCGGCGGAGGACGAAAACCTACCGCCCGAGCTAGCTGGGTTGAAAGCCGAAGCCGAACGTCGACTCACCGACTGGGCCACCACCGGCCGCGGGATCCCCTCTTCGTCGCTCTATGACGCAGTCGCATTCTTCTCGAGCGGGCTCGGTGATGAGCATACTCACGACATCCAGATCGGCTTCCTTGCCTGTGGCTACACGCCTGACATTTGGCGAGACGTATTCCGCATCGACGACAACTACTTCGATGATCCCGCTACCCAACTAGACCCTACGAAAGGTGTCGTGGTCATTCTGGCCAACCCGGTACAGCCGCACTCAGAGGGCAGCATCACACTGGCCAGCTCCGATGCGTCCGCCAAGCCCGTCATCGACTTCAACTATTTCGATGACCCTCACGATGTCAAGGTGATGGTGGCCGCCATGCGCCGAGGACTGGAGATTGCCGCGGCCTGGCCAGGCGACGGTCTTGGCGCCCTCATGGTGCCGCCCAAGTTGGCGAAGGCCCACGGCTACGACCCGGCGGCGGGTCCGAGCGACGCACTGCTCGAGGACATGGCGCGCCACTACGCAATTACGGTGTACCACCTCGTCTCGACGTGCCGAATGGGCGACGTTGTCGACTCGGACCTAAAAGTGTTTGGAATCAACGGACTCCGAGTAGCAGACGCCAGCATCATGCCCAACATCGTCAGCGGGAACACCAACGCCGCCTCGATCATGATCGGCGAAAAGGCCGCCGAGTTGGTCGCAGCCGAGCACGGCCTCTCGATAGGCGAGATGGTCGGCGTGTAATCGGCTGC
Source organism: uncultured Acidimicrobiales bacterium (assembly GCA_963751955.1). GTDB lineage: Bacteria > Actinomycetota > Acidimicrobiia > Acidimicrobiales > SZUA-35 > JABDIY01. Next base: position 100,724 of record CAVVWM010000001.1, on the reverse strand, counting down.
CCATTTCCGGGTCATAGAATGCTCCAAGGCCAATCGATTCCGGCAAGCTTACGTTGGTTCGCAATAGGAGAAGGTCTACGCCGCGGGTCCGGCCGCCACCCTGTCATCTCCAATGATGTGCGGGTTCAGGCGCGATGACTGCGGGCCGCAATCCACCGGGACCGTGACATGAACAGTGCGCCCATCGTCATCAGGAGTCCTGCGTAAAGCAACAACGTACTCGAGGTGTTCCCGGTGTTGGCCAGGAGCGCAGGCGGTGCGTCGGGGTCGAACACGGTGGTCGGCGGCGCCAGGGTGGTAGGCGGCGCCACGGTGGTGGTGACTGGTGGCGGAGGGGCCGCGGTGACAAGTCCGGCGTCCACGGAGAAGTCCGACGATCCCCCGGGCAGAACGATCGTCGCCGTTCGCCCCCTACCCGAGCCGCCGAGGACCGCGTCGGAATCACGTAGGTCGTCGTCGCAGTTCGGCTCGGTCAGTTCCAGTCCGGCGGGGATGTCGAACTCGACCGAGTAACTACCAGCGAGCAGGCCCGGGAAGACGTAGATTCCGTCGGCATCGGTTGTGGTCGACCCGATCGTGGTTCCGGCATCATCGAGTAGATTCACGGCAACACCGGCGATCCCCGGCTCGCCGGTGTCCTGTAGGCAGTTCTCGTTGCTGTCGGACCAGACCCGATCCCCGATCGCGCCCACCACCGGCCTCAGAAATGTCTGAGACGCTATCCAAGCACCGGATTCGCCACCTTCTTCGGGTTCGGACTCGAACTGGAATGCGATCCAATCACTCCCGGGGGGTATGACCACGTCGATGATCGACAATGCGATATCTGGCCTCGGAGACGGTCCCCGCGGTGGACGTATCGATGCTGCCCGATATGGAGCCGTCGAGGCTCCGCCCGGATAAGGATGCCCTGCCTCATAGGAAACGTCGGGTGGCGCTTGGTTGAGCTTGGCGGTACACGTGCCCGAGGGGTGGGAAAAGGGGTCGTTGACGATCTCCACTCCCCCATTGATTCCAAAGCCGGTGGCCCCGGAATTGTCAACCAGATCGAAGTCACCGTAGGTCGGTATGGTCCCGGAGCCGGCAAGGTACCAAAGGCCGATCCCCCGACAGCCAACGAAGTCCACCTGGGATCCAGCCAGACCGAACGGTAGGGAAAGAATGGTCTCTTCGACGGCGTTCATGACCGGGATGAACACGGTATCGGAATGAGGTTGTCCGAAGCCTTCGTAGAAGTAGTCCACTCCCTCGTACTCTTGGACGATTTTGGGCTCCAGGCACGGGCTTGTGTCGTACACGATCGACAGCAGAGCGCCGTTTCGTTGGAAATCAGGACCCGGTCCCCCATCCCAGCCCGACACGTCGAGTCGGGTCGTATCCCGATCGATGATCCCCAATGTGTCCGGCCCGATCCTCGCACTCCACGAGTACCACGTGGTGCCAACAGCGGCGGCGAATCCAGCTGCACCCGTGGGTTGTCGACCAATCACGGGCACCCCGTTCAAGATCAGTGTCGAGTCGGCGCGGTCACCCCCGGGGGCTATGTCATCAGGTGTCGTGTCGTTGGTTCCGGTCCAGGCGAGCGAGGCGAAGACTATCGGACCCGGGCCCGGGGTGATGTCGATCGAACCCACCCCGTCACCCTTCAACCCGACCGAATACCACTCGGCTTCGAAACAACCGGGTTCGGAAGTGAAGACGAGCTCGACGCCGTCGGCGTCGGCCGGCGGGACAGCGATCCCCCCTTGGGCCAGGGATGCAACAATTACCAGGAAGAACACCAAGGGTGGCGCCGGACGGATCATCATCAACAATCGGCGACCAACATGAGAAGATGAATCGCAGCCGTCGAATCAGGTCGGACTATTACGGGCTGAGCGATCCTGCTTCATCTGCGGGTGAGAATCACGTGCGTCTCGGGCAATTCGCACGCTCGACAAGCTCAACCCACACTCTCCCCGTCGGAGGCTGACCGACACGTCCCGCCCCAGCAGGTCAGCTTGGGACCTCGAGAGCCAGGTTCAGAGCAGGCGACGCACGATCCGCTCCTTGAGCGAACTGTACGGCGGGTACCCCAGGCTGTGCTCCAACCGGCTCGGTTTCCGGAGCACACCCCTCAGGTTGGAGAAGGTGTCGAATCCGCTCTGACCGTGATAGATCCCAATCCCCGAGGCACCCACGCCACCGAAGGAGAGCTCGGGCGGTGAGAAGTGGTAGAGCGTGTGGTTGACGCACGCCCCTCCCGAACTGGTCCGGTCCAGCATTCCCTGCACAAGGTCGTCATCGTCACTGAAGACGTACAGGGCGAGGGGCTTGGGTCTGGCGTTGATGAACCGGATCGCGTCCTCGGTGTCGACCACCGTAACCACCGGCAGGATCGGGCCGAAGATCTCCTCTGTCATGAGCGACGACTCGAGGTCCGGGTCGACGACGATCGTAGGCGCCATGTATCTCGTGTCGCGGTCGCTCTCGCCGCCGAAGACGACGTTCTGGCCCTCGAGCAGGCCGGCCAGTCGCTGCTGGTGGCGGTCGCTGACGATACGACCGAAGTCCGAGGTCGAAGAGTGATCCTCTCCGTAGAACCGGTTCCACGCTGCCCCTATTGCGGCAACCAGTTCGTCCCTGCGCCCCTCCGACACCAACACGTAGTCCGGCGCTATACAGGTCTGTCCGGCGTTGACACCCTTGCCCCAGGCGATGCGGTTGGCAGCCACTTGGACGTCGACGTCATCGGCGACATAACACGGCGACTTGCCACCCAATTCCAGGGTGACCGGTGTCAGATTCTTGGCTGCGGCTTCCATCACGATCCGGCCGACGTGGGTCGAACCGGTGAAGAAGATGTGGTCGAAGCGTTCCTGCAGCAGTGCCGTGGCTACTTCAGGGCCCCCCTCGACGATCGCGAACGCATTGTCGTCGAGGTACTTGGGCAGGTTTCGGGCGATCAGCTCCGACGTTGCCGGCGACAGCTCCGAGGGTTTGGCCACCACCGCATTCCCGGCCGCGAAGGCGGCCATGATCGGCAGGAGCATGAGGTTGACCGGGTAGTTCCACGGGGCGATGATCAGCGCCACACCCAACGGTTCGGGGATGAGTTCGGCCCGTCCCGGCTGGGCGGCCAGGGGCACTTTGGTCTTTCTCGGTCGGGCCCACTTCCTGAAGTTCTTCTTCATGTACTTGCCCTCGGCCAACGACGGACCGATGTCGCCCACCCAGGCCTCGACCGCTGGCCGGCCCAGATCCACGTTCAGCGCGGCGATGAGGTCGTCGGTGTGTTCATCGACGAAGCGGATCAGGCCATCGAGCTGTGCCTCCCGCCAGTCGAGTGATTGGGTGGTGCCGGCCTCGAAACAGGCGCGGACCGAACGCACCGTCGACGCCACCGAGTCGGACGCTTCGGAGGTGGTCTGGGGGTCGTTGACGAGTGCCATGTCGACCAGGGTAGGGACCTGCGGATCCCGACGCCCTGCTACGGAGCAACTCGTTCTCGGCTAGCGGGAATTTCCTATCAGTAGCAGGTATCGGCGAACTCGCCTGCGTTGCCACTGTCGGTTCCGGTACTAGCGTTGAACCCGTCGTCGCCTGAGCCATGTTGATGAATCGGAATCGTTTGCTGGCGTTCTTGGAGCCTCCCCTAGGTGGGTTTTCATCCATAGGATTGGGACCGTGACCATCTCTCACACGATCAAGATCAATGCGCCCATCCAGAGGGTGTGGGAGATCACTACCGACATCGACAGGCTGCCTGAGGTGACGCCCACCATCGAGCGAGTTGGGCGTCTCACGCCCGGAGAACTTGCGGTCGGGGATCAGTTCAAGTTGTGGCAACCCGATCTGATGGCAGCGGTTTGGACGGTGACCGACGTTGATCCGAAGCGATTCGTCTTCGCGTGGAAGCGCAAACTCGGATTGTCCACACTCACCGCAACCCACCATCTGAAGCGACAGAAGAAGGGCTGCAACAGTGTCCTGAGCCTCGAGGTCACAGGTCTGGGGTCAAGCCTCGTTGAGCGGGCCATGAAATTGAAGGCCGAGAGTTCCCTTGAAATGGAGAATCAGGCGATCAAGGCAGCGGCGGAAACCTAAGTTCGCCCCGGGCTCAGAGCGATGTTGTCGAAAGCGGCTCTGATCTTGGCGTCGTTTTCTGCAGGGACATGATCGGGCCAGTGGCTGGCCAAGGTGCGGGTCACATACTCATGAGCCACTTCTTTGACGTTCTTGGCACCGGCATCCACCCAGTCGTCCGGGCTGTTGCGGTCACCCACGAGCGGATACGTGTACTCGCTCTGCATTCTCGACAGGGTTTGCTCGTGGCCAAGGAAATGGCCGGCGCCGAACACGACGTCACGCATAGTCTCGGTGGAGAGGCTGTCGGGGTTGATGTCGATGCCGCGGACCGTGCGGTTGATGGCCCCGAGCATGTCGTTGTCGATCACCATGGCCTCGAGCGAGCACGCCATGAGGCTGGCAAGCATCCCGCCGACTCATACACGACGTTCGCACCGGCATTGGCCGCGAGAGAGATTGCCAACGCCTTCTCGTGTCCCGCTTGATTGTCGGGCAACTTGGAGTCGGCCATGCCCGCCGCCACCCCGGTGGGCAGACCCAAGTAGCTACCGGACACCTGAGCTGCTGCCGCATTCAGGATCGCTTCCTCTCCACTCCCCCCGCTCATAGCGCCGGTGCGGAGATCGGAGACGAACGGCCACAAACCCATGATGCACGGATGGCCGGGTGCGATGAGGTTTACACACGTCAGTGCTGCCAGGCACTCCGCCAAGGCCTGCACCAACGACCCGGCCAGTGCCGCCGGCGACGTGGCCCCGGCCTGCCCGGCCGACAGAAGGTTGATCGGCATGCCGACCCGAGCCTGTTCGGCCATACACAACGCTGAGTCGTGAGCGAATCGCAGCGGGGGCACCACAAAGGTGTTGTTGGCCATGCAGAACGGACGTCTGCGAAACTCCCCTTCACCGCCAAGCGCCATGTCGTACATGGCCGCGATCTCATGCACATGGCCGGGTTCGAACATCGAGGTTCCCTGAGGCTTTGAGGTCCCCATCATGGTGGCGTAAGCGGTATTGATATCGACGTCTCGCGAGAGCTCCATGTCGCGAGCAACCACCGTTCGAACGAACATGTGGATGTTGTCGAGCGTGTCACCGAGACGGGCACAGTCGTACACGTCCTGAATGGTGCTGTGCCGAAAGCGTTCGGTTTCGTGCTCCAGCATCAACACTGCAGCACCTGCGGTGCTGAAGTGAACCCTGCTGCCACCAAGTTCAACACCCTCGTCATCGTTGAAACCGTGGAGCGTGAATTCCTTGGCCGCGAGATCCATACACCGCTTTACGAGGTCGCGTGGGAACCGAAGACGCTCGTGTTCGTCCATGCGACCACCGGCGGCGGTGACGATTTCGATGAACTCTGGGGTGGCCTGCCCCATGCCGATGTCCTCGAGCATGGTCAGCGCAGCCTCGAATACCTCGCCGCACTCCTTATCTGTGAGCGGCTTGAACTTGCCGCCCTCAATGCCGGGCCAGACCGCCCGTGCATCTTCGGCCAGCGGTGCCTCGCGCAGCGCCACGCGTGCGGCTCTCCTCCTGAACGTCGTGCCATCGTGGTTCCTTATGCTCGCGGCTTCTCGTTAGCCGGGTCGTATGCCGGGTCTGCCAGAATCTTTGCCGGGCGCATCTCCCCCATCATCTTGATCTGAAGATCAGTACCTGGTGCCTTGCAGGTGGGGTCGACGTAGGCGAACGCCAGGCTGGTGCCGACACTGTGGCCGTACGTGCCTGAGGTTGTGAGCCCAACCCGTTCGCCGTTGCAATAGACCGGTTCGTTGCCTCGTGGGTCGTTGTCGGTGGCATCGACCGAGCAGTAAACGAGGATCATCTCGATGTCGTCCCCCATGGCCAGCCGTTTCTGGGCAGCCTCCCTGCCCTGGAAATCGATGTCGTAGTTGACGAACCGACCCAGGTCCGCTTCAACCGGGGTGATTTCGGTTGTCAGCTCAGAGCCCATCGCCTTGTAGGCCTTCTCGATCCGCATGCAGTTCATCGCATAGGCGCCATAGTGAACCATGCCCATCGGCTCACCGACCTCGACCAGTGCATCGTAGAGCTTGGGCATCTGTTCCATCGGGCAGTGCAGCTCCCATCCAAGTTCGCCAACGTAACTCACTCGCAGAGCAATCACAGGTACGCCGGCGACCGCGATTTCTTTGCCGGTGAGCCAACGGAACGATTCATTCCCAAGGTCCGCATCCGTGAGTCGCGAAAGGATCTCGCGGCTCTTGGGCCCTGCGATGGCGAGAATACCTTTGTCCTCGGTCACGTCGACCAAGGTGACATCTTCATCGTTGGTTATGTGATCGACCAGCCAATCACGATCGTGGAATTCTGCCGTGATGCCCGAATTGAGGTAGTAGCGATCCTCGGCCAGTTTGGTGACGGTCATCTCCGCTTCGATGCCGCCCAGCGATGTAAGGAAGTGGGTTAGCCGTATTCCCCAGGCTTCACCGGCATCTTGTTGGCCGCCATACGTTCGAGGAAACTTCCGGCATCAGCTCCCTTGACTTCGAACTTGGCGAAGGCGCTGAGGTCGGCCATGCCTGCGTTGGCGCGAGTTCCGGCGACCTCGGCGGCGACGATGTCGAATGCGTTCGAGCGACGGAAACTGTGGGCTTCGGGTTCACCGAAGTATTGCGGACGTTCCCAACCAAAGATCTCCTGCCACTGCGCTTCCCTGGCATCGAGTCGGTCATAGATCGAGTCGACCTTTTGTGGACGACCTGCGAATCGTTGCTCGCCTGGCAGCCGGGTTGCATACATTTCGTGGAACTCGTCGATTGCCTTGTCGATTGCGTAGCGGCCCTTCGGACCAGCGTGGTCGCCAAAACGACGAGGATCCATTTCCGCCACGTTGACCTCGGTTTGGCCGTGCACGATCCATTGGGCAAGATGTTTGCCGGCACCGGGACCTTGGGTCACTCCGATCGACGCTCCCGAGCAATGCCAGTAGTTGTTGTGGCCGGGCGCAGGCCCCATGAGGAACCCACTGTCGGGCGTGTGAGTGATCGGCCCGGAGATCACGGTCTTGATACCCGCTTCCTGGAAGGCGGGTATCCGGTTGCCGGCCTCGATGAGCCACGGCATCAACTGATCGAGATCGGGAGGGGTCAGGTAGAAATGTTTGTCCCAATCGATCCCGTCGATTCCGTAGGTCTGAGCATTCTCTCGTTCGTATGGACCGACCAGGAGGCTATTTATCTCACGCCGGTAGTAGGCCGAGGCGCGCGGGTCACGAACGATCGGCGGCTGGAACGTTCCGAGGTCGGTGATCTCCTTCATCGGTTCGGTAATCAGGTACTGGTGGATGACCGACACAATCGGCACGTCGATTCCGGCCATGGCCCCCACCTGCGGGGCATAACAACCAGCGGCGTTCACCAGGTGATCACATACCACTCGGCCCTTGTCGGTGATGACTTCCCACCTACCGTCGGGCAGTTGGTTGGTAGCGGTGACGAGAGTGTGTCTGTGGACCGTCGCACCGAGCTGGCGACCGCCGGCAACCATCGCGGCCGACGACATGGACGGGTCGGCCCAACCATCGTTGGGAGTATGGAAGCCCATCTTGACGTCGGAGACATCCATGAAGGGCCAGTGCTCGAGTATCTGCTTGGGTTCAAGCAGATGACTCTCGTTGTCCACCAGTTCCATTATCCCATGGACGTACTTGAACCAGTCGACCTGGTCTTGACTGAGCGCAAGGCGAATCGCTCCGGTCGGATGCCAGCCGCCACTCATTCCGGTCTCGGCTTCGAGCGCTGGATAAAGGTCGGCGGCCACCTTGTGATTCTTGGCCATGTTGAGGCTTCCGATGAAGTGGGGAATGAGTCCGGCCGCGTGCCAGGTGGAACCCGACGACAGCTCGCCCTTCTCGATCAACAGGGTGTCGGTCCAGCCTTCGTGGGCGAGGTGGTAGAACAACCCCGCGCCCATTGCTCCGGCGCCGATGATGACAACTTGGGCTTCTTCTTGCATTGCTGATGTGCTCCTGTTGGCGGATCAGACCTTGACGCGCTCATTGCGCGGGTCATAGAACGAACGGATTGAGGGAGTAGCTGTGATCGGCACGGTGGCCACCTCTATTTCGAAGTGTCCGCTGTCGAGCCATTCTTTGGTGACACCGTCCGCATGGTTGACATAACCCATCGCCAGGGCCCTGCCCTCCACATAGCTGAACATGCCACCGGTTGTGCGGCCGACTACCTCTCCGTCTCGAATGATCGGTTCGTCGTGGTAGAGCAGCCGCTCGGTGTCTTCCAGGCGGAATTGGATCAGCCGTTTGGTTCGAACCGGCTCGGCCTTCTGCAAAGGAGAGCATCCATTCCTCGGAACCCACCCAGCTTGTCATAGGCACACGTGAAGCCAAGACCTGCTTCTATCGGTGTGTCCTCATCGGTGATGTCGTGCCCCCAGTGGCGGTAGCCCGACTCCAAACGAAGCGTGTTCATGGCGTGATAACCGGCGTGCTTGAGACCGTGATCCTGGCCTGCCTCCACAAGAGCATCGTGAAGGGCAACCGCATCATGGTTGGCGATATAGAGCTCCCAACCAAGCTCGCCCACATAGGTCATACGAATGGCGAACACGTCGATTCCGGCGACGTTCATCTTCATGGACGTTCCGAACGGGAAGCCATCATTGGTGAGGTTCTGATCGGTGAGCTGGCTCAACACCGCTCGACTGCTGGGTCCCATGAGACCGATCATGGCGGTCTCGTCGCTACGGTCGGTGATCTGAACGTCATAGTCACGGGCGGTGCGGCGCAGCCAGTGCCAGTCGCGGTTGGCGACCGCAGCCCCGGTGACTACGAGGTACCGGTTCTCACCTCGACGGGTCACAGAAAGGTCGGCCTCGATACCACCCCGATCGTTGAGCCACTGGGTGTACACGGCCTTACCGACAGGAACGTCTACCTCGTTGCAGCTCATCCAGTTGAGCATCTTCATCGCTTCGGGCCCAGCGACTTCGAAGTTGGCAAACGAGGTCTGATCAAACAGGCCGACGGCGTTGCGTACCGCCTCACACTCTCGACCGCTGGCGTCGAACCAGTTCTGCTTGCCCCAGCTGTACTCATACGCTGGCTTCTCGCCGTTACCAACTATCCAGTTGGGGCGCTCCCATCCTGCCACCTCACCGAATACGGCACCGGCCTGAGCGAACCGTTCATGCAGTGGCGATACGCGCTGGTCTCGGGCGCTCTCGTACTGCCGAAATGGCCAGTGCATTGCGTACAACAAACCCAGGCTTTCTGAAATTCGCTTCTCGAGGAACTCGGGCTTGTTCTGGAACGCGAACGTGCGACGGATGTCGACCGCTGACAAGTCAACGGGGGGATGCCCATCGATGATCCAGTCGGCCAGCACCCACCCCGCTCCCCCGGCGCTTTGGATCCCAACCGAGTTGAACCCGGCCGCTACATAGCAGCCATCCACCTCATTGGACTCGCCGAGGTAGTACACGCCGTCGGGGGTGAACGCCTCAGGTCCGTTGAAGAACAGTTGGAGTCCCACCTCGCCCAGCTTGGGCATTCGATGAATCGCCCGCTCAAAGATCGGACCAACGTGCTCCCAATCTTCGGGCAGTGTGCCGAACATGAAGTCCCGGGGAATGTGGTCCAGGTTCCAGATCTTGCCGCGTGGTTCGAAGAAACCAGCCATGATCTTGCCGGTTTCCTCCTTGAAGTAGGTGTAGTTCGTGGGGTCACGAACGGTGGGCATGTTGGGTGTCACTTCAGCGATCGGCTCGGTGACGACATAGAAATGTTCACACGCCTGGAGTGGCACACGTATGCCGGCGGTTTCAGCGAGTTGCCGGGTCCACATGCCGCCGGCGAGCACGACGGTTTGGGCCTCGATGTGTCCCTTTTCGGTTGTGACACCGGTGATGCGGTCACCTTCTTTGGTCAGGTCGGTAACTGCGACACCTTCGATGACCCTGGCCCCCTTTGCCTTGGCGCCTTTGGAGAGGGCGATCGTTGTGTCCACGGGCGAGGTCTGACCATCCTTGGGAATGTAGAGCGCACCAACAAGGTCGTCGATGTTGAGGAGCGGTTGCATCTCCTTGGCTTCATCCAGTTCGAGCTTCCGGATCTCGACACCGACCGTCTTGGCCATCGACATGCCGCGCAACAGTTCTTCCCAGCGTTCGGTGTCGGAGGCCACCGAAATCGAACCAGGAGTCCGATAGCCGGTTGCCTGCCCGGTCTCAGCCTCGAGGTCTTCGAACAGACGAGCTGAGTATTCGGCCAGCTTGGTGAGGCTGTGCGAGGACTTGAGCTGGCTGACAAGGCCAGCGGCGTGCCAAGTGGTCCCGCCAGTGAGCTGTCCCTGCTCCAGGACCAGTACGTCGGTGACGCCTCGTCTCGTGAGGTGATAGGCGATCGAACATCCGATAATGCCGCCACCAACGATCACCACCTGGGCACGATCTGGAACAGTTACAACCATCGAATCCCCTCGGTGACAGCCTCGGACCGCTTCTCCTCGCCAACCGTAGCAAGTCAACTGCCGATATGCCGCTATACACATGGAGCGAATGGCAGCTATACCCTTGTTGTATGCCGGGATCGAACCTCTCCCCTAGGCAGCTACGAGCCGTCGTTGCCGTGGCCGACCTAGAAAACATCTCTCATGCGGCGATTCAATTGGCGATATCTCAGCCGTCGCTCAGCCGCATGCTTGCCAAGATCGAGAGTGAGCTCGGGGTCCAGCTCTTCAACCGTGACAGTAGTGGTGTTACACCTACCGACGCCGGGACCCGGCTTGCGCTTCGGGCGTCGGAGATCCTTCGACAGCTCGAGGATGTCGAGGAAGAAATCCGATCACTCGACGGAAACCTCCACGGCCGGATCTGCCTGGCGATGCCCGATACCACCGGCCATGCGCTGTTTCTTCCAATAATCGACCGTTTTGCCACCGAACACCCCGATGTCGAGTTGCGCTTGATGGGAGCGCATCCGAACAACATACCGCTGGCGCTGTCGGCGGGAGATGCCGACGTTGGCGTGGTGTCGAGTGCGCATCGCCACGAGGGTCTCGAGTTGCGAGCGCTCGCAACCGAGTCACTCCACCTCGTGGGACCACCCGGATTGAGGGGCACCGGCCCCGTCGATCTCGCAACTGTTGCGGAGCTGCCTTTGGCGCTTCCGGGAATCCAACCCGGCCTGCGCCAGCTAATCGACCGTGCGTTTGCAAGCATTGGTCTTCGACCTACTGTCGTCATCGACGTTGACTCCCAAGACGCTTTGGTTGAATTGATCCGAGAAGGCCGAGCGTTCTCGATCATGTCGTATGCCGGTGTCCGGCGCCCGGTGGTACGAAACGAAGTTCAAGCGGACGAGATCGAGAACCCAAGGATCGAACGGGTGCTCAGCACAGCGTTCCCTCGAGGCCGAACGCCAACACGTTTGATGCGGACGGTAGAGGAGACGCTTCAATGGCTAGCTTCTGAGCTGGCGTCAGAGGCGCACTGGAGTCCGGCAAACTGAGGCGGACCGAACGGGGTCAGAACAGCGTGTGCTGGGCCGTGATCGCCGGCGTCTGGTATGAACCTTGTTCCAACCGTATTCCATAGAGTTGTTTCAGATCGGCGACGAAACGATCGGCGTCTTCCTCGGGCCGACTGAGGAGCACTATCCGGCCGCATGCACCAGCTGCAACTACGTTGTGAGATCCGACGCCCAGATCTCTCGGATAAGGGAACACCACATCCCAGTTCTTGTCGCCGACAACCGGGTTCGACCATGGGTGGTCAAACCGCTCCCATCCTTCTACCCCAGCCAAGAGTTCATGAACCCGGGCTGCTTGCTCCTCCACCCGACTGGCGAGTTCGGTTTCTGACCGGGGGTCGGTAAGCCCCCTGAGTTTGCGGATAACAGACACCGTCTGAGCGATCGAGAGGGTCTGTGTAACGAGGTCCTCCAGCACCCTCACCGTCACACCGTCGGCTGTCCTCCCAAGGATTCGTGCCAGCCGAACCCCCTGCTCGATCAGCCTGGTTTCGACTCGGTGGGCAACGCTGGTGCCGATCTTGGTTGACCCATCGCCGAAGACAGCCAAGTAGAGCACGTTGGGCTGATTCAGGTGGTCGGTGAGTACCCCGGAGGGTTCTCGCGTGTGGGCGTGGTGGAGGTCCGACGCAAACAGTGCCGCCTGGATCGCACATGATCGGCAGACCCGGCTTCCGGGCTCCACCGGACGGGAACAGACCTGGTCACCCGTAGCGAGCCTGTGTCCGACACATACCCGGGCGAGGTCGGGCCTCGCCCGGTAGCTGAATTGAAACCCGGCGACGGGAAGCTCAACCACATCGGGGGCATCGCCGGTCTGGGACAGCAGGAACGGCTGGCCGTCCACCCATTCGGTCCCGAGTATCGACAACCACTCCCCCACCCCTTCCACGCTAACAACCTGACTGGACGGGCGACACGATGTCAGAACTGGCGATCGGAGTTCCCGTAGAACGGGAGTTTCCATCGCCGGTTGGCTCGATAGGGGTACGGTCGGGCTTCGATGGACGAATCGTGGGCGGTCTAGCTGTGGGGAGGCTGAATGGTCAGGGTTCTCCTCGATCAGTTCCAGCCAGCGGTTCTTCGTAGTCATGGGATCACGATGGTAATCCTCTGATAGACCACACAAGCAAGGCGTCCCACAAGCCGCCAAACTGGCCACACACAGCGCATGAGTCCACTCAAGGCATCGTGCCATGCTGAGAAGATGACCGAACGACGCATGCTCTACCCTGAGATTGAGCCCTTCAACACCGGCACCCTCCCTGTCGATGAGCTTCACACCTTGTATTTCGAGGAGTGCGGTAACCCCGATGGCAAACCCGCCGTGTTCCTCCACGGCGGTCCCGGAGCTGGCTCAAATCCCACCCACCGCCGTCTATGGGACCCTCAGGCGTATCGGATCGTGGTATTCGATCAGCGGGGATGTGGCCGTTCAACTCCACACGCCGAAACGTCGTCGAATACCACGTGGGATCTCGTGGCCGACATCGAACGGCTACGCAAGCACCTCAACATCGACCGATGGCAGGTCCTCGGAGGCTCCTGGGGCTCGACCCTTGCATTGGCATACGCCCAGACCCACCCCGAACAGGTGACCGAACTGATATTGCGAGGGATCTTCCTACTCCGCAAATGGGAAATCGATTGGTTGTACCAGGAGGGAGCGAGCGCGTTGTTCCCCGATCTGTTCGAGGCCTATCGAGACCACATCCCACTGTCGGAACAAGCCGACCTGCTGAACGCGTACTATCGCCTCCTCACATCGGAGGATCGGGCGGCGGTGGAGGCAGCGGCCATTGCGTGGTCGACATGGGAGGGATCCACATTGTCGCTCCTGCCACGGCACGACCTGGTCGAGCAATTCACCAATCCACACCTTGCGGTGTCACTCGCTCGGATCGAGAGTCATTACTTTACGAATGGTGGTTGGTTCGATACCGAGGACCAACTGTTGGACAATATCGATTGCATCCGAAACATCCCAGCCGTCATCGTGCACGGCCGCTACGACGTGATCACCCCGATGCAGAATGCCTGGGATCTGCACAAAGCGTGGCCAGAGGCCGAACTCCACATCACACCCGACGGAGGCCATTCCTTCGACGAGCCCGGCAATCTCGACGTGCTCATCCGGTCGACCGACCGCTTCGCCCGATGACCAGGTCGTCGCACGGGGTTCTACTTCGTGAACTCACCATTCCTGATGCGCTCGGCCTCCAGAAGCTCTACCTCGTGGGCCCCTGAAATCACGATCTTGGGGTCGGGCACGAAGTCGAGATTTGGATTACGACCGTCGTAGTCGACTGCGTCGAGAATCACCCTCATCGAATTCAATCGCGCCAGGTGTTTGTTCTCCGACCGAATGATGGTCCACGGTGTTTCGTTGGTATGGGTCCTGGTCAACATCTCGTACTTGCGAGCCGTGAAATCCTCCCACAGCTCCTGAGCCTGAACATCGATCTCACTGAGCTTCCATTGCCGTAAAGGATCATTGCGTCGGCGTTCGAACCTGCGTTGCTGCTCTTCTTTGGTGACCGAGAAATACAGCTTGACCAGAATCGTCCCCTGCCGAACCAGATCCTTTTCGAATCCGACTACTCCTCGGAGGAAGTTCTTGTGTTCCTCGACAGTACAGAACCCGAAGATTGGCTCGACGATGGCACGGTTGTACCAGCTGCGATCGAACAGAACCACTTCTCCGGCGCTTGGGAATTGACCCACGTACTTCTGGAAGTACCACTGTGTCCGCTGGTCGTCGGTCGGTCGGCCCATCGCCACAACCCGGTAATGCTTTTCGTTCATGTACCGGGTGACCCGACGGATTGTGCCACCTTTTCCTGCTGCGTCGCGACCCTCGAACAGCACGATCATCTTCTGTCCGTGCACTTCGAGGTGATCCTGCATTTTCAACAACTCCACCTGAAAGGGCTCGAGTTCTCGTTCACGCCGGTCTCGCCGATCCAATTTGCGGAGCCGCCGGTCCTTTGGGGTGTTTGCCATCGTTGTTCCTCCCTGGAATCCGCGTTCCGCATCAATTCTGGATGATGGGTGTCCGAACACCATCATCTGATGATCCTCGTTACCCCTCCCAATCGGAAGATCTGCTGGGTTCCTTAGATCACGATTTCGCGGTGGTTGCGGTCCCCTCACGGCCCAGCAGGCGTGGCACCGGAACCCAGACTCCACCAAAGCCCTGTCATGATCCGGAGTCCCTGCCGGCACACCGGCACCAAGACATGTTCATTCGGCGCATGTTGAGAACAGCCTGGATAGGAATGCGGCACCCAGATCGTGGGTAGACCGAGAACAGTGGCAAAGACATCGTTGGGCAGGCTGGCTCCGAGATTCGGCAAAACGGCAACCGCCGTGCCAGCCGTTTGCTCGACTGACGCGATTGCCCAATGGGCCCAGGGGTGGGAGGGATCGAGACGTGTGGCTTCCATGGGGGGTCCCGCTGCTTTGAGCTCGATGCCGTGGAATCCACGAGCGTCGAGGTGCCTCCGCAACGACGGCAACAGGTCAGCACCACGAGTCCCGACCACGAAACGCAGATGTCCGTGCACGACGGCACGTGGCGGGATTGCGTTCACCGGATTCTCTGGGTTCCCGGTCACGTAGGAGAGGACCTCGAACGTGTTCGTTCCGAAGACCCGTTCCTGAGGTGTGAGGCCCGGTTCACCCCAATTCAGATCGATCTTTGGATCGTTTGCTCCTCCCCCGACGCTCAGGCGTGCGATCGCGGAGCGAACCGAATCGCTCATTTCTTCGGCTCGCCAGCCTTCCACCAGAAGCTGTCCGTTCTGGTCGACCATCGATGCGAGTGCGTTGGCCATCACTATTCCCGGATTCGCCAGAAGGCCTCCCCAGTTGCCGGAGTGGTGACCTCCCTCTCGTAACTCGAGGGTCATGGTGAAGTTGAATGCACCGCGGGAACCCATGAACACCGTCGGCACCTCGGGCTGCACTCTTGGCCCATCGGAGGCAATGAAAACGTCGGCCTCGAAAAGGTCTGCATGCGTGCCACAGAACTCTTTCAAACCTGGCGAACCGCACTCCTCGCCGGTTTCGAACAGAAATACCGTATTGAATCCCAACCGACCCCGGGCCTCGAGTACCGACCTCATGGCGGCAATGTTGATGGTGTGCTGGCCCTTGTTGTCAGCAGTCCCGCGTCCATAGACGCGCTCACCAACTTGAGAGAGAATCCACGGGTTCAAGCCGTCTGCCCATTGGTCGTCGTAACCTCGCACAACGTCGGCGTGTCCATATGACATGACAGTTGGAAGGTCCTCGCCCTCAAAGCGGCGAGCAACGAGGAAGGGTCCGCCCCCCGCGATTGGGTTTTCGAAGACCTCACAGACAAATCCCATCGTTGCGAACGTGGGACTCAGTTCGTCAACGAGATAGCGGGATAGCTCCGGATGGCTTTCAGGATCTGGGCTTTCTGTTCGGATGGCCACTCGTCGGGCCAATTCAGCGGTGAACTCGCCCGAATCCAGATACGAATCGCTCAACTCCAAAGCTGTCTCGAGCAACACATCGCCTTCCAGGTCTCCTTGGTGATCGTAATCGCATCCGGCCAGTCCGCTAGCAACTTTCGAGGCGGCACCTCAGACGCCCTAGTCTGACCAACGTGCCACAGCTTGATCTTTCCTTCGTCAGAAGCCAGTTTCCCGCATTCGCCGAACCGAGTCTTGAAGGCTGGGCGTTCATGGAAAACGCTGGAGGCTCCTATGCCTGTCGTCAGACCATCGAGCGCCTCCACGACTTCTACACCAAGACCAAGGTTCAGCCGTACGCGCCATACCCCGCAGCCATTGCCGGCGGCCAGCAAATGGACCAAGCCCACGCACGCCTCGCTGCATTGATGAATGTCGACGAGGACGAACTGCAGATCGGTCCATCGACCACTCAAAACACCTACGTACTTGCCCACGCCTTTCGGGCCATCTGGTCCGAGGGCGACGAGATCGTGGTGACCGACCAAGATCACGAGGCCAACTCAGGGGTTTGGCGACGGCTTGAGTCCACTGGCATAACGGTGAAAGAGTGGTCGGTCGATCCCGACACTGGCATCCTCGATATTGGCGACCTTCCAAGCCTGGTTTCGGAACGGACCCGCCTCATCGCATTCCCTCACTGCTCCAACATCGTGGCCCACATCAACCCCGTAGCCGAGATCGCCAGGATTGCACACAGCGTTGGGGCCGTTGCAGTGGTCGACGGAGTCTCCGCGGCTCCACACGGACTTCCTGATGTCAGCGCTCTGGACGCCGACGTTTACCTGTTCTCCTCCTACAAGACCTACGGGCCCCACCAAGGAGTCATGATCCTACGGCGAGCTGTTGCCGAGTCTCTTCCCAACCAAAGCCACTGGTTCAACGATGATCAGCCCCACAAACGCCTCGTCCCGGCTGGCCCGGATCATGCCCAGGTGGCCGCATGTAACGGCGTGGCCGACTACATCGACCTGCTACATCAGCATCACTTCGATGACGAGGTCGAACCTGCCGAGCAAGGTCGTCGAGTGCATGACCTGATGCGTTCGCACGAGATCGAACTCGTCACACCACTTCTGCGTTATCTCTCCGATCGGGGCGACGTTCGTGTGATGGGCCCGACCGACCCGACGATTCGAGTTCCCACCGTGTCCTTCGTCCCGGACCGGGCGCCCAACGAGGTAGCCGAAAGACTTGCTGACCACCGGGTGATGGCGAGTTCGGGACACTTCTATGCGAGGCGTTTGGTTGAGGCCATGGGTCAACCGGGCGATGCCGGTGTCGTACGGCTCAGTTTCGTTCACTACACCTCCCCGCACGAGGTAACCCAGGTCATCGAGGCGTTGGAGGCAGTGCTCGGGCCTTCCACCGACAGTTGATCGACCCGACTAGAACTAGTCGACCGGTACCACGGCATAGCCGTTCCTGCTGCCGTATCCAGAGTTGTCAACCCCGATGAAGTCGGTCAATCCGAAGACACATTCGTAGCTGCCCGGGTCCAGGGCGTCGGTGGGAACTCGAACCATCTCATGTTTCTGGTGTCCATCGATCAGCGGGGCGGTCGCCGCGTTTGACATTGCGTTGTAGGAGCAATGCAGCAAGCTTCTGGGCCGGAGGGACTGGTTCGATCCTGAGCTGTGGAGCAGATTGCAATGGAATGCCACCACATCGCCGACGTCCAGTTCCACTGGCACAACACTCATCGACTCGACTGCCGCTGCTACATCGTCGTCATTCGCGGAAAGACCGTGACCTCTGGGCCGATGTTCGACCACGCCTAACTTGTGGCTCCCCCCAATGACGTGCAAGCAGCCGTTTTGGGTGTCATTTCGGTCGAGAGCTACCGAGATTGTGGCCATGGCTGGAGCAGCACAGCCCTCTTCGATCCAGAAGCCATAGTCCTGATGCCAGTCCCACGTACCGGAACTGCCGGGCTGCTTCCATGAGATCTTGCTGTGCCAGTGGTAGACGGCATCACCGATCAAGAACTCGGCTAGATCAACAATCGGGTCACAACGTGGAAAACGTCCCACGAGATCCTCGCCGCACCAGGTCCAGGCGTTGAGTTCTTGTTTGTTCCCGTGACGATCCAACACCGCGAAGGCTGACTCGCCAACGGCATCGAGAAGTGGGCCAAGTACCTCGGTTGCGAAAACGCTGCGGAAGACAACGAACCCGTCTTCTTCATAGCGTGCGCGCACCTCGGGGGTCATTGCGAACATCGATACACCTTAGATTGGCTGTGGTCGAAGCGCAGTCTGGTCGAAGCGCAGTGTGGTCGAAGCGCAGTTTGGTCCAAGCGCAAGCGTGGCTGTAGCGCCTAGCTCGTGTGGTGAACCTCCTGCAGTTCATAAACCGGGGTCGGGATCCCTTCGTAGCGGGCCTTGAGTTGCAGAGCCAGGAACTGGGAATAGTGGCGAGACTGGTGGAGGTTGCCGCCGTGGAACCACAGGTTCTCCTGCTGGGTGGGTTTCCACATGTTGCGTTGCTCGCCTTCCCACGGACCGGGGTCCTTGGTGGTGTCCGATCCCAGTCCCCATACCTTGCCGACCTTGTCTGCGGTCGCCTGATCCACGATCCGTCCCACGAAACCATTCATCGATCCAAACCCGGTGGCCAGAACGATCAGATCAGCGTCGAGTTCGGTTCCATCGCTCAACTCGACTGAGTTAGGTTTGATCTCGGCGATGTTCACACCGCTGCGCAGCTTCACGCTTCGGTTGGCGATCAGTTCTGACGCACCCACATCGATGTAGTACCCCGAGCCTCGGCGAAGGTACTTCATGAAAAGGCCCGACTCGTCGTCACCCCAGTCGAGCATGAAACCAGCGTCCTCGAGGCGCTGGTAAAACTCCGCATCACGCTTCTTCATCTCGGCGTACACCGGAATCTGGAACCGGTGCATGATCCGGTACGGGATCGAGGCAAAGATCAGATCGGCAATCTCGGTGGTGACCCCATTGGCCAGTGCTCGTTCGGAGTAGAGGTCACCGAGCGCGAGATCCATGAGGCTGTCGGATCTGGCGATGTGGGTGGAGGACCGCTGGATCATCGTGACATCGGCCCCGTTCTCCCACAGCGCGGCGCAAATGTCGTGAGCGGAGTTGTTCGAGCCGAGGACGATGCACTTCTTCCCCTTGTACTGCTGACTGTCCCGATGGGCCGACGAATGGTGGATATCACCTTCGAAGGAGTCGGCTCCGGGGATCTCGGGGACGTGGGGCAGGCCACTCATACCGGTTGCGAAGACCAACTGTTTGGGTCGCAGTGTCACCAACTCAACCGATCCGTCAGCCTTCTTGTGCTGGATATCGACGCTCCATTCCTTGCTCTCCTCATCGAAGGAGGCACCGGTGCACACCGCTGATCCCCAGTAGTTCAGCTCCATCACCTTGGCGTACATCTCCAACCAGTCGCCGATCTTGTCCTTGGGCGCGAAGACCGGCCAATCCTCGGGAAACTTGAGGTACGGAAGATGGTCATACCACACCGGGTCGTGGAGACACAGCGACTTGTAGCGGTTGCGCCACGAGTCCCCAGCGCGCGGGTTCCGCTCGATGATGATCGTGGGCACGCCGAGCCGGCGGAGACGGGCCCCCAGCGCAATCCCGCCCTGGCCGCCCCCGAGGATCAACACGTACGGCTGCTCGTCGTAACCGAGTCGTGCCTCCTCGTCCTGACGAAGCTCCAACCAGGACTTGCGACCTGGCACGATGCCGTGATCCACACCCCGGGGGCGATTCTCGCCGACCGGTTCCTCGAGTCCCTTCAGTTCCACCAACGTTGTGAGGATCGTGAAACACTTGCCGTCGATCAGGCGAAGCTGGCCGTGTCCTCGACCAACGCCGGTCTCGAAGTCGAACCAGCCATCGACGACTCCATCGGCTTCGTTGGCGTCACCGACGATTGTGAAGTTCGACGGCGCAACATCGGCGAGCGTGTGCTCGAGCATGTCGCGGACGCCTTCTCGTCCTTCGACGGTCTTCATGTTCCAGGTGAACGACACGAGATCGCGCCAGTAACTCTCTTCACCGAAGAGTTCGACCGCGGCGTCGATGTCGCCGGCCTCCAGCGCCGCTCCGAACGCATCGATCCATCCAGTCATCACGGTGGTCGGAGTGCTGGTCTCGGTGACGGTCATAATTGCCCCTTAGGCCGGTTGTCGGGCCCCGATGGACCCACACCGAATGTAAGTCGGCCGGCATCGGGCTTGTCAATCCGCCCGGCATCCACTGTCGACCGACGACGTGTGCTCCGGCGGCGCCCCGCCTCCAGACGCTGAATCAGCCCGAACGTCCTACAGTCAGACCATGACAACCAGGCGCCGCAAGCTCAGCATGATCGGGATCATCGCCTTGTCCCTGATCGCTCCGATCGCTGTGTTCATCGGAGCCAGGGTTTTCGACGGTGAGCGGATCACCAACTACTGGACAGCTGTCGAGATCAGCTCGACCAGCAGCGATGCAGTGATTACCGAGGTGATCGATTACGACTTCGGGCAATCGTCTCGACGCGGCATTCTTCGACGTGTTCCCGATCTCGACCCGGCCAAAGGGGTGATGGTTTCGTCGGCCACCGCTCCTGATCAAGTCCAGGTCGGCTTCGGTGCCGCACCGACCGTGAGAATCGGAGACCCCGATCAGACCATTCGAGGACGACATCGTTATGAACTCAAATACTCACTGGACACGCTGATCTCCGGAGATCAATTCTCGTGGAACGCCGTCGGCACCGAATGGCAGGTGTCGATTTCCAAAGCGGAGATTCACATCATCTCCACCAGCGAGTTATTCAACGTCCGCTGCGACAAAGGGCGATTTGGGAGTTTTGGTGGATGTAGCGCCGAAGAGATCGAACCCGGTTATCTCGTTGTGAAGACCGGCCGACTCGCACGAGGCGAAGGGGTCACGGTGTCCGCCGACATCGGCAACGAACTGGCTCGGCCACCTGTATCTCCCGATTCGCCACCGTCACAACAGCTCAGCTCGGGTATGCCCCTGGTCATCGCAATGGTGATCGCATTCGGTGGAACGCTCGCTGCCAGCCCGGTCGTGGGACGTCTCGTTCGAGCCAGAGGCCGAGAGCAGATTCGGCACACCACGGCCGCGATGCTGGGATTCATCGACGACGTGGAGTCGATCGACAGTTACCGACTGGCTGACGAATCCGAAATGGCTCGGCTGATCTATCCAACCCTTGATCCGCCCCGCGGCATCTCAGCACCCCAGGGTGGAATCATCGTGTCCGAGCGCGTCACACCCGAACATAAGGTGGCGTGGTTGTTGGAGGCTGCAGCCCTCGGCGAGGTGGAACTCGAGGACGTTGGAGACAAAGAGCTGATCCTGAGACGAGGACCGGCAACACCCCGACCGACCAGTGCCAGGAGAATCGAATCATTGTTCACCAAGGGTGACGAAGTGGTCCTCGGCGAGTACGACTCCGGCTTCGCCAGTTCCTGGAGCGGTCTCGAAGAGGACCTTGAGCAATGGAAGGAGCGCAGCGGATTCTGGGATTCATCCGGTGATCGACGACGTGCTGTGGCCCTGATCGGCGGATCCTTCGTCGTTGCGCTGAGTGCAGTCTTGGTAGCTGTGACCGGTGGTATCGCCATGAGGTGGTCGCCGGCGTGGCTGCCCCTGCTTGTTCTCGCTTCGCTTGTTCTGGGCTCTGCACTAACCGTGGTGATCCGATCATGGGAGCTGCGGGTACGGACTCCCGAAGGCACTTCCAAATGGATCGAGGTGGAAGCGCTCCGCCGATTCCTCAGCGAACTGGAGCCCGAAAGCGCTCTCAACATGATCGAACCTGATCGCTTTGCTGGCTATACGGCTTGGGCGATCGCATTCGGCTTTGACGAACAGTGGAAGGAAATAATCGCAGCGCTGCGTATGGATCCACGGTTCCAGCACGTCCCGGTACACCATTTCCATCTCGCCAGCATCGGTCCGTCGGTCTCACGGGCAACGAGTTCGGCATCCACTGCCCCCTCCTCCTCATCGGGTGGTGGCGGCGGCGGGGTCGGCGGCGGCGGCGGGGGTGGCGGCGGCGGGAGTTGGTAGACGCAACCGGCGATCGAAACGCCCTTCTCACGGGCATTTCGATCGCCGGTCTCCAGCTCAACCGATGGTCAGTCGTGACTATGCCCAGCTCGCTCAGCGACCTCACCGACCCGGGTCGACTGGAACCGAAGGACATCGATGATCGTGCCGAGCCCGAAGGCAATTCCGGCGAGATACAGCGCAGTCCCCATTCGTCGCAGACCTGAAGCGGCTGCAGCCCAGGCACGGCTGTCCAAGACCTCGGACGCTTCGATTCCGAAACTCCCCGCAGCCCAGAAGTTCGCAATGATGCCAGCCAACATGACCATCATGCCCATGGCCATCAAGCCCAGCATCATCTTTCCTGTTGAAGGCATCGCCAGTGTCTGAACCGACGTCCCTGAGGTCTCTTGTACCTCGCCGCCGCCTTTTCGCAGGACGCCCAGAATCCTCGCAACTGCGAAGATGATCGCCGAGAAGACACCGAGGAAACCGACGAACATGAATGCCGGGACGAGGTGGCTGAGCTGTTGCAGTGTTTCAGCATCCGCTCGATCCGTGCCTGCCTCGACGATTGCGAGCGTGAACCCGATGGCCCACCCGGCAAGAGCCATTGCGAACATCGGTAGCCAGAGCCTGCGCGCCATTCGTTGTGGAAGGTTGTAACCCAGGTTTGTCGCCGAGATGACGATCTGGAACCCGTCAGGTCGTTTGACCGGGTCAACCCCGGGAGCCCGGACTGTTGTTGGTGTGGTGGTTGTCATTTCATTTTCTCCTTGATCGTTGTCGGTTTTGGAATAGCTGTTGGTGTAGGGGACGGGTCTCAGACGCCGGTGCGGATGATCGACTTCACACGGTCGAATTGGAAAGCTAGGACGTTGCCGATGCTCACGAGAGCCAGAACGATCCCAGCCAGGATCAGGCCCAGGGCGAGCTCACGAAACGGACCGAGCCAGTTGGCCCAGGAGGAGAACGATGCCGCATTGTCGGCAACTCCCATGGCGACGAGATAGCCGACGAACTGGGCAACGCCTGCCATTAGCCCCATCATCATCAGCAGCACGAAGGCTTTGGCGGTCACCGGCATCTTGAGGGTTGTCACCGGCAGGCCCAGGCTGGCCTGAACCTCGCCTCCGCCTTCCCGCAGACCGGCCAATATCGTGCCGAGAAGGAACGCTATGCCCGAAAGCAACAACGTCTCACCCAGGAATTCGATGCCCTGAGTGAACGCAGCAGCCCTTCGTGCCGCTTCGGTTCCTGGCACTTCATTCGCCCAGACGAGGGAGCTCACCAAACCTGCGGTCAACGCCATCGCTCCCATGGCGAGCATCGGGCGCCACATCGTTCGTGCCATCCGGTGAATCGGAAGCAGCTTGGGGGGTGTAGGGGTGAGGACCGCCGAGCCGAAGCTGGTGGTGACCGATCCCATCTTCCCCGGGGCGGCGACGGAATGGCCCTGCAACTGAGAGAGCGCACCCTTGATCGAGTCAACACGAAACCAGAGTCGTTGCACGATACCCATCAACAGAATGGCGATCGAGATCTTGATGACTCCGAAGGAGAAGATCGAGAGGCCGAACGTCCAAGCCAACGTCTCGGCGAAGCTACTCTGAGCGTCGATTCCCGCTGCAGCTGTGAAGTTGGCGATGACGGACACAGTTGCGCCCATCAAAGCGATGAGGGCCAGCGCCAGACCAACCTGCCGGTATCGCGACTGCCTGGTGGGGTCGGCTCCCGAATCGGGTCGAGCGGCCAGTTGAAATACTGCTGCCATGTTCTTTCCTCCTAGTCGTGTCCCGATTCGAATTGGACCGAGACAATCGGTTGTATGGAGGCGAGAACTCGCTGATGGTCAGACTTCGTCCACAAAAGACGCAGATGAAACAATCATCGACCTACCCGACGTGGTCAGCGACGGCCAATAGACCACCACGATCGAGCAGTTCGATTCGTCTGTAGTGGCGTTGAATAAGACCAGCGGCCGCCAGACTCTTGAGAACTCTCTGAACACTCGTTCGAGGGACACCGAGAAGTTCAGAGATCTGACCCTGTGTCAGCCGTACATCGGATCCGGTCTGGGCCTCGCGCAGGAGAACAGCCGCAATCTGTGCTTCCAGCCCTCCTGACAGCAGATCCATCAGGCGGTCCTGCAGTCCAGCCATTCGCTCTGCCAGCGACACGAACCATCTTTGCGCCACTTGCGATCGTGTTTGAAGCATGCCAAACAACGAGGCGGTATCGATCGAGAGCACGACGCTGTCTTCGATCGCTTTGGCGTCGAAGGGCTCGGCTCTTCCCAGCAGGGCTGGAACATCACCAAAGACGTCGCCCGGACGTAAGATCTGAAGCGTCACGTGTCGGCCGCCGAGCTGCCGCGACAGCTCAACGGTTCCTGATCGAACCACATGCACACGTGCCGCCAGGTCACCCTCACGGAAGACATACATTCCACCGGCGTACCGTTGTTCGCCCATCTCCTGAGCCAACTCGTCGATATCGGATGGACTCATTGGAGCATCCCGACCCCGGCTCAGGCAGCACGCCAGCCAGGCTCCGGCGTTCGTGAGTCGATTCGCCAGACGGGCCACAGCGTTAGAACCGCCTCAAATGACGAAACATTCCCTCTCCGCAGGGCCTCTTGGGTCACGGATCCACGACGAAGAGGCAACGGTCAATCGTCACCGAGGCTTTGTAGAAACTCGGCCAATTCTGAAGCGTCGATTGGAACCAATCGAGAAAGGTCAGGAAACCCTCCGCCGGACACATCATCGACGTAAGCCTGAAAGGCGTCGATCCGCAACTGTTGAACCCGATCGAGCTCGGCACCAATCGAACCGTAGGTTTTGGCATGTCGCGGAACGTGACCGCGGTTCGTTCCGAGAATGTCGGTGCTGAATAGGTACTGGGCATCGCAACCCGAACCAGAACCCATGGAGATCATCACCAGCGAGGTTCTCTTGCTGATTTCACTGGCGACCGCCTCTGGCACCACCTCAATCTCGGCCGCAAAGGCGCCGGCGTCCTCCAGGGCCTGGGTTTGCGCCCAAACCTGTTGGGCCGAAGCTGCGGTTTTCCCGACTGCCTTGAATCCACCGGTCCAGGTACGTCGAGCCGGAATCAGACCGACGTGTCCGACCACTGGGATTCCCTCTGCCCGCATTCGGCTGATGGTCTCCAGACTGGCCGCTGACCAGCAGGCGTCGGCGCCCACGTTCATGGCAGCGAAGGCGGCGCGAAGGTAGTCGTCAGTGGTCACGATCTGTCCGTATTCCAGGCCCACGACCATGAACGAGGTTGGAGCTGCGCTCCGAAAGGCCGGTGACATGATCGAATCCTGGACGGTGATGATGTCGATCTCGGCTGCTTCAGCGGCCGCACATTCAACGATGTTGTCGACGTAGACGTTGGTCAGCTGACGTTGGCCCTTCCCCGCTTGAAGGTCAGCGACGGTGGGGCGGGTGCGTGGCATGACTGTTCTCCTAGATTCGATCGGGCTGAACCGGCACCGGGCCAGCGCCCCGTACAGATTGGTCGAAATCGATGATGCTCCCGGTCATGAGTCCTGCGTCGTCGCTCAGAACGAAGGCCAGAGTCGTCACGATCTCTTCAGTTTTGACCAATCGCCCAAACGGCATCGTGGCTTCGGCCTCGGCCAACCATGTGTCGCCGCCATCGTGGTATTTCCGTTGAATCAGGTCCTCGCCGGGCGTGTCCATCCATCCCGGGTTGACCGCCACCACGCGAATCCGATCTCGCATCAACGCGTACGCGGCGTTGCGGGTGAGCGTCATCAGGGCTCCCTTCGAAATCGAGTAGGGAGCGAGAATTTCCGGTCCGCCCCATGCCACCACGCTTCCGATATTGACCACCGACGCCGGAACCTCAGCTTCCCTGGCAAGGCGGGCAACACCTTGAATCAACTGAAACGGCGCTCGCACGTTCACCGCCATCATGGCATCAAAGAGTTCCACGTCGGTGTCGAGAATCGATCCCCGATCTGTGAGGGCCGCACAATTGGCCAAGTGATGAACGACCCCCAGTCTCTGCTTGGCGGCGTCGATGAGTGCACTCACTTGAGAAGCGTTCGAAAGGTCGGCCGCCACGAAGAACGCCGAGCAGCCCCGCTGGTCCAACGACTCGACGACCTCGGCACCTCTCTCGGGGTTTCGACCGGTGACGATTGCAGCGGACAGTCCCTCGTCTGCAAGCCGCTCCACAAGCGCACGGCCCAAACCCTGGGTTGACCCTGTAACGAGAGCATTTCGGCCACTGAATCTAGAGGTCATGTCTGCGAACTTACTTCGACCCGATCTGTGGGTTCCATTTTGGCTCCCCACCACTGGTATTCAGAGAACGAGCAATCCGAGGCGCACCGTGTACCCGCTCATGACGGTCCAAAAGAGAATTGCAAAACGATGCTCACCGACACGTTCGTTGAGGCTGGAGCCGGTCCACGTTCCAAGTGCCATCAGGGGCACGGCGGCGACTGCCAAAAGAATCGAGGTCCGGCCAAGCAGGTTGGCCTCTGCGAAAATGGCGGTCTTGGTGGCATCGCCCGCAAACGAGGCCAGCGATGCTGCACCCACGAAGTGGCGACGGTCGAGATCCAGATTGCGGATGGCTACCCCCTTCAAGGGGCCCGACGTGCCCGAGAATCCACTGGACGCACCCGAAATGAAGGCCAGCAATGGTGCGAAACCGGTCCTGACCGGGGTGAGCTCCAGGCGCTCAGCCACGATCGTTGCTGTGAACATGGCGACCACACCGATCGTGACCAGGACTGTCGGAGCCTGGACTAGAAGAGTCGAGCCCAAGGCAGCTCCCACCACGATGAGAACCGTGATTCCTGCGGCAGCCCGAAATGGCAACGTTTGTCGATACACGATGATTTTCGCCACGTTGTTGCTCGACAGAAGCAACGCCGCCAGGGCTACTCCTTCCTTGGTGCCGAGGTAGAGCGCCAGGGTCGGGACAAGAACGAGCGACCCTCCCAAACCTGCCGATGCCGACACGGTGAACGACAAGTACACCAGAACCAGAACACCCAACATTGCAAGAACTTCCATGAACACTCCCGAGGTTGGTCCGACGAGCGAACCCGGGTCAGACCCCTATTGGGCCGACGTTTCGCTGGCTCAGGGATCGATTCAGATCGGCCAGCTCACCGTGCAAAATCGTGTCGAGGCGAGAGAGCTGATCGTCGGCCTGTCCTGCCAGTTTGTCATATACCTCATAGGACTGCTGCGTTGGTGGTTTGTCGGCACTGCTCACCACCGGCGCAAGCCCGCTGAGCTTCTCGAAGATCATCTGTCGGTGATTGAGCGTGTCCCCCGACGAGGTGAATTCAGCCTGAACCAGGGCAGCCTCAACATCGGCCAACGACGCTGCGACGGTTTCGCACGATTTCGCAAACCCGTTGTGATCCTCCAATCGATCGCCCCACGCCGTGAGTTGTTGCTTGAGGTTCCGAATCGTGTTGACCGCCACCACGATCTCGGAAAGCTTGGATTGAATCCGGTGGCCGAGTTCGAACTGCTCGGCTAGATCAGCGTCGCTCGTTGTGACTCGCGGGTCCTTCAATAGTTGGAACGACTGCGTGAGGTCGATGCCATTGGCAGAGAGGCGCACCTCGTACTGGCCGGGTGTGGCCAAAGGACCCTTGGGCCGTCCATGGAAGTTGCTGTCGACCATCTTCTCGCCGGAGGGATAGAACATCGGCCATTGGAAACTGTTCATCCCCGGATGGGCGGTGATGTACAGACCGTCTCGGTCTTCGGAGTTCTCGGGAATTGTGCTCGAGAACGTCTGGATGTGATTCCCGCTCCCATCGGCGAAGCCGAGGGTCACCTCGCCTTCCACGTCCTCGGGCAGGTAGTACGTCACACGCGCTCCTGGCTCGAGGTCTTCGCCACCGTCGATGACCCGCTTCACCTTGTGGCCGGTTTCCAGCTCCTCCAGGTAGAACGTCGCGTTCTGGCCCAGCGTTACGTGATAGTTCTTTCCATCGGGGCTCCCCCAGAAGTCGGCGAACATATCAGGCGGCACCCGGACGGTGTCTCGCGGCCTGAACAAGTGGATCGCATCCCCGCTGCTCATTCCGTCGTGGATCTGATGGAGCTGGGTGAGATCATCAAGGATCCAGAACGAGCGGCCATGAGTGGCAACGACAAGGTCCGTGTCCTTGACCACCATGTCGTATACGGGAGATACCGGGAGGTTGGCTTGGAGCGACTGCCAGCTGTCCCCGTCATCGAATGAAACAAACAACCCCAGTTCGGTGCCCAGATACAAAAGTCCAGGCCTGTTGGGGTCTTCTCTGACCACACGACAGAAGTCGTCTGCTGGCAGCCCGTTCGTGATCAACGACCACGACGCCCCGAAATCGGATGTCTTGTAGACATACGGTGCGTAGTCCCCCATCTTGTGACGGGCAACGGTCATATAGACCGTGCCTTCGTTGTGAGGAGACTCCGCCAACATGGTGACCTGGGAGAACTTGGGCAAATCCGGTGGGGTGATGTTGCTCCACTCACCACCATTGTCGTTGCTGACGTGCACCAGCCCGTCGTCGGAACCGGTCATCAATACACCGGGGCGATGGGCCGATGCCATGAACGAAAAGATCGTGGCGTACATCTCGGCGCCGGCGGTGTCCATTGTGAGCGGACCCGACACTCCCATAGTGTCGGGATCCGCATAGGTCAGGTCGGGACTGATCGCGGTCCAGCTGTTCCCCTCGTCGGTCGACTTGAAAACCTTGTTGCCGCACGCGTACAGAACGTCGGGGTCCTGAGGCGAAAATACGATCGGGTAGGTCCACTGGAACCGGACTTCGGCAGTGTTGCCATCGTGATATTCCTCGGGCCACACCGACACCAACTGCACCTGATCTGTTGTGCGGTCATAACGCTGCAAGGCGTCGCCACCGCCCATCGAGCTTCCAATCGCTCCCACGTAGACGACGTTGGGATCCCCTGGTTTGGGGGCCACATAGCCGCTTTCAGCAGTACCCGGCGGATAGCAGTCCCCCCAATTGATCGCCCCCTTGCCCGTTCGACTGGGTACGGCGATGCTGGAATTGTCCTGCTGCGATCCATAAACCAAGTACGGATACTGATCATCGACAGCCACATGGTAGAACTCGCGCGGTCAGCTGGTTGTAGACCGAGGACCACGAGTGCCCGGCGTTCATCGACACCCAGGCGCCACCGTCATCACATCCGATCATCCGGTCCGGATTGTTGGAATCGATGTTCAAGTCGTGGTTGTCGCCGTGTGGAGTGTGGAACTCGGTGAACTCCTTTCCGCCGTCAATTGACTTCCACGCCTTCATGTTCATAACGAAGACGGTGTCGGGGTCGGTGGGATGAGCGACCACATGCTGGTAGTACCACGGGCGCCAGCACAGCTCTGGCTTGGATGATGTCTTGGTCCATTTTTCGCCACCGTCGTCACTGCGATACAGGCCACGCTTGCGACCTTCGGCTTCGATCACGGCCCACACCCGACCGGATCGGGCTGGTGAGATGGCTACTCCCATCTTCCCCAACGTTCCCTCCGGCAGTCCCGGGTTGCGGCTGATGTCCTCCCATGAATCGCCACCATCCCTTGATCTCCAGAGTCCACAGTCAGGTCCGCCGCTGTTGATGGACCAGAAATTCCGACGGGCCTGCCAGATCGTGGCGAACAGGAGCCGCGGATTGTTGGGATCCATCGAGATGTCCACTGCGCCGGCACCTTCGCTCACATGCAGTATCAGTTCCCAATTCGCTCCGCCGTCGCTGGACCGGTAGACCCCCCGTTCGGGATTGTTTTTGGCAGAGTGACCGAGTGCAGCGACGTAGACAAGGTCAGGGTTGTCAGGGTGGACCCTGATTGCCCCGATGTGCCGTGACTCTTTCAAGCCGAGATGGGTCCAGCGCTCACCGCCATCAGTAGATCTGTAGATTCCATCGCCGTGGGAAACATCGATTCGAATGGTCGACTCACCTGTACCGGCATAGATCACGTTCGGATCAGACGGTGCTATGGCAAGCGCCCCGATAGAGCCGGTGCTGAACTGACCATCGGAGATGTTCCTCCAGTACTGGCCACAATCGTCGCTCTTCCACACTCCCCCAGCCACGGCACCGAAGTAGAAGACCGCCTGATTGTTGGGGTCAGCCGCAACGGCGACCACACGACCTGCTCTCGTTGGACCGATACACCGATATCGAATCTCACTGAGGTACTTGGGGTCGACGGTCATTGGTTGAACGTAGCGGGAACACCGGTTCGGTCAAAATGCTCTGCCGAGCCCGTGACGGTGCTTCATGCGGTAGAACGGGACATGTCCTTACCACGGTTCGACGGGCCGATTCAGATTGTGAACTGCCATGCCGAGGGCGAGGTAGGTGACGTCATCGTGGGTGGCGTGGAGCCACCGTCGGGAGCGACCATTGCACTGCAAGCGGCCTGGATCCAGCAGGACCAGGCCCTGCGCAGATACATACTGAACGAACCCCGCGGCGGAGTGTTTCGCCATGCCAATCTGCTCGTTCCTCCGGTCCATCCCGATGCCGACATCGGCTTCATCATCATGGAACCCGAGGACACCCCGCTGATGTCAGGCTCCAACTCCATGTGTGTTGCAACCGTTGTTCTGGAGACAGGCATCGTTCCGATGGTGGAGCCGACGACCACTGTTGTGTTGGAGGCGCCAGCAGGTCTCGTGACCGCAGTCGCTCGCTGCGCGAACGGCAAAGTCACACAGGTGACAATCGAGAACGTGCCATCGTTTGCGAGCCAACGAGACGTCTTTCTCGAAGTCGAAGGACTAGGCAGTGTTCGAGTCGACACCGCATTCGGCGGGGATAGCTTCGTCATGGTTGATGCCGCCGATATCGGGATTCCGATCGAGCCGTCGAGGGCACGGCAGCTCGCCGACATCGGCTCAGCGATCACCAAAGCAGCCAACCTCCAGTTGCGCTTTCACCACCCCTCCGCAGCGTGGGATCATTTTTCGTTCTGCCAAATCGCTGAGCCACCGCTAGTCGCCGAGGACGGAGTTCTGGAAATGACGAATACGGTCGTCGTCGAACCTGGGAAGCTCGATCGGTCCCCCACCGGCACAGGAGTCTCGGCCCGAATGGCGTTGATGAGCGCACAAGGAACCATGGCTGTTGGCGACACGCTCCGGATGAGAAGCGTGATCGGGAGCACGTTCGTCGGGACGATTGCTGCCGACGTGGAGGTGGAGGGCACACCAGCGATCGTGCCTCGAATTACGGGTCGAGCCTGGAGGACGGGCACCTCCACCTTGCAGTTGGATCCATCAGATCCCTGGCCGCTCGGCTATCGGGTCGCTGACACGTGGCCGATGGTTTCCCCGGACTAGAACCCTGACCAGTCTTGGAGCGGTCGTCCCAACTTCTCCAAACGACGCTCGGCCCATACCGGGATACCGATCGATTCTCCCCGCAACGCCGTCTGAGCCAGCTCGCTGCTTTCATCCCAGACGTGGCAGCTGTTGAGATTGAACACCATCGCCTCCCGACGAGATTGCTCATCTTCTCCTGCGGGATCCATCGGCGAGTTCTCCGGATCGAGGTGGTGCATGCTCCACATGCTCTGCACGGCAACCGGCGCCATCGCCCGGAGAAGAGCTCCGATATGGGTGCAGCCACTCACACCTCCAAAGCGTTCAGTGATCTGGCGATTGAATCCGCGGCCGATGGAGAGTCCGATCAGCTGGTCATAACTCGCCTCGATACTCGTGCAATGAAGGTGGGGGGTCACTTCCATCACGACATCGACATCGTTGATCCTCAGGTTCGGAACCTCCAGAACCAGGTCGACGACCATCTGATGGATCGCCAATGGTTCATCATCCTCAGGAAAGAAGAGGCGTTCGGGCTTCTCGTCCAAGATTGCCCCCCGCATCCGCATTTTTCCTGGCTGCTCGTAGAACGACCTCACGGTATAGGTACGCGTATGCATCAGAGGTGCCGCTGGTTCGGGGGGTAGTCGGGTCACGGCGTACAGCATGCGGACCATGTCCGTCCCGATGCAAATCGATCAAGAGGACGCTGTAGGTAGACCATCCCGACCTCAGCTAGGCAAAGCGGAAGCCGGGGTCGGGGCCGACTTTTCGAGTATCCCTACACTGGTGGAGTGACGACCCGAGATTCGCCGAGGGCAGAGGTCAACATCACCCCAGCGCTAGTGCGCTCATTGCTGGTCTCCCAGCATCCCGATCTGGCTCATCTCCAAGTCAGGTTTCTTGCTGATGGCTGGGACAACACACAGTTTCGACTGGGGAAGGATCTGATCGTGCGCCTGCCTCGCCGCCAGCTTGCTGCTGAGCTGATCGAGCATGAGCAGACGTGGCTACCTCAGATCGCGCCGTCGCTACCACTCCCAATTCCGGTTCCTCTCCGGATCGGAAGTCAATCAGATTTGTTCCCATGGCCATGGAGCGTCGTGCGATGGATCGCTGGTACCGACGCCATCAGCGCGCATGTGACAGACACCGAAGCCGAAGGGGTCCGGCTGGGTCGATTCTTCGCCGCTCTTCACACGCCTGCGCCGGCGAACGCACCCGAGAACCGATTTCGAGGAATCCCTCTGGCACAACGAGCCGACCGCGACGGTGCTGCTCTCCAGTCGCTTCGAGGCCAGGGTCTCCTGCCCGAAGCCGCCATGGAGATATGGAAACAAGCTCTGACAGCCCAACCACATCGGGGACCTTCGCTTTGGCTTCACGGGGATCCGCATGCGGGAAACATGGTGGTGGACGGCGGCAGAATCACCTCGGTGATCGACTGGGGCGATATCACTTCAGGTGATCCCGCATCGGACCTCGTCGGTTGCTGGATGGTGCTCGACCACGCCGGTCGAGACGCTGCCCGTTCCGTTCTGCCCCACGATGACGACACGTGGACTCGGGCCAGTGGGTGGGCGGTGTCCTTCGCTGCGATGTTGTTGACCAATTCTGCTGATCGCCCCGGCTACTTCGCCCTCGGTCAGCGAACAATCGCAGAGGTGATCAGCTCCGCTATCTGATCCAACCGCTCTGGCCGCCCCCTCGTATCCGATCAAGCTGTGACGGATCGCCACCGTTGCAAGTCTAACCAATCTAGAAATGGGGGCTACTTTGGGTCAGTTATGTTGGATCGTTTCGCCTCTCTTCAGCAACGCGACTTCCGAACGCTGTGGTTCGGCGGAGTGTTCAGCTTCATGGGTGTTCAGATGCAGTTCTTCCTCCGCGGCATTCTTGCATGGGACTTGACCGGCCGAAAAGATGCGCTGGGATTGGTCTATTTCGTGTTCGGAATCGCCCTTCTGGTCTCAACACCGCTCGGAGGAGTTGCGACGGACCGCCTTCCCAAGCGCGGCGTGATGCTCGTGAGCCAGACAATGCTGGTCACTTCCGCTGCGCTGATGGGCCTCGCTGTCCTCACCGACCGAGTGGAGTTCTGGATGCTCTTGGGCGCAGGCGTAGCCCAGGGGACGGCGTTCGGCTTCTTTGGACCCGCTCGCGTTGCGATGGCAAGTGACCTTGTCGGGCGAGCCAACCTTGGCAACGCGATAAGCCTTCAGTCGCTGGCCATGAACGGGTCGCGTGTATTTGCCCCGAGCTTTGCCGGTGCGCTGGCAGGATGGGCTGCCTTCGGGATTGGCGGGGCCTACATCGTGGCGGCTGGCTTGTCCGCGTTCAGTCTGATTCTCACCCTCGCGCTCCCCAACCCCGCAGCTGCACTGACTGGAAGAGCCCGACCCTTCGCCGACATCGCCGATGGCATTCGATACGTTCGAGGCGTCCCGGCCATTCGGAACATCGTCCTCACCACCTTTGCGGTTCTGATGTTTGCATTCAGTTACGTCAGCTTCGTGCCGGCTCTCATCGAAGGCGAGTTCGGCCTCACAGAAACCGAGGTTGGCATATTCACCTCAGCATCGTCGGTGGGTGCGCTTCTGGCGGGTTTCTGGGTTGCAGGACTAGCCGACTCCCATCGGGCAAAAAACATCATGACCTCGGCTGGGATCTTCTTCGGTCTCATGGTGATGGCCCTGGGGGCTGCTCCTGTCTTCGGCCTCGCTCTGATAATCGCCGTGTTGGCCGGCGCCGGAACCACGACATTCCAAACGTTGTCGAACACACTCGCATTGCAGAGAGCCGAAGACGAGTTCCAAGGCCGCGTTCAGTCCATCATGCAATTGGGGTTCGCAGGGTTCGGCATGACAGCGCTCCCGCTGGGGATTCTGGCCGAGCGGATCGGCCTTCGCCCAACTTTGGTGATCATGGGAGCGATCGCCACCGGCGCCGTGGCAATCTATGGGGCGCTTGAGTCACGGTCGGGCCAAGCCAGTTCAGCGGGCTCGAGCGAATCGTTGGCTGAAGGCGAGCTGGTGCGCCGGTAGGTCCATCCAGGGTGGGGCCATACCGCACTAGGCTGCTGGCGTGCGTAACGCCGAGCTCGATCTGAGCGCAACCCCCGCTGACATCGAGTTCGCATGCCCTAGGTGCGGATCTCCGGTTTCTGAACGACTCTACGGTCCCTGTACAGCGTGCTCGGCTGAGCTTCAAGCCACTATCATCGGCGTGCGAGACCAACATATGGTCTCGCCCGAGTTCGAGCCGAAAGTGAATGTGACACCCAACGCGGTTGCGTTGAGAGACGACTGAGGCCTAATTGGGCCCTCTGGCCTATCTCGACCGAAGAACTCAAACGAGGGCGGCTCGGTGTCGAAGGAACCATATGGCCGCCAAGACCGATCGTTCTAGCGATGTCGCTGACGACGCCACACTCGATGCGGCGATCGACGAGTTCAGAACCCACGGGTTCGTGGGCACGTCGGTTCAGCGGCTGGTAGTTGCCACCGGCCGTTCCCGAAGCTCGTTGTACAGCCGCTTTGGCGGCAAGGATGGCCTGTTCACTGCCGCGCTCGAGCGATATCTGGAGACGATGTGCCCGGTGGGTGCAGGAGAGCCGACCCCCACTCAGCTCCGACTCTCGATCGACAGTCTGCAACGGAACGATCAGTTTGCTCCGTGCCTGCTCGTCCGCAGTTGTTCAGAGCTGCCTGATCTGCCCGAACCCGCTCGTGAGTTGGTCACCTCAGCTCTTGAGCTTCAGTGGAACGCCATGATCGATTCCCCGACCAACGGCGGCAACCTCGACAGGGGAACCCTCGCCCTTGCACTTCGACATGGGCTGGCGGCTCTGGCTGCGGCTGGAGTCCCTAGCGACATGCTGCATGCCGCTGTCGATGCGTACTCATAGGGTAATCCGACCCGACCCGAACTCTCCTCGCTACCATCCGTGGATGCGAGCGGTTTGTTTCGAGAATTCGTTACCTGTCGTGATCGAGCTTGACGACCCGATTCCCAAACCGACCGAGCTGCTTGTCAAGGTTGCTAGCTGTGGCCTGAATGGTGCCGACATGCTGCAGGCAACGGGGAATTATCCCCCGCCCGTTGGCGCGCCCGACACACCAGGGCTCGAGCTGGCTGGGACGGTGGTTGCCAGAGGGGGCGACTGCCGGCGCTTCGACGTAGGCGACACGGTGATGGCCGTCGTGTCAGGTGGCGGGCAGGCTGAATTGTGCGTAGTGGATGAGAGCCTCGCAGTACCTGTGGCCGCCGTCCACGACCTCTCGGCCATGGGTGGTGTTCCCGAAGTAGTTTCCACCGCCCATGATGCGCTGTTCACCCAGGCTGGGCTCCAAATGGGCGAGCGGGTCTGTGTGCACGGCGCCGCCGGCGGAGTCGGCACGGCTGCAATCCAACTCGCCACCGCTGCCGGTGCACGGGTTACCGCAACTGTTCGAAACCAAGCAGTGCGATCACAGGTGGCTGCCTTTGGAGTTGAGGTCATCGATCCCGCTGATTTTGTCGACGCCGGACTCTTCGATGTCATTCTCGAACTCGTTGGAGCCCCGAATTGGCCGGGGAACATCCAAGCTCTTGCGGTCGAAGGACGGATATCTGTGATCGGGGTTGGCGCAGGTTCGAAGGTGGAAATCAACCTAGTTCACCTGATGGGTAAACGGGCCAAAGTGTATGCCTCAACCCTTCGAGCTCGCCCGCTCGCCCAGCGGGCCATAGTCGCCCGTCGGATCGAACGTCACGTCTTGCCTCTGCTGGACAGCGGGAAGATCCGGATCCCGATCGCTGACAGTTTCAGCCTTGGCGAGGTTGAGGAGGCATACAAACGCTTCAAGGCCGGTGGAAAGTTCGGCAAAGTGGTGCTGAACCCGTAGTTGACCGGGCTGACTCCTCACGGATCAGGTAACAGCTTGCCGGGATTCATGATCCCGCTCGGATCAAAAAGCCGCTTCAGCTGGTTCATGATTTCCCACTCCAGCTCAGGCTTCTGAGCTCGCACGCGATCTTCGCAATTCCTGGCCCACCCCATGTTCGGCGCTGAGAGTTCCGCCCACGGCAACGGTGGCAGCATCGATTCGCTTCTTCAGCTCCGGCTTCTTCTCTCCGAAGGCAGCGACTTGATCGAGCGAGGTCGGGAGGATCATCATGTGGATGTTTCCATCCCCGACGTGCCCGAACCCGTAGCAGAGGGCGTCAGGTACGAGTTCTTCGGCGATCGAATTGACAACACGGTGGTAGTCAGCGATCCGATCGAGCGGTACGGCCGTATCCATCTTCAGGCCTTCATGTTGGGTGTCTCGATAGATGCTGTGTGGAGGAAGCTCGTCTCTCATCATCCACAGCTGAGCTGTCTGTTGTGGGGTCGAGGCGACCACAGCATCACAGATCAGATGGCTCCTCTCCGCGGACTCGAGAAAGTCGGTCATCAGGTCCAGCACTGGTGTGCCCGAGTCCAGCTTGATCAAGGCGTAGAACTCCGATTGGGCCTCGATCGGCCGCTTCACCTCGAAGACCTCACACACCCGGTCCATACCAACATTGGGTATCAGCTCAAAGGCTGTGAGGGATGCCGACACACTTGACATGGCCATCGCGAACAGTTCAGGCAGACGCGAGATATCGGAGACGGCCGCCAAGGAGGTGACCGAGTGCGGGGTTGCCGGCCAGAGTCGTACCACCGCTCGGGTCACGACGCCCAGAGTGCCTTCGGAACCGACGAACAACTGCTTGATGTCATAGCCCGAGGAATCCTTTCGCAGCGCCCTGAGTCCATCCCAGATACGTCCGTCGGGGAAGACGACTTCCAGGCCGAGGATTTGCTCACGGGTGTTGCCGTACCGCAGCACGTTCATTCCACCAGCATCGCAAGCGATCGCACCGCCGATGGTCGCGGTCCCCCGCGCTCCCCAATCTGGAGCAAACAACCGATTGTTCTCCGCCGCCGCCTCCTGTAGCGCTTCAACCGTGACTCCGGCCTGGACGGTCATGGTCCAGCGATCGGCATCGATCGACTCGATGCGGTTCATTCGTGTGAGCGAAAGCACGATACATTCGCGATCCGATACAACTGGGGTTGCACCTCCCGAGAGCCCACTGTTTCCCCCTTGTGGCACGACTGCCACGTCCTCACGTAGACAGACCTGTAGCACCTCGGATACTTCATCGGTTGAGGAAGGTCGAACCGCAGCGAGCGCAGAGCCCCGATAGACATTCCGGGGCTCGGTCAGCAATTCAGAGATTTGATCGCCGACCAGAACACCGTTCTCTCCAACAATCGAACGGAATTGTTCCAAGACTCGTTCGTGCATGTCCTCAAGGCTACGCCGAACTGATAACCGGGGCCGAAGAGGCCATAGGCCTTCGCGTTCGGCGTGGCAACGCCCAAATCGCCGTCGCGTCGCCGGGGCGCATGAAGGCGATGTAGCCGATGAGCATGCCGGGAAAGAAGTATCCCAGGCGCATGGCATAGTCGAACACGAAGTGCATTCCGACGCCCAGTACGATCCCGATCAGTCGCGTCCGCCGGTTCCAGAGCAGTAGCGGAAGTGTGATCTCGAGACCGATGGCCAGCCACGTTCCAATGTTCCCTGCGATGATGTTTTCTCTGACGAAGTCCGGTATGTAGAACCGCTGGAACTCTTCGAGCCCTAAAGCAATCGTGGCCGCCGTCCCGTTGTGCCAGCGGGTTCCGGTCGATTTCTCGATTGCGGTGTCAACGTAGATGGCGGTCAACTGAAGCTGCATGACCCGAAGCAACCAGGCTGGCCCGATGGGCCAGCGCCGACTCCCGTCGGCTCGCTTGATCCCGCGTGGGCCAAGCGACACGTAGCGGGA
The DNA here is from genome assembly GCA_963751955.1 of uncultured Acidimicrobiales bacterium. GTDB lineage: Bacteria > Actinomycetota > Acidimicrobiia > Acidimicrobiales > SZUA-35 > JABDIY01. Next base: position 62,400 of record CAVVWM010000001.1, on the reverse strand, counting down.
AGGGGTGAGTATGGCAAACACCGCGTAGTAGAACGCCCACAAGCGAAGGAGGTTGTCGCTGGCATTCATCAGAACCGTAATGTCTTGCTGAAGCGACATCATCGAGTAGAACAGCATGGGGGCGGCGAGCCAGACGAACTTCCCGAACAGCAGTAACACTGCCGCCATCAGAAGCACTGTGAGGGTGACCACAGCAGCCCAATCGGCACGAAACCACTGAAGGATTCCGGTGCGGTAGTTGCCATAGCTTGGTTCGGCAAAAAGACCGTCGGCGAAAAAGAACGTGTTGAAATCAGGAATGAGGGCTAGGCCCCACACCAGGGATGTGGAACCCAGCAGGATTCGTATCCAAGTGATGTTCGCCGTTGATTTTGGTGCAAACCAGAAGTCGCTCCATCGCGTGCCGAGGCCGCTCAAGACTGTCATTCCGATGCCTGCCCAACAGAGGCTTGTTCCGGGGAGGGAAACTTGATCGTGTAGAAACCTTCCTCTTCCCATGCGGTTTCTTCCGCTGTCCCGGGCTCAGGTACCGGGCGGGAAAGGCGCAGTAGTTCAACTCCGACTACTACCTCAGGGTCGAATTGTCGCCTGATCCACTCCGCTGTCGGCTTCCAGCGACTGCGATTGTCGTCCTTGCGCACCCGACTTTCGTACTTGCGCCATCGGAACTCACGATAGGCCCCTACCCACGGGTCACCGTCGGGAAACTGATAACGCTTGATCGTCCCATCCTCCAGGGTTACATCTGCTTCGACCCGGTAGGACGTGCTCACCGGGTTGGGGGCGAACACACCCCAGTCCTGGGCGATTCCGATCGTTCTCACCGACGGTGCCAGCGCAGGGCGGAGCTGATCCCGGATCTCGCTGTCAGGCAGGTTCCAGACGACCAGGAAAAAAAGGCAGGCAGCACCCAATAACGAGATGACGAGGCGGCCCAAACGGGTGTCGACGAACCAGCCGGGATCATCGGTATAGCCCTCCTGGTCCACAGTCGCAGGGTACCTTCAGACCTGGACTTGAAACGATCAGGCCCGTGGCTCAATGTCCGGTGATCGGTTCAAACCGGGCTGAGAATCAGGGGGTTATGAAGACCTTGCCTCGAGGATCTCCCAAGACCTCGACGAGGCGTTCGGGGGCTTCTGTGATCGAGAGGACCGCGCCGACGTCTGTGTGCCAACGTTGGTCACCAAATCGGGCCTGTACTTCAGCGAAGACTGCCAACTTGTCTTCCAGGGGGGTCTCTCCCATCCACGGAGTGAGCCAGAAGCCACGGATCTCCTTGTGCATGAAGATCAGTTCGCCGGGGTTCGACAAAGGAGGAATCTCGGGGCTCAATGATCCGTAGATCAACCATGTGCTCTTTGGACCCATGGCGTTGAAGATCTGGGTGCTCGTCGAATCGACGACTGCGTCGATGAAGTACCTAGGTTTGTGCTCTTTCATAGTGGCGCGCAGCTGTTGGGTGAAGTTGTCCTCGGTCTGGTTCAAGATCACGGTGGCACCGAGCTCGTTGAGTGTCTCGTTGTGAACCTCCCTGCGAACGATGCAGATCGACTCGAGGCCGGCATCGCGTGCAAGCGCAACGATGAACTTACTCACCTGACTGGCACCGGCGGTGAGCACAACACCGGGCGAACCGCTGGCCTTCACCTGCTCGAACATCGCAGCCGCTGTGAGTGGATTCACGATGAACCCGGCGGCATCGGGATCCTTCACCGTGTCGGGCATTGGAATGCACAACATCGCTTCTGCGACCGCGTGTGTAGCCCAGGTGCCGGTCCCTGCCGGAGTAGCTGCGAAACTGACCCGCTGGCCGACCAGGCTCTGTGCATAGCTGTCATTCCCCGCTTCTATCACGGTGCCGACACCCTCGAACCCCGCCGGTTTGCCCTGGATCCTGGGTTGACCATACTCACCCTTCAGAAAGTGGAGGTCGGAGGGGTTGATAGGCGCCATGCTCATTTCCACAAGCACCTGTCCTGGGGCCAGATCAGGCGTCACAATCTCACCCAGTTCGATGTAAGGCTCCATCGATTCAAAACGAATGTGTCCCTCCGGGGCCGTGGTGTTGTACCCGTCCTGCTTGACCAGGAGTGCAGTGATCCGATCTGGCGATTTCATAGGCAGATCCTATGCTGCCACCGCACGATCTAGAGCAGCTGCCGGGTAAGTGCAGTCGCGGCTGCGGCCAGGACCACCACGATCACAAATGGAAATCGACGCCACAGTGCAACCGAGGCGACAAGTAAACCGACCACCCTGGCGTCGATGCTCCACTGTCGATCGGTCACAAAGGTGGACGACACCACCAGAGCGGCCAGAAGTGGTGCCGGAAGTAGCAATGCCAATCGGTCAACCCAGATCGGTATGTTTCGATCACCGCCGAGGAAGAGTGGGCCGGCTGACTTGAATGCATAACTGATCGCTGCGAGGACCAGGATCGTTGCGAGTGGTGCCGTCATGGATCGATCCGGTTAGCTCGATGAGGTGTCCGCCTGCGGGGTGTATTGCGCCACGGGCGGTAGACGAGCACCGCCAGAGCCGAGGCCACGATCGGCACGCCAGCTGGCAAAACCGGGGCGCTGAGCAAGGCTATGACAGCGCCCAGAACCATCAAGATCCGTTGCTGGGGATCGTGGATCCTCGTCCACAGCAACGCCATGAAAGAGGCAGGAATGGTGGCATCGATCCCGTAATTGAGAACCACGTCGCCAGCGTTTCCAAGAACTGTGAAGCCGAGCACGGTGAACAGATTCCACAATACAAAGACGCCGATCCCACCGGCCAGATATCCATAGCGGCGCCACCGGAGTTCGGTTTGGGTGCTACCGATAGCGGTCGATTCATCGATCATGAGCTGAGAAACCAGCGCTCGCCACAACAGCGGACCCTTCAATGCCGGTGCCATCACCACGCCAAAAGCCATGGAACGCATGTTCAGCAGCGCGCCGGCGGTTACCGCCGCCACTACCGAACCACCGTCGGCCAAGACCGTGGCGGAGGCAAACTGTGCGCTCCCACCAAAGACCAAGCTGGAGAATCCGATCGCCTCCACAAGTCTGAAGTCGGCCTCGGCGCAGATGATCCCAAAAGCCATTGCAAACGGTGACACGGCCAGCGAGATCGATCCGGCCTGTCTGAGGATCTGATTCCTCACCGTCGTGTCGTCCTCGGACCATTCCCCAGGTTGGGCGGTCGCTCTCACCGGGTGCAGCGTAGTCACAGCACCGGCCTCCATCGGTGAATCGGACGCTGGCCAATCCCCGTACTCCGCTACTGTCCGGCCATGACTATTCGTTCGGTTGGCTTCATCGGCCTCGGAAATGTGGGGAGCAAACTGGCCCGAAGCCTGCTGCGGAACGGCTATCAGCTGACAGTGAGAGACCTGAATCCAACGGCGGCTCAGCAGCTCCTGGCCGACGGAGCATCGTGGGCCGACTCGCCCAGGGAACTGGCCGAGTCATGTGAGATGGTCATAACCTGCCTGCCCAGCCCAGCAGCATGCGCACAGGTGATGGAGAGCCCAGACGGGCTTCTTCACGGCCTCACCGAGGGCAAGATCTGGGCCGAGATGAGCACCACCGACGCTGGTGAGGTGGCCCGAATGGCTGATCTCGTCCGAGCCAACGGTGCCGAAGCGATCGACTGCCCTGTCTCGGGTGGATGCCATCGTGCTGACACCGGGAACATCAGCATCTTCGCGGGGTGCAATCGTCCAACGTTCGAGCGGGCATTTCCTGTTTTGACCACCTTGGGACGCCGAATCCTCCACACGGGCGATGTAGGTTCAGCCTCTGTTCTGAAGGTCATGACCAACTACTTGGCCACTGTGAACCTGGTGTCGGTGGCAGAAGCCCTCACGACCGCCAAAGCAATGGGTCTTGACCTCAATACCACCTATGAGGCAATCGCTATCTCGTCCGGCACGTCCTTTGTGCACGAAACCGAAGGACAGGTAATCCTCAACGGTTCGCGAGACATCAGCTTCACGATGGACTTGGTGCAAAAGGACATCGGGTTGTTCCAATCGCTCGCAGAGCAGCACGGGGTTCCGTTGGAACTCTCACCGCTGATCAATGAGATCTTTGCCGACGGTGTCGACCGCTACGGCCCCCGCGAGCTGTCCCCGAACATCATCAAGCGGCTCGAAGACGCTACTGGACTCGATGTCACTGCTCCCGGCTTCCCGGCCGAGATGGTTGACGATGAACCAGAAGAAGCAGGTTACGAGGTGGTGCCACCGGGTAGAGAGAGCTGATCCACCAAACAGGGTGAGGCGGTAGCCTCGGACGGTGGCACGCCGACGAATTGCCCTGGTGGCATCGACCGAAGTCATGGATCTCGACACCGATGGTCCGCTGCTTTTCCAGCTCTGGAGGCGGCAGGGGTCAACTACGACGTTGTCGCCTGGGACGACCCAAAGGTGAAATGGTCGAGTTATCACAGTGTGGTCCTGCGGGCCACGTGGGACTACTTCCGACGGATCGATGAGTTCACCGAACTGCTGGAGCTGATCTCTGAACAATCCACCTTGTTCAACCCTCTTGAAGTGGTTTTGTGGAACATCGACAAGCGATACCTGACCGAACTGGCCCGGGCAGACCTGCCCGTTGTGCCTTCCGCCTACGTTTCTCATCTGAGTCCGCCGACCGAGCTCGGTTCAGCCTTAGGGCAGGTTCTCAGATGGCGCAGCGAAGAGGTCGTGGTGAAGCCAACCGTGTCGGCCGGGTCGAATGACACCTTTCGCCTCGATGCCACCGACGGCTCGGCGGTGAGCAACGCCGTGTGTGCGATTGTCGATTCCGATCGAGTGGCGATTCTCCAGCCGTATCTAGCTGCGGTCGACAACTATGGAGAGCGAGGGTGTGTCTACGTGAACGGCAAATTCGACCATGCCTTTGGAAAGGTTGCCTTGTTATCCCCCGGTGCGCAGGATGTGGAGGGATTGTTCGTCACAGAGACCGTGGGGGCCGTCGAGTTGTCCGAAGCTGAGCAAGGTGTTGCCGACCGCACCAATGACTGGCTCGTATCCAGGTTCGGACCACTGCTCTACTCCCGAATCGATCTTCTACCTTCCGACGATGGACCGCTTGTTCTAGAGGTCGAACTCATCGAGCCGGGCCTGTTTTTTGAAGCCGATCCTCCGAGCGCGGCGCGTTTCGCATCGGCGCTAGCCGAACTCGCTTAGCTCATGGGGCATTACTTCAGCGACAAGGTCGAAGCTGACTCCAAACCTCAGGCGGTTGTGCTAACGGTGCCAGGAATGTCAACCAGTCTGGTGACTGATCGAGGGGTCTTCTCCCCGAACCAGATCGACCGCGGCACCCGCTACCTCCTTCGAACCGGTCCACAGCCGGCATACAGCAACAGAGAGATCGTTGATATCGGTTCGGGCTACGGTCCAATCACGTGCGCACTAGCCACATGGAATCCCCAGGCAACCGTCTGGGCGGTCGAGATCAACGATCGTGCCCGAGAGCTGTGCGCCACCAACGTTGCCAATCTCGAGCTCGCCAACGTCAAAGTCGTGAGTCCAGACCAGGTACCGAACAACCTTCTCGTCGATCAGATTTGGAGCAACCCACCGATTCGGATCGGCAAGAAGGCGCTGCACGAGCTGCTGCTGTTCTGGTTGAGGAGGCTTCGCCCCTGGGGTTCAGCTCATTTGGTTGTACAGAAGAATCTCGGCTCCGACAGCCTCCACAAGTGGCTCGAGACCCAGGATTTCGAGGTCATCCGACGCGGTTCCGAACGCGGTTATCGAGTTCTCGACATCACTCATGCAGATCCCCATGCTGTTGATCGAGCCCAGAACACATGAAACCACTTTCTCCTACCGAGTTGAAACGTCTTCATCGGAGCTGGCGCAAGAGGACTGATCAACGGCTAGCAATCGTGCTGGACGGCGTTCAGCAACCCTTCAACGTCGGAGGGATCCTCCGCAGCGCTGCTGCCTACGGGGTCGACGATCTCTGGCTCGTACCCCCAACCGCTGATCCCAAGGACAAGAAGGTTCAGATCACCGCCAAGGGCTGTGATCGGTTCATCCAAATCCATCGAACCCCAAGCGGAGTCACAGCGGTCAACGAGGCTGCTGCGGCGGGATATCGAGTGGTCGCTATTGAGTTGGTGGAGGGGGCCGTTCCCCTGTTCAGCGCCGACCTGGGGTCTGACCCGGTTGCGCTTGTGCTGGGTCACGAGGAACGCGGAGTGCACCGCGACACCCTCTGTGCGGTCGACCTCGTTGCCTTTCTTCCCCTGGCTGGCAAGATTGGCAGTCTGAACGTGGGCCATTCAGCGACGGCCGTTCTGGCTGAGCTCCGTCGTCAAAACTGGTCTTCGGATCCGCCAGGCGATCGGCCCTAGGCCCTCACCGGATCAACCCAAACCGATACCCGAGCGCCCTTCGGACGTGGTAGTGCGCTCAACACGTCCGCTACCGATCGACGGTCTTCACCTTTCACAAGCAATCGCCCTTCGCGATCGGGGCCAACTACCTCTACGTCGAGCCGATCCTTCAGTGGTTTCAGGAACTCGTCGGCGCCAGCGCCCCTGACCATCGCCAAACCTCGGAAGGGTGGAAGCCCGGCGCTGGAGCGCAGTGCCAGTTCTTCGTTGGTGAAGACCTCAGGCTGGGCCCGTGTGGCAGCCCGTAGCACTCGGTGATCTGGAATCCTGGTCTGCACCAAGACTCGGCCCCCACGGCTCCTGGGACCGACAACGGAGGCGGCCCGAAGCAACAGCGTCATCGCCTGCTCAGCGGCTCGATATCGGGCACCGAGCAGTTCTTGGTCGAAATCAAGGAATGCAACAGTGTCCGCCACGGCAACCCGATGCAGTAACGCCTCTGTTCCAACAACCACCCGGTTATCCAAGCCATCGCCCCCGGTTGTGTTTCCGGTGACCTCACCCACCGGTTCTCGTAACGAAACGGACAATTCTTCCGCCGCCCTGGTCACGCCCAATCGAAGTCGCTTCAGGTGTGTACCAGAACAGGCAAGACAGATCCGGGGCCTGGTCTCCCCCGATTCATGAGCGACGAGTCCGCCATCCTCTTCTGCCATCAGCTCATCACCAGACTTCGAACGAACCAGCTCACCACATGTTCCGCAGGCAAGCATCACCGCCCGTCCCTTCCGATTGAGGATGCATAGAACCCGCCCCTCGCCTCGAATTCGACGGACGAACGGAGTGCTGAACAGACCGGACCGACCAGGTTCGTCGTCTCTCCGATCGATGACCTGTACCAAGGGCCATCCCTGCCGCTCCTCGCTTCTGGAAGGAGTTCGCACATCCGAGGTTGTTTGGAGCGCCGCAATGCTGGGCACAGCCGAGACAAGCAGACATGGAATCCTCGCTCGCTGGGCACGCTCGATAGCCACGTCCCGTGCGTGCCACGTGGGGTTGCGTTCGTTGGCCAGAGCGTCATCATGCTCATCGAGAACAACAATCGATGAGAGGTCAGGGACGGTGGCGAATACGGCGGACCGCGCCCCAGAACGACACCCCCAGCGAATCCTCCGGACCAATCATCGGGATACCGGTGGGTACGGATGCCGGCCCGAGTCAAGCGGCCAGCATGGGCGGCGGCCGTTTTCTGATCGGGGGCGACAACAATCGCAGATCCCCTTCGCCCTGCCTCTCGAATGAGCTCGAATCGGTCGGCTGCGGGAGGACTGCGCACAATCCGTGGGCCCTCACCTGCGAACAAGGTTCCCAGACCCGATTGCGGACCAGCGGCCACCGTGGCAGACCGCAGCGGCGGAACCGATTGGACGAACCGATCCGGGCTTGCGGTCTTCAGTACCGCTGACCATCTGCCGGCCCACTCGTGGCCGACCCACTCCGCCAACGCTACGACCTCACGTCCGGGTCCGACCGACGAACTCTTCAAGAGGGGTTCGAGTGTCAGGTTTGCGGGCGGTTCTACATCAACATCAACGACCCACCCGGCGGTGCGCCGTCCGTGAAGTTTTACGCGGACGAGGGAACCGATCCGTATCGGGGGTCCGGCCAGGTGATCGGGAACGTAGTAGTCGAAAGCCTTGTTGATGCCGGAAACATCTGGAAGAACCCGGACGACTCTCACAACGATGAAGGCGGGGTCAGACCCCTCCAGACCCGACGGCCTCTGCTCCCGAACTGATCATCACGGGTCAAAGCCCCAAGGCACTCTTCAACTCGTTGGTGCGATCGGTCCGTTCCCAGGTGAAGAAGCCGTCGTCGGTGGGGGTACGGCCGAAGTGTCCATATGCCGCAGTTGGTACATAGATCGGTCGGCGCAAGTCGAGGCTGTCGAGAATCGCCCCAGGACGAAGGTCGAATACCTCGTTCACGGCTGCACTGATCTTTGCGGGATCGACCGTTTCGGTCCCAAAGGTCTCCACCAAGACCGAAATGGGGTGAGCTACGCCAATTGCATACGCCACCTGCACTTCGCAACGAGAGGCCGCTCCTGACGCAACGACGTTCTTGGCGACCCAGCGGGTGGCGTATGCGCCCGAACGGTCGACCTTGGAAGGGTCCTTACCGCTGAACGCTCCGCCCCCATGACGGGCCCAGCCACCGTAGGTGTCGACAATGATCTTGCGTCCGGTGAGCCCGGCATCACCGACGGGACCGCCGATGACGAAGTTGCCGGTTGGGTTGACGAGAACCTCGTACTCATCTCCAGCAAAGGCCTCGGGAATCATCGGCCTGATGACGTGCTCGATCAGATCGGGGCGGATCATGCTGTCCCGATCGATGCCGGGATCGTGTTGTGTGGAGACCAACACGGTCTTGAGACGCACCGGCCGACCGTCTTCATAGTCGAAGGTCACTTGGGTCTTTCCATCGGGACGCAGATACGGAACGGTGCCGGCCCGGCGGACCTCTGACAAACGCTCCGCCAGACGATGGCTCAGGTGAATGGGGAGGGGCATGAGCTCGGCGGTTTCATCACACGCATAGCCGAACATCATCCCCTGATCGCCGGCTCCCTGTTCGTCGTACTTGTCGCCCGACGCCGTTCCGGAGCGAAGCTCCTCGGATTTGTCGACACCCTGGGCAATGTCTGCGGACTGTTCATCGAGGCTGACCATCACCCCGCAGGTAGCACCGTCGAAACCGTAGCTCTCGCAGTCATAGCCGATCTTTGTGATCCGATCACGAACGACCTTGGGTATGTCGACGTAGGCGCTCGTGGTCACCTCGCCTGCGATTATCGCAAATCCGGTGGTGACAAGTGTCTCGCATGCCACCCGGCTTTGCGGATCTTGGGCAAGAAGGGCGTCGAGGATCGAGTCCGATATCTGATCAGCAAGCTTGTCGGGATGGCCCTCGGTTACCGATTCTGATGTGAAGGTGAAGTTGTCGGCCACAGTGTGCTTTCTTGGTTGGGTTACAGGCGAGCAGAAATGATGGCGCAGATTTCAGTGCCGATTTCCGCTTTGGAGCGGAGCGACAGCGAAACCTCAGCGCCATCGGAAGAGTAGATGCTGACGGCGTTGGTGTTGTGGGCAAATCCGACGTTGGCGCTGGCCACATCGTTGGCGACGATCAGGTCAGCGCCCTTACGTTCCAGTTTCGAACGAGCGTTGATGGCAAGGTTCTGGGTCTCGGCTGCAAATCCCACCAACAACGTGTCGAGCTCGCCAGAGGCCTTGCGCCTTCCGAGATCGGCCAGGATGTCAACCGTAGGGACGAGCAGAATCTCTGGTACACCCTCGGATTTCTTGATCTTGTGGTCAGCGGGCGCAGCGGGCGTGAAGTCAGCCACCGCTGCAGCCATCACAACAGCATCTGCCTCGGCAAGTGAAGCGTTGACGGCATCGTGCAGTTCCGCTGCGGTGACAACATCGACCCGTCGTATCCCCGCGCTGGAGGGCAGCGCCGACGTCGTGATAAGCGTCACATCAGCACCGGCCAGCATCGCTGCCTCGGCAATGGCGTGACCTTGTTTTCCGGTAGACCGGTTACCGATGAAACGGACGGGGTCGATCGGTTCTCGCGTCCCCCCAGCAGTTACCACAATCGAGCGGCCCTCGAGGATCGCTGATCCCTGCGTGCCCAGGGTCTGAATCGCCACGCGCACGATTTCCTCGGGAGCTGCCAGGCGACCCTTGCCGATATCTCCCCCAGCCAACCGACCTTCTTCGGGAGGGACGATCACAACGCCACGCTCGGCCAGAACGCGTAGGTTGTCTTGAATTGCTGGGTGCTGCCACATTTCTGTGTGCATCGCAGGGCACACAATCACGGGCGCCTCGGTAGCCACCAGTGTTGCCGAAAGCAGATCACCGGACCGCCCGGTGCGCATATCGGAGAGGATCCTCGCCGTCGCAGGGCACACGATCATCAGGTCAGCGCTTTGACCGAGGAACGTATGTGGGATTGCCTCGCCGTCGGTCCAAAGAGAGGTCTTGGGGGGTTCTGAGGCGAGGGCCCTGAACGTTGTTTGGCCCACCATGTTGGTCGCTGCTTCGGTGAGCACGGGAATCACGTGAGCACCAACATCAACAAGTCGGCGGCAGACTTCGATTGACTTGTACGCCGCTATTCCGCCGGTGACGCCCAGTACAACCCGCTTGCCCGACAGGGGCACCGAATCACTACTTCTTCTTGTCGGCTGCTTCAGCCTTAGCGGCGGCAGCATCTTCTGCCGCTGCGTCGGCGGCGGCCTGGGCCTCTGCAGCGGCGGCTTCGGCCTCAGCTTCGAGGTCACGTTCGACCCTGAGGATCTTGTCCGCAGCGATTTCTTCAAACGCGATCGAAAGCGGTTTGCGTGCGACCGAAGGAACCTGGGGTGGCACATGTGTGCCAACGCCCTCGGAGTTCAGATCGCCAAAGTAGGCGTTGATTTGACGCGCCCGTGTTGCAGCGAAGGTACACAACCCGAACTTGGAGTCCGCGCGCTTCATCAGCTCCTCAACCGAAGGTTCCATCATTGAATCAGTACGCTCGCTCATAGCCTGTCCAGCCTAGTGCCTCAGTCGGCGTTTCGGCGGCATCTCCTCGGCTGTACGACCTGATCCAAGACTCGACCAGGAACTAACGATTCGTCAAGTCTCTGAGATGATGCGATACAGCTCTTCGACGGTCCCTTCGACCGTGTGGTTGACCACGACCGAGGCACCGAGGTCGGCTCCTGCGTGAGCCTCTTGGGCGGCTTTGGCCATTCGCTCAGCGACCTGTTCGGGCGGGTCACCTCGGTATTCCAGTCGTGCCTGTTGAGCCGCGGGCGACGGCGCCTCGATGAAGATCAGTATGGGGTCATCTACCAATGTTGCGATCTGACGAGCACCTTGCACATCGATTTCGAGAATGATGTGTGCCCCCTCAGGAGCAGTTGGAATGGGCGTGCCGTAGAGATTCCCTAGAAACTCAGCCCATTCGAGAAAACCGCCTGCTTCGATCCGCTCGTCAAACTCATCCCGGGAAACAAACACATACGCATCGTCGGGCTCGCCCGGACGTTGTTCGCGAGTGGTCCAGCTCCGGCTCAACCAAAGCTCGGGATACTTCCTGACCAGGGCCGCAACCACTGTCCCCTTCCCGACACCACCGGGACCCGAGACGACGACGACCCTCCCGCTCAGGAGAACGCCTCGAGGAGAGCAGCCCGCTGTTTGGCGCCCAGTCCGGACAACCGGCGTGATTCGGCGATCCCGAGATCTTCCATGGATCGGCGTGCCCCAACCTTGCCTACACCGGGCAGTGATTCGAGAACGGCCAACACTTTGATCTTCGCGATGACCTCGTCTGCATCGGCTTGATCGAGAAGTTCTGGCAAGGTGACGCTGCCCATCTTCAGGCGGTGTTTCATTTCGGATCGGATCTTGCGGACCTCGGCCGCCTTGGCCAGGGCGGCCTTTCGTTGTTCATCGGTGAGCATTGGAGGAGTCGGCATAGCTCTACCGTAACGGAACTGAAACGGTTGGGATAGTCATCCCCGTGTCACCTGAGGCTTGCGAACAGGGCCGACGCTGCGGCAGCGGGGTCAGAAGCTGCTGTGACAGCCCGACCGATCACCAGAAGGTCGGCTCCCAGCTCGAGTGCTTCTGCAGGTGTGACGGCCTTGGGTTGGTCATGCAGATCAGCTCCCGCCGCTCGGATTCCCGGCGTTACTCGCATGATGCGGGGGGCCAATTCTCCGACTCCTTTGAGGTCCCGAGCCGAGCACACGATACCGCCACATCCGGCCTCGATTGCCAGCCGGAGTCTGTGAGGGACGATGTGTTCTGGCGCAGTGTCGTCGCTTGTGAGAACAGTGACGGCAAGCGCGGTCGGCTCGGCGAGGCCCGCGTTGGCAGCACCTTCGGCCAGTCCCTCGGCCCCTGCACGCAGCATGGCTGCGCCACCGTGGGCATGCATTGTGAGATAGCTCACACCCAGCGCGCCGGCGACTCTGGACGCCTTCTTCACGGTGGTTGGAATGTCGTGCAACTTGAGATCCAAGAACACATCCATGCCCTGGTCGATGATTGCGCCGATCGCGTCGGGCCCGGCGGCGGTATAGAGCTCCAGCCCGATCTTGGCCACCCCGAACCACGGCTTGAGGTCGCGCGCCAATCGGTTGGCTTGCACGAGATCATCGACGTCGAGAGCGAGCGCCATCTTTTCGCGAAGAGCTGCGGGCAGTCCTTCGGTTGCATCAGTGGACATAGGTTCTCCTTCAAACGTCCCGCCGAGACGTTAGTAGATCAGGTTGCCCAGCTGGTGCTTTGCCAGATCTCAGCCGAGGCCGGCCGCGGCCAGCAAACAGATCGACCCAGTGGTGAGATATCGATGAACAACCACAACCGAGGGGCGCCACCTTGAATCGACCCCAGCCGCACTACAAAGGCTCAATGCCGCAGGCAGCATCCACACGGCCACACCGACCACCAGCGCCCCAACGATCATGGCAGTTCCCTGCACCAGGATCGCCAAGCGGGTCACCCGGCCCGACCCGTATTGAACGAGCGGAGTCAGCTTGCCGATGGCAGCATCGCCGGCCTCGTCACCGAAGTCCTTGTATAACGACGTGGCGAAGGCCAAAAGAGTCCCAACAACCACCACCGGAACAGCTTGGCGGTACGGCCCATCGGTCAGAGTCAGGACGAACAGGATCGGTGTCCCGATGTAACAAAGGGCCAGCAGCCCAGAACCAATAATGCCCCGGTCAGATATCCGGATGGAGGGATCCGAGTAGATGAATCCGGCGACAGTCGCCGCTGCAACTGCGATCGCAGGCGCAGCGCTCCCCCATGCCAGAACGAGGGCGCAGATGAGAACCCCAAGTCCGATCAGTATGCGGGAGGCCTGACCGGCGTCGAGCTCTCCGGTTGCGAGCGGCAAGTCTCGGCGGTTGATTCGATCCCCCTCAGCATCATTGATGTCGTTGAAGATCACGACAAACCCGTAGATCAGCGCCAGAAGTGCTGACCCTGCAATCAGTTCTTGCCACGCGAGATCTCTGGTCACTCCCACCACGACAAACAGCGAAATCGGGAGCTTGGCGTTTCGCGTTCGCATGAACCGCTGGACGAGCCGGCCGTGGCGCCAGCCATCTCGCAGCGAGCCATCGAGCGAAACGAAGGTCAACATTCGGGCGGGTCCCGCGTGAATGAAACGACGATGGAAAGGGCGAGTGAAGCCGCCGCCGCAACTAGGTACGCAGCCGAGATGCCAAGGAACAGGAACAGCTTGAACGCTGTGGACCTCTCGGGCCTCCACGCCTGAAACATCGCCAGTAGAGGCGCTCCGGCGATCGCGGCGATGGCGCCCACCGCAATCAAAGACAACAACATCTCGTTCGACCCCCAGGATCCTCTGGGCGTCACTTCGGTTGACAGTCCAGCTATGAGCGCAAGGCTGGCGGCCAGCAACGGCAGCATTGCCGCTGCTGTGGTCGCAGTTGATGGCGACCGTTCTGATTTCCGTTGGCCACCTGGAGCCACGGGCCGAGCACCCTGCTCGGGTTGCATCGACTCGGGATCCATCGGCTGCAGGGGCTCACGAGGTGGCGGAATTCCGCTCATGCCTCACCCCGTCGGCGGCAGGGCCGAGCTTGTAAGACTCACCGTCCTGCACCATCTGGGTCGGACACGTTTGGATGGGCAGTCGCCACAGCTTGAAGAGATACTGCGCCGACGACTACAACCGTGTCATGACCGACCTCGTCTATCTGCGCGACGCCAGCCTCACAGCGATGGAATCGGTAGTGACGAAGATCGCCGACGGCAAAGTGCAGTTGGACGCAACCGTGTTTTACGTTCTCGGCGGAGGCCAGCCTGCCGACGTTGGCACACTCTCCTGGTCTGGCGGCCAGGCCGCTGTCATCGACGTTCGCAAAGAGGACGGACAGGTATGGCACTACATCGAGGGTCCTGTGCCCTCGGTGGGAACGACCGTCACGGGTGAGCTCGACAGCGAACGTCGCCACAAGCTGATGCGAACCCATTCAGCAATGCACGTGCTCGGTGGAGTCGTCTACAACCGGTATGGCGTGACATCTACCGGCAACAACATGGAGCCACTCAAAGCTCGTATCGACTTCGACTTCGGGGTACTACCGGAGAACTTTGCCGAAGAAATCAGTGTCGCCGTCAATGAAGAGATAGCCACCAACCGACCGATCGAGGTCAGCTTCCTGCCACGGGACACTGCGGTGGTGGACGCCGATCTGTTGCGCACCAAAGTGAACCTCATCCCCGAATCGGTAAAGGAGATCCGCGTTGTCGACATCGTCGGTCTCGACAAGCAGGCCGACGGCGGAACTCATGTGGCCTCTACCGGTGAGATCGGACACTTCGAGATCACCAAAACCGAGTCAAAGGGCGGCGGTAACAAACGCGTCCGTTTTGTACTCAGCTGACCGAACTACAGCTCGGGAGGGGGTAGCGGAGTCAGATCGGCCTCACCGATCAGCTCGGTGAATCGCTGAACACTCTGGGCATCACACCACCGCCCTAGCTCTCCAACCAGTCGAAAACAGGTTCGCGGGTCCGCGAAGTTCATGGTGCCGACCTGCACTGCCGACGCGCCTACCAATGTGAATTCCACAACGTCTTCGATCGACGAAACTCCTCCGGCGGCCACGATTGGTGAGGTCGGAAGGGCCCGGTGGACCTCGGCCACGGCTCTCACCGCCAACGGATGGATGGCGGGCCCGGACACTCCCCCAGCTCCGTTTCCCAAACGTGCTCGCCTGCTGACCGGATCTACGCTCAATCCCAGGTACGTGTTGGAGACCGTGAGAGCCTCGGCGCCATTCCGGATCGCTGCCTCGGCCACGGGTATGAGTAGCGGTCCAGCATTTGGGCTGAGCTTGGCCCAACGGGGTCGGTTCGCCCCTGAGGTGGCCGAAAGGACCGCCGACGTCGCCTCAACCGAGTGAGCAAACAGTTCGTTGCCTCTTTCGGTGTTTGGGCAGCTGATGTTCACCTCTACGGCAACGACTTCTTTGGGCAGGTCGGCCACCATTGCGGCCGCCTCCTCGTACTCTTGGACCGACCGACCCCAGATTGACACCACCACCGACGCACCGGCGTCGATCAAAGCGGGTAGGTCCTCTGCTGCCCACGCAGTGATGCCCGGTCCCTGCAACCCCACCGAGTTGAGCATTCCACTCGGCGTCTGATGAACCCGGACCGCAGCATTGCCCGCCCACCGGATCGGGAGCAAAGACTTCACCACGACCGCTCCGAGGCTCCCCAAGTCCCCGAACGCACCGAGTTCAGCGCCATGGCCGCCGGTTCCCGAGGCTGGCATTATCGGAGCCCTCAGGCGCACCGAGCCAACGGTGGTTGAGATATCAGCCACCCTCAATCGGCCTGACCGGCCCGGATGCTCTGAAGTGAGCGCACGGTCAGCGGCGCTCCAGCCCACTCGGCAAGGCCTACCGAGATCGCTTTGGCAGCCGAGACGGTCGTGATCAACGCAACGTGATTGATCGATGCTGCAGTTCGGATGTATGCACCGTCGGCGCGTGCGCCTCGCCCCTTCGGCGTGTTGATGACCAGGGCCACCTCACCGGCCGCTATCGCATCGAGAGCGGTGCGTCCCGCAGGTTCGACGACCCCGTCGTCCCGCAGTTTCGACAGCACTTCTACAACCTCGATACCCACCTCGGCCAAAGCGGCGGCAGTGCCGGCTGTTGCAATGAAGCGGAATCCGATCTCGGCGAATGACTGGGCCAGTTCCATGCCACGCTCTTTGTCCCGATCGGCCAACGAAAGAAAGATGACTCCCTCGTCCGCAGTCTCGGGCGAAAGCTCCATGCCGGCTCCAAGCTGTGCTTTCAGGAACGCCAACCCGGGCGAAACATCGATACCCATAACCTCGCCGGTGCTCCGCATCTCGGGCCCGAGCAGGGCATCGGTATCGGGGAATCGACTGAACGGGAGTACGGCCTCCTTGACCGCATACAACCCAGACGGCGGCCTATTGCGATCTAGGAGACCTTCAGCCTCAACCTCGTCGAGGGTCGAGCCGGCCATGAGACGCGCAGCGATCTTGGCCAGCGGTCGGTTGGTCGCCTTGGCCACGAAGGGAACCGTTCGAGATGCTCGTGGGTTCGCTTCGATCACGAAGACTGCATCCTCACCCTCGGGGTTCAGCTGAACGGCGAACTGCACGTTGATCAACCCCACAACCTCGAGTTCGGCGGCTATCGAAGCTGTATAGGATTCGAGAGCAGAAACGGTGACCGGCGACAGGTTCGGCGGCGGAAGTACGCAGGCGGAGTCGCCGCTGTGCACACCGGCCTCTTCGACGTGCTCCATGACCCCACCGATAAGAACTTCTCCGGTCTTGTCCCGTAGAGCATCGACATCTACTTCGACGGCATCGTCGAGAAACTGGTCGATCAACACCGGTCGATCCGCGCTGAGACCGCCTTCTCGGCCCAGCGTGCCATCCGCGGCCATCGCCTTCATCGCAGCGCTGAGGTCTTCGTCATTGAATACGATCTCCATCGCTCGACCTCCCAACACGTAGCTGGGCCGAACGAGCACCGGATACCCAACACGGTTCGCGATTTTCACAGCCTCTGTTGTCCCCGTAGCCGTTCCTCCGGGAGGTTGAGGAATACCCGCTCTCGTGCACAGCCCGGCCCATTCCTCGCGGTCTTCGGCTAGATCGATACTCCGCGGTGAGGTGCCCAGAACCAGTTCCGCCGGCAGCTTGTCTGCCAGCTTCAGTGGGGTCTGACCCCCCAACGAAACGATCACACCAACTGGGCGTTCTACATCGATCACATTCATCACGTCTTCATAGGTGAGCGGCTCGAAGTACAGCCGGTCCGACGTGTCGTAGTCGGTGCTCACCGTCTCGGGATTGCAGTTGACCATCACGGTCTCGTAGCCCGCTTCAGCCAGAGCGAAACTTGCATGTACACAGCAGTAGTCGAACTCGATCCCCTGACCGATTCGGTTGGGCCCCGAACCGAGGATCACCACTCTTGGCTTGTCGGTCGGACGCACCTCGTTTTCATCCTCATAGGTGGAGTAGTGGTAAGGGGTGAACGCTTCGAACTCGCCTGCGCACGTATCTACGGTCTTGTATGTGGGGACGACTCCGGCGGCGAGTCGGGTCTGCCGCACCGTCGCCTCGTCCGAGCCGAGCATGTGGGCCAGTTGAACGTCGGAGAAACCCAACTGCTTCGCCCGCCTCCACTGGGCCCGTGTGAGCTGGTCCGAGCTGGCGCCATCCAGAGCCTCCGCCTCCTCGGTGATGTACGCAATCTGATCGACGAACCACGGATCGATCTCCGTTATCGCCGCTACGTCCTCAACGGTCATGCCTCGTCGCAGGGCTTCCTCCAACTCGAACACACGATCCGGTGTAGGTATCGCAAGCTTGGTGCGGAGCTCATCGAGTGTGAGCTGCGCGAACCGTTCCGATCCGGGCCCGTGGTTGAGTCCGGTGTGACCTTGTTCGAGCGAGCGGCACGCCTTCTGGAGGCTTTCGGTGAAGGTCCTACCAATTGCCATCACCTCACCAACGCTCTGCATCGCTGTACCCAGAACACCCTTTGTTCCAGGGAACTTCTCGAAGGTCCAACGAGGGATCTTCGTTACGACGTAGTCGATCACTGGCTCAAAGCTGGCCGGCGTGACACCGGTGATGTCGTTTCTGATCTCGTCGAGGGTGTACCCAACCGCCAGCTTCGCTGCGATCTTTGCAATCGGGAACCCAGTCGCTTTCGATGCAAGAGCCGAAGATCGGGAGACACGAGGGTTCATTTCGATGACGACCATGCGACCAGTCTCTGGATGAACGGCGAATTGGACGTTCGAACCACCGGTCTCCACACCGACCCGCCGAAGCACAGCGAACGCCTGATTGCGCATCTCCTGGTATTCGACATCGGTGAGGGTCTGAATCGGAGCAACAGTGATCGAATCTCCGGTGTGGACGCCCATCGGATCCATGTTCTCGATCCCGCAGATGATCACCTGATTGTCCAGGCGATCACGCATGACCTCCAGCTCGAATTCCTTCCAGCCAGTGATCGACTCCTCGACGAGGATTTCTGTGATCGGGCTTGCGTCGAGCCCATTCTGACAAACCTTCACGAATTCTTCGGGAGTGTTGGCAATTCCGGTGCCGCGCCCACCGAGGATGTACGCCGGTCGGATGATCAAGGGCAGGTCGAGGTACTCCAGCACATCGTGCGCCTCCTCCAGCGAGTGCGCAATTCCGCTGCGCGGCACGTCAAGACCGATCTCGAGCATGGCCTCTTTGAATTGGTGCCGATCTTCTGCGGTTGCGATCGCTTCGGCATCAGCACCGATCATCTCGACGCCATATTCTTCCAAGACACCCAGTTCCTCAAGCTCCATCGCCAGGTTCAGCGTGGTCTGCCCCCCGAGAGTCGGCAGAAGCGCGTCGGGCTTTTCCTTCTCGATGATCCGGGTGATAACCCGTGCGGTCAGCGGCTCGACATAGGTTGCATCTGCGAAGTCGGGATCGGTCATGATCGTGGCCGGGTTGCTATTGGCCAGAATCACCCGGTAACCCTCTTCACGCAACACCCGACACGCCTGGGTGCCCGAGTAGTCGAATTCGCACGCCTGACCGATGATGATCGGGCCGGATCCAATAACGAGGATGCTGCGGATATCGGTTCGCTTACCCATTATCGGTTGGCTCCGTTGTCGTGCATGAGGTCTTCGAACCGCTTGAAGAGATAGCGACTGTCATGGGGACCAGGACTGGCCTCGGGATGATGCTGAACACTGAACGCCGGTGCTCCCAGCACCTGGAGGCCCTCGCACACACCGTCATTGAGGTTGACGTGGGTGACCTGAGCCTTCCCTTCAATCGTGTCGACGTCGACAGCGAAGTTGTGATTCTGACTGGTGATCTCGACCTTGCCGGTGGTTTCGTCCCGCACGGGGTGGTTGGCACCGTGGTGCCCGAATGGCAGTTTGATGATCTCAGCGCCGATCGCCGTGGAGAGCAGCTGATGGCCCAGACAGATCCCGAAAATCGGTACCTGACCGAGCAACTCTTTGATGGCTTCGGTGGCATGGGGCACAGTGGCCGGATCGCCGGGGCCGTTGGAAAGAAACACCCCATCAGGGTCTCTGGCGAGCACGTCACCGGCCGGGGTGCTAGCCGGCACGACTTCAACGTCGGCGAATTGTGCCAGCTGTTGTCCGATGGCGGTCTTCATACCGAAGTCGTAAGCGACCACCCTCAATGAACCGTTTCCGGTTGTAGCGAGCGAGTACGGCGAAGACGTTGTGACTTGACCGACCAAGTCGACTCCCTGGGTGCCCAACTCGGCGTCGGCGGCAGCTTTGAGGTCGTCGATCGATCTGGCTGTGGGACCTTCCAGCGCACCAAAAGCGCCGATCATCGCCCCGCTGTCGCGAAGTAATCGCGTCAGCCGGCGGGTGTCGAGCCCGCTGATCCCGGGGAGTGCGTGCGTAGACAGGAAGGAGTGGATGTCTTGTTCGTTGCGCCAGTTCGAAGCCCGTCGGGCCATCTCTCGTACGATCACACCCCGGCTGAACACACCCCTGCTCTCGGAATCGGTCCGGTTCGTTCCGTAGTTACCGATGTGTGGGTACGTGAAGGTGATGATCTGCCCCGCGTACGACGGATCGGTGATGATTTCCTGGTAGCCGCATTGGGCGGTGTTGAAGACCACTTCGCCCGAGGCAATCCCTGATTTGGGAGCAGCTCCGATGAGTTCCCCTTCGAACACCGATCCGTCGGCCATTACGAGCGCGGCGGAGAGAGGTTGAGTTGACGCATGCGTCATCGCGTTACCTCGAAGTCTGCGAGCACGTGTTCGCCGTTGTAGAAGGTATGACGAGCCTTGCCCCGGAGGTTTCTGCCCTCGTAGGGCGTATTCGACGCAAGGCTGGCCATCTTTGTGCCCACAACCTGCCATTCGTGGTCGAGATCCAGGACCGTCACATTGGCCGGTCGACCCTCAGCCAACGCCGCACCCTGGGTGTCGGTGATACTGGCTATTTGGGCCGGCCGGTTCGTGAACAAAGCGAGGAGTTGGGGCAACCCAAGCTCGAGTTCCTCACGGGCTAGTGCAAAGGCAGTTTCCAAACCCAACATCCCCGGTGGCGCTTCGTCGAAGGATCGCTCCTTTGACTCAGGGGTATGGGGGGCATGGTCGGTGGCGATGGCGTCGATCGTGCCGTCGCAGAGGCCCTGCCTCACCGCTTCCCTGTCTGCACCGGTTCGCAGCGGCGGATGAACTTTGAACACCGGATCAAACCCCTTACAGCATTCGTCGGTGAGACTGAAATGATGTGGAGTGGCCTCCGCTGACACCGACAGCCCACCGGCCTTGGCGGCCCTCACCATCGCAACTGCACCTGCAGTTGAAACATGCTGGAAGTGAACATGTACTCCCGTGAGCCGGGCCAGCGCGATGTCGCGCATCACCATGAGATCTTCTGTCTCGGAGGGCTGGCCGCCCAGTCCGAGTCGAGCTGACCACTCGCCCTCGTGCATCACGCCACCCTTGGAGAGCGCCTCGACTTCGCAGTGTTGGGCCAGTACGACCTTGCGGCCTCGGTCGGGAAGCCCGCCCGCATACTCGAGTGCGGAACGCATGAACTTGGCGTCTTGAACCCCGTTGCCATCATCGGTGAATATTCGGACCCCGACGCCCATCAGTTCGGCCATCGGGCTGAGCTGAAGTCCCTTCCGATCCACCGAAATCGCAGCGGAGGGCACCACCTCGCATAGTGCGCGACGACCTGCGGCGACGACCTGTTCTACCACAGCCACCGAGTCGGTGGTGGGCGTTGTGTTCGGCATCGCCACCACACCGGTGAACCCACCTCGAACTGCGGCGCGACTGCCGGTCAAGATCGTCTCGGCTGCCTCGAGCCCAGGTTCCCGGAGATGGACGTGCAGATCCACCAAGCCCGGGGAGACAACGAGGCCATCGCAATCGATCTCGTGATCAGCGGCCAGTCCACGACCCACACCAGTGATCCGCCCTGTTGATTGATCGATGACTACGTCGGCAGTCCGATCACCGTTGCTGTCGACAAGGCGTCCGTCCTTGAGTACCAGTGTGGTCATCCAATACCCTCCATTTGGTTTGTTGCCGGGCTGGCGGTTTGGTTGGGTTCGGCATCGAGATTCTCGGTGTCGGCAAGGTTCAGATCCTCTACCAAGGCCTGATCATCGGCGGTTAAATCCGGACCTGCATCGAACCTCCCGGGCCCGAGTAGCTGGTAGAGAACCGCCATTCGAACCACAACTCCACTGGCCACCTGTTGGGTCACCAGCGATCGCTCGCTGTCGGCTACCTCGGCATCGATCTCGACGCCGCGATTCATCGGTCCGGGATGCATGACCACCGCATGAGGTGCCATTCTTCGAGCCCTCGCTGCGGTCAGGCCATAAACCGTGCGGTATTCCCGGAGACTTGGCAGTACAGACTCGGCGATTCGTTCCTTCTGAATGCGAAGCATGTACGCCACGTCCACGGTTTCGATGACTTGATCGAGATCGGTGACAACAGTGACAGGATGACCAAACATCTCGCCGTCCATCGTTGGCGGCACGAGCGTGCCGGGGCCACAGACCAAGACCTCGGCTCCCAGCTTGGTGAACAATGCAACATTGGATCGAGCCACGCGACTGTTCAGGATGTCGCCGCACAACAGAATCCGGCGATCCTTGATGTCGCCAAGTGCATTCCTCAGGGTGTAGGCATCGAGCAGGGCTTGGGTTGGATGTTGATGCCGCCCATCACCAGCGTTCACCACTGAAGCCGTGGTGTAACGGCTGATCGCAAGCGGCACCCCCGGATGAGGATGTCGAACGACGATCGCATCGACCCCCATCGCCGTGATCGTCTCAACCGTGTCTCGCAACGATTCACCCTTGCTCAGCGAGGATGCCCCGGCAGCGAACGTCGCAACATCAGCGGACAGACGGCGGGCTGCGATGTCGAAACTTGATCGCGTACGCGTGGAATCTTCGAAGAACGCCATCACAACTGTCTTGCCTCGGAGGGCAGGAACCTTTGGGACCGAACGTTTCTGCACCTCGGCGAAACTGGTGGCAAGTTCCAGCAGACCCTCAATGTCGGACGCGCTGAGATCATTGATAGAGAGCAGCTGATTCACTGGTGACCCTTCCGCATCTCGCCGAGCTCGACGCTTTCCATCGTTGCGTTCACCACTTCGATCCGACGGGTCGGTAGGTTCTTGCCGACGAAATCTGGGCGTATGGGCAGCTCGCGGTGTCCTCGATCGACCATGACCGCCAGCTGCACCGCTCGGGCGCGCCCCTGATCGATAAGGGCGTCGAGGGCAGCCCGAATCGTGCGGCCGGTGAAGAGCACGTCATCCACCAGAACCACGTTCCTTCGGTCGACATCGAAGGGGATGTCGGTGACCGCTTCGGGAAGCACCGGGCGAAGGTTGATGTCGTCGCGGTAGAACGCTACGTCGAGTTTCCCGAACGGAACCTCGGTCCCTTCGATGTCTGCCAACTGGCGCACAATCGCCGACGCAAACGGCACACCGCCGGTCTGCAAACCGACGACACAGACGTTTTCGAGCCCTTCATTACGTTCGATGATCTCGTGAGCCATTCTGCGAACGGCCCTGGCGACTGCGGCCCGATCGAGCACCGTGCTTCGGGGTACAAAAACGCCCCCATACGGGGGCGTAAGTTGACGTTCACGTTCAGCCATGGCGGCTGGCGCCCAAGTAGTTCATGTTTGCTCCTGTCCGTATGAGCCTCTCGGACCCATTTCACGGTTCTGCACTCGCACTCTATCGCCCGACCGCGTCGGGTGGGTCGCCAATTCTGCTGAAGCGAGGACCAAAGACCTAGTAGCCCGAGACAGAACTTCCTGCGATTCGACCCTGTTTCACTGCCTGCACCGACGCCTCCACAAAGAGCTGTGACGCCTGCACATCACTGGTTACGGTGACCATCTGAAAGCCGAATCTCAATCGGTCGGCGCTCATCGCGGGAGTGCTGTGTACCCCAGGGGCGATGCCATGTGCTTTCGCAACGTCGATGATCCGTTTGGAAGCGTCGAGGAAGAGCTGGTCCATCTGTTCCAGACTGGGCGGGATGCCGAGCGATCGGCTCATGTCTGAGGGTCCGACGTAGAACGCATCAATGCCGGGAACCCGGGCGATCTCGTGGACGACCGCGAGCGCCTCGACCGTTTCGATCATCGGGATACACACGATGTGATCATTCGCCTCGGCGCCGTAGTCAGGTCCGAGAGCGTCGGCGGCGATGATGGGGCCGTTGCTGCGGGATCCGAGCGGCGGGTAGTTGCAGGCGGCCACTGCCGCCTCAGCCTCTGACACAGAGTTCACCATCGGAACGATCACCCCCATCGCGCCTGCGTCCAATACTCGGCCGATGATGCCCGGTTCATTCCACGGAACCCGAACGATCGGCACCGCCGAGCCGCCCTCCATGGCCATCAACATCGTAAGAGTCTGGGAATAGTCGGCGGTACCGTGCTGCATGTCAATGCACACGTAGTCTGCACCACTGCGGGCAAGTTTGCGAGCCAACAGAGGGTCGGTACCAGATACCCAGACTCCGACCGTATTCTCGCCTCGTAGCCAGGCCGATTTCAGGGTGTTCTCACGCATTTGCCGAGGTTAGTCGGAGGGCTTTGATTCAACCGCTTCAGCCACTCCCCAACCCATCCGAACGCCGGTACCTACTCAGCGGTGCCTATTTGACGGTTGAGGGTTCCAAGAATTCCGTTGACGAATCGGCTGCTCTCCTCGGTGGAGAACAAACCGGTGAGGTACACCGTTTCGGAGATGACGACGCCGGGCGGCGTTTTCCCTTCGATCAACTCTGCGACAGCAAGACGCAAAACCGTGAGGTCCATCACCGGCATCCGGTGAAGATCCCAATGCTCTGACGCATTCCCGATCAACTTGTCTGCTTCAGCACGATGGGTCTCGGCATCGGCGAGGATCTGCATCGTCAGTTCGTCGGGCGGCAGCACCCGGCCGGCCAGCAGCTCCGCGACCGAGAGGCCGCGCATCTCCTGCTCGTAGCCGAGTTCAACTGCATTTTCACGCGCCGCCCGACGGCTTCCGATCTCGCCACGAACCTGTGCTTTCATCAGGCTCTCGTGATGTAATCGCCAGTTCGGGTGTCGACCTTCACCACATCACCTTGTTCAACAAAGAGAGGAACCTGGATAATCAGGCCTGTTTCGAGAGTGGCCGGCTTTCGCGCACCCGAGACACGGTCGCCTTGAACACCCGGCTCGGTCTCGGTGATCGTGAGTTCGACTGCAGCGGGCATGTCCGAGCCAACGATCTCGGATCCATAGAACTGGATTGTGATCGTGTCCCCTTCGCGTAGATAGTTGCCGGCATCTCCCATCGTCTCCTCAGGCACCGTGAGCTGCTCGTAGCTCTCGGAGTCCATCACCACAAACCCGTCGGCGTCTTTATAAAGAAACTGCTGATCTCGCTTTTCTATGAAAGCTCGCTCCATCTTCTCGCCTGCTCGGAAGGTCCGATCGACAACCGCGCCTGTACGCATGTTGCGAAGCGTCGTACGAACGAACGCTCCACCCTTACCCGGCTTGACGTGCTGGAACTCGTTGATTTGAAACAGCCCGTCAGACCCTAAGTCGATTGCCATACCGTTTTTGAAGTCAGAGGTGCTCATCGCCATAACCGGATCAGTCTATGCCGGGTCTACGACGCTCGGGTTCAGACGCCGCCGGCACCTGTGTATCTAGCTGTCTGGCGCTAGACCCTTTGGAAAGCGGGTAAGAGTTTCAGGTCCGTCGAGACCTGTGATGATCAGGTCCTCCACACGGATACCCCCAACACCGGTCACGTAGGCACCGGGCTCTACCGTGAGTGCCATTGATTCCTCGACCGTGCCTTCTGCGCGGGGCGAGAGAATCGGATTTTCATGAATGTACAGTCCCACGCCGTGCCCGGTTCCGTGCTGATACACCCCGGCCTGGCCCGATTCGGCGAGGTGTTCAAGCGTTGTCTCGTGGATGGCGCGTAGGGAAGACCCAACCGTTGCTACCGAGACACCAGCCTGCTGAGCGGCGAGAACGTTCTCGTACCACTCGGACTGTTCAGCGGTAGGTGTGCCACCGACCACAATCGTTCGTGTCATATCGGATCCATACCCGCTGACCGTCGCCCCGAAGTCGATTACAACCAGATCACCGTTCTCTAGGATGCGGCCCGAAGGTCGAGCGTGAGGCTTGGCGCCATTGGGTCCACTGGCCAAGATCGTATCGAAGCTGGGGCGCTCCGAACCGCGTTCGGCCATCTCCCACTCCAGTTGGCGGGCCACCCGGCGCTCGGTCTGTCCCCCGCGCAACCACGGCAGAACCGCTAGCAACGCCTCGTCGGCTATGCAGCTTGCGGTTCGAAGTGCGTCGATCTCCTCCGCATCCTTGACCCGCCTGAGTTCAGCGATCACATTCTCGGTGCTGATCAACTCGAGCTCCGCTCCCGCCACGGAGATCGATTCACCCAGAGCCTCCCGTCCCGAAACTGTCATGTGTTCTGACTCGAATCCGAGCATCTTTCTTTCAGCTGCAAGCCGAACCAGGTGATCGTTTGCCCGGTCGCCGGGGGCTGAGCCTGTCATGACGATGGCCACTCCGTCGGGGACTTGTTGCCCAGCTTGTTCGGTGTACCGGCTATCCGTCACGAGCGTCACCGAATCAGGACCGAGAAGTACCAGTGCATTGGAACCCGTGAATCCCGTTAGCCACCTCACGTTCAGGAGGCTGGAAATCACGATTTGGTCCAGATCAACCTCCTTCAGCCTCTCTTTGAGCCGATCGATTCGTGCCAGATGGTTCATCGGTCATATACCGAGAACGCTGCAAGCAGGAGGTCCCGATCCTCGATCTGGACTGGTTCGACACCGTTGGGCCCATCGAGCACAAAGGTGATCCCGTCGATCGCCTTCTTGTCCCGGCCGAACAGATCAACAAGCTGATCTGGATTGACCTCTGATGGGAGCGAAGCGTCGAGCCCGTAGGCGTCAAGCACTCGAAAGTGTTCAGCGACGGCATCACTGTCAATTCGTCCCAGCAGACGGGCCAGCTCCGCAGCGTATGGCAGACCGATCGCCACAGCCGAGCCATGCCGAAGCTTGTAGTCCATCGCCGTCTCGAGGGCATGAGCGAGGGTATGTCCATAGTTCAGAATTGCTCGCCGGCCGGTTTCGGTCTCATCGTCAGCAACAACGTCGGCCTTCAATCGCACACACGCGGCTATTCGGGCGGCCAGGTCGAGTTCATCCAGCCGACCGCCGCCCAAGAAGTGGTACTTGGCCAACTCGCCCATCCCGGCGTCATGCTCTGCTTTGGGCAAGGTGGTGAGGGTTTCGGTATCGCAAAGAACTGCCAAGGGCTGCCAGAACGATCCAACAAGGTTCTTGCCCTCCGGCAGGTTCACACCACATTTGCCGCCCACCGACGCGTCGATCTGGCCCAACAGCGTGGTAGATACCTGAATGACACCTAACCCACGGTGGTACACCGATGCGACGAAGCCTGCGAGATCTGTCACGACTCCCCCGCCAACTCCGACTACGACGTCATTTCGGGTTATGCCCCACCGCGCCATCGAACTGGTGAGTCGGGAAACGGTCTCCAGCGATTTCGCAATCTCACCATCGGGCACGTACATGACGTGGTGCTCAATTCCGGGATCCACAGACCACGGCAGATGCTCCTGTGTGATGATCGCGACCCGCTTCGCCCGTTCGGGGATGACCTCGGCCAGATGATGCCGAACCCCTTCGCCAACGTGCACGGTGTAGCTGCGACCTCCGCCGACATCGACAGGTTCATAGAAGACCGGGCCACTGGTCACGCTTGCGACACCTACAGCTTTGGCGACCAGGTCAGTCGTGCTGGGAGGCGAGTGGACGTCGACATTCACGGTGACATCAGCGACTGCGACATAAAGATTGTGCCGTTCCCTTTGAAGGTGAGTGAGCGCCTGCAGAGGATCCTCACCCAGCAGCGGCCGATTGGAATCGGACCCGACACGGTCGGCGAGAACCGCCGGCGAACCATCGAGATACACAACGGTCGCATCGGCCAGTTCAAGAGACTCACGATTGACCTCAGACACTACGACGCCCCCGCCGGTGGCGAGCACGAAAGGCTCACTCTCTGACAGAACCTCCAGCAAAACCCCGGTCTCGCGGGTGCGAAATCCGGCCTCGGACTCGTTGGCAAAAATCTGCCGAATGCTCTCTCCGGAGCGGCGTTCGATCTCGGCGTCGAGATCCACGAACCGCCGACCGGAACGCAAAGCGAGTCGACGACCAACCGTCGACTTCCCCGACCCCATCAGCCCAACCAGTACGACCGATCTCATGGACCCGAGGGTACCTTCGCTCCAAAAAACAGGGCGTTACTATCGGAAGTCAGGTGGGCGTCCGGAGGCCGGGTGCGGGTTTGGGAGCAATACCGACCGGTTCACGGTCGAAAAGTCCGGGATACCGAACCTGGAGAAAACGGCCGGTTCCAGGGTCGGCGACTTCGGTGTATGTGCCATTGTGGGCCACCTGCTCGTCCTTCAGGTGCGCTTCGAAGTCGCACACAACGGTGACCGGCACGTCTGCGAGGGTGAACCGCTGCTGCCACACAGTCGAGGATTCGGCCAATAACGCCGGCTCGAGCAGCTTCAGCATTCTGGGCCAAATCAACTGGGCGCCGTCGGCCTTGATCGCCTCCCAACGGTCGGCCTCACCGATGGCATTCAGCACACTTCGCAGCTGCCTGCCAGTGACCGGCACCAGGGTGATCCAGCCATCGGAGGTTTCAAACACGGTTCGCCCGAGGCTGGTCTGTGCTGGGAAAGGGTCCACCTCTGCTCCGGGCACCCGGTGGCCGGTGCTGATGTCGCCGCCGTAGAAGTAGGCGTTGGAATCGACCATCGAGACATCACACACCATGCCCTGTCCGTCCGCATTGGCTCGGGCCAGCAGTGCAGCTGTAGCGGTTTGTGCAGCCGTCATGGCCGTCACCTTGTCTGCGACATTTGAATTGGCTTCAAACAGCCCTGTCTCAGCTCCTGCAGCCAACATGGCCCCGGACTGGGCGTGGATCACGTTGTCATAGGCGGGCTGGTTCGCCTTGGGTCCGGTCTGGCCATATCCGGATACTCGTACCCAGATCAACTTCGGGAACTCGGACCGGAGGCTCGCCTCGGTAAGTCCAAGAGATTCTGCGACACCGGGCCTCCAATTGGTCAAGAAGATGTCGGCGTCGGCCAGAAGTCTGCGGAGTTGGGCCAACCCGTTCACCGACTTCAGATCAAGTACGACGCCGTCCTTGTTCTGGTTGACGCCGCGAAACAGCAGGGATGAATCGCCGAACAAATCGCCGAGCCGGCGATAGGCCTCACCGCGCGGCGGTTCAACCTTGATCACATCAGCACCCAAGTCAGCGAGGATCATCGTGGCAAACGGACCGGCAATGAAGGCGGACGCCTCCACCACACGAATCCCGGCAAGCGGTGTCATCGTGGTAGACCGAGCACGCGATCGCCGATGATATTCCGCATGATGTCCGAGGTTCCGCCCATGATCGTGTAGCTCGGTGCGTACATCAGGTTGGTGCTAATCGGGTTGGCGAGAGTTGCCTCTGCTCCCAACACTCTCCCGGCGAAGTTGGCAACCCGTTGTTCGTGTTCGGTACAGAACGCTTTGGTCGCAGCGCTGAACCCGCGGGGTGCCTGCTTCAGAACCTCGCGGTAGACCATGAGGCGGCCAACCCGATAGTCGATCTCCAGTCGGGCAATCTCGTTCCGAATGAGCGGATCCGATGTATCAGCGACTGAGACAGCATGATCGAAGATGAGTCGGTTGGAGACCAGCCGATCTATCCCACCTCGCTCATGTTCGAGCTGCACCATTGTCTGTTTGAACGCATTGCCCTCCACACCAACCAGGTTCAGTGTAGGAACCCGAACTTCGGTGAAAAACACTTCACAGAAGTGGCTGTTGCCGACCGCATCCTTGATCGGTCGAACTTCCACACCCGGGGTGTCCATCGGCACCACGATCTCCGAGATCCCCTTGTGGGGGGGTCCATCCGAACTCGTCCGACAGATCAGATAGCAATAGTCCGACAGCGCCGCGTAGGAGGTCCAAATCTTCTGACCGTTGATCACGAACTCATCGCCGTCGCGAAGCGCCGATGTCTTCAACGATGCCAGGTCCGAGCCGCTGTCGGGTTCGCTCATACCGATACACCACGTTGCGTCGCCCGAAAGCATTCCAGGCAGGTACTCCGCCTGTTGGTCCGCAGTTCCGTACGTGATGAAGGATGGACCCATCTGTCGGTCAGCGAACCAACTCCCCCCGATTGGAGCACCGACGCTGATCATCTCCTCGGCCATGATGACTCGTTCGATCGGCGGCCGTCCCCCGCCGCCGAATTCAACCGGCCAGGTCATCCCTATGAATCCTTCAGCTGCGAGGGTTTTGGAAAATGCAGGTGAATGACTGTTCAACCAGCAGTCGTAGTGGACACCGTGTTCACTCACGCCCTTTTGGGCGACCAGCCGTGCCCGCATACGTAGAGCCCCCAGCTCAGGACTCAGCGAAAAGTCTAGACCGGACATATGACCCAAACGTACCTCGGTGAGCTACCGACAGAAGAACTTGGACCTCTATGGATTCACGACAGGCTGGCGGGCACGGTTGCACCAATGACGATCAGGGCACCGAGCACCATGAAGGGACCAAAGGGGACCTCTGCCTTGCGATTGCGCTGCACGATGATCCCGATCACACCGCCCAAAACCAACCCAAGAATCACAGCCAACAACATGCGCTGAACGGCGATGAATGAGTCGGTGTAGAGCCAACCGATCGCTAGCCCGAGCGTGGGTGCGAGCTTCACATCTCCAAGTCCCATGCCCGCCGGGTAGACGCGATGGACCACGAGGAAAAACAGCAGGTACAAACCTCCAGCCCACAACGCAGGAGCGATCCCGTCGGAGTAGTCATTGGGGGAACTCAGCGCCAGCACCGCAAACAAGAAGCCGAGGACGGCCGGGTACGTGAGGACATTCACCAAGAGCTTGGTCTCGAGGTCGATGACAGCCATTGCCACGAGCATCACGAACAACCCAAGGTAAGGCCACAGTTGCCAGCTGAAGCCGAGTCGATAGCCCGCAACACCAAATGCGGCCGCAGTACCAATAGTCGTTGTGGGATACCGCCATCCCCTGTGCCCTTCAGAACAAACTGTGCCCAGCCCGACCGCTGGGATCAGAGACCGTGGCCCCAGCAATCTCCCGCACGTCGCGCAACGCAGTTCAAGCCTGAACGACTCGCGGTCAACCGCCCGATCGACGATGATCCCCACTAGCGGTCCGAGCGCCAGACCGAGAACTGCGCATATCGCCGCTGCTAGCGGCATCGGTTAGGTGTCGCTCTGAAGATACTTCATGAGGAGGCTGGCCTCATCGTCTGCGGCGGCCGATCCATCGGCGTTGGCAGTCTCGGGAGGAGGCGGCGGAGGCGGAGGCGGTTCGTCACCCAAGGTCGACACATCTTCGACAGATTCAGAGAATTGTTGGATTTCTTCTGGCGAGGGCGGTGCCGGCGGGGGGGTTGGTGGTATCGCAGCCACGACCGGATTGGGTGATTCAGGTGCTTGGGGCGCCTCGGGAACCGGTAAGCGATCACTCACCGGGAGTGGAACAACATTGGAGTCTTTGGCCATGGGGGCCGACCGCGCAACTGGGTGAGTATCAACCGCAGCCTCGGCCAACGCCGCTGCGCTCTCGGTGTCGGCCGTGGTGGGCCGCGCACTCGGTTCATCGATTCGAACCAGGCCCCGTTCGATAACGCTCTTGATCCGTCGGCAGCCCTTCATCTCACCAACTCCGAGGAGGGTGCACGTCTGTGAGACCGACCGACCTTCACCTATCGCGATGACTGTTTCCCATTCGCCACCGGTGAGCATCACCTGCTCGATGGGGAGCTTGGCAACAGTAGTGAGAAAGTGTTCGGGCGAGGGAATGACCGACTCGATCGAATTCCACTCCACGAGAAGCTCGCGGCCTCGGTCCACCAGTGGCTCGATGTCCATACCGTCCGAAGGTGACGGAGCCAAATCGTCGGCCACAAAAGAGAAGTTGCCGCTCTCGAACCGGAGGAGTTCGAACATGATGTCTTCCCATTCGCCACCTGCGACCCCGTTGGAGGCCTCGGCTTGCACGAGCAAACCCTCGTCGACCCACAACGAGCCGGTGCCCCGGTCGCCGCTGAGGCGCAAGTGCCCAGACTTCTTTGTGCCGGCCAATAGATTCAACACTTCACCGAGGCTGAAGTTATCGAGTGATCCCTGAAGCATTTCCCTTACTCTCCGTTTAGAACTGCCCGCCGCATATTCTCGAGCGGAGCCGGTTGCCCGGTCCAATGAGTGTATTGGCGTGCTGCTTGGTGAACGAGCATTCCGACGCCTCCAAGTACGGTAGCCCCCCGCTGGCGAGCTATTGCCATTAAAGGGGTTTCCCTAGGTTCGTAGACGATGTCTTGCACAATTTGATGTTGGCTTATCAATTCGGTCGGAAGCGGGATTCCGTTAGGATTCGGCCCACCAATCATCCCGACAGAAGTTGCATTGATAACGATGTCAGCGTCGCTGACCTGCTCAATCGGACCAGCAGACCCGGTTCGGGCCAGACTCGCAGCTGCGGTGGCAGAGGACTCGTTTCTGCTCCAAACGTGAATCGAGCCCGCTCCGGCCCGGCCGAGAGCTTCCACAATCGCTCGAGCGGCTCCGCCCGCTCCCAGAACCGAGACGGACCGGTCTGCGACCCCAATACCCGCTTCGCGTTCCAGCGAAGCAACCAGACCGTCACCGTCTGTGTTGTCGCCGTGAAGTTGACCATCGGACCAGTACACGCAGTTGCATGCACCCAAGGAGCGGACGGCATCGCTGACAACATCGACGGCGCTGGCCACGTCGGTCTTGTGCGGCATGGTCACCGACAGACCACCTAGCCCGAGGGTGCGCATCGCTTCAACCGCCGCTGATCCATTGCCAGCAGCCACTTCGAGGGCAACGTAGACCCAATCAAGTCCGCTCGCGGCAAATGCAGTGTTGAGGATAGTTGGCGACAGGGAGTGGCGAACCGGCGAACCTATTACGGCGGCGAGACGTGTGGAACCGGTGGGCTGAGGAAACACTCGCTCGGTCGCTAGCACAGTCCGAGATCACGACAGATTTGAACCTGTTCGCTGAATTCTTCCTGGGTCTCGACAAAGGTGTGCCGACCGGCAGGATCGGTGAGGACGTAGTAGAAGAAGTCCGAATCTGAAGGGTTCAGTGCTGCCTCCAGCGACGCCCGACCCGGAGAATTGATCGGTGTGGGCGGCAACCCACGTACGTTTCGACAGCCGTACGGGGTTTCTTGATCGAGCACCGAACGCGTCAGCTCAACGTCTCGGTCGCCGGCACCATAGATGCAGGTTGCATCGATGCCGAGAATCCACTGCTCCCGCAAACGGTTGTAGATCACCGACGCGACCATCGACCGCTCCTCGTCTACGCGGGTCTCGGCCTCGATCAGGGATGCCACAATCAGGACCTCGTATGCGGAGTAGCCGAGCTTGGTTTCTGCGGCGCCATACCCGACCCCTCCGGTCACACGAGCAAACTCATCGCTCAACTTCTTGAGTACTTCGGTAGCAGTTGCGCCCTTGTTGACCTCGTAGGTGTCAGGGAAAAGCAATCCTTCCCACGATGTCTCGCCCGGCGGTCGGTACCGAGGCTCAATTGTTCCACCATCGAGCGCGGCGTTGAGCTGCTCGACTGTGATGCCAGGCAGCTGATCGGCGATCCGATCAAGAATCTCGGTTGTCCACAGTCCCTCGAGGATGATGAACTGGTCGACGTCGGGTGGCTTGGGTCCGTCGTTGAGGACTGCGATCGCCTCTTCAGCCGAAGAGTTCACATAGAAGGTGTACTCCCCAGCCTGGAAGTTACCTTCGTTCTTCCACTCGACGTAGTAACGAAAGAAGGTGCTGTTGGGGATCACGCCGTTGGTGGCCAGTTGGACACCAATGTCGGACGTGGTGGCACCTCGGGGAACGACAACACTGATAGCTTCGCCCGGCTCGCCCACGGGGTCGAGTTGCCGATCGAACCAGCCCCTTCCTTCTCCTATGGCGATGTAGCCACCGAAAATGATCAGAACCACCGCGAGGAGCCCGCCGGCGATCCTCCAACCGCCGTGCCGAACTCGCACGAACTCGTCCTCTTCGTCCCATGTGAGTTCCTCCGGTGGCTCTAGGCTCTGCCCGGGAACAGGTGATCCGATCGGATCGTTGCCGTGCGGCTCGGAGCGCGGGGATTCAGTCGTTGCCGTCACGGGAGACATCGTACTCAAGGCAGACAACGCGTAGGTGGCATCGTTCAACACCGAATGGGTACTGACTAGCAGGCATCGAGCCAGGTCTGCAGGATCACCGAAGCCGCTATCTGGTCCACGAGTTCTTTCCTTCTCTGACCCTTGATTCCTAGCTCGGTGAGACGCTGCTCGGCGGTCACGCTGGTTAAGCGTTCATCTTGCAAATGGATCTCGCACCCCGCCGGTAGTTTCGATCCCAAGACCTCGATCTCGGCGAGAATCCCCTCGGCGGCAGCGGTGATACTGCCATCTCGTAGGGCATAGGGCACTCCGACAACGACAAAGGCTGCGTCGACCTCTTCGACAAGGGCTACCAGTCGGCGATGATCGAGTTCGACGTCACCGCATCGGCTGAGGGTCTGGTAGGGCGTGGCCAATGTGCCATTGCTGTCGCACAGCGCCAACCCGATCCGCTTGGTCCCGAAATCGATCCCTATCCCCCGACCGGCAAACCGGTCGGTCATCGAACTCCCGCAAGCATCGACCTTGCAACGTCCAAGGCCGCATCGAGACCGTCGGCATTCTTGCCCCCCGCCATGGCGACATCCTTACCCTTCCCGCCACCGCCCTGGATCTCCTTCGCAGCGGGTGCTATCAGCACTCCTGCTTCAACGCCAGCTTCGGGCGAGACAGCACCGACGACCGCAGCACCGCCGCCGGTCGGGGCGCCGGCGATCACAACAACATCGATTCCAGGCTGGTCCCGCACTGCGACAGCGAGGTCTTTGAGATCGTTTCGTTCGATCCCGTCGACCCGGGCGAACACAGCGCCGTCGGTAGCGGTCGCTGCAAGCTCAACCGACTTCCCAACAGCCACGCGTCTCCGAAGCTCCGCTATCTCGGCCTGTTGATGTTTCATCTCCTGTAGACGTTTCTCGATTCCCTCGGTGAGAGAACCGACCGGCACGTTCAACAGTGCTGCCGCTTGATTGAGGCGCGATTGTTCCGAGCGAAGCAACTTGATCGTCTCGTCGCCGGCAACGGCCTCGATACGACGAATGTTGGAACCTATCGAACCTTCGGAAATGATCTTGACCGGGCCGATGTCGCCGAGGGCATGCACGTGGGTGCCACCGCAGAACTCAACGGATGGACCCGCGCTCAGCACCCGGACACGCTCACCGTACTTGTCGCCAAAGAACGCGACAGCGCCCATGGCCTCGGCCTCGTCTTTCGACATCTCGACGTGGGGGGTCTCGGGATTTCTCAGGATTTCTGCGTTGGCGAGATCCTCGATCTGTCGAATCTGATCGTCGGTGAGCGCCTCGTAGTGTGAGAAGTCGAACCTCAGCCGATCCGGTGCCACCAACGAACCCTGCTGTTTGGCGCCTTCACCCAAAACTTCCCGCAACGCCCAGTGCAACATATGTGTTGCGGTGTGGTGCCGCCTGATTCGATCCCGACGGCCAACATCGATGCTTGCAAGCACCTGATCGCCTGATCCGAACTCACCCGACACGATCTCGACGATGTGTCTTTGAACCCCGGGGGCGGCGTAGGTGGTGTCGAGAACGTTGGCCTCAGCAACGGTCTCGCCATTCTCTTCGGTGGTCCAGATTCTCCCGGTGTCACCGATCTGGCCGCCTGCCTCAGCGTAGAAGGGGCTTTGAGAGAGGAAGATACTGACCGGTTCGCTCTTGCCGTTTTCTGCCCTGCCACCGGTGACAGCGAGAACTTCGGACTGCACGTTGGTGAGGTGCTCACGACCCACGAAGACCGTGAGATCGCCGTTCTCCACCAGCGACGCCACCGTGTCTGCATCGCTCGCTATCACAGCGCCCCTCTGAGCCGCTTTGGCCCGTTGGCGCTGCTTCGCCATCTCGACGTCGAAGCCATCGAGGTCGACGGTGAAACCACGTTCGGCCGCGACCTCGGCGGTGACCTCTTTGGGGAACCCGTATGTGTCGTGGAGGAGGAAGATGGTTCCCCCGGGCACAGCTGCTCCGGCATCGAGGCCTGCCAGTTCGTCGTCGAGGATATTCAGTCCGTTCGCCAACCGTCTACGGAACTGGGCCTCTTCGCGCTCGGCGACAGTCCGAATCAGTTGATGATTCTTCTTGATCTCGGGGTAGTCGGCTCCCATGATGTCGACGACTGCATCGACGAGGATCGGCATGACGAGGTCCGAAACTCCCAGCAGATAGGCAAATCGGACAGCCCGTCGGATGATTCGGCGGAGAACGTAGCCCCGGTCCTCGTTGCTGGGAAATACCCCATCAGAAATCAGAAACGTGGTGGTTCTGGCGTGCTCGGCAAGCACCCGCAGGGCGAGATCACTGTTGTCGTCAGCGCCCAGCGCGTAGCCGGTTGCCTTTGAAGCGACCTTCACCAATCGATCTATTTCGTCGATCTCGAAAACGCTTTCCTTACCCTGAAGGACGCTGAGGACCCGCTCGAGGCCAAGTCCGGTATCGATACTGGGCTTTGGTAGCGGTTTGGACTCGCCTTGCTCGTCAGTTTCGAACTGCATGAAGACCAAGTTCCAGATCTCGACAAATCGATCCTCGGCCTCGGGGTTTTCTGGCCCCCCGTCGGGGCCGTATTCGGGGCCCATGTCCCAGAAGATCTCCGAACTGGGTCCGTTCGGTCCGGTGTCAGCCATTCGCCACCAGTTGTCTTCGTCGAGTCGCTGAATGCGCTCTTTGGGAACTCCCACACGCTCGTGCCAGATGTTCGCGGCCTCGTCGTCGGAAAGGTGAACGGTTACCCACAGCCGATCCGGATCTAGCCCGAGGACGTCGGTGACGAACTCCCATGCATCGGGAATTGCCGTTTCCTTGAAGTAGTCACCGAAGCTGAAGTTGCCCATCATTTCAAAGAATGTGAGATGGCGGGTGGTGCGCCCGACCTCGTCGAGATCGTTGTGTTTGCCTCCGGCCCGGACGCACTTCTGGATGCTCACCGCTCGCGGCGACGGTGGTTTCTCTTCACCCACAAAATACGGCTTGAAGGGCACCATTCCCGAGTTGGTGAACAGCAAGGTGTTGTCGTGAGGAATAAGGCTTGCCGACGGGATCGACTGATGGTCTCTCGCGACGAAGAAGTCGGTGAAGGCTTTGCGAAGTTCCTGGGCACGCACGGAATCAAGTCTATGGCCACTCCGTGGCCACACGATCCCAATTCCATGCAAGCAGGACAGCTCGCCCGAGCCACCGAATGAGCAGCGACTCGAAGCGATTGGAGCGACCCGAAGCGAGGAACGAGCGCAGGCGAACACGCATGGCTGCGGAGGGACGAAGCAGCCCAAATGGGTCCAGTGGCCATAGCGAAGCGATTGGAGCGACCCGAAGCGAGGAACGAGCGCAGGCGAACACGCATGGCTGCGGAGGGACGAAGCAGCACAAATGGGTCCAGTGGCCATAGCGAAGCGATTGGAGCGACCCGAAGCGAGGAACGAGCGCAGGCGAACACGCATGGCTGCGGAGGGACCAAGCAGCACAAATGGGTCCAGTGGCCATAGCGAAGCGATTGGAGCGACCCGAAGCGAGGAACGAGCGCAGGCGAACACGCATGGCTGCGGAGGGACGAAGCAGCACAAATGGGTCCAGTGGCCATAGCGAAGCGATTGGAGCGACCCGAAGCGAGGAACGAGCGCAGGCGAGCGGAATAATGTAGTGGTGACAAGCGACAGCCTGAGTCTCCTGGGGGAGGAGTTGCGGAGGCTGGCCGCCGTGCCGGTGTTGCTGGTTGCAACCGACTACGACGGGACGCTGGCACTGTTGGTCGATGATCCCGACGACGCTGTTGCCAACCCAGAGTCAGTCTCGGCCCTTCGAGCCATCGGTCGCGCCGACGACACCTTCGCCGCAATCATTTCTGGTCGAAGTCTTTCCGATCTTCGATCGGTTACATCAATGGACCCGGCAATCCGATTGGTCGGTAGTCACGGAAGCGAGTTCGATGTCGGATTCGCCTTCGAACTCGATGCTGAAAGTGCTGCTCTGCGGAGTCAACTCATCGCGGCTGCCGATCAGATCTCAGGCGATGCCGGCGGTCGCGTAGAGGAGAAGCCAGCAGGTTTGGCCTTTCATCTGCGAGGTTTGGACCCGCCTGCTGCTGCAACCGCAATCGCAGCCTTGGAGTCGGGTCCTGCATCGTGGCCCGGCGTGTTCTGCCAGCACGGGCACGACATCGTCGAACTCACGATCACGGCCACCAACAAAGGCGACGCACTCGAGCGGATCAGGGGTGAAGTCGGGGCCACTGCGGTTCTCTTCCTTGGAGATGACACCACCGATGAGGACGCCTTCGCCACCCTGAGAGGGCCCGATGTGGGGATCCATGTGGGCCAGGCCGAAACTGCCGCTGGTTTTCGGGTTGATTCCCCCGACACAGTTGCGAGGATCTTGGCTCTGCTGTGGGAGTTGCGTTCCGATTGGCTTACGGGATCGGGCCTAGCGCCGATCGAAAAACACTCGCTGCTATCGGACCAACGGACTGCCGCCATTCTCGACCCCAATGGCCGCGTGGTCTGGATGTGTGTTCCTCGCATCGATTCGGGTGCGGTCTTCGCGGAG
This sequence comes from uncultured Acidimicrobiales bacterium, assembly GCA_963751955.1. Lineage (GTDB taxonomy): Bacteria > Actinomycetota > Acidimicrobiia > Acidimicrobiales > SZUA-35 > JABDIY01. The sequence goes on along the minus strand of CAVVWM010000001.1, from coordinate 23,993 downwards.
CTTTTGGGAGGAGCGTCGGCAGGATCATTCGCCATCGGACCCCTCGACGGCTCGCCGGCACTGACCCAGACGTACCGAGCAGGCTCAATGGTCCTCGAGACGCGATTCGAGGACTTCACGATCACCGACTACATGGACGTATCGGGCAATCGAACAAGACAATTCGCCGGCCGCACCGATCTGGTCCGAACGCTCGAGGGAACCGGACTGGTGTCCATAACCTTCGCTCCGCGACTCGACTTCGGCCGGATCCCGACGGCGTTGGAAGCCGTGGAGAACGGAGTACGCATCAGAGGCGCGGTTGATCCGCTTGTTCTGAGATGTAGCGGCGACGGCTGGGATGGCTGCGAATGGATTGTGACCGATGAGGGCAATCATCAGACCGCTCGAGCAACGGTGGACTTGATGAAGGGATCCCTGATTCTCGAGCTACGGACCGGCACTGATTCGATGGAGGCGTATCCTCGCCCCGAATTCGATCGACAGTCCGACACACAACAATTCTGGACTGACCGTAGCGACCGGCTCCGCCGGGCAACGAAATATGCCGAGCAGGTTGAACGCAGCGCAGTGATTCTGCAAGCCCTTCAGCACGGTCCAACCGGAGCGATAGTCTCAGCTGCAACTACTAGCCTTCCGGAGTATTTGGGCGGAGTTAGAAACTGGGATATGCGACATAGTCGGCTTCGCGATGCAGCGCTCTCCAGCCTTGCGCTGTTGGAGCTTGGATCCACTGGCGAGGCCAGGCGTTTCATCGATTGGCTGAAAGGTGTTTTCGATGTCCGCCCCGAGACAGATCGCCTTTCACCGATCTACCTGGTTACCGGGCGCCACTTGCCGCCCGAAGCCGAGATCACTGGCCTTCCCGGCTACGGCGGGTCCCGTCCGGTACGGGTCGGCAATGCGGCTGACATGCAGGTGCAGCTGGATCTGTACGGGCATCTGCTGCAAGTAATCAACGCAATCAAGGACCAACGCGTGAAGCTGAGCATCTCAGACTGGCGGCTCGTGGAGAATCTGGTGGTGTCGGTGGCCCATCGATGGGGCGAACCCGATCACGGGATCTGGGAAAGCCGAACCCATCCCGAGCACTACGTTCATTCAAAGGTGTACTGCTGGCTGGCTGTCGACAGAGGAATACGGATTTCCAGAGAGTTCTGCGACCGAGTGCCGACCACATGGAAGGCCCTCCGCAAAGAAATCGCGGCCGATGTGCTGGAGCGGGGGTGGAACGAACAACGTCAGTCTTTTACCGCATACTACGGCAGCACCGAACTCGACGTCGGTGCTCTTGCGGTGGGACTCAGCGGGCTGCTCGCTCCAGATGATCCTCGGTTCATAGCAACGGTCGAAGCAGTCCGCCGCGAGCTGGTGACCGACGGGACTGTCTACAACTCCCATTGCGATGACGGTCTGCCCGGCCGCCGACACGGTGTGCACCTCGCAACGTCCATGCTGATCGATGCGCTGCTACTGATCGGCAGGAACGAGGAAGCCGAGGAGCTCCTCGATCGCCTAGCTCAGGACGCTGGTCCCACCGGACTGTTCAGCGCTCAGGTCGACCCGAAGGATCGTCGTGCACTCGGCAACCTGCCAACCGCTGCGTCCCATTCGGGCTTCATCATGAATGCGATGCATCTGTCTCGTTAGCCTTCGGTGAGCCTCCGGCTCGATGTCCAGCCCTCAGCCGAGCTTTTCGTGGGCTTGCTCCCACTCGCTCATCGTTCGCTGAAGCCGACGCTCGAGGGTGTCGTTTTTGTCGATGAGTTGGTGCATCAGATCGTTGTCGGCGTACACATCGGGGTCAGCGAGCCGGGCCTGCACAGTGGAAAGCTCGTCTTCGAGTCGATGCACGGAGGCCTCGAGCTTCTCGACCCTCTTCCGCAACTGTCGCTGCTCATTTCCCGACAAGTTGCTTCGAGCGGACGACGTGGGTTCAGGGATTGCAGGCCCGCGTGGGGTGGACTCGGGAACCGATTTCTTCTTGGCTTGCGCCTTCTTGACTGGTTGATGTCCAAAGAGGTGTTCCTCCACGTCGCTATGGAATACGGCTCGGCCATCACGAACCTCCAACACCTGTTGTGCAACGTTCCGGATCAGATGACGGTCGTGGCTGACCAGCAACACGGTGCCCGGATACATGCGCAGCGCATCCTCGAGAACATCGCAGCTCGGAAGGTCGAGGTGGTTGGTGGGCTCGTCGAGAATCAAGAGATTGACCGGATTACACATCGTCTCGGCCAAGGCGAGCCGCGTGCGCTCGCCGCCGGACAGCTGAGCAACTTGGCGTTCCACCGCGTCCCCTCTGAAGCCGAACGAGCCGAGAACAGACCGCACGCTGCGTTTGCTGTCCAGTCCCTCGCCGACCGAATGCCGGAACTCACGCTCGACCGTCAGTGATAGATCAGAGCGCATCCACTTGGTGCTGAGCGAAATCAGGCGACGTCGACGTTGTTCCCGATCGTCACCGAACCGCTCCGAGGCTTCAAGGTTCCCAGTACTGCTTTGAGAATCGTCGACTTGCCCGCTCCATTCGGTCCTATCAGCGCAAGCTTCTGGCCTCGCTCGACCACAACATTCACATTGCTGACAACCGACGGCTCGTCGTCATATCCGAAATCGGCTGAGTCGATGTCGATGACGACACGTGAGGACCGGCGCGGCTCGGGATAGGCAAATCGGAGTTTCAGCTCGGCATCCTTGGGTACTTCGATCTGTTCCAGCTTCTCGAGAGCTTTGATGCGGCTTTGTACCTGGCGAGCCTTGGTCGCCTTGTAGCGGAATCGCTCGATGAATTTTTCGGCATGGGCACGTTGACGCGCTTGTTGTGCCGCCTTGGCCTCGGCCTGGGCTAGGCGATCCTCGCGTTGGACGACAAACTCGACGAAACCGCCGACGTACTCAGTTGCTGTACCCCAGGCCATCTCGACGACCCGTTCAGCCACCGCATCGATGAAGTCGCGATCGTGACTGACGAACAGTACCGAACCTGGGAACGACGTTCAGCTGCTCTTCAAGCCAGCCGACACTGTCTACATCCAGATGGTTGGTGGGCTCGTCGAGGACAAGAACATCAGGTTTCTGCAGCAGTAGTCGGGCTAGCGCCGCTCGCATCTGCCAACCGCCAGAGAGCTCGGCCAGAGGGCGGTCCATGGCAGCAGTGGTGAAACCAAGACCACCGAGAATACGTCGGGCCTCGGATTCGATTTGGTATCCACCCATCTGCTCGAATCGACTTTGCAGCAGACCGAATCGCTCGAGTCGTTCGTCGTGGTTTGGGTGGTCTGTTTCCACCAGCGACTCCCCTACTGCGGCGAGCTCATTCTCCATCTGGCGCAGATGATCGGCGCCGCCGAGAACCTCGTCGAGCACCGTTCCGGTCCAGGACTCGATGAGTTCTTGTGGCAGATAGCCGATCGTGTAATCGCTGGGCTTGTGCAAGGCACCAGAGTCGGCCTCTTGGAGTCCGACGACGATCTCGAGCAACGTGGTCTTTCCCACGCCGTTTCCCCCGACGAGTGCCATGCGGCGGCCGGGCCTGAGTTCGAAGGTGACGTCCTGAAAAAGCAGCCTGTTTCCGTGCTCCTTTTTCAATCCAGATACGGTCAGCACCGATCAAGTCTACGAGCGACGATCCCGGTCGGGGCGACTGCCCAACTACGTGCGAACGCAATCGACATCTGACTCCTCCGGATCGTTGGCACCGGGGTTCAAGCTGTCTCGTTCCCGACGCGAACAGAGCTGTCGCGCTGGGTGAGTAGACTCCTTCGAGTGCAGCGGCTACCTGACAGCGTGCAGAAACTCTGGAGGGCCGGAGGTGTACTCACCGGCGGATTCATGGGGCTGATGTTTGGCTCCATCATTGGTGGAACTCTGGTTGCGTTCGGCCCGCCGAACTGGCTTTACTCGGTGGCTGCACTCCCGGTCATTATCGGCGCCGGCATCGGCTACTGGTGGGCCGAGTCAAGTTCCGCAATTGGGGGTGGCAGATCGGGGACCGTTGGATCGAAGCCAAACATGGGGTCGTGGGCCACCACCGAGTAGTGATTCCTCGGAACCGGATTCAAACGGTCACGACCAACAGCGGTCCCATCGACCGGATGCTCGACCTGGAGACGATCACCGTTCACACCGCGGGAGCCGGAGCGCCAAATCTCACGATCCCACATCTCGCAACGAGCACGGTGGAGGAAATTCGATCTCAGCTCGGCCAGGGTGTACATGCCTGATCAGCCGCCACCGGCAACGCCACCCAGCCCGGCAACGCCACCCAGCCCGGTTCCGCCACCCAACCCGGTTCCGCCACCCAACCCGGTTCCGCCACCCAGCCCGGTACCAACACCCACGCCGCCCACCGCGCCGCTCGGCGGCGAAATCGAATGGAAACGCCCGCACCCCTACACGCTCCTCATCGAGTTCGTCTCGTCGGTTCGAGACCTCATCTTTCCGATCGTCTTCATCCTGGCTCAGGGAGGCTCGGACGGAGCGCTGATAACTGAGGCCCTTCCTGCTCTGGCGATCCTTGCGCCGGTGGGGTTCGCCGTGGCCCGTTACTACTCCACTCGCTACGCGCTGACCGACGACGCCTTGCTGCATAATTATGGGGTTCTGCGGCGCAACAAGCAGGTCCTGCCGCGCCGCAACATCCAGAACCTGTCCACCTCGGCCGGTTTGATAGCCCGTGCCACCGGATTGATGGAGCTCACCGTCAGCGACGCGTCGCAGGGCGGTGACATCAGTCTGCGACTGCTCTCGGTGGAGGATGCCGAGGCATTGATGACCCTTCTTCGGCGCGATGCTCGCGAACCGGCCACGGCGTTGGGTGGGACAACGGCCGACTCCCAGCCGACTGGGGACGGGATGGCTGCTCCTACAGGTACGAGCGCCTTTGTAGATGACCCCATCCACACTCTCGATCTGGTTGATCTGCTGAAACTTCGGGCCGTTACTTCCAGCGGGCCGATCGGCGGCGTGATAGTTGTTCTCATCGTGGCAGCGGTTGCGCTGAGCTTGCCCGACGCAACACGCGACGTGACCGACGAGATGTCGTGGAGCAGCGGAATCTTCATTCTCGGTCCGATTGCGGCCGGTTTTCTCGCTGCGGCTGCCCCGGTTCTTGCCCTGGGCGGATTCCGATTGTGGAGTGATCCAGACCGACTTCGAATCAAGACAGGGCTGCTCACCGAGGTCCAGGTGAATGCCCGCCGCGAGCGCCTGCAACTTATCGAAGTGAACCGCCATGTGCTCGCCCAGAAGCTTGGCCTCGAGGCGATACGGTTCGAGACCGCCGATGTCGAAAGCGGTAGCGCCAGCGTCAACTACCTTGCCCCCGCGGTTGCCAAAGACACCTGGCCATTTTTTGCCTCCGATGCCCTCGGCGATGTCGAGTTGAGTGAGGCGGACCTCAATCGGGTTAGTCCGCTGACCGAGAGACGCTCGCTGGTTCGCTTCACCTTCGGCGGAGTTCCCTTGGTGGTAGCACTCGGAGCGCTGTTCCTAGCGGCCCCGGTCGACAATCGCACCCTGGTGCTCTCGTTGTCCGCACTCGCCTTCATTGCCTACGCCTCGACCGCCATTCTCTATTCCAAACGAAGGGCACTTCGTTTGGGGTGGGCCGTCGGTTCGGAGCAGTTTCTCTTTCGCACAGGGGTGATCGGAGAGCGGTTGATCCTGGTCCGCAAGGAGAAACTCCAGATTCTCCGGCTGCATCAGAGCTTCTTCCAGCGTCGCCTAGGCCTGGCCAGTGTTCAGGTTGGGACTGCGGGCATGGGCCTCTTGGGTTTGGTCACGCTCCCCGACCTCGAGTTCGACACAGCCTGTTGGCTCCTGGATCATCTCGCTGTCGCCTCCGCACAGACTCCGCTGGCCAAGACCCTCTAGATTTCACCGTCCTCTTGCGTCTCAGCGGTCGGTCAGCATGGCCAAGATCGTGCGCATCTGGCCTGAGAACTCCTCGAGTCCTTCGAGTTCGGCAAACACTTCGCGTTCAACGAGGTTCTGGGCGCTATAGGTCTCGGCCAGCACGTCCGCACCCACCGAGCTCAACCTCACCCGAACGAGACGCCGGTCGGTCCCATCGCGTCGTTTGTCGACCAGCCCCTTCGATTCAAGCGTTCCAAGCACACCCGAGACCGCGGCGGTTGAAACACCGGAGAGCCGAGCGATTTGGCGAGGCTCCAGTTCGTCGTAGACCCACACGGTGAACAGAACTCTGAAACCGGCAGTCGACAGGCCACGCGGCCGGTGGACCGTGCTCTCGAGGAAACTCAGGTACTGGGTTGCGAGGCGAAACAGCAAGAACGATGCACTGAAGGATTCGACGTCGGTTCCTTCGACGTCTGCAAGTCTCCCTCGGGCTTGTTCCTCAAATGAGTCCACGGTCAGTCGCTCGAAAGCTGAATCGTTCTGCCCCGGAACTCCGCAATGATTTCCGCCGAGCCATCCGACTCCACGATCGCTACCGAAACATCCCAGATCCGAAGCTTCTTCCGATGGCGCCGCAACTCGGCGGTGGCACGCAACCGCGACCCTTGCGGTACGGCGCTCGAAAATCGACCTCGGCATGACTGGCCAAAGAACTGACCGTCGTGTTGCTGGCGCGACCCATTGCTGCGTCGGCCAGCAGGAAGATGATGCCACCATGGCAAATGCCGTGATCATTGGTATGTCCTTCAACGACGGTGAGTTCGACAGTTGCCCCGGTGTCGGTCTGTACGACAGGCTCGATTCCGAGCAGTGCCTCTACCGGCTCTGCGGGCCAAATGGGTTTGGTCACCACCCAACACTAGCCGACCAAATCAAGTGATTCGTCCGATCGTTAAGGCATTGACGATCTTGTCGTTTAAGATCGAGTTGTGACCAACGTGGTGACGGGATTCCACAAACCCGATATTGAAAAGATGCCCCGAGAGCAACTGGAGACGATTCAACTCCAGCGCCTCCAGACGACGGTCAAGCGCCTGCGAGATCGCGTTCCGCTCATGACCGAGCGACTGGAGGGAATCGGCGACCCCGCCACACTCGATGATCTCGCCGGGTTCCCGTTCTTGAAGAAGTCCGATCTTCGGAATACCTATCCGTTTGGACTGTTCGCATCTGAGCGCAAAGATCTCGCCCGGATTCACGCCAGTTCCGGAACGTCGGGCAAGCCCACCGTCGTCGGATACACCAGCGAAGATCTTGCGATCTGGAACGAATGTGTGGCGAGGTGCCTTCGGGGCGCCGGCGTCGAGCCGGGCTGGTGGCTGCACAACGCCTACGGCTATGGCCTGTTCACGGGGGGCCTCGGACTCCACGGCGGCGCCGAGGCAGCCGGGATCGGCGTGATTCCAGTGTCGGGTGGCAACACCGAACGTCAACTCACACTCATCGAGGACTTCGAACCGGAGGCGATCTGCTGTACTCCTAGCTACGCACTCACCCTGGCGGAGAAGCTGTCTGAGCGAGGCAAGCTCAACAACTCCCTCCGTGTCGGAATTCTCGGTGCGGAGCCCTGGACCGAAGAAATGCGTCAGACCATTGAGGAGCGTCTCGATGTGATCGCGGTCAACATCTACGGGCTGTCTGAGGTGATTGGCCCGGGAGTGAGTTGCGAGACGGCCGATCGAGATGGATCGGTGATCATGGAAGATCATTTCCTTCCCGAAGTCGTGGATCCAGAGACCGGCGACCGCCTTCCCGATGGCGAGGTGGGCGTGTTGGTCCTGACGAGCTTGACGAAGCAGGCGTTTCCGGTCTTGCGCTACTGGACCGGAGATCTGTGTTCGATCACTCGCGAACCGGCGCCATGTGGACGCACTCACGCCCGGATGAGCGGAATCGTCGGCAGAGCCGACGACATGCTCGTGATCCGAGGCGTCAACGTCTATCCCAGCCAAGTGGAACACACACTGCTCGCCGTCGATGGCGTGAGTCCCCACTTCCAGCTGGTTGTCACCCGCGAGGGAACCTTGGACACACTCACGATTCGGTGTGAAACCGACGGATCGGGTGCGGATCATGAACTCCTCGTTCGAACCATCACAACCGACATGCATTCCTCGCTGGGAATCGGGGTGGGGGTGTCGGTCGAGCCCGAAGGTTCACTACCGCGATCCGAAGGCGGAAAACTCTCTCGACTCGCTGACAAAAGGAATCTCTAGTGACACACACATGGTCTGATCTCGATGATTTCCAAACCTTCATCGATAACGGTGGAATGGTGGAGCCAAACGACCAGATGCCCGACGAATACCGGGCCGAGGTTTTCCGCTTCATCGAGTTCCACGCCAACTCCGAATTGATGGGTGGTCTCACCGAGCGGGACTGGATCCCGAGAGCTCCCGGTGTCCGTCTCAAGCAAATCTTCCTGGCCAAGACTCAGGACGAGATCGGGCACGCCCACCTTCTGTATCAGGTCGCCGCCGACATGGGTGTCAAGAACCGGACTCAGATGCTGGAGGAACTCTTCGACGGACGCAGCCGGTTCCACAACGTGTTCCACTACAAAGCCGTCACGTGGGCCGATCAAATCGCTATCGCCTATCTGGTTGATGCCGCTGCCTTCGCCTCCCAGCGAGCCGTTTTTGCCGAGTGCACCTACGGGCCCTACAAGCGAGTGCTCAAACGAATCGTGGCCGAGGAAGGGTTCCACATGCGCCACGGTGAGGAGATGTTGCTCCGTCTCGCTGAGGGCACAGCGACCCAGCGGAGCATGTTTCAGGACGCGCTCGAACGCTGGTGGTGGCCAGCGGTGCAGCTGTTCGGGCCCGATTCAGATCCGGCAGACCCGTTGTTGCGGTGGAAGATCAAAAGCCAGCCCAACGAGCAGCTGCGCCACGCATACATCCAGAAGTATGTCCCGCTTCTCCAGAGTTACGGTTTCGACATCCCCGATCCCAACCTTCGCTTTGACGAGAACGCCGAGGATGGAAAAGGCGCCTGGGTCACCACCGACATCGATTGGGAACCGTTGGTCGCAACGATGCGCCAGGGCGGTCCCGACAGCCGTAGACGAATCTCCAATGCGGCAGCCAACTATGCAGATACAGCGTGGGTTCGCGCCACGCTGGACCGTGATGCGGTGGCTGCATGAGTTCACTGGTCGAGCAGGTACGGGCAGCGGTGTCCTCAGTTCATGATCCTGAGTATCCAGGAGTCTCGGTCACCGATCTCGGGCTGCTCGAGAATGTCGAGGTCCAGGGAGATCGGGCCTCGATCGGCATGATCCCTACCTACGGCGGGTGCCCGGCGCTCCATTTCATCGCCGACGACGTACGCAGGGCCGTGGAAGCGGTTGATGGGGTCGGGTCCTGTGATGTCCAGTGGCTCCGTACCCCGGTGTGGAGTCAAGATCGGGTGGCTCCCAGCGTGGTGCGATTCCTTGAAAGCGAATTCACGGTCACGCTACGTCGTCGAGACGGCTCGCTGGTTTGCCCGGTTTGTGGCTCAGGAACCGTGAGAGACACAGCGCCCATGGGACCGAGCAGATGCCGATCCCTGGCCTACTGCGACGACTGTCGCAACCCAATCGAGGTCATGAGATGACCACCCTCGGACTGATGGAGGCGCAATGAAGACCTTTGAAGTGTTCCTCAAGAAACCCGGCAAGGACGAGTTCCGTCATGCCGGCAGTCTGCAGGCGTCGGACTCGGCGATGGCCCGGATCCTCGCTCGAGACAGCTACTGCCGGAGAGGCGAGGGAGACCAGATGTGGCTGGTCGATCGCAGCGATGTGGTGGAGGTTGACCCCGACCTCCTTTCCACCACTGCCGACCTCTCACATCGCCACAATGACGGCAGCGCCGTCGCATCTCGTCGCAAACGGCTCAGGGAGCAAGTCCAATGATCGACCTATCTCCAGCAGGTCGGTCCTACCTGCTTGCGTTCGCCGACGATGAACACATGATCGGTTCTCGCCACGCCAATTGGATCGGGCTCGGTCCGTTTCTCGAAGAAGATCTTGCGTTCTGTTCGATCGCCCAGGATGAGCTCGGTCATGCACTGGCTCTGTATGAAATGTTCATCCCGGCGGAGGAGATCAACCGGTTCGCACTGCTCCGAGATCCACGGGACTACCGTTCGTGCGCCCTGGCCGAACTCGAGTGCGGCTCATGGGATCTAGCACTGGTCAGGCACTGGCTGTACGACACCGCCGAACAGCTCAAATGGAGAGCTCTCCTGCAGTCGTCGATTACAGAGGTTGCAGCCTTGGCAGAACAGGCGCTGCGGGATGAGGCATTCCACACCGAACATGCGGCGATGTTCCTGTCACGGGTTTCTGCTGACCCCGAAGCCACCACACGCGAGTCGAATCAGCGCTCACTCAGATCCTGCCCACGGCCTCCTCGGTGTGGACAGCGCCCGATCACGAAGCTGATGCGATCGCCGAGGGATTCGTTACCCACAGCAGCACCATGCTGGGTTCGAAGTGGTCCCAACTCATCGCCGAGCAGCTCGCCGAGTTCGGGTTGAACGGCGACCTCACCCTGCTCGGTGAACCCACAACCCGCAACGAACGCAGCGACGGCTTCGATGCGTTCCACCAGTCGCTCGGCGAAGTCATTTCGCTCGACCCCTCAGCGATCTGGTAGGAACCTCTCATGCCCAAACTGACAGAATTCGCCAAGATCTCCGGGACCCTCAACTTCACGCCGATCGGCAACGTTTCAGCCGGCTTTCGTTTGGACGTGCCCTTCGACGCCGTCGCTACATCGACGCACTGGGACGGAGAACGTCCGGTTGCAGGCGTCGACAGAGTGATAGTTGGCGCCGACGGTGTACAGAATCTCGAGATCTTTGCCCGCATCGGCACTGGTAGGGAGGTCGTGTCCTACCGCGCAATCGGTCGGGGCACCGCCGATGGAGGACCACGCGAGGTGCTCACGTTCGAAACAGCGGTTGAGGATCTCGCTTTTCTCAACAGCGCAGTGGGATGTGCATTGGGCAAGATCGAGAAGAACAAGATCGAGCTGACGGTCTATCTCATCGAGGACTAGCGACGGACACTCCCGGTTTTGAGGGACAGATCGGCTCAAACATGCCATGACCGTTTATTTCTGCCAAGTTACGAACCCACACCCAAACCGCTTTGCGGGTGCTGTGTGAGCTACCGTCGGCGGCGCCGCCAAGATTTAGGGGAGACTTCAACCAAGAATGGTTGGCCCAAGGGCAGCGAAAGGAATCCTTTTATGCGTACATCAATCCTGAAGCTTCTATCGCTTCTGTTCGCTTTCGCCCTCGTGGGCGCAGCGTGCGGCAGCGGCTCCGACAGTGCCGACGACGGAGGCTCCGACGACTCAACAACCGACGACGGCAGTTCCGACGATTCGGGCGATAGCTCCGACGATTCGGGCGATGACTCCGGCGATGGCACCGTCGACCTGACCCAGGGTGGTAGCGTTCTTGCCGCTGTTCAAGCCCGAGGAACCCTCAACTGTGGTGTCTCCGGAACAGCGGTGGCATTCTCCTTCGTGGAGGGTGACGGCTCGGTCAACGGAATCGACGCCGACTACTGCCGTGTAGTAGCCGCCGCCGTTCTCGGCGATTCCACCGCCGTAACGTTCGTCAACCTCACCGCCGCCGAACGGTTTGCCGCTGTTACCGCCGGCGAGGTCGACCTCCTGATGCGTAACAGCACCTGGACTCAGCAGCGCGACACCGTTGCAGGTATGGATTTCGGTCCTACCACGTATTACGACGGCCAGCAGCTCATGGGCCGTGCCAGCGATGGCTTCAGCGGAGCGAGCGAAGTCGCCGAAATCGACGGAGCCACCGTGTGCACCAACGCCGGAACCACCACCGAGACCAACATCTCCGAATTGGCCGGCGAGCTGGGCATCTCCATCACGCTCAACACCTTTGAGGATTACAACCAGGTGGTCGACGCGTTCATCGCCGGCACCTGCGACGTGATCACCACCGACGGTTCAGGCCTCGTTGGACGCAAGGCCCAGCAGGAGCCCGCTGGTGAAGAGTGGGTTATCTTCCCCGCCGCCCCGTTCTCAAAGGAGCCCCTCGGCCCGGTGTACGGACAGAACGACAGCCTGTGGGCCGACGCGATCAACTGGGCCGTTTACGCCACGATCATCGCTGATGAGAACGGTGTGACATCCTCCAACGTTGACGCTGCTCTGGCTGGTGACAACCCTGAAAACGTTCGCCTCCTCGGTGGCGAAGGTGAGCTACAGACCGGTATGGGTCTTAGCGCAGACGCCTTCTACAACGTGATCAGCCAGGTTGGCAACTACGACGAGATCTTCTCTCGCAACCTCAACCCGGTCGGCCTCGAACGGGCCGGCTCGGCCAACGCCCGTTGGAACGAGGGCGGCCTGATCTACGCTCCGCCAGCTCGATAGGGACGGGCCGAGCGCCTATCCAAGCATTGTGAACGGGTGGACCTTCGGGTCCGCCCGTTCTCTGTTGCTGAGAGAACAGCAAGAATCGACGTGTGCATTCCGGGTGCAGATGCAACGTTGCTGTGTCACACTGCCCGGTAGCAATTTGACACAACGTAGAAAGCATTGTTTCGTGTGAGAGGTCGCCATTGCGGCGACAAACTCCTATAGGGGGAGATTCGTGGCGATAGCCAATACGCCTGCACAGGCGAACCAACATGGTCGACCGCCGCTCTGGCGAGATGCAGCTGTCCTGAAGTGGCTCATTCAGATAGCAGTATTTGTCCTTGTGGTGGGGGTCCTTTGGTTTCTGGCCGATGTCGCCGGCACGAACCTTTCCGACAAGGGCTTCGAGATCAACTACAGCTGGATCGAGGGACCGGCGAACATCCAGCTCGGTGAGGGCATCGATACCGCACCCAACACTGCGGGTCGAGCTCTTTGGTCCGGGATGGTCAACACGTTGCGTGTAGCCGGGGCCGGCATCCTGGTATCCACGATTCTGGGCGTTCTGATCGGCCTTGCGAGACTCAGCCACAACTGGTTGGCGAACAAAGTGGGGTCGGTATTCGTTGAAACACTGCGAAACATACCCGTACTCGTTCAGATCATTCTTTGGTTCGCCATCATCGGCTCTCTGAGCACATTGTCCAACGCCGAGTCCGCAGCGGGCGAAAGCGGACCGATACCGGGCTGGCTCTACATTTCGCAGAAAGGAATCTCAATCCCTCGCGTCTTCTACGCTGATGGTTTCTACCAGTTCCTCGCATTGATGCTGATACTCGGTATTCCCATCTGGTTCGTTCGGCGGAGCCTCATCGCCAAACGCGACCGAGAGGGAGGCACCAGTATCGCCGGTCGAGTCACCTTCGGTCTCGTCATAGTGGCTGGCATCATCTCGTGGTTTGCCAACGAAGTGATGGCGTTCCTGGAAACACCTCTGTACGCGATCGAGGACGTCTGGCGGGAAATACCGCAAGCGGCGATGCAGATTCTCCTGACGGTGATCGCGGTTGCGGCGGCGGCCAACTTCATTCGACGTTTCCTCAACTCACGGCGTACCCCAGCTGGCTTGGCGAAACTCAGCGATGACGACTACTTCCGGATGATCTTCGCTGGAGTGGGAGCGCTGATCGCAGCGCTCACGATCTGGATAATCTGGCCCGGACTGTCGAGCTGGATCATCAACAGTGGAGCCGACTTCTGGGGTTGGTTCGGCGACAAGTTCGGAGCCGATGTCGACGGTGTAGTCCGAAACAATCGGCCAATAGATGGAATGACACCTTCGATAGCGTCGGGTCGTTTCAGCAACTTCGCGCCGACCGGCCTCACGATGACGATCGGTTTCGCCGCACTCTTCTTCGGCCTGGTGTTCTACACAGCCTCGTTCATCGCCGAAATCGTCAGGGGCGGTGTCATGGCGGTGTCAAAGGGCCAGACCGAGGCTGCAGCGGCACTCGGACTCAGCCGGTCCCAGGCGCTCAGGAAGGTGATCCTGCCCCAGGCCTTCAGGATCGTGATGCCCCCATTGGGAAACCAGTACCTGAACCTCACGAAGAACACCTCGCTTGCCATCGCTGTGGGCTACAGCGACATCGTGCAGGTGGGACAGAGTGTCTTCAACAAGAACAATCAATTCTTGGCCGTGTTCAGTATCTGGGCAGCGTTCTACCTTGCCTGTTCGCTCACGATCTCAGCGATTGTGAACTACATCAACGGCCGGCTGGCCATCGTGGAGCGCTGACATGACCGACCTCTCGCTCAACCCTGAAATACCAGTAATCACCCCAGACGCGGCACCCGACACGCCGGTGAAGCACCCGGTGCATTGGGTCAAGGAACATCTCTTCTCCTCGGTCAGCAACACGATCCAGACGTTCCTGTTCGGCCTGATTCTGATCGCCATACTCCGATGGTTCTTGGGACTGATCGTTGCCGAGGAGCGGGACTGGACTTCGGTCACCACCAACATTCGGCTCCTGTTCACCTACAACTACCCACCCTCACAGTACGGCCGGGTGTGGTTCTCGTTGGGGTCCCTGCTGGCCGGAGCCATGTTCACCGTTGGTGCGTTCGGTCTGCGTCCGATGATCTCGGTGCGAAAGCTGTTGCTGAACCTCTCCGGGCTGGGATCTTTCCTCCTGATCGCTGGGATCTTGGCACCGGTGGAATTCGCCAGCAAACTCCCCGTCCTTTTGGCCGGCCTGCTGATTACCGGAATCGCCGTGGGGCTTCTCATTGCGATCACCGACCCGCACTTGAAGAGGATTCCGTTCTGGCAGATGTTGTGCGGGCTTGGGGTGCTCCTTCTGGCCGTAACGTGGTTCGCACCTTTCGGCAACAACACCTTCGTTGGAGGTGAAGTCTCGCAGATCCCGGGAACGATCAAGCAGTCCACGAAGAACTGGTTGACGCTGATGATCGGCGTCACGCTGGCTTCATTCTTCGCAGCCAAATTCCTGGCCACGGTAGTTCCCGAGAGAGTGTTCCGCCTGGCGATGATGGTCTGGTGGGCTCTGGGCCCTGCGTTCCTGATCTTCCTGGTGATGCGTGACCCGGCCTTCGATTGGGGCTACGTGTTTGCGGTGGACATCCCGATCGCGTTGGTCTTCGGTCTGGGCGGAGGGGCGCTGCTCTATTATCTAGCAAAACCCGGACGGGACGCCGTGGCCCGGGCGACGGGGGTCGCGATTCTGACCGTCGGTGCGCTCAGCTATGTACTGGCCTTCACCGGCGATGTTTCGATGCTCCAGAAGGTCCGCTTGTCGATCCTATTGTTGGGATTGGTTGCGCTCCTCGCACCGACCTTCGCGGGCGAGGCTGCTGTGCGAATGCGATTTGCTCTCGTCTGGCTTGGTTTCATTCTGATCACACATTGGCTGATCACCGGCATAAACACACCCAGCACGCTCGATATCGCCGCTCCGCCATTCCTGGGGGGCTTCGCGATACCACTGACTTTGGGCTACTACGTGATGCTCGCCTCGTTCCCGATGGGAATCCTGATGGCGCTGGCCCGAACCTCCAGCTTGCCGCTGTTCAGAATCATGTCCACGACCTACATCGAGGGTGTCCGTGGCGTACCTCTGATCGTCATCCTGTTCTTCTTCGACAACCTCTTGAACCTCTTCCTCCCATCGGGAATGGCGGTCTCGAAATTGGCGGCCATCTTCATCGGCTACACGTTGTTCTCTGCCGCCTACATGGCCGAGAACATCCGAGGTGGTTTGCAGTCGGTGCGTCGCGGCCAATTCGAGGCTTCGGATGCTCTCGGGCTCAGCACTTTGCAGCGCACGGTCTTCATAATCTTGCCCCAGGCGCTCCGCGTCTCGATTCCGAACCTGGTTGGTCAGGCGATCGCGACCTTCAAAGAGACCTCGCTGGTTGCGATCATCGGAGCATTCGACATCTTGAACGTGGCTCGCAACACGATTCCCAATCAGCCGGCCTTCCTTGGGCACTCGATCGCACCGCTCCTGTTCATCTCGGGGGTCTACTGGATCTTTGCCTACTCGATGTCTCGTGCCAGCCGTTCGCTGGAAACCAAACTCGGAGTCGGTGACCGATGAACCCCACGCCTTCCACCACGCAAAGTCGGTATCCGCCCCGGACCTTGGGTTGGTTGTGTACGACAGAACCTGACCGGTGTATACCTGGTACGACAGATCGAAAGGATCTTCCATGACCGTGCTCGATGAAAATGCAATGAGCCCTGAGCTTGCCGCCCGCAAAGACATGATCGTGTGTCGCGGCGTCAAGAAGTGGTTTGACGATTTCCAAGCGCTCAAAGGTGTCGACCTTACAGTCAAGGAGAAAGAGGTCATGGTGGTGCTGGGCCCATCGGGGTCAGGCAAGTCCACGCTCATCCGCTGTATCAATCGTCTCGAGGTGCATCAAGAGGGCGACATCATCGTCGATGGAATCGAACTCACCAACGACCTGCGCAACATCGACAAGATCCGGTCTGAAGTAGGGATGGTGTTCCAGCAGTTCAACCTCTTCCCCCATCTCACCGTGCTCGACAACATCACGCTGGCTCCCATCTGGGTACGCAAGAAGGCCAAAGCAGAGGCCGAGACCTTGGCCCAAGAACTTCTCACCCGGGTCGGGATACCCGAGCAGGCCAACAAGTTCCCCGGCCAGCTCTCAGGTGGCCAGCAGCAGCGTGTGGCGATCGCCCGCTCGTTGGCAATGGAACCCAACATCATGTTGTTCGACGAGCCCACGTCGGCGTTGGACCCCGAGATGATTTCCGAAGTGCTCGACGTCATGAAGACCCTCGCTGAAAGCGGCATGACCATGGTGGTGGTCACCCACGAGATGGGATTCGCCCGCGAGGTCGCCGACCGACTGGTGTTCATGGAAGAAGGCGACGTGATCGAGATCAACGAGCCCGAGGGCTTCTTCACCAACCCCAAGTCCGACCGCACCAAACTCTTCCTCTCCCAAATTCTCTAACCCCTCCCCTCAAATTTCGTGAGCGACCTACATTTTCTGTCAGTCATCGACGTAATTTGAAGCTTTTGGGGGACAACAACGGAATTTGAACGATGCCGTGGCATTGCTGTCCCCCATCGATATGGTTCTCGCAGACCGCCACTGGTCGCCTCGCAAGCGTGAAGTTTGCCCATCGCTCGTTACGAGCGGATCCCGTCGCTGCAATCAACGGGGACCATGGACAAATCGGAATTGGACGCGTGTCTTCTCGACATCTTCAAGCGTCAGGCAGGAATCATCACCACGGCACAGGCTCGCGCCGTAGGGATGTCCCCGAGACAGATTGAGTACCGGCTGGCAAAGGGACAGTGGTGCGGGGTACAGCGCGGTGTCTATCGACACTCGCTCTTCGAAGAATCTGAACGGATGAAGATCTGGGCCATAATCCTTGCCGGCAACGGCCACGTGAGCCACTGGCACGCAGCCAGGCTGCACGGACTTGAGCCAATGTTCGGAAAGCACACTCCCGAGGTGACCGTTCGTCAGGGAGCCCACATCGTTTCCGCGGAGATCGAGGTGCACGAGTCCACACAACTAGCCACGCGTGACCTTCGTACTATTGATGGGCTTCCCGTGTCCGGTGTGGAGCGGACAATCATGGACGTGGCAGCAGTTGAGACTGCCCAATGGGTCATCCTCTCGCTCATCGACTGCGCCCGCCGCAAGAACCTCACCAACCATGCTGCTCTGGTTGCGTGCCTCAAGCGCCATGCCCGCCGAGGACGAGACGGAACCGTTCGATTCCGACGTGCCCTCGAACACCCCAGTGCCGTCGACACGCCGGCGATCGGTCACGAGAGCCGTCGAGCTGCGTCGATCGTCCATTCGGCTGGTCTGCCATATCCATTCTTCGAAGAACGGGTCTTCGATCACAACGGAGACTTCATCGCCCAGGTCGATCTGTCGTTCGACGTACCCCTCGTCGCCTTCCTCGACGGCTTCACCTACCACGGCTCGCGTCGGCGTCAGACAAACAAAGATCGCGCTCAGCGCCAGAGGCTCCGAAACATGGGCCTGATAGTCCTCGAATTCACAGCAGATCAAAACCGGCTCGAAGCCGGATTCGTCATGGATTCCTCCCGTCAGGCCTACGCCGAGGCCGAACGCCGCGTGATGCTCGAACCGATCCGTTACCGATTCTGGATCGAACGACGTACCGTCGATCGGCGGCCGTCCTAATTCCGTCGGTCACCACAAAGGTGCGGTTCTAACGTCGCTGGCCCACAAAGATTGTGGGCCACCCACGAAATTTCAGCCGCAAAGACCGGGGTAGGTGGGGGTTAGGTGAAGGCGGATCCGGAGCCGGAATCGGCGGTGAAGTCCTCGCCGAGGTAGGCAGCAATCACGTCGGGATTGGCCTGCACTTCTTCAGGCAGGCCGGTGCCGATCGGCTTGCCGAAATCAACCACCAGGATCCGGTCGGCGATGTCCATGACCAGACCCATATCGTGTTCGACCAGGACCATGGAGATGCCGAGCTCGGAGCGGATGTCGAGGATGAACCGAGCCATGTCCTCGGTTTCTTCGAGGTTCATACCCGCGACGGGCTCATCGAGCAGCAACAGATCGGGATCCATCGCCAGAGCTCGACCGAGCTCGACCCGTTTCTGAATTCCGTAGGGCAGCAGTGCTACCGGCATCTTCCGGTGTGGCTGGATCTCCAGAAAGTCGATGATGTCCTCTACCCGTTCCCGGTTGGCCATCTCTTCTTTCTTGGCTGCGCCGAACCACTTCATCCCGGCAAACCACGATTCCTTCATCTGGATGTGGCGACCGGTGAGAATGTTGTCGATCACGGTCATGTTGCCGAACAGGGCGATGTTCTGGAAGGTGCGGGCGATTCCGAGCCGCGCGACGGCGTCGGGTCGGTATCCCATGATCGATTTGCCCTTCCACCGGATGTCGCCCTCCTGGGGCTTGTAGACCTGGGAGATCGAGTTGAAGACCGATGTCTTCCCGGCGCCGTTGGGGCCGATGATGGCGAAGAGCTCTTCGGGGTTGACGTGAAAGCCAACACCGTCGATGGCGGTGACACCGCCGAAGCGAAGCGTGATGTCCTCAACCTCGAGTAGAGGTCCGCCGACAACGGTTTGGTTGCTCATGATGCCCACTTCTTCTTGCGCTTGTAGTGTTTGACGTTCTTGAAGGACTTCCGACCCCCGTCGAGGTGCTCGTCGTCATCGCCGCCGTGGAGGCCGAGGTAGAACTCCTTCACATCCTCGTCGCCGAGGAGTTTCTGGGCGTCGCCGTCCATCACGATCTTGCCGTTCTCCATGATGTAGCCGGTGTTGGCGATGGACAGCGCCATCATCGCGTTCTGTTCGATCAGCAGGATCGACGTGCCGATCTCGTTGATCTCCTTGATCACGTCGCGAACCTGCTGCACCAGCAGCGGCGCCAGACCCAACGATGGCTCGTCGAGAATGAGCAACTCCGGGCCGCTCATGAGCGCTCGCCCGATCGCCAGCATCTGTTGCTCGCCACCTGACATGTAGCCGGCCAACTGATCACGCCGCTCGCCCAGGCGAGGGAACAGGTGCATCACCCGGTCGTAGCTCTCCTTCTGATTGGCCCGGTTGGTGAACGCTCCGGTCGCAAGGTTCTCATCGACCGTGAGTTCGCCGAAGCAACGGCGACCTTCCATCACCTGGGAGATGCCAGACTTCACGATGCTGGCAGGATCAGAGTGCGTGATGTCCTCACCCTTCCACGTGATCGAACCCTTCGTGACATCACCTTCGTGAACGCCGAGAAGCCCGGTGACGGCTCGAGCCGTGGTGGTCTTCCCGGCACCGTTCGAGCCCAGCAATGCCACAACCGACCCGTCGGGCACAGGAATCGACAACCCCGCAACACCAGAATGACGTCGTTGTAGACAACTTCCAGATTAGAAATCTCGAGCATCTAAGCCCTCTTCCCCTTATGCAACACGCCGGAGACCGGACCCGCCCGCAAAGAGCGGACCCGGTCTTCAGCGAACTACATCAGGACTCCGCTGAAACGAAGCACGGCTCGGTGAATTCGAACGCTGCAGCCGGTGCCGAAACGAACGGTCCGTAGCCCTCCGATCAGCGACGAGCCAGTGCCAGCGGTGCTCTTGTCATCGAGTGCCGCATAGTCGGCCATCGAAACCTGGTTGAAAGCCGACAGATCGACGTCGTACATGTAGGTCTCCCGAACGATGAAGTCGTTCGGATCGCCCGTCCAGTTCTGGTCGGGAGCGAGACCCTGGAAGTCGACCTGTGACCTCGGAGGCGGCCTGACGGACGCCGGCCCGGGTGATGTCGCCGTTCGCCACAGCCTGATCGAGCACGGACTTTGCGAATATACCCTTGGTCCAGCCCCAGACGTATACGTCCTGAATGCAGATCGTCGGGACGCGTCGGCGGTCATGGTGGCGATCATGTCGACCATGCCGACAGAGTCGTTGGAGTCCCACAGTGTGGTGTAGGTGGAGTGGGTGTAGAACTGGTCGAGAGCCGGGGCCGAGGTCGCCACCCAGAAGGGCTGGGCTGTAGGACGGGCTGTTTCCGCTCCAGAAGGCGTCGAAGCCCTGCGCAACCGCACCGCCGAAGATGGCGCCGAGGTCGGCTGGTCCCGCCGTCACCCACACCATGTTGGCGCCCGAGCCGACGAGCTGGCTGATCACGCCAGTCTGATCCTGGCCCGGGAGGTATCTGTCCCTCACCGTCGAATACGATCTCGATACCGAGTGCCTCGGCGGCAAGCTTGGCACCGACCGATCCGTCCTGTCCGTACTCACCGGGGTAGCCGATGACTGCCAGCTTGGGTGTGTCGCCGTTTGCTTCGACCTTGTCCTTGAGGAACTCAACACCGTTCATCGACTCGATGCAGTAGTTGGCGTAAGCCTCGAAGATGGCGCCACCGAAGTCGGGGTCGGCCCAGCCGGAGTACCAGCTCAGCGGGACGACAACCATGTCGTCGTCGTCAGCATCGGCGGCGATAGCCGAGGTGTGGGGCGAACCGGTCGACTTCGCTGATCATCACGACACCTTCAGGTCCTTCCTGGGACAGCACGGCGTAGTTCTCGATGTTCTTGGTGACGTCGTAGGCGTTATCGATGATCACCAGTTCGATCTGACGACCGGCGATTCCACCTTCAGCGTTGACCTTCTCCCAGAAGACCTTCTGTGCCTCGGTGATAGGGAGTGGTCAAGCCGGCGAAACGACCGGACAGGTCGGGGCTGAGCCCGACGCGAATCACCTCGTCGGTGACACCGGCGCCGGTGACTCGAGCTCGGCCGGAGCCTCGCCGTCGTCGCCATCGTCGTCTTCCGTCGTTCCGTCATCGTCGGCCGATGCTGAATCGTCGCTCGAAGCGGAGTCGTCAGATGTTGATCCATCATCTCCCGCTTCATCGCTGCCGCCGCACGCTGCAGCCACGAGGCTGAACGCAAACAGCAGCGCTAGTAAACGCTTCCATGTACTCATAATTGTTGGTTTCCTCCCCAGGTTTGGTTTCACGTCACAGTAGGGGAACTGAGATGCGACTTGGCTGCGAGACCGCAAGGTCTCGCAGATAACTGTTTGTACAACAGCGAACTAGTAACTGAAGGGCCATCCCTTCCAATAGTTACGAATCCTCAACCATATGCCGAACAGGCCCAAGTGGCTCGGCGATGAGGAATACAACGATCAGAACGCCGAAGATAACGAAGTTCCACAGTGGTACCGGCAGCGGCCAGCCGAATGCCTGAGCCGACGTCGCGATTGCACCGAAGTCGTTCGGCGAACCGTCGGTGAGCAGTAGACGTGCAATTCCCCCGCCCACGCCGCCGCCCTCGGCAGCTTCGGACTGGGACTCGGTGAACCGCTCCACCATGTCGGGGAGTAGCTCCACGAAGAAGGTACCCATGAGCGTTCCCGCAATCGTGCCGGCACCACCGATGAGCAGGATGGCAATGAAGTCCACGGCCAGCAGCAGGTTCCATTCGGGTGGACCGACACGAGACAGATTGACAGCGAATAGTGCCCCTCCAACCCCGGCGTAGGCAGAGCTGATGGCAAACCCGAGACGCTTGTACTCACGCTCGGGAACACCCATCACTTCGGCGGCAACATCTCGGTCGCGAATCGCCTGAAGGGCTCGTCCGGTGCGGGTACGCATGAGGTTCTTTGCCAGGAGCGTCGCAACCACGACGATTACGAACAGGAAGAAGAACGTCTTCTGTGAGTCGGAGAGGTCTAGAAAGCCGAACCACGTACCGTCGTTACTGAAGTCGACGAGTGGGTTGTCTTCGTTTGCTTCGGTTCGACGCCAGAGCGGAACTCCAGTGGAGGCCAACGGCGACCGGATTCGGCATCGCCGGCGTATTCGGGAAGCATGACGGCGACATGTTGACCAATGAACACCAGGCCCACGGTGACGATGGCCAGGTACAGGCCCCGGACTCGAACCGCGACCGGCGACACAAGGATGCCAGTGAGGGCTGCAACGATGGCTGAGGCTGGTAGCCAGATCCAGATCGGGCAGGGCCAGACCGCAGCGGGTGGTATTCTCCAGCAAGCCAAGCTGTTCATGGAAGGGCACGCACGCCATTCCGCCAGCTCCGTCGCCCCCGAGAACGACCGCGGTGTAAGCTCCGACGCCCATGAAGAAGCTGTGTCCCAGGCTCACCTGGCCCGTGACGCCGACCAGGATGTTGATTCCCAGGGCGGCGACGCAAAAGATCAACATGGTGTTGAACGGCACAAGCCAGGTGGTGCCGAAGAAGAACCGGGGAATCGCCCCGAGCACAGGGAAATCCAAGCCCATCAAGAGACGACGAGGCCACCGAGTCCCATAGCCCCCTTCTGGAAGGCCGTGGGGAGGATGGCTGCATCTTGCTCATAGGAGGTACGGAGGAGCGGTCGATTGAATGCCATGGTCAGACCCTCCGGATTTCTTCGGTGCCGAACAGCCCGTAGGGCCGGACCAGCAGAACCGCCAGCATGATGAGGTAGGGAACGATGGTCTGATACCCCACTCCGAGGACGCTGGTGTAGGACGACAGGTACTGACCCGCCAGCACTTCGGCACCGCCGATGACGAGCCCACCGATCAGCGCGCCGGTAACCGAATCAAGACCGCCGAGGATGATCACCGGAAGCGCACGAAACGCAAGAACGGGGTGAAGGTCCGATGACACCGAACCTTGTGGACCGAACGGCGCCATCGCATAGATCACAGCTCCGAGGCAGGCGAGCGCTCCTCCGATGCCCCATGCGATCTGGAAGACCCGGCCAACGTTGATGCCCTGAGCCATTGCGGCTTCTTGATCGAAGGCCACCGCCCGCATTGCAACTCCGAGGCGGGACCGGTAGAAGAAGAACACGACGCCGAATGCAAACGCTGCCGCTACGACTGCCGCCAGATAACTGTGGTTGACGTTCGCTCCGAAGATCTCCCAGAAATCAGTTCCCCAGGGAATCTGGAGGGCCCGGGCGTTCGGGGTGTTCACCGCATCGCGGTTGAACGCCGAGATTGCGATCTCCAGACCGAGGGTGATGATTGCCAGGGAAAACAGAGGCTGGCCGACCATCGGTCGGATGGCAACTCGTTCGAGGAACATGGCGAACACGGCTGTCAACGCCATTGCTATCGCAAGCATGAGCAGCCACACCAACAGACCCGGGGGCTCATCGCCGACGAAAGGATTGGATCCCGGGATCAGCGGCCACCCTCCATCGTTCACCATGATCGACAGGAACAGGGCACCGGCCACGGCGATTCCGCCGTGAGCGAAGTTGAGCACCTGCGTGGCCTTGAACACGATGACGAAGCCGAGGGCAACAACTGCGTAGATGCAGCCGAGCGCAATCGCACGGGTGATCGCACCCGTGAACGTGGCCAGCGCAGTGGCCTGGGCAAAGAACAGCATCAGTACATCGCCTCCACGAGATCGGCAAAGAGTTCTTCCATAGATGACCGCTTTATCTTCATGGTTGCTGTCATCTCCCCATCCTCGTGATCAAGTTCCTTGGGGAGAAGTTGGAACTTCTTGATCCCCTCGACCCGTGCAAACTTCTCATTTGTGCGATCGACCTCTTTCTGGATGAGGGCGATCACCTCGGGCTTCTCGCTGAGATCACGGTAGGTGGTGTAGGAGATGTTTTTCTTCA